>NZ_OZ246016.1:3296332-3955599 GCF_965230735.1 Motiliproteus sp.
CCTGCCAGAACTCCAACGCCACCGCGGTTCCCAGGGGCAGGCTCAGCGGCACGATCAGACTGCTCAAACCGGTCAGACTGACCGACAGCGCCAGATCACCCCGGCACAGGTGGCTGATCAGATTCGAGGTCGCACCACCAGGGGCCAGCGCGACAATCATCAACCCCACCGCCAACTCGGTCGGCAGCGACCACAGCTGCAGTAGGGCGAACACCAGCAGCGGCAACAGCAACAGCTGCCCGACCAGACCGGCCAGCAACAACCTGGGGCGCTCCAGCAAGCGGCGAAAATCGGCAACGGTCAGGCCCAGGCCCAACCCCAACATCAGGCAGAACAGCGCCGCCGGTAACAGAATTTGCGATAACATCATGGGACGGCAATATAAAAGCTACCTAATGTAAAAGCCATAATTTCTCCCAATCACCAGTGCGAGTGCAACGGTCTACACTCAAGGCTTAGGCCACCGGAGTCAAAGAATGCGAACCACCAAGCAACATCGGCCCAGCCGACTGAAACCAACCTGGGGATACCTGCTCGTTCCCTGCCTGTTGATACTGTCCCAGCCGAGCCAGGCATTTGAACTGAGCCTGATGCCGGGTTACAGCGGTGGCGGTGAGTTCGAGCAGAGCGGCAGCGGTGATCCCGTCGATATCGACGATTCGGCAAACTTCAGTATCATCGCCAGCTTCGAGTCAGAACCCAACAAAGCCTACGAATTGCTCTACAGCCAACAAAACAGCACCCTGCATGACACTTCCGGCAACGACCTGAGTGATATCCGGGTCCACTACCTGCAGGTTGGAGGTCACTATTTTTTCCAGGGCCGCGAGTCCTTGTCCCCCTATGTGTCCGGCGGCATAGGGCTGAGCCTGTTCGAGCCCAAGTCCGGCAGCGATCAACTGTTACGCCCGTCGATGAGCCTGGCGATCGGCTTCAACTGGCAGTTCAGCCAGCAACTGAGCTGGCGAACCGAACTGCGCGGTTACGGTACCCTGGTCAACGATCGCACCCAGATCGCCTGCGGAACCGGATGCAATATCCGGGTTGAGGGAGACCTGCTGACCCAGTGGCAGTTGTCCACCGGTCTGAGCCTTCGCTTCTGACAGCTCCTTAGCCCAACAACTCAGGTGGGCCTCAGGTGGGCGAAGTTGTCTGTATTCTGGCTGAAATCGCCATTGGTCACGCACCCTGCGGCTGGCAAGATCCAGTAATCCCGATAACGTCAATGCCAAAAACAACGCCGACACCGGAGGTCCAGCATGAGCTCTGCCGACAACAGCCCCGTCGAGTGCCCCAGCTTCGAAACCCTTTCCCTCAGCCTTGAGGACGGCATCGCCACTGTCAGTCTGAACAATCCCGATAAAGCCAACGCCATGAGCGCCGCCATGTGGCGCGAGCTGCAACAGTGTTTCGAGTGGGTCGATTCAGAGCCCGGTGCCCGGGTCGCCATCCTGAACGGAGAAGGCAAGCACTTCTGTGCCGGCATCGATATCACCGCCATGGCCGACTTTATTCCCCGCCACACCAAGGACCAGCAACGGATTAACGAACAACTGCGGCTCAACATCAAACGCCTGCAGGGCAACCTGACCGCCATCGAGCGTTGCCGAAAGCCGGTGCTGGCGGCGGTCCAGGGCGCCTGTATCGGAGGGGGCGTGGATATGATCTGCTGCGCTGACATGCGCTACGCCAGCCGCGACGCCTATTTCACCATCAAGGAGATCGACCTGGCATTGACCGCCGATGTCGGCACGCTGCAACGACTACCGCACCTGATCGGCCGCGGCCAGGCCAACGAACTGGCTCTGACCGGTCGTCGCTGCGAGGCAGATGAAGCGCAGCAGCTGGGGCTGGTGAACCGGGTCTACGATGATTCAGCCCAGATGTTGGAGGAGGTTCGTAAGCTGGCCGCCGGTATCGCCGCCAAATCACCGTTGGCGATCCGCGGCACCAAAGAGATGCTGCTCTACAGCCGTGACCACAGTGTGGAAGATGGGCTCAATTACGTCGCCACCTGGAACTCGGCGATGCTGCACCAGCAGGAGATGTTCAAGGCCGCCATGAGCAAGGCTCAAACGCCTGAATTCGAGGACTGACCTGAATTTGAGATCTGATACGGAAGTGCGGAACGCCTAGCCGGCAGAGGTGGGGATAACGCGAAGCCATCACGACGATGGCTTCCGGATAGAACCTGAGGAAAGAACTTATGCCTGGGTTTGCTCGGCTTCCGCGCTCTCGGTCTGCTGCTGTTGCTGCAACTTCTCCTGCTGCTCTTCCCAACGCCCCAGTGCATCGTAGTAATGATCCCAGATACAGGGGCAGCAACCGCCTCCGCAGCATTCGTGACCTTTGGGGCGGACCGGTTTCTCGAGCAGTTCGGGCATGATTTCTCCGTAATCGGTGCTACAAACAGAAGTGATAGATCGCATTTTACCCGATCGGGCCGGTCGGACATAGCGTCGTCCATCAATCCCCGCTATCAGGCTGGACAATATCGATGGCACTATCCACTATTAGCGCCCAGACGGCGCGATAGCCGGAAGACGGAGGATCGATGCAGCTTTCAAGACGTGCCAAAGGCCTGCTGATAACCCTGACCGGGGTCAGCCTGTTGATACCGGATGCGTTGTCCATCCGCTTGGCCGGGCTGGACTCCTGGAGTGTGGTGTTCTGGCGCAGTCTGCTCGGCGGCTTGGTGGTCATGCTGGTGGTGCTGTTGACCCGGCGTCATGAAGGCCCTCTGAAGGCGCTACATCTCAGTCGTCTGGGAATGTTGCTTGTTGCCCTGATCTGTACCGCCAATATCGGCTTTGTGATGGCGATGCACCACACCAAGGCCGCCAATGTGTTGATCATTCTGGCGCTGTCGCCGATGTTCTCAGCGCTGTTCGACCGTCTGCTGTTCCAACTCAGACTGGCGACCCGTACTTGGATAGCGATCTTCAGTTGCCTGATCGGCGTCATCATTCTGGTCATCGACGGCTTGGACGCCGGGACTCAGATGGGCAATCTGATCGCACTGGGTACCGCCTTGCTGATGGGACTGGAGTTTTCATTGATGGGCCAGGTTCAACAGCGCCAAATCTGGCCGGCCCTGTCACTGGCCTACCTGCTCAGCGCCGTGATAGCGGCCTTTATGGTGCCTTCCCTGTCGCTTCAAGGCGCCAACATTCCGATCGTTCTGGCGATGGGACTACTGATCGTGCCCTTCTCTTTCATGCTGATCTGCCTGGGTCCGGGCTATATTCCGGCACCGGAAGTCGCCATCATGCTGCTGCTGGAAACCGTCATGGGGCCTCTGCTGGTCTGGTGGGTGCTGGGAGAGGATCCGGGGCGCTATGCCCTGCTCGGTGGTGCCATCGTGGTCACCACGTTGATCTGCCACGCCATCACCGACCTGCTGCAGGACCGGCGCGAACGTAGAGCCTCGCTCAACAAAGGCTCAACCGGTTAGCAACAAACCCGCCAGAACTTATCCGCGAGCAGTTAACCAGCGCTGGGTTTTCTCCACACACAGCCCCGCCAATGGTAGTTGGCTCAACCGTTGCCAGATATCGGCATCGAGGGCCTCGTCCAGCGCCAGCTCGAGCTGTTGATAAGCACTGCGGCCATCGGCCCGGCGGTACTCGATGTAGACAAACCAGCACTTCCAGCGGGCACCGGCACGATTGCGCCTTTTGCCCAGCGCCCACCAGACATACACCGGCGTGCCACTACCGTGCTGCAACAAGCGATCATCCGGTCGCGATACCGAGGGGTGTTCATCCAAGTCACCGAGATCGTGACCTTGATCGACAATACATTCAGACATGACTAGCTCTCACAGTTATATGAGAACTGACGTATTCAATGATGGGAAACGCTAGGACACCTGTTTGGTTGTCGGTTTCGACCACATCGCCGACTCTCTCCAGTAGATAGTCGGTAACCACCTTGCCCAGGTCGGCAGGTTGGCGAGGACGTCAGCCCTTCTCTTGATGTTGGGTACAAATTGAACAGCAAATCTACCCTCTTTCGGTCTCTCCGACAAGCCTTATCCCAACGACTTTGACTCTTTATTTGGAACGACCGAATCGGGTTCTTATCAACATGAGAAAAGCTAGATATTAGCGGGAGACGCGAACAGGGCTCAAAGCCTGCCGGAAGCAGGACTGGGTACTGCACAAGGAGGAGTTCTAAACTCGCTTCAGCTTAGAAACCTGTCTTGTCCTGATATAGGTTGACATCCTTTCAGGTTGAAAACGCCCGATGCACCTCATCGGGCGTTTTGTATTTTAAGGCCATATGTGGCCGCCGTGTATTGTAGAGTCGGATCGACTCATCAACCATGATCGTGGCCTGATCTAGATCCTCTGGCTTTCTCAGCAGATACTCACCTTTCAGAATCCCGTTTACTCTTTCCGCAAGCGCATTCTGATAGCAGTCATACCCATCCGTCATCGAACAACGCACACCGTGCTCCTTATGTACGGCCTGATAGCGCTTTGAACAGTACTGTATCCCCCTGTCAGAGTGATGGATAAGCCCGGCGCTACCTTGGTAACCATCCAAGGCCTTCTGATAGGCCGTTAATACGGACTCAGCCCTCAAATCACCGTGTACGTGATAGCCGACGACTTTGCGTGAATACGCATCGGTAACCAGGCTCAGATAGGCCTCTCCGTCCCTGACTGGAAGATAGGTGATATCCGCGACCCAGATCTGTTCTGGCCGTGTGGCTTGCTCTTGCTCTGCACCGGGCTTTAGCAAGTTAGGATGGCACCAGAAACGATGATGACTCTGCGTAGTCTTGTGATATGCCCGGCGTCGCTGGACCAATAAGCGGCGATCCCTGAGCAGTTCAAATAGTTTGTCCCGGCCGATTTTACATTCCGTTTCGGCATTGAGCAGGGACAGTAGCTTACGCGCTCCCAGCCGAGGTTGCTGCATACGCTCACGTTGAACAAAGCTCAGTATGGAACAACGCATCTTTGCTTGCTGTTTCGCTCGCTGGCGTTGCTGATAGTAGGCCTGTCGGCTGATACCGAGGATTTGGCAAGCTCGAGTAACCGTCAGCCCTGTGACCTGCCGTTCTTCGATGACTTGCCGCGAGGCTTTTTTACGACACGGACCCCGTGATCCCGTTTGAGCACATCAACCACCGCTTCGAAGAACTCCGCTTTTTGCTGGGCATCTGCCAACTGTTGCTCAAGCTCCTTGATCCGCTGCTCTGGGGTAAGTTCTGAAGGCTTGTCTGACATTAGTTTTGCCTGGTGATCTGATCCTTGAGACCAATCTAGCCTGCCATGCTTACGTAGCCAAACTAATACGGTTGAGCGACCTTGGATGCCGTAACGCTGCTGTGCCTGCTTATAGGACAGTTCACCGGCTTCTACTTGGTCGACAACCGACAATTTAAAGGCGAGGGAATAATCTTTCTGAGTACGTTTAGTCTTTGTTTTCATGTCACTTCCCGAGTTAATGATCGAAAAGTGTCAACGTTATTCAGGACGGGACAACCGGTACAAAAAAGGCCAACCCGAGGGTTGGCCTTTTTTATCGCGGGGGGCTGATAAGGATCGTTACACCGGCTCAGGTTCTGCCTGATCGCCCACCTTGGCCAGCGCCGCTTCACGGGCCGCCCGGTAGGGGTTATCCGAATCCAGCAGCTGCTTGCCCTTCGGGGTCGGGAACTCCACATCCAGATCCACCACCGCGCCGGCACGGCAAACGTTGATTACCGTATCCATGGTAGCGGCCATCAGCGAGTACTTGTCGTCCGGTGCCGCGATCAGGGTCTGCAGACCAAGGTCGCCCATAAAGCCAAGGCTGGTCTGGGTGTTCTCGGCATCAAGCTTGTTGAAGGCTTCGTCGAACATCGACAGGCTGATGCCGCCCAACGGCTTGCCGTCCATCGCCTGCTTAATCCGGTAGGTGGCGCCCATACCAGCTGCGATCGCAACGTAGAACGGCACCTGGTGCTCACCACCGGAACCGGTCTTGATCCGCTGGCTCAGGTTGGTCTTGATATTGCCGTCCAGATCCTTGATCACCAATTCGAAGTTATAGAAGTTGCGATAGTCCTGCAGGATCGAGCTTTCGCCCTCGTCCTTGAGCACGGCATGGATCTTCTCCAGTGCTTCGCGATGGGGATTGTCCTCGGTCAAGGTGGTGTCGAACAGTCCGCCGGCATTGGCCTGGTCGAGCCGTGAGTAGGTTTCGACCAGCTTCAGGATCTCTTTGAGCTCTGGGTTCGGGTTCATCGTGAAGCTGTACATCTCGGCGTGGAACGGACGCCGCTTGAGGTGGTTGTTCAGCTCTTTGATCAGTTCTTTGATCTTGTCGATCTGATCGTTCAGATGGGCAACGAAGTCGGACCGGAACGCGGTCTCGGCTTCGATCCGGGCCCGTTCGGACTTCTTGGTGTAGTGGGCCAGCTCGGTATCGTTGAGCGCCGTCACGGTGGCGGCAACGAAGGCCTCGAGTTCATCATGGCTGGAGTCCGGGCTGATATTGTCCAACTCCTGGTGAGACGCGCCACTGCCGTGATACTTGGCCTTATACTGGGCTACCGCATCGCGTACCGAGTTCTTTTTCTTCTCGACCAGAGTCAGCTCGTTCTGCGCCTTGCGGGCCGCATCGAAGGTGATCCGCTCCAGCTCGCCGTTGCAGGATTCCTCCAGGTAATCGCGCTTCTCCTGGGCCGAATCGGCGTTGAACTCGGCCCGCTCCTCACATTTGCTGCGATTGTGAGCATGCTCTTCCAACTCGCTATCGAGCACCTCAAGACTGGCCTCGCGCTTGATCAGCGTGGTACGTAGCTTCTTCAGCTGCTCCAACACATTCTGATGTTCGGTCTGGGTAGTCTTCTGCGACTCGACCAGCTCGGTCAGCTTGTTCTGCAGCCCGGAGTCATCCTGGTTGCGCAGGTCCTGGATCGCCTGACGGTAGCCGCTCAGTTCGGCATCGACCATCTCACGCTGGTTGGCCAGCGAGTAGGTGCTCTCCTGCACCCCGGTCAACGAGGCGGTCAGACGAATCAGCGAATCTTTCAGCGTGTCCAGGCTGCGGTGCTGCTGCTCCTGCTGGCTGAACTTACGCTGCAGCTGCTCGAAATCCTGGTCCTGGCGCTGCAGCTGCTGCTCGCGCTGGCGGATCCCCATCATCGGCGCCTGTTCGTGAATCGCAGTAGTCGAGCCCTCGGTCTGCAGCATACAGTCCGGAGTGATCGCCCGCTCCTGGCGCAGCAGTTCGGCTTCGGTCTCGACCGCCATCACCCCGCCCAGGGTACGGTTGATATAGGCCAGCGCGTGTTTGTTCTCACAGTCGACGTATTCGGCCAGCGAGCCCTTCTTGGCCCGGTCGAGCCAACGCTCCGAGGTGGTCGTGTTAACGATCCGGCAGCCTTTCAGGTGACGGGCCCGGCGACGATAAAGCGTGATCGCATCCTTGACCCGATCCGGATCCACGATCAGCGCCTCACGGCGGTTCCCCAGGAAACTCTCAATCGCGGTACGCCAGTGATCGTCGTTGATTTCGGTCAGTTCGCACAGTGGAGTGGATTCAATACCGTACTCTTCCAGCAGTCGCATCAGTTCACGGGTGTTGCGCTTGAGCGGCGCATGGCCCTGCTTAAGCTGTTCGATCGCGCCCTGCTGGCCCTTGAGTTGGTCACGCATGGCGTTGAGCTCGATCACCGAGCCTTCAAAGCGACGCGACACCTCCAGCCGAACCCCATCGATCTGCTTCTTCAGCTGTTCCAGGCAGTTATCCACCGCCATCGGCTGCTGCGGCCAGCTGCCTTCGAGCAGATTTTCCCCTTCACGCCAAAGCTCAACCGCCTCTTTGACCACTTCGACAAAGTTGTCCGGCAGGCTGTTCTCGTGCTTGGCGAAATTGACGGTGGAGCGCAGCAGACTGTAGACCTCCTGGATCTTGTCGCTGACGACACTCAGCTCGTGCTGCTTGGCATCGATCTTGAGCTCCAGCTCCTTGATCCGTCCGGCTGAGTCGGTGTTGTTCAGCTCGGCCCGGGTATCGGCCAGCGCCTGCATCAAACCGTTCAGCTCTTTCTCGAGTCGATCGGATTCGATCTCCAGCGCTTCGGCTTTCTCCTGCTCGGTCTCCAGCTTCTCTTCGACCGATTCCTTCTTCAGGTCGGCCGCTTCAAAACGGGACTCGTGAACCACCCACTCGTACTCAACCGCGTTGCGGGCGTTACGCTTCACCCCGCCACACAGCTCCTGCACCTTGGTCAGCTCATCGATCCGAGCCGAGACCTCCTTGGTCTTCTGCTCCATCGCCCGATACTCTTCGAGCGATTTACGGAAGTCGCCGACCTGAACCAGTTTCTGGTCCAGCACGTACTCGCGCACGAAGCGGGTCGGACTGTCGATCGGGGTGAACTTGATCGCGTTGCGGAAGTTCTTCAGGAACTTGTCTTCATCGACCGGCAGATTGCTGTCGTAGCTAAGCAGCGCCATCATCTCTTTGAGGAAACGACTGGTGCGTTTCTCCAATGTCATGGTCGGGCAGCGCTGACGCAGATGATCACGGACATCGGTCCAGGCCCGCGGAATCCGACCGCCGTTGGCCTGGATGGTGAAGTCATCCAGCGTCACCGAGGTATGGGGCAGGATAAAGCGGCCTTCGACCTCTTCGTCCGGGGTCGCCAGCGAGGCGCTGATCGCCAGGCCGACGGTATCGATCTGGCCGGAATCTTCATCTTTGAACTCCAGCGCCAGGTAGGTGATCGAGTCTTCGCGGGCCAGCTTGCCTTTGCCGCCGGTGCTGGTGTCGTCCAGAAAGCCCAGGCAGTAGGTGCGCAGGCTACGCTCGGACTTCTGCCCGGCACTGGCGTTGAAGCTCAGGTAGCGCTTGTTGCCGCCGACCATCACGGTCTGGATCGCGTCCAGCAGCGATGACTTACCCGAACCGTTGGGGCCGACGATCGCAACGTTGCCACGGATCGGGATTTCGACCGCCCCGAGCACGTACCAGTTAACCAGGACAATTTTATTCAGCAGCTTCATTGGGCGGTCTCCGGCTCGGCCTGGGTCTTCGGTTCGATCTGTTCGTCAGTTGAGGCTGAGGTCTCTGCTTCGGCTTCGGCTTCAGTTTTAGGTGCGGTTTCCGCATCCTGCTCGGCCAGCTCGCGCTCTTCGATCGCCTGCTCTTCGCTGGCATCGACGCCGTCAGCCAGCTCTTCGAGCTGACGCACCCAGTCCTCGACCACCACCTGGCGGATCGACGGATTGATCATCAACGGAATGTTCTTCGGATCGGTCTCGGCCGGCTTGCCGCGCTCGATGATGCCGTGGCGGCTGAACAGACCGAGGATCTCCTTGAAACGGGTTTCGTTGGGGATCTCTTTGGCGGTCAGGTTTTCATACAGCTGCAGCAGATCATCGGAGCTGATAAAGGCCTTGCCGCCTTCAACGTCGAAATTCTCCAGCTTCTGCTCATACTGCTGGCGCAGACAGAGCAGGAACAGCGACTCGTCCAGCCGCAGACGCAGGTAACGCTCTTCCCCCCTGGGGATCAGGCCGATGTAGGACTCGTCCGGCTGATGGGTCAGTGACCAGCCGATCGCTTCGAACAGGTTGGTGAAGTAACCGATATGGTCGGCGATCAGGAAATAGTGCGGCCGGTGCGCCGGTTTGTCGGCGTACAGGAACTGGTTCACCAGCAGCTTGTTGGCGGCCTGGATGAAATCCTCGGCATCGACCTGCTCGAACCGGTTCAAAATCTTGTTCAAATCACCCAGCATTCGCTACGTCCTTCTGGTTGGTCTTATCACGGTGGAGGCTGAAGCCCCGGCATTCGACCATCTCGGCCACCGCGGTGTAATCATCATCAAATTCGATCCGGTACTTGCCGTACAGGTTCTTGCCTTTCTTGCCCAGTGAGGCCATGTGGCGCACATAACTGAAGGCGATATAATCCTCGATCGAGTCGATCGTAAACTGCTCGGCCCGCAGGCTATCGGCTCCGTCGAGCTGACGCTCGATATAGGCCTCCAGCTTGCTGCCATTGATCTGGCGCCGCTCTTTGTATTCCTTGAAGCGCTGGCGCTGTTCCAGTACCTCGGGGTCGATCACCTGCTGTTGGATGATCTTCAACGACGGCGGTGTGCGCCGGCGCGGTGCGCTGCGAATCGAACGCGGCGACAGGAAGGCATAGCTCTCCAGCGTATCGGCCAGCGGAATCTCGGCCTCATCCTGCTCGGACAGCTTGGCGATCAGGCGCGACAACCTCGAGCTCATGCCCGGGGTGGTCTTGTCCATGTAACGGACCGTATCGGAAACCCGCTTCTCCAGCCGGAAACGGAAATCATCGATCGCCGCCAGGCGCTCATCGACCGACTCAAAGATCCGGATAATCCGCGAAATGTGCTGATCCACCTTGGCTTCGGCTTCGGCATTGGTCAGCTCCAGCACCTCCTGATAGTGATCGATCAGCTGATTGCGTTTGAGCTCATCGAACTGCAGATCCTTGAGCATCGACAACAGCTGGCGCCGGAACCGGAACGGGTTGTTGTGGGTTTTCAGGGTCTTGTAGTCGGAGACCAGAATCGCCTCGACAAACTGCTCAAAGAAGCCCCGCACGATATCCTGGGGATTGGTGCTGGCGGCAAAGCTCTGGCGCAGCTCACGCAGGCCCAGCAGCATATCGGTCAGGTGAGCACTGAACTCGGCCGCGGTGCGGGCCGCTTCCTGCAGGGTCAGGCCCCGGCCGGTGGGATCGGAGATCGCCGCTTCCACCGAGCTGAGCACATTCAGTACCGCGCCGCCGTAGCTCTTCTTCTGGAAGGTCGCGACATCGATCAGGGTGCGCAGCACATGGCTGACCGACGGTGCCATCAACACATAGGTGCGGTAAAGCTGCTGCTCTTCATCAAGCCAGCCGGTTTTCACCAGTCGACGGTAGATCCGGTTGGTGTAGTCAGCGCTGGTCTTGGGTATCGAAACCGCCTGAGCAGCCGCCATCGGCTCCCCCTCATCCTCGTCGGCTTCCGGCGCCCACTGGCGAATACCGTGTTTGATCACCGCTTCTTCGATGGTCGAACGCACCAGGTCCTTGGGAATAAAGGGGTCGATCAGGTCCTCGTCGAAAAACAGATCGGCCAGCTCAATCAAAACGGTTTGATAGATCTGGCGATTCTGCCCCGACAACGGCAGAAATAACTCGTCAGGCAGCTTGTTGAAAAGCATGAAGGGTCCTAATTTCTTTCGAAAGGGCGAGCTGAAAAGCCGCACCAAAGCACCGGATTCTAACCCACTCCTTCAGCAGCGTTAAGTCCGTTTGCCTGCCCTCGGACAAGGATTGGGGTTTCTTTCGATCAGGCGTTTTTGATCATCGGTTTGGCGGCCTCGGCACCAAGCCGGAACTCCTTCAGTGAGCAGTCCAATTCCAGGTCCGAACGCAGCGCCACCAGGCGTCGGGCTTGCTCAACCTGAGCCCAGCGGCCCTCCAGTTTATTGCGATAGCGGGTCGGCAGCTGTTCCAGCTCTGCAAACAGAGCTTCGAGATCCGGCCATTGCGCCAACAGCTGCGCCGCGCCTTTGGCGCCGATCCCATCAACGCCACGAATCCGGTTGGTATTGTCACCGCAGAGGGCCAGGTAATCGCACAGCTGACCGGGCTGGACCTGAAACCGCTGCTGGATAAAATCCCTGTCGATCTGCTGCTTGGCAAAATGATCCCACAACACCAGTCCCTGCGGATCACTGGCCAACAACTGAGCGAAACCTTTATCGGTCGATACCAGCACCACTTCACCGCCGGCCTGCAAGGTCTTCGCCGCCAGGGTCGTCAAGACATCATCGGCTTCGTAATGGGGATAGGTCAGACTGGTCAGCCCCTTGTAGCGAAACAGTTGCTGAAAGCGATCCAGGTTGTCCCTTAGGCTGTCCGGCATCGGCTTGCGCCCGGCCTTGTAGTCCGGGTAAGCCAGATGACGCCAGCTTTTTTGCCAACCATCAAAAGCACAGACGCCGTGGGTTGGCTCGAAACGGCTCAGCAAACGCCCCACGATCTGCCCCGACGTTGTCAGCGCCGCTTCGATGGCGTCATCCCCTTCACCGGGCACAGCCGCATGGACCCGACGAATCAGGTTCATTGCATCGATAAGCAGTAGTTTGATCGCCATTGTTCACCGTTCCAGCACTTTGATTGAGCGATTATCCGTACCCGATCGAAGCGGCGCAACCGAAGGAGTCAGGGCATTGAAAAGACATCGGAACAAGGCCCTTGACCGTACCGCTAAAGGTCGATAATATCCGCGCCCACGGTTTGAGTGATTCCCTGATAGCTCAGTTGGTAGAGCAGTAGACTGTTAATCTATTGGTCGCTGGTTCGAGTCCAGCTCAGGGAGCCAACCACCAACGATTCAAACCGGTTTTAGATCCGTTCCCCGATAGCTCAGTTGGTAGAGCAGTAGACTGTTAATCTATTGGTCGCTGGTTCGAGTCCAGCTCGGGGAGCCATCTAAATTACCTTCCTCTTACGCAGTTCCTTCAGCTTTTACTTTCCTCCTTCAGCCCATCAGCCATTAAACTAAAGCTTATGTTGTAGGCCATTGATGCTTGGCGGAAAGAAGCCCACACTTCCCCTACACCTAGATTGAGAGTTATAGCGAAAGCCGTAGTCTCGCCCTGTTTAACCCCAACTAGGCAATAAGAATTACCGCTCATGGCTGACATCTCTGTCTTCTCAGCTCAAAACTCACCCGCCAAGCTGGTTAAACTGCTGCTGGTCGTTGCGCTGTTTTTTTCGGTCACCATCCTGGGTCTGTCCAGCTACGCCATTACCACGATCTACAGTAAGCAAGTCCTGCAAGATACCGAAACGAACGCGATCAAAACGTCGCTATCGGTCCTCGCGCTCGAAAAGGATCATTTCCTTCATCCCGATGCTAATGGGGATGAGCAGTTGCAGATTTATCCTGAGGATTTTCAGGCATTGGATGCTAAGATGCGGGCGCTATTTGCTCCCCTGGATATCGTTAAAATTAAAATTTTCTCGACCCAAGGAGAGATACTCTACAGTACAGACCATTCGATCATCGGAAAAAGAGATAAAGAAAATCTAAGGCTTAAAGCAGCACTCGCCGGAGGAGCCGACTCTAAATTAAAGAGTAAAGATGAGTTCACGGACCTACAGGGAGAAAAGCGCTTCGAAGTCGATGTCGTAGAAAGTTATGTACCGATCCGCAACAGCCTAGGCATGATCGTCGGGGCTTTCGAGATTTATCAGGACATCACTGCCAGTAACAGTCGTAGTCATCAAGGCGTCATGAACCTGCTGATTTCTCTGGCATTAATACTGGTAGTCGCGTTCAGTCTCAGCTTCCTGGTGGTCAAGATTGCCGCCAAAGAGCTAGCCAAGATCCAACACAAACTCCATGATATGGCGACCCTGGATTCGCTGACCGGGTTATATAACCGTGCGGTGATTCTGGAGGCCCTGGAGCACCAATCAACTCCCGAACAAAGAGCCGTGGTGGAAGCGCCACGTAGCACCTTCAGCCTGGTAATGATCGATATCGACCATTTCAAATCGATCAACGATGCCCATGGCCATCTTGTCGGTGACAGGGTGATCGCCAAGGTCGCCAATTCAATCAACGAGGCACTGCGCGACTGTGACCAATTGGGCCGTTACGGCGGCGAAGAATTCCTACTGCTGCTACCGACGACCGACCTGGACGGCGCTTGTAGCTTGGCAGAAAGGATCCGACAGCATGTTGAATCAACACAGATCGAAGTCGACCAATACAGACTTAGCGTGACGGTAAGTCTTGGGGTGGCGACCAGCAACATCTCGGAGGCAACCTATGAACCCATTCTTCAGAGGGCTGATGAAGCTCTGTATGCGGCTAAGGCAGCCGGACGAAACAGGGTTAGCTACCGGAAGTTTGAACAGCAAGCGTTTCAATTTGACGATACGCAGTAACGACAAAGCTCAAAACCATATCCAACGTCGTGACTGATTCACTCAGTAAAAAACAGGCGGAGCTATGCCGATAACCGGCTGATGGGCAAAAAGCAGTCCCAAATACAATCCCGCTCCCAGCAGTACACGCCACCAACCAATCCCTCGCCAATCAATCGTCAGCGGCGAGGCAAACGGGATATTGACAGTATTCTCCAGCATCCGAGCCCACTCTTCATCGCTATAGCGACGGCGCTTGACACGCTCCATAGTGAGAGTTCCGGCAAGGCTAAGCAGTAGCATCAAGCCAAACAGCAGCAACCCGGCGACATCGCCATTAACGGGAATATGGGAGCCGGACCATAGCACCAAGCCCCACATCACCGGATGACGGCTGACAGTAACGATACCCGGCCTTGATAAATCAAAGCCTTGCGCGCCGGCACCTAACGAAAACGGATTCTTCGAGCTCAAGCCCGCCAGGATCAAAAAGCTGGCGATCGGCATCAACACGACCGGCAACCAGGCTGCCCAAATCGACCAGGGCCATAGCTGCACGTAAGGCGCCTTCGCGAACGCATGCCCAAGCCAGCCGATAATCAGCAACGACAGGATGCTGTAGGCAATTAAAAAACCCACCCGCCCCAATCGCCGCTCCAGCGGCTGGCGGAACTTAGGCCGCATCGGAATCATATGGCTAAGGATAAAAACCACAATCGCGCTAAGAAGAGCTGCCACTGGAACCTCGTTATTGATTGTCGATAGCTGAATTGTACTGGGACAGCAATTATCGGCAATTGATTCAGGTTATCGAGCTAGGATTCAGGCTTTCGAGCTAGAAAGAAGGGATTGGTTAAAGGCCTAACTGCCGAGCGAGCCTGTTCACAAAACCTAGTAGAGCCTGCTAGGAGAGTTATCGTTAGGCGCTTGGCGATGGAAGTCCCCGGGGCCGTTAGGCCCGGGGCGTAAAACCGGGACAAAGCCTCGCTTCGTCTGTTTCCGTCGTGGCCCTACTCTCACATACCGGCTGTAGGTCAGAGCCGCTAAGACGAAAAAACCCCTAGCACAGCGTGCTAGGGGTTTCTCGTATTAGGCGCTTGGCGATGACCTACTCTCACATGGGGAAGCCCCACACTACCATCGGCGCTGATTCGTTTCACTGCTGAGTTCGGGATGGGGTCAGGTGGTTCCAAATCGCTATGGTCGCCAAGCAAAAAAGGTAAGTGAATCCGCCCGCCATGGATGGCGGAAGTGCAGAAAATGCAGGAGCAATTTTCTGCGAACTTAATTGAAGTCTCTTGAATCAGTTCAACGTGTCGATCGTTTATATCTAGCTTGTTTCGTATCAGTGCCAACTTAACACCGCTTTGGCGTTATATGGTCAAGCCGCACGAGCAATTAGTACTGGTTAGCTCAACGCCTCACAACGCTTACACACCCAGCCTATCAACGTCCTGGTCTTGAACGGCTCTTCAGAGGGCTCGAGGCCCTGGTGATACCTTATCTTGAAGGAGGCTTCCCGCTTAGATGCTTTCAGCGGTTATCCCGTCCGAACGTAGCTACCGGGCAATGCGTCTGGCGACACAACCCGAACACCAGAGGTTCGTCCACTCCGGTCCTCTCGTACTAGGAGCAGCTCTTCTCAAGTATCAAACGCCCACGGCAGATAGGGACCGAACTGTCTCACGACGTTCTAAACCCAGCTCGCGTACCACTTTAAATGGCGAACAGCCATACCCTTGGGACCGGCTTCAGCCCCAGGATGTGATGAGCCGACATCGAGGTGCCAAACACCGCCGTCGATGTGAACTCTTGGGCGGTATCAGCCTGTTATCCCCGGAGTACCTTTTATCCGTTGAGCGATGGCCCTTCCATACAGAACCACCGGATCACTAAGACCTACTTTCGTACCTGCTCGACGTGTCTGTCTCGCAGTTAAGCACCCTTATGCCTTTGCACTCATTGCATGATTTCCGACCATGCTGAGGGTACCTTCGTGCTCCTCCGTTACGCTTTGGGAGGAGACCGCCCCAGTCAAACTACCCACCACACACTGTCCCCGACCCGGATAACGGGTCTGGGTTAGAACCCCAAACATACCAGGCTGGTATTTCAAGATTGGCTCCACGCAAACTGGCGTCCACGTTTCAAAGCCTCCCAGCTATCCTACACAAGTAGGTTCAGAGTTCAGTGTGAAGCTGTAGTAAAGGTTCACGGGGTCTTTCCGTCTAGCCGCGGGTACGCTGCATCTTAACAGCGAGTTCAATTTCACTGAGTCTCGGGTGGAGACAGTGTGGCCATCATTACGCCATTCGTGCAGGTCGGAACTTACCCGACAAGGAATTTCGCTACCTTAGGACCGTTATAGTTACGGCCGCCGTTTACTTGGGCTTCGATCAAGAGCTTCGCCTAAGCTAACCCCATCAATTAACCTTCAAGCACCGGGCAGGCGTCACACCCTATACGTCCACTTTCGTGTTTGCAGAGTGCTGTGTTTTTAATAAACAGTTGCAGCCACCATTTCACTTCGACCAGCCTCAGCTTAGGGAGCAAGTCCCATCACCAAAACCGGCGTACCTTCTCCCGAAGTTACGGTACCATTTTGCCTAGTTCCTTCACCCGAGTTCTCTCAAGCGCCTTGGTATTCTCTACCTGACCACCTGTGTCGGTTTGGGGTACGGTCTCAAATAAGCTGAAGCTTAGAGGATTTTCCTGGAAGCATGGTATCGACTACTTCGCTCAAAAGAGAGCTCGTCATCAGATCTCAGTCTTAAAGGATCCCGGATTTACCTAAGATCCAAACCTACATCCTTAAACGCGGACAACCAACGCCGCGCTAGCCTAACCTTCTCCGTCCCCCCATCGCACTTATCTGAGGTGCAGGAATATTAACCTGCTTCCCATCGACTACGCATTTCTGCCTCGCCTTAGGGGCCGACTCACCCTGCCCTGATTAGCATTGGACAGGAACCCTTGGTCTTCCGGCGAGGGTGTTTTTCACACCCTTTATCGTTACTCATGTCAGCATTCGCACTTCTGATACCTCCACGGTGCCTTACAGCTTCCGCTTCAACGGCTTACAGAACGCTCCTCTACCATGCCACAAAGTGGCATCCGTAGCTTCGGTGTACAGTTTGAGCCCCGTTAAATCTTCCGCGCGGGCCGACTCGACTAGTGAGCTATTACGCTTTCTTTAAAGGGTGGCTGCTTCTAAGCCAACCTCCTAGCTGTCTAAGCCTTCCCACATCGTTTCCCACTTAACTGTAACTTTGGGACCTTAGCTGACGGTCTGGGTTGTTTCCCTTTTGACGACGGACGTTAGCACCCGCCGTCTGTCTCCCGTGATTGCACTCTTGGGTATTCGGAGTTTGCATCGGGTTGGTAAGTCGGGATGACCCCCTAGCCGAAACAGTGCTCTACCCCCCAAGGTGAGACACGAGGCGCTACCTAAATAGCTTTCGAGGAGAACCAGCTATCTCCGAGCTTGATTAGCCTTTCACTCCGACCCACAGGTCATCACCGCATTTTTCAACATACGTGTGTTCGGTCCTCCAGTTGATGTTACTCAACCTTCAACCTGCCCATGGGTAGATCGCTCGGTTTCGGGTCTAATCCCAGCAACTTGACGCCCTATTAAGACTCGGTTTCCCTACGCCTCCCCTATACGGTTAAGCTTGCTACTGAAATTAAGTCGCTGACCCATTATACAAAAGGTACGCAGTCACGGTCTCAAGGACCGCTCCCACTGCTTGTACGTACACGGTTTCAGGGTCTATTTCACTCCCCTCACAGGGGTTCTTTTCGCCTTTCCCTCACGGTACTGGTTCACTATCGGTCAGTCAGGAGTATTTAGCCTTGGAGGATGGTCCCCCCATGTTCAGACAAGGTTTCACGTGCCCCGTCCTACTCGTTTTCACATTAAGAGCCTTTTCGCGTACGGGGCTATCACCCACTATGGCCACACTTTCCAGAGTGTTCCGCTAAAACTCAAAACGCTTAAGGGCTAATCCCCGTTCGCTCGCCGCTACTGAGGGAATCTCGGTTGATTTCTTTTCCTCCGGGTACTTAGATGTTTCAGTTCCCCGGGTTCGCCTCTTGACCCTATGTATTCAGGTCAAGATACCCGCCTTATGACGGGTGGGTTTCCCCATTCGGAAATGTCCGGATCAAAGTCTGTTTGCCGACTCCCCGAACCTTATCGCAGGCTACAACGTCCTTCATCGCCTCTGACTGCCTAGGCATCCACCGTGCACGCTTAGTCACTTGACCATATAACCCAAAACAGTGTTCAAGTTATCAGTCAGAACTAATACGATATTAATCGCCAGATATAAACGCTTGATCGAACACAATAAAATTAAACTGATTCAATTTGATTGCTTCAATCACAGATCCACTTTGTTAAAGAGCGTGTTTTCCGAAGAAAACAAAAGGTAATGGATAAACAAACTGTTTAATCATTAGCTTTTGGCTTCTTGAGAAATGGTGGAGCTAAGCGGGATCGAACCGCTGACCTCCTGCGTGCAAAGCAGGCGCTCTCCCAGCTGAGCTATAGCCCCATGAAAACCCTAGGCTTAATAAGTGCCAATTTTGCGCAGATCCAGGCGCAGTTTCGTGACTGCATAGCCTGCTATGCGAGTGAAGCTGCAACGACGAGATGCACAAAATTGGTGGGTCTGAGTAGATTTGAACTACCGACCTCACCCTTATCAGGGGTGCGCTCTAACCAACTGAGCTACAGACCCACTTATGCTCGTTTGTTTCACTCCAAGCTACGTTGCTTCCTTCGTTCAATCGGTCATGTGCTATTTGCACACTCCCTCTTTCTCTTGGTCAGCGCCTTGCCTGTAGCAAAACATCCTTCGCCTAAGTTCCATCCGATAGAACATCGAATGGCGCTCTCTAAAACATCCAACCATGCAATTCGTTGTGAGCACTTACCAGAACGGCAGCTTCGTTTAAGGAGGTGATCCAGCCCCAGGTTCCCCTAGGGCTACCTTGTTACGACTTCACCCCAGTCATGAACCACACCGTGGTAACCGCCCTCCCGAAGGTTAAGCTAGCTACTTCTGGTGCAATCCACTCCCATGGTGTGACGGGCGGTGTGTACAAGGCCCGGGAACGTATTCACCGTGACATTCTGATTCACGATTACTAGCGATTCCGACTTCACGCAGTCGAGTTGCAGACTGCGATCCGGACTACGAACAGGTTTCTCGGATTAGCTCCACATCGCTGCTTCGCGACCGTTTGTCCTGCCCATTGTAGCACGTGTGTAGCCCCGCTCGTAAGGGCCATGATGACTTGACGTCGTCCCCACCTTCCTCCGGTTTGTCACCGGCAGTCTCCTTAGAGTTCCCGACCGAATCGCTGGCAAATAAGGACAAGGGTTGCGCTCGTTACGGGACTTAACCCAACATTTCACAACACGAGCTGACGACAGCCATGCAGCACCTGTCTCAGAGTTCCCGAAGGCACCAATCTATCTCTAGAAAGTTCTCTGGATGTCAAGAGCGGGTAAGGTTCTTCGCGTTGCTTCGAATTAAACCACATGCTCCACCGCTTGTGCGGGCCCCCGTCAATTCATTTGAGTTTTAACCTTGCGGCCGTACTCCCCAGGCGGTCTACTTATCGCGTTAGCTGCGCCACTAAGAAATCAAGTTCCCCAACGGCTAGTAGACATCGTTTACGGCGTGGACTACCAGGGTATCTAATCCTGTTTGCTCCCCACGCTTTCGCACCTCAGCGTCAGTTTTGGTCCAGGGTGTCGCCTTCGCCACTGGTGTTCCTTCCTATATCTACGCATTCCACCGCTACACAGGAAATTCCACACCCCTCTACCAAACTCTAGCTAAGCAGTATCAGGTGCAGTTCCCAGGTTGAGCCCGGGGCTTTCACATCTGACTGACTTAGCCGCCTACGCGCGCTTTACGCCCAGTAATTCCGATTAACGCTCGCACCCTCCGTATTACCGCGGCTGCTGGCACGGAGTTAGCCGGTGCTTCTTCTGCGAGTAACGTCACAGATGCAGGGTATTAACCTACACCCTTTCCTCCTCGCTGAAAGTGCTTTACAACCCGAAGGCCTTCTTCACACACGCGGCATGGCTGCATCAGGCTTGCGCCCATTGTGCAATATTCCCCACTGCTGCCTCCCGTAGGAGTCTGGGCCGTGTCTCAGTCCCAGTGTGGCTGATCATCCTCTCAGACCAGCTAGAGATCGTCGCCTTGGTGAGCCTTTACCCCACCAACTAGCTAATCTCACGCAGGCTCATCTAATAGCGAAAGGTCCGAAGATCCCCTCCTTTCCCCCGTAGGGCGTATGCGGTATTAATCCAAATTTCTCTGGGCTATCCCCCACTACTAGGTAGATTCCTACGCGTTACTCACCCGTCCGCCGCTCGTCAGCAACTAGCAAGCTAGTCCTGTTACCGCTCGACTTGCATGTGTTAAGCCTGCCGCCAGCGTTCAATCTGAGCCATGATCAAACTCTTCAGTTCAAAAAAGTTGTTAGCCGAAGCCAACGAATTTTTGCTCAAAGTAAAACTGGAATAACTTAACTAAACGTAAGTACGTATAGTGTCGTATGAATTCACGAGTCACTTACTTTGATAAGTCTTTGTGATATTCAAAAAGAATATCTGCTGTCCTATCCCAGCAAGTGCCCACACGAATTGCATGGTCGATTTGTTAAAGAGCGTTGCTTGGCGTGCCGTTTGGCTGCTCAAGCGAGGGTCGAAATTATACATCTCAAAACCCGTGAGTCAACGCTTTTTTGCGATCTTTTTTCGTTGTGTTTTCCGAACAATTGATTCGAAAAACCGCTTGAAAAAAGGGCTTCCAGCGAGATCGAAACATCAGCTGGAAGGCCGACTCCGCTGCCACCTCAGCGGCAACGTGGGGGCGCATTCTACAGACCTTAGAACTACCGTCAACGACTTTTTACAATTAATTTCAAAGTCGTTTTATCGCCCCAAATTCAGTTAGCTTTTTTTCTTCTTTTTCGACTTCTTCACGAACTGCGCCATACGCTCTTTCTTCTGAATCTGACGGCGTGTCAGTTCGTTCTTTTTACCTTCAAAGGGGTTCTTGCTTGACTTGAATTCGAACCGAACCGGGGTGCCTTTAATCTGCAGGTATTTGGTAAACCGGTTGATCAGGTAACGCTTGTACGCATCAGGCAATTGATCGGTCTGATTGCCATGAACGATAAACAACGGCGGGTTTGATCCCCCCTGGTGGGCGTATCGCAACTTGATTCGCCGACCATGAACCAGCGGCGGCTGATGATCCGCCACCACATCTTCCAGCAATTTGGTCAATTTGCTGGTAGAGAATTTAGCCATCGCCGAACGGTAAGCTTCTTTTACCGAATCATAAAGGTTACCGACGCCGGAGCCGTGCAGCGCCGAGATAAAGTGGATATTGGCAAAGTCCGCAAACACCAGTCGGCGGTCGATCTGCTTTTTCACATCCTCTTTATCATCGGGCTTCATGCCATCCCACTTGTTGATCGCGATGACCAGCGCCCGTCCATCTTCCAACGCAAAACCCAGCATGTGCAGATCCTGCTCGGTCAGGCCTTCATGGGCGTCCATGACGGCGATAACAACATGGGCGTCCTTGATCGCCTGCAGGGTCTTTACGATGGAGAACTTCTCCACCGCTTCCTTGATATTCTTGCGGCGGCGCACTCCGGCGGTATCAATCAGGGTATAAGGGACCTCTTCCTCACCCTCCTGCCGGGTATAGGGAATGTAAATACTGTCCCGCGTTGTACCAGCCTGGTCGAACACAACCACCCGGTCTTCACCCAGCATCCGATTGACCAGGGTGGACTTACCCACATTCGGCCGACCGATAACGGCGATACGAATCCCTTTCTCATCCGCCTCTTCCGACAGGGCCTCTTCAGACTCCGGGAACGCATCCAGCACCAGCTCGATCAAGCTCTTCACCCCACGACCGTGGGAGGCAGCAATCGGCAACGGCTGGCTTAGGCCTAACTCAAAGAAGTCGGCGATCGCAATATCGGGATTAACGCCATCCGTCTTGTTGACGACCAGGTGGTAGGGCTTATCGGTCAATCGCAAATGGTTGGCGATCATTTCGTCGGCCGGGTTGAGCCCAGCACGACCATCGACCAAAAAAATCACCGCATCGGCTTCATCAATCGCCAGCAGCGACTGTTCGGCCATGACATGATCGATCCCCTCCTCGTCACCGCTGATACCACCGGTGTCGATTACCATAAAGTCTCGACCGAGCATTTTGCCCTGGCCATACTTACGGTCACGGGTTAAGCCCGGGTAGTCTGCTACCAGCGCATCACGGGAACGGGTCAACTGGTTAAACAGGGTCGATTTACCCACATTGGGGCGCCCGACCAGGGCGATCACAGGAACCATGTTCTTGTCCTAGATAAATAAAGAGAGGGCTTTAAAGCCCTCTCAGATCAAATCAGTTACCGATCTAAGTAATCAGTTCTTTTGTAGCTGCAATGCCGAAAGCGTACCGTCGTCACTAAGGGTATAGAGCACATTGTCTCGACTTAGCGGAGGCGATAGCAGTGCCGACGAATCCGCCCGGTAACGCCCGGCAAAATGACCATCGATCGGGTCCAGTAGATGGATATAGCCTTCGTAGTCACCCACGGCAACCAAACCATCGAGCACGGTCGGTGAGCTGACCTGGCGGAAGTATAGTGCTTCCTGCTTCCAGAGTTCGTCACCGTTACGCTTACTGAAGGCCACCACCGAGCCTTCTGCGTCGACAGCAAACAGATTCAAACCATTCTGTGTCAGCGAGCGAAAAGTCGACAGCGGAGAACTCCACAAACGTCGTCCTTCAGATTCGCTGATCGCACTGATCCGACCCTGGTAGCTTCCGGCATAGATCAGCCCCTGATCCAGCAGCAGCGAGCCATCAATATCGACGATGCGCTCCAACTCAGAACGACCTTCGGGCAGGGTGACCAGCGACTCCCAGATCAACTCACCGGTCGCCAGGTCTAATGCTGCCAGCTTGCCGCTGGAGAAGCCTACATAGGCCCGATTCGCGGTTAACAGCGGTGCCGAATCACCTCGCAAGGTCAACAGTGGCTCCGGAGCGGCATAGCTCCAGCGCAGCTCGCCACTCTGGCTATCAAAGGCACTGACCTGACCGTCAATCGTCTGCACCAGCGCCAGTCCGGAAGCAACCTGGGCCGGGGCCGTCGCCTCACTGTTCAGGCGCGTGCGCCAAGCTTCAGTGCCGTCCAACGCGCTCAGGGCAATCAGCTGTCCATCGTAGGCCGACACCAGCACACGACCGTTACCGATACCGACGCCACCGCTAATCGGCAGCTCCAGTTCGCGCTTCCAGACCAGCTTGCCGCTGTCACGTTCAACCGCAACCACGGTACCCTGGTAATCCACCGCAAAGATGCGGCTCGACAGCAGCGCAGGCTGCAACTGATGGTATTTCTCACCCAGCCCACTTCCCACTTGAGCGGACCAGAGTTTTTTCAACTGGTACTCAGCAGTGATCGGCTCCAGCTCAGCCGGCTCGATCTCCTCTTCGCTGCTCCATAGACCACAGCCGCTTAATAGACCGACCAGCAACAGGAGACCGAGGGATTTCAATTTGCTCATGGTTACTCACCCGCACCGGCCAAGTCGCCGCTTTTCATTGCGATCAGCGGCCGGGCGTTACCGGAGTCTGCAGCCTGACCGGATTGATATGCCTGGCGCGCTTCGGCCTCACGACCCAGCGCATTCAGCAGATCACCCTTGAGCTCAAAATAAGCCGCTTCAAAACCCTTCTCCGGTGCGCCACCCAACTGGTTTAAACCAGCCTGAGCATCACCTTGGGCCAACAGCAACTGTGCGATTCGCAGCTTCGCCAACTGCGCAATCGGCGTTTCCGGCTTCTGCTCAAGCAGCCATTGCAACTCCGCCTTGGCTCCATCTAGCTGGCCCTGATCCGCTTGCAGCTTGGCAAGCCATAGCGCGGCATACTGGGCATAACCGGTCGACTGGTAATCAGACTTCAACTGGTTTGCCATGTACTCGGCGCTTTTACGATCTTCGTCCGAAAGCGTCTGTCCGGGTTGGACCAAGGCTTTCTCAACCATTGACTGATACAGCACCGACGCATTCTCTGCCGTTTGCCGCTGATGATCCTGCCATCCCCGCCAGCCGAAAACAGCGATTACCGCAACCGCCACACCGATAACGGTAGAGCGACCATTCTCTTTCCACCAATTCTTGATCGCTTCGACCTGTTCCTCTTCGGTTCTCAGTTCAGACACTTAAATAAACTCCAACTTTACAAAAGACTCAAATTTTCCAGATCTATTCTGTATTTACCATACAGTCCAGCACCAGCCAGTTTTTCTACATGATAACTGCTCGACAATTCTGCAAGCTTATTACGCAAAACCGAAAAAGCATATTTTTCTCTATCAGGAATGGCCCCATGCTTCCACAGATTCACAGACTCAGCATCTACGAGTATTGAAAACGCTGCTCCGCTAGCTTTAGCTTTTGAATTAATATTTTTCAAACCTGAAAAATGAGATTCGACATGAAACGACTCTGATGAATTTCTTAGCAGATCTGCAAGTTTAAACGCATGCTCCTTATATGCCTTGTCAACAGGAGCAACAAATATGTTCTTATCTTTCCTCACAGATTTAGAAACTCCAACGGTTTCCAGAAGTAACACCAAGCGCTCAACTCCCATCGCAAAGCCTACAGCAGGAGTAGGACGCCCACCCAACTGTTTGACCAAGCCATCATAGCGACCGCCGGCACATACAGTTCCTTGGGCACCAAGGCTATCTGTGACCCACTCAAAAACAGTCTTGCAGTAATAATCCAACCCTCTCACCAAGCGAGGATTTATCTCAAAACTAACACCTGCCGCCTTTAAGTAGCTACACAACTGCTCGAAATGCTGCTTTGAATCTGTATCTAGGTAGTCCTCTAATGAAGGGGCTTTCTTAAGAATTTCTTGAGTTTCTGGATCCTTAGAATCCAATACACGCAACGGATTACTTTTGATACGACGCTTAGAGTCATCATCCAACTGATCAAAATGCTCATTCAAATAGCTGACCAGAGATTCCCGATAAACCGCACGAGCTTCGTTACTCCCAAGCGAATTGATCTGCAATGTTACATGATCAAGCAATCCCAAACGCTTCCACAATTGCGCCGACATCAGGATTACCTCCGCATCGATATCCGCGCTGGCCATACCGAAAGTTTCGACTCCGATCTGGTGGAACTGGCGGTAGCGCCCTTTCTGGGGCTTTTCATAGCGGAACATCGGCCCGCGGTACCACAACCGCTGCACTTGGTTAAACAACAACCCATTCTCTTCGCCTGCTCGCACACAACCGGCGGTACCCTCAGGGCGCAAGGTCAGACTTTCGTCGTTGCGGTCGTTAAAGGTGTACATCTCTTTTTCGACGATATCGGTCACTTCACCGATAGAGCGTTTGAACAGCTCGGTTTTTTCAACTATAGGCAGACGAATTTCGCTGTAGGCGTACTGCCCCAGCACCTGCTCAACAGTACTTTCCAGATAACGCCAAACCGGAGTCTGATCCGGGAGAATATCGTTCATGCCACGGATGGCTTGAATTTTTGCCAAGGTAAAAATCCTAACTAAAAATGAAAATCTTTATTCGAGGGTCAAGCGGGCCACGCCCTTGTTGCTGTTCTCATCAACCGGTAACGGCAGGCCACGGAACTCGGCCGTTTCGACCGAGGCACTCTGGCCCAGCAGCAGCTCGACAGGTAGGTTATCCAACTTACGCTCCAACACATTTCCGGCCTGCATTAAGCTGGCAAAAATGGTCTTTCCATCGGTGGTTTTGATACTGACCCAGCATTCGGCTTTAAAGCGAACCAGCAGCAGTGGCTCTGCACCGGTTTCTGCAGTCTCGCTCGAGCCTGTTGTCGGCTGCGGCTCAACCTGGGCCGGCGGCTCAGAGGTCGGAGTCTGAGACTCCTGCTCCATCTGGCGAGCCAGCGCAGCTATCTCTTCATCGCTCAGGTAGCGCGGTTCAGGTTCCGAGTCGGATTGCTCTTCAACAACCGCGTCGTCTGCCGGGGTAGCATCAGCGGCTACACCAACTGACGGATCAGGCTGGTTCGAATCCGACTCAGCCATCGTATCATCACTGCCCACGCTGCCCCGCAATACGGAGGTGTCGGCACCTGAGGACTCCACCTCGCTCTGAGACTGATCCAGTAATGGCACCTGTGCATCCGCCCCCATCTGAGTCTGCCACCACCAGATACTGGTACCGAGCAGGGCCAACACAAAAATGACCACGGAGATCCGCAACATCGGATCCCCCATCTGCGCCTGGGGTTTGACCCGGTTGATACTGGTCACACGGCTTTGGGGCGTCCCACCATGCAGGGCGTTAAAGTCCTCAACCAGTTGATCCGCATCCAAACCCAGTAATTTGCCGTAGCCGCGCAAGTAACCCCGCACAAAGGCCAAACCCGGCAGCTTATCCATCTCGCCGTTTTCGAGCGCCTTAAGCTGCGATACGGTGAGCTTCAGCCGCTCAGAGACCTCCTCCAGGGTTAACTGCTGCTGTTCACGGGCTTGCCGCAGCGACCCACCGGGATTGGGCTGGCCGAGTGTCTCCTCGACCGAATCCTGCGAAGAAAGTGATTCAGCCACTACCGAGACTCCTTATAGCGCTGATATTCAACGGAATTGGGATACATGCTTTTCAGCAGTAGCGCATAGGTTGCCGCCTTGGCAGGATCACTGTTCTCTCTGGCCAGCAGAATACCAAGATACAGACTCTTGGCACTGTGTTCGGCCTGACGTAAGCGAACCAGAGAAGAGAACTGCTGAAAATACTGGTACGACTGACCATACTGCTGACGCTGGTATTCAATCGCACCCAACTCGATCAGCGCGTTGGGTGAATTCGGATTGAGTCGCAATACCTGATGGTACGTCTGTTCCGCCTGATCCATATCGCCGGCATAAACATGGCAACTGGCCAGATTCTCCAAGGCACTGGTGCGCTGATCATAGAGCGGGTCATTGGCGGCTTTAGCCAGGTATTGGCAGGCCTCGCTATAACGCTGCTCGGTCAACAGGAAAATGCCGTAGTTGTTATTCACACTGGCATCGGCAGGCGCGCTCTTGAGCGCCTGCTGGTAGTAATCGTCGGCGATCGCGCTCTCGCCCTGACGCTGAAAAACATAAGCCATCAACATCAAAGAGTTGGCAGCTTTCGGGTCGATCGTTAACGCCTGCTTCAGAGGCCGCTTGGCCTCCTCGTACTGCTGCAACCGAATATACTCACGGGCGACGTTGTTCCAGGCGTCTATCCGTTCGGGCATCGATTTCTGCTTGTAGGTGGAATTACTCTGGGTAGCACACCCCGACAGCACCAATACCGCGACCAATAGAGCGCCTGTTAGCTTCACACACTTTCCTCAATTAAGACCCTTGAGCGGAGACTTCCTGTACAACCGGGATGTATTTTTCACTACGCCTTGTGCGGTCGTCAACCTGACCCACCAGCTGACCACAAGCAGCATCGATATCATCGCCACGGGTACTGCGCACTGTCGTGATAATCCGCCCCTTGGTGGTTATCTCCTTGAACCGTTCCACCGCAGCCGGACGCGAGCGTCGATACCCGGAATTCGGGAACGGGTTAAACGGTATCAGGTTCAGCTTACAGGGGAAATCCCGCAACAGCCTGACCAGCTCACGAGCATGCTCCGGCTGATCGTTGACGCCATCAATCATGGTGTATTCGATCGTAATGACCCGCTTGTCGGCGCAGTGCGACAGATAGCGCTTGGTAGAAGCCAACACTTCCTGAATCGGATAGCGGCGGTTCAACGGTACCAGCTCGTTACGCAGTTCATCGTTAGGGGCATGCAACGACAAAGCCAGAGAAACATCTGTCACCTCACCGAGCCGATCGATCCCCGGAACCAAGCCGGCGGTGCTGAGCGTAACCCGGCGCTTGGACAGCCCGTAGGCGTTGTCCTCCATCATCAATGACATCGCATCGACCACCGGTTCGAAATTCATCAACGGCTCGCCCATGCCCATCAATACGACATTGGTGACTCGACGCTGATCGGACTTAAGCACAACCGGTCCGAAAGACAGAATAGCTACCCGCAACTGACCGATAATTTCCGCCGCGGTCAGGTTACGGTTAAACCCTTGCTTGCCGGTCGAACAAAAACTGCAGTCCAACGAACAGCCCACCTGCGACGACACGCACAATGTGGCTCGATCACCTTCGGGAATCAACACCGTCTCAACGGAGCTACCCCCGTCGAGTCGAAGCACCCACTTACGCGTACCATCCTTCGAATAATCGTGATACACCACCTCGGGCGCTCGAATTTCAGCCACCGCGTCCAGCTTGGTCCGTAACGCCTTGCTGACATTGGTCATCTCATCAAAGCTACCGACTCCACCCTGGTGGATCCATTTGATCACCTGGGTAGCGCGGAACTTCTTTTCGCCGATACTCTCGAAAAACGCTTCCATTTTGCTTTTCGACAGGCCCAGCAAATTAATTTTTTCAGCAGACTGACTCATAAAACACAGCTCAAAGGGAAAACAAGCGCACAGAGCATAGCCCTGTGCGCGCGACGATATTAACCGCCGAAGAAGTAGTTGACTTCACGCTCGGCAGAAGTCGGGGAGTCAGAACCGTGCACAGCGTTGGCATCGATGGTGTCGGCAAAATCTGCACGGATGGTGCCTTCGGCAGCTTCCTGCGGATTGGTGGCGCCCATCAGTTCACGGTTTTTGGCGATCGCGTTCTCACCTTCCAGAACCTGAACAACAACCGGGCCGGAGGTCATGAACTTAACCAGATCTTCGAAGAAAGGACGACCTTTATGCTCAGCGTAGAAGCCTTCCGCCAGCTCACGGCTCAGGGTCAGCATTTTCGCTTCAACGATCTTCAGACCGTTGGTCTCGAAACGGCTGATGATCTTGCCGATTACGTTCTTAGCAACCGCGTCGGGCTTGATGATGGAAAGGGTACGTTCAATTGCCATGGATTTATCTCACCATTTGTTTGAGTAAAAAAACGGTTAATTATAATTTGCTGCTTTAGTCGATAAAAGGGGCTGACCGACACATTGACAACAAAAGATGTGATTACCGTCACCAAAGCCGCAGCTGTTCGCCAGATTCCTGTCTAGACTGAAGAGGAGATCGCCCGAGCATAGGAGTTCAGCATGCCCAATAGCCCGATCAGTCAGATGCTAGAAGCCTGGGATAAACACCTGGTTGAGCACCACCCGCAAGTCAGCTATGAAATCGATGTTTGCCGCGACGATGTATTCAAGCTTGAAGCCCTAGCTGAGCTTTACCAGCTACCACTGGAGGACATCATCGCCAACCTGATCAGCAGCTCACTGAAAGAAGTCGAGCAGAAGATGCCCTACAAGAAGGGCTCCAAAGTGATCCGGATCGAAGAAGGCGATCCCATTTACGAAGATATCGGCTATACGCCCCGCTATCTGGAGATCAAGCGCAGACTGGAGCAACAGAGTCAGAAGCTGGCCGGATAACGCCACTCGACCAGATCACCCAAGCGACCCAACCCTAATCAGAAAAAACGGGGCAAAAAGCCCCGTTGTCATACAGATATAACGTCACATCGGCAATCTATTTAGTCTCTGTCGGCTGCTCCACCGTCAGAAGCTGACGATTTTTCTCCAACAAAATCGCACCGATCCCTTTGACCTCAACCAACTGGTCGACCGATACAAAAGGCCCGTTATCCTGGCGGTAACGAACAATCTCCTGGGCCTTGGTCATCCCAACACCCTGCAACTGCTCCGCCAACTGCTCAGCGGTAGCACTGTTCAAATCCAGGGCAGCAAATGCGGGCAACGACAGACCGATCAGCAGCGCTAACAGACAACACTTCACTCCTTGAAGCATATTCACTCTCCTTAGTGAGTTATATTGAGATACTCGAAAGACGACGTCTTTCAAATACCAAATCACTGTCGAATGACAGCAACCGTCCTTCACTGGACAGCGACAGTCTAGCCTAGCGCTCGAATCTCCGCCAATGCCGACTCCAGCGCAGCAATCGGATCCTGAGCCTGAGTAATCGGGCGCCCCATCACCAGGTAGTCACTACCGGCAGCAACCGCCCTTGCCGGCGTCATGATTCGCTGTTGATCACCAACATCCGAACCTACAGGCCGAATACCCGGTGTAATCAGCTTAAAGGACTCGCCCAGAGCTCCTTTGAGCCGCCCGGCTTCTTGGGCCGAACAGACAACACCATCCAAGCCGCTCTGCTGGGTCAGCCGCGCCAAGTGCTCAACCTGCTCGAGTGGCTCTCGCTGCAGGCCGATCTGATGCAGATCCTGACTCTGCATACTCGTCAATACCGTCACCGCAATCAGCAACGGTCGCGGCCCGTTCACTTTCTCCAACTCATTTCGCGCAGCCTCCATCATCTGGCGGCCGCCCGAGGCATGAACATTGACCATCCAGACACCCAGCTCGGCCGCAGCCAGCACCGCTTTAGCCGTCGTATTGGGAATGTCATGAAATTTCAGATCAAGGAAGACCTCAAAACCTTTATTCTGCAACGCCTCGACAACGGCAGGCCCGCTACGGGTAAACAACTCCTTGCCCACCTTGACTCGACACAGCGCCGGATCCAGGCGACCAGCCATCTCCAACGCCTGCCCCATGGAGGGGTAATCCAGCGCCACGATAATGCGTGAATCCGATTGACTCATAACAACTCCAAAAATAAATACCTAAACCCTGCCAATGCAGAGTTATTCACCCTCAAGCCCCTGAATGGGTCGAACCGATCCCCAACTTCGGCAACTGGGACAAAGCCAGTGCAATTCGCGTCCAGAAAAGCCACATTGCCGACATCGGTAGACCGGATTGGATTGCTGCAACTGCCCCGTCAGGCCTTTGAGCACCAACAGGCTATCGCGCGCCTGGTCCGGCACATAGGCAAGCTGCAGATCGATTAAGCGATTGAAGCCCTTGACCGACGGCCGGCGCTTGAGCTGCTCCGCGATATAAGAGGCCGCTTGGTAATGCCCGTCTTCTGCTTGTTTCAGGTCGGCAATCGCCAATAACGAAGTGGTAGTCGGTGACCGCTGATAACTCTGCTCAAGCGCCGATCTCAACGCCGAAGGCTGATGTAGTTGCTGATAACAACGCACCAACACGGGCACCGCCTCGGAGACAAAGGCAGGATCCTGTTTCTCCACTGCCCGTAAACTGCGGATGGCCGCCTTCCAATTGTTTTGCGCCATCCGAGCTTGCGCCTGCATCAACAGCGCACGAACACAGCGCGAGTCGTACTTTAAGGCCCGAGCCAACCACTGAAGCGCTTCGTCGGCTTGTTGTTGATCAAGATATTGCTGCGCCTGCTCACAACAATAGTGCGCCTGCTGCTGGTGAACATCCTCGTTGTTGCGACTCAACCGCAGACTGGTTTCCAGCGCCCTCTCCCAATCGCTTTCGCGTTGGTATAGCTTGACCAACAACCCCAAGGCCTCATCCCGCATCTCGCCGGAAGCCCCGGAATCCGTGATCTCCAACAGGAGCGACTCCGCTCGGTCCTGCAATCCTGCAGAGAAGTAATCCTGCGCTAACGCCAGCCGAGCCTGACAGGACTCCAGCGGAGTAAGATCCTCAAACGCCAACACTTCTTGATGCAGAGCGATGGCCCGCTGAACCTCGCCACGCCGACGGAACAGCGTCCCCAACGCCAGTCGAACGGGAACCGTGCCGCTATCATGCTCAAGAGCTTTGATGAAGCTCTCGATAGCAGCATCCGTGTGATTATCGATCAGATGGTTGAGACCGGAAAAGTATTCGCTACCAAAGCTGGCCTGGTAGCGATCCAGTCGGTCTTTTGAGCGCTCCCGCCGCCCCAGCCACCAGCCGATAGCCAGCGCCAGAACCAGAGGTACCAGTAATGCGTAATCAGCCATGATCAGCCGGGCTGATTAAGATGTACCGTCCGCAGCTTATCCAGTTCGCGCTCGTACTTGGTTGCAGAGCGACGCGCTTGACCCAGACGGGCTTTCAGCGCCATCAGAGTGATACCACCAACAATAAAGCTAACGACCACACCCATAAAGAAGCTCAGCAGCAGCCAACGGGCAATACTGGCCTCAGGAAACTGGAAGAAAACCAGATCCACGGCGATCTGTTGTTGGTTATTCACAGTCAACAGCACACCAAGCAATAGCAATAGCAGTGCCGCAACAGCGATCAGAATGGCTTTGATTACCCGCACAAGTTAAGCCTCTAGTTATTCCCGTCAGGGATATCGTTTCATGCTTTCGTTTACCTGCTCACGCAGATCCTTGCCGGGCTTGAAGTGAGGGACATACTTAGCCCCCAGCTCCACCGATTCACCTGTTTTAGGGTTTCGACCTGTACGTGGAGCCCTGAAGTGCAACGAAAAACTACCAAATCCTCGAATCTCGATCCTCTCTCCCTGGGACAGGGACTCGGTCATATGATCGAGCATCGTCTTAACGGCCAGTTCTACATCTTTTACTGAGAGATGCTGATGCCTGTTTATCAGGCGTTCAATCAGTTCGGACTTTGTCATGGTCTTCCTCTAACAGAAAGCGGCTTGCTAATAACGCTTACTACCTGCTTAGACCCGGATCAGAAATTCTGACGAAAAAACCAGCCAACGTCTAACAGCTCTTAGTCTAAAGCAGGCCCTACTACCGTTATAACGCTCCCTTCCAGTCAGACTGATCCAGTTTAATTTCAACGAATTAGTTTGACTATGCGTTAACAAACAAGAGTATAGACGCTGTTTTTGGTTTCAACCTGCACCGAATGAACAAAGTCGATTATTCAAGCCCCGCCGATGCCCAGCTGCTTGAGATGATCAACAACCCGCGCCCTTACCTGCTCAATCGATAACCGAGTGCTATCCAGCACCAGCGCATCGTCAGCCGGTTTCAGCGGTGCTACAGCCCGCCCCATATCCCGGGCATCCCGCGCCTTCACTTCTTCCAGAATGACCGGCAGACTAGCATCAAAGCCTTTTTCTATCAATTGCTTATATCGACGCTGAGCTCTCTCTTCGGCACTGGCGGTAAGGAAAAACTTGGCCGCAGCCGCCGGAAATACAACCGTTCCCATATCGCGACCATCCGCAACAAGACCCGGCAGACAGGCAAAATCCCGCTGCCGTTGAAGCAGTGCCGTACGAACCGCGGGGATGGCAGCGACCACCGAGGCGGTCGCCCCGGCTTGTTCGGTGCGAATTTGACGACTGATGTCTTCGCCCTCAAGCACCACCTGCACACCATCAGACGCATCGCTAACTTCGAAGTGAAGATCCAAAGCCCCAGCCAAGGCGGCCAAGGCCGATTCGTCATCCAGCGAAACCGCATGCTTAAGTGCGGCCTGGCCCAACACCCGGTACAGTGCGCCACTGTCGAGTAGCGCAAAGCCCAGCTCGGCGGCGATCAACTTGGCCAGCGTGCCCTTACCGGAACCACTGGGGCCATCAATGGTGACAACCGGGACCTGCTGCTCGGTCATGCTCAGCCTCCGATCCGCAGATTCAGACCTACCTGCTTGGCCAGCTCAACAAAATTCGGGAACGAGGTGGCCACATTGGCGCAGTCGTCGATCACAATCTCACCCTCGGCCCGCAATCCGGCAACCGCAAACGCCATCGCAATCCGGTGATCACCGAGGCTGTTGACTCGCCCGCCCTGCAGGCCGCCGCCCTGAATGATCGCGCCATCGGGCGTTCCCTCAATCTGAACCCCAAGGGCGCTCAAGCCGTCGACCATCGCCTGAATCCGATCACTCTCCTTGACCCGTAGCTCCTCAGCGCCGGTCAAGGTCGTGGCTCCTTCGGCACAGGCGGCTGCGACGAACAACACCGGAAACTCGTCGATCGCCAGCGGCACCTGATCTTCCGGGATCTGAATCCCTTTCAGTGGAGCGTAACGGATACGGATATCAGCAACCGGCTCACCACCGACATCGCGCTCGTTGCTCAAGGTCAGGTCGGCACCCATCTGGCGCAGAATATTGATAACGCCGATCCGAGTCGGATTGATACCCACGTGCTCCAGCAACAGGTCGGAACCCGGCGCAATCGAGGCCGCCACCATAAAGAACGCCGCCGATGAGATATCTGCCGGCACATCGATCTTGGCGGCGGTCATCTTGGCACCACCCTGGACGCGCGCAGTCGCTCCGTCTCGCTCAACCGGGTAACCGAAACCGGTCAGCATCCGTTCGGTATGATCACGGGTCGGCGCCGGCTCGGTGGTCGACGTCTCGCCGTCACTGTACAGGCCAGCCAACAGTACGCAGGACTTAACCTGTGCACTGGCCATCGGCATCTGATAGTCGATCCCCTTCAACGATTGGCCGCCGACGATCTTGATCGGCGGACAGCCCTCAGGACCAGTCACGATCCAGGCACCCATCTCCCGCAGCGGTGCGGCCACACGCTCCATCGGCCGCTTGCTCAGCGATTCATCACCGGTCAATTCGGTATCAAAGTCCTGCCCCGCCAACAGACCGGCAAACAGCCGCATCGCAGTACCGGAGTTACCCAGATACAGCGGTCCAGGCGGCTGTTTCAGCCCCTTCATACCGACCCCGTGAATCCGCACCCGCCCCTGGGACGGGCCTTCGATCACTACGCCCATATCGCGGAACGCCTGCAAGGTTGCCAGCGCATCCTCACCTTCGAGGAAGCCCTCGACTTCGGTAATCCCTTCAGCCAGTGCACCCAGCATGATGGAGCGATGCGACATCGACTTATCGCCGGCCACTCGAATCTGACCCTGCACTTTTCCGCCGGGTTGTACTTTGAAAATCACGTTGTCGTTCATAGGTAAAGAGTAAGCTGTTCCAGACAAAATTTTGGTGAAATGGTCACGGGCCGACTTGGCGCGGGTAAAGACCCCCAACATCGCCTCTCCGTCAGAGCGAGCTACGGCATCACGCAACTCCGCTAGACCATCGGTAAACTCATCAAGCACTTTCAAGGTGGCGTCACGGTTGGCCAGAAAGATATCGTGCCACATGATCGGGTCGCTGGCGGCAATCCGGGTAAAGTCACGGAAACCACCGGCGGCATAGCGAAAGATATCGCGATTCTCACGATCATTGGCCAAAGTATTGACCAGCGAGAACGCCAGCAGATGGGGGAGATGACTGGTTGCCGCCAACACCTCATCGTGACGCGGCACATCCATATGGTGGACTTCGGCCCCCAAGGCCTCCCACAGCGAGTGAATCAGCTTCAACGCATTGCGATCGGTCTGCGCCAGCGGAGTCAGAATCACCTTGTGGCGTTCGTACAGATCCGATTTGGCCGCCGTTACACCACTCTTTTCAGAACCAGCGATCGGATGACCGGGAACAAACAGAGGAGGAATTTCACCAAACACCTGCTCCGCCGCACGGACCACATTACCCTTGGCACTACCGGCATCAGTCAAGATCGTATCCGACCGCAACCACGGGCTGATCTGCGCCATCACCGACTCCATCACCTTAACCGGTACGGCCAGCATGATGACATCAGCACGGCGAACGGCCGCCTCTAGATCGGTGGCCGCCTCATCGATAATTCCTAACCGCAACCCCTCGTCCAGGGTGTCCTGATTACGGTTATAGCCGACCACCGTGCGGCAGCAGCCCCGCTGTTTCAACCCTAAGGCAAACGAGCCACCGATCAACCCCAGCCCGATAACCAGCAGGCGGTCTACCTGGGGATTCACGACTTCAACACCTCCGCCAAGGCATCCAGCAGCACCCGGTTTTCGGCCTCTAGACCAATACTGACCCGAAGATGGTTGGGCATCTCGTAATTGGCTACCGGGCGTACGATCACCCCCCGCTCAAGCAGGGACTGGTAGATCGGCCCCGCCGGCTGCCCCAGGTCCAGCGAAATAAAATTGCCCACCGACGGAATATAATCGAGCCCCAACGCCTTGAAGCCTTGCTCCAGCTGAGCCATCCCACGACGGTTGGTCTCAACGCTGCGCGCCAGATAGTCACTGTCGCTCAGGACTGCCGCCGCGGCAGCCAGAGCGAAGCTGTTGACGTTGAATGGTTGCCGTACCCGATTGAGCAGATCCGCCACCTGCGGATTCGACAGACCATAACCAACCCGCAGCGAAGCCAAACCGTATGCCTTGGAGAAGGTGCGGGTCACGATCAGGTTGGAATAATCGCTGAGCAGCTCGACCCCATTGGGGAAAGCGGCTTCGTCGACATACTCGGTGTAGGCCTCATCCAGCACCACCAGCACCGTTTCCGGCACCTTATCCAGGAACGCCCGTAGCTCGTTTTCACTCAGCCAGGTTCCGGTGGGATTATTGGGATTGGCGATAAAGATCAACCGGGTCGCCGCCGTGATAGCCTCGGCCATCGCCTCCAGGTCATGGCCCCAGTTCTTAGCCGGGGTAACCACGGCCTTGGCGCCTACGGCCTGGGTCACGATGGGGTAAACGGCAAACGCATGCTGGGAGAAGATCACTTCCGATTCACGACTCAGGAAAGCCCGTGCAATCAGCTCCAACACATCATTGGAACCATTGCCCAGTGTGATCTGATCCAGCTCGACGCCAAACTTATTCACCAAGGCCTGCTTGAGTACAAAACCGTTACCGTCAGGATAGCGACAACCTTCGTCAAACTCCGCCTGAATTGCCTGCTTGACGGCTTCGCTCAACCCTAAAGGGTTTTCGTTACTGGCCAGCTTAACGATATTGCTCAAGCCCAGCTCACGCTCCAGCTCATCAACCGGCTTGCCCGGAACATAGGGATGCAGTTTTTGTACGCCGGCGGCGGCCAACGCTAGATAATCGCAGCTCACGTTTGGTTTCCTTATTCTGTTTGTCGCCCTATCGATGCTGGTTAATCGGTCTCCGTCAGACCGCAGCCGATAAAGCGCTCAACTGTTTCAGAGCACCGCCTGCGGGTAGGAACCCAGCAGTTTCAGCTCCAGCGTATCGTCGGCCAGCTCTTTCATCACCGACTGGATCGGCTCGTCGCTGAAGTGACCTTCACAATCCAGGTAGAAGATATAGCCCCAGGTAGCAATACCGGAGGGGCGGGTTTCCAACCGCGTCAGGCTGATGCCGAACCGATGGAAAGGCTCCAGCAGATGATAGAGGGCGCCGGGCTTATTTCGTGCCGCAATCAGCATCGAGGTTTTGTCTTTACCACTCGGCCCGCTCAGCTGATGGCCCACCACCAGGAAACGGGTGGTGTTATCGGGCTGATCTTCGATCGTCTCGGCAACAATATTCAGGTTGTACAATTCGGCCGCCATATCACCGGCGATCGCCACCACGTTGTCATCCTTCTCTTCCGCCGCCCGGCGTGCCGCCTCGGCATTGGAGCTGACCGCGATCCGCTCGACTGCCGGATAGCGAGCATCGAGCCAGCGACGACATTGGGCCAGCGACTGCTGGTGGGAGTAGATCCGGGTCACGCCCTCAAGATCGACGCCTTCAGCAGCCAACAGATGCTGATGGATTCGCAGTTCAACTTCACCACAGATCTTCAGATCCGACTGGCGGAACATATCCAGCGTGTGATGGACCATCCCCTCGGTCGAGTTCTCGATCGGCACCACGCCATAGTGGGCCGCACGGGACTCAACCTCACGGAATACTTCGTCGATCGAACCCAACGGCACACTGATCACCGAAGCGCCAAAATGCTTCAGCGCCGCCTGCTGAGTAAAGGTACCCTCCGGACCGAGGAAGGCGATATGCATCGGCTGTTCGAGCGCCAGACAGGAGGACATCACCTGACGGAAGATACGTGCGACCTCCTCATCCCCTAACGGTCCCCCATTGCGCTCCATAATCCGGCGCAGCACCTGGGCTTCGCGCTCAGGGCGATAGAACACCGCATCAGCTTCAGTCTCCGAGTGTTCCTGCTTGGCATCGGCCACCCGCTGCGCGCAACGGGCTCGCTCACTGACCAGCTCCAGCACCTGCCGATCGATACTATCGATCTCATCGCGAAGCTTGCCCAGTTCCTGTTCTAACTTAGTCATCGCTTTCACTCACAGCGTTGTCACCGGCGTCAGTCGCCTGATCCGCATCAGCCTCGAGCTGATCTGATTCAGCAGACTCAACAGCCTCTGAACCCTCGTCTTCCGGCTCTTCAACCCGGGCGGTGCCCACCAGTTTCTCATCGGCGGCAACCCGAATCAGGGTAACGCCCTGGGTGTTACGGCTCTGCACCGAAATCTCGTCGGTACGGGTACGGACCAGGGTGCCCTGATCGGAGATCAGAATCACCTCGTCCCCTTCGAAGACCTGCTCGACCCCCACCAAATTACCGTTACGTTCGGACAGGGTCATCGCGATTACGCCCTTGCCGCCACGACCCTTGGTCGGGAAGTCTTCGATCGGCGTCATCTTGCCGTACCCGTTAACGCTGGCGGTCAGAATCCGACCACCCTCGGCCGGGATAATCAGCGCGATAACCCGATCCTCAGCCTCGACCGTGATACCCCGCACACCACGGGCCTGACGGCTCATCGGGCGAACCAACTCTTCTTTGAAGCGCACCGCTTTACCCGCATCGGAGAACAGCATCACTTCCTGATCCCCTTCGGTGATCGCGGCACCGATCAGCGTATCGCCCTCGTCCAGACCCAATGCGATCAGGCCGGAGCTACGGGGACGGGAGAAGTTGATCAACGGCGTCTTCTTGACGGTACCGCCCGCTGTCGCCATAAACACAAAGCGATCGTCGGTGTACTCGTCAACCGGCAGAATCGTGGTAATCCGCTCACCGTCTTCCAGCGGCAGAATATTCACGATCGGACGGCCTCGGGAGGTCCGGCTGGCCGGTGGAATTTCGTAAACCTTGAGCCAGTACACCTTACCGCGGTTGGTAAAACACAGAATGGTGTCGTGGGTATTGGCGACCAGCAGGTGCTCAATGAAATCTTCGTCTTTGATCGCCGAGGCCGACTTACCCTTACCGCCGCGTCGCTGGGCCTGGTAAGTATCGAGCGGCTGGGTCTTGGCATAACCGCCATGGGAGATGGTGACCACCATATCCTCTTCGGTGATCAGATCGGCAATGGTCAGGTCCTGACGCGAGGCCATGATCTCGGTGCGGCGCTCATCACCGTACTCTTCGACGATCTTTTCCAGCTCCTCGCGGATCACTTCCATCAGACGCACGGTGCTACCCAGGATTTCCAGCAGTTCGGCGATCTTTTCCAGCAGCTGCTTGTATTCGGCAATCAGCTTGTCCTGCTCCATACCGGTCAGGCGATGCAGTTTCAGATCCAGAATTGCCTGAGCCTGAGCCGGCGACAGGTGATAGTGGCCATCGACGATACCGAAATGACTCGGCAGATCATCCGGACGGCAGGCATCGGAACCGGCCCGCTCCAGCATTTCGGTCACATTGCCCGGTAGCCAAGGGGTGGCAATCAGCTTTTCTTTGGCCTCAGCCGAGGTGCTTGACTGCTTGATCAGCTCGATCACCGGATCGATATTAGCCAGTGCAACCGCCAATCCTTCAAGGATATGACCACGTTCACGGGCCTTACGCAGTTCGAACAGGGTCCGACGGGTCACCACCTCACGGCGATGGCGCACGAAGGCCTCCAACAGCTCTTTCAGGTTCAGCGTCTTGGGCTGGCCGTCGACCAGCGCCACCACGTTGATGCCGAACACGTTCTCCATCTGGGTGTGAGCGTAGAGGTTGTTGACCACCACCTCCGGCACTTCACCCCGACGCAACTCGATCACGATCCGCATGCCGTCTTTGTCGGACTCGTCACGCAGCTCGGTGATTCCTTCGACCTTCTTGTCTTTAACCAACTCGGCGATCTTCTCGATCAGTCGAGCTTTGTTGACCTGATACGGAATCTCGGTCACCACGATCGACGGCTTGCCGTTCTTGGCATCCTCTTCGACGTGGTATTTGGCGCGCATGTAGATACGACCACGGCCGGTACGGTAGGCCTGTAGAATACCGGCACGACCGTTGATGATGCCGGCGGTCGGGAAGTCCGGCCCCGGGATGTATTCCATCAACTGATCGACATCCAGCTCCGGGTTGTCGATCAAGGCGATGGTGCCGCGAACCACTTCACCCAGGTTGTGGGGCGGAATATTGGTCGCCATACCGACGGCAATACCGGAGGAGCCGTTAACCAGCAGGTTCGGTACCCGGGTCGGCATCACCTCGGGAATCAGTTCGGTGCCGTCATAGTTGGGGACGTAATCGACGGTCTCTTTTTCCAGATCGGACAGGATCTCATGGGAGATCTTGGCCATCCGCACCTCGGTGTATCGCATCGCTGCGGCGGAGTCACCGTCGATGGAACCGAAGTTGCCCTGGCCGTCGACCAGCATGTATCGCATCGAGAACGGCTGCGCCATCCGGACGATGGTGTCGTAAACCGCAGAATCGCCGTGCGGGTGGTACTTACCGATCACGTCACCGACAACACGGGCCGACTTCTTGTAGGGCTTGTTCCAGTCATTACCCAGCTCGTGCATCGCGAAAAGCACCCGTCGATGTACCGGCTTAAGACCGTCACGCACATCCGGCAGCGCTCGTCCGACGATGACACTCATGGCGTAATCGAGGTAGGACTGCTTCAGTTCATCCTCGATATTGATCGGCTGGATCTCTTTGGCTAAATCACCCATATAACCCTGCTATTCCTCTGTTCAGCGACGCCGTAAATGACGGCGATGGTGACAAAACGCAAGCGCCGCAAAACCGGTCGGCCCGAGCGCTGAAAAAACCGCAAAATCATATCACAAAGCCAACCCCGACGGGGCAGTAAATTAGCCCGCATTTTCAAGATCAAAGCTGTGCCGCCCAGCGGTCGGGTGGTAACATAGCCGCGACCTTCAGGTCGCAGTCAACCGAGCAGAAATACGGACCCGCCATGAACACCGAGACAGCCAGCCGCAACCAAAACGTCGACCAGGATGAAATTGCCAAATTCGAAGCCTTGGCCAGCCGCTGGTGGGACAAACAGAGCGAGTTCAAGCCGCTACACGACATCAACCCGTTGCGGGTCAACTTTGTCGACGAGCGCGCACCGCTGGCGGAAAAGAAGGTGCTGGATGTCGGCTGCGGCGGCGGCATCCTGTCAGAGTCGATGGCGGTTCGCGGTGCCGATGTCAGCGGCATCGACATGGGAGAAACCCCGCTGAAAGTGGCCAAACTCCACGGCCTGGAATCGGGCGTCAAGGTCAACTACCGCCAGATCACCGCCGAGCAGCTGGCCGCCGAAGAGCCGGAGAGCTATGACGTGGTGACCTGCATGGAGATGCTCGAGCATGTCCCCGATCCCGCCTCGGTCATTCGCGCCTGTGCTCAACTCTGCAAACCCGGTGGCCAAGTCTTCTTCTCAACCCTGAACCGCAACCTGAAATCCTATCTGTTCGCGATTGTCGGGGCCGAGTATCTGCTCAATCTGGTTCCGAAAGGCACCCACGAGCATGACAAGTTTATCCGCCCGAGCGAGCTGGCCAACTGGTGTCGCCAAGCCGGTCTGGAGATCGGCGATACCAGCGGTATGACCTACAATCCGCTGACCCAGACCTACCGGCTCGACCCCAACGATGTCGATGTGAACTACCTACTGCAGACCCACAAACCGGTATGACCCCGTTTCGCCCTGATGCGGTGCTGTTCGATCTGGACGGCACCCTCCTCGATAGCGCCCCCGACTTTCATCGCATCCTGAATCAGCTACGCCAAGAACAGAAGCTGACACCGCTGGACTACGATCAGGTACGCCAGCAGGTTTCCAACGGTGCGGCCGCCATGATCCAACAAGCATTCGGCAGCCTGCGCAACAGCAGCGAACTGGAACAGCTTCAACAACAACTGCTGCAACGCTACCAAGACAATCCGGCGCAGGATTCAATACTGTTTGACGGTATGGAAACACAGTTACAGACACTGGAGCAGGCCAAAATCCCCTGGGGCATCGTTACCAATAAGCCGGAGCGCTTCTGCATACCGATCCTGCAGCAGCTGATTCTGGACGGACGCTGCGGCGTACTGATCTGTCCGGACCACGTCAGCAAGCGAAAGCCAGACCCAGAAGGGTTGTTCCTAGCTTGCGAGAAACTCAACAGCCGCCCCGATCGCTGCCTGTATGTCGGCGATCATGTCCGCGATATCGAGGCCGGGCAAAATGCCGGTATGATCACCGTTGGCGCACTCTATGGTTATCTGGATAAGTCAGACCAACCGCAACACTGGAACGCCGATCTGCTGATACAGCATCCTGACGAACTAACCGATTGGCTGAAACTCTAATCTGCCTCAAAACCCTCAGACTGCTAGACTTATAAGCCCTACAGGGACAAATAGATAGACAGATAATGGATACCAAGATGTTTGATTACCAAGCCCCGCCCAAACTTCTGCAAGACCGCGTTATTCTGATCAGCGGCGCCGGTGACGGAATTGGCCGTGCAGCAGCACTGAGCTACGCCGAACACGGGGCTACGGTGATTCTGGCCGGCAGAACCACCAAAAAGCTAGAAGCGGTCTACGATGAGATCGAAAAGCAGGGTGGGGCTCAACCGGCGATCATTCCGATCAATCTGGACGGCGCCGCACCGCACGACTATGACCAACTCGCCGATACCATTGCCCAGGAGTTCGGTCGACTGGACGGGCTGCTGAACAACGCCAGCATCCTGGGTGCCAGAACACCGATCGAAAATTACGACCCGAGCATCTGGAATCAGGTCATGCAGATCAACGTCAACGCTCAGTTCTACCTGACCCAGGCGATGCTGCCTCTGCTGATGAAATCGGATGACGCCTCAATCGTCTTCACCAGCTCCAGTGTCGGACGAAAAGGCCGTGCCTACTGGGGCGCCTACGCAGTCTCGAAATTTGCCACCGAAGGCCTGATGCAGACCCTGGCCGACGAACTGGAAGGAATCAGCAATATCAGAGTTAACGCCATCAATCCTGGCGCTACCCGAACCAATATGCGTGCCCACGCTTACCCGGCGGAAAACCCTAATGAACTACCGACGCCGGAACAGATTATGCCGGTCTATCTGTACCTGATGGGATCCGACAGCCAGCAGACCAACGGCCAATCACTGGACGCCCAAGGCTGATTTCAGTCCCTATCGCCAGGCAAAGCCGATTATCGACGGGGGCCCCTACGCCCCCGTTTAGGCTCTGCGGACTGCTGAGGGCGCGCCTTACGCTGCCGGCGCTGGTCAGCCTTGAGCTGCTCAAGGGTTTTCGGGGCTAATTTCAAACGAGGCAGCTCAACCAAGTCGCACAGATCATTCAGCTCTTTTTGCCCCAGTTCGATCCACTGTCCGACAGCCACCTGCTTCGGCATAAAGATACAGCCGTAACGAACCCGCTTCAGCCGACTGACTTCAACATCCTGCGATTCCCACAATCGACGCACTTCCCGATTGCGCCCCTCCATCAGGGCAACGTGGTACCACTGATTGCGACCACTGCCGTCGAAATGCTGAATATCGGTAAAGCGGGCCAAGCCGTCTTCCAACAGCACGCCCTCTTTGAGCCGCTTGATCATCTCCTCGGTAACTTCACCGTGGACACGAACGGCATACTCACGGTCAATACCACTGGAGGGATGCATCAAACGATTGGCCAGCTCACCATCGGTGGTAAATAACAGCAAACCGCTGGTATTGATATCCAGACGCCCCACCGAAATCCAACGACCACCTTTAAGCTTCGGCAGCTTATCAAATACGGTAGCCCGTCCTTCCGGATCCTGTCGGGTGCAAACCTCACCCACCGGCTTGTTGTATAAGATCACCCGGCACTGGGAATCCGCTTGCGGATTCAGCTTCACTGCTCGCCCATCGACACTGACGCTGGCCTCCAGCGAGACCCGATCACCCAAGGATGCCACCTTGCCGTCCACACTGACCCTGCCCGCTTCGATCCAGCGCTCCATCTCCCGGCGAGAACCTATGCCGGCCCGGGCCAGTACTTTCTGAAGTTTTTCATCGTTCATAGGGTCGTTGCTCGCATGTGGTGTGCAGAATGAAGGGATAGCAAAGAGCGCGGCATCATACCAGCCCGCCGTAAAGCTGCCAAACTCGACAAACCAGTGCCTATCAGTTTACAACCGACAAAAAAAAGGTGCGCAATGCGCACCCTTTTGAATTTAGAAACAGAAGCCGTTAATCGATCAGGCAATCTTCCTTACTGCCGCCATTATCGAAAAACTGCTGGAATACCTTCGGTGTGCGGCCGCGACCCGTCCACTGATGAACATTACCTTCATCGTCGGTGATCTGGTATTTCGGTTTAACCGTACCCTTGGGTTTTGCCGCAGCACCAGCTTCCAGCGCACCAAGTAGATCACTCAGATCCAGACCGCTCTCCGCCATCTGCTTTTTAATCGCATCGATACTGGCTTGCTTTTCAGCCAGCTGAGCAGCAACTGCGGCTTCTTCCTGCTTCCGCTCTTCAACAAGCTCCAGCAAATTTTCTGAAAGCTTTTCCAATTCTGATACAGCCAGTTCTTTACATGCCTTACGCAGTGAAGTTTTACGTGTCAGAACATTAAGAACGTCAGTCATTATTTAACCCCAGAAAGACTTAAATTTTCGAGTGCCCAAAATACTAATAATTGTATTTTGGCGCAAGTATTAACCAAATAATTCGTTACAAACTCAAGAATAGAAGTCATATTGAAAAATATCAAAAGCTATTCTGAGTTTTCCCCAGCCCAAATCGAAATACCAAATACACCAGCGGAACCGAAGCAGCAAGGACACAAGGTAACCCCCACTGGGGCCAAATAACCGTCATAAGCGCCCACGGAAATAGCCAGAAGCAATTAATGACGATAACAGAGAGAGTAACTTTCTTATGACTCGCCCACTGACGGGCCATCACCTGATAGACATGCGATCGATGAGCCTGGCGCCAACTCTGCTTTGTGGACATTCGCCATATTAGAGTGCAGGTCGCATCAACCCAAAATACAGCCATCAAAATCATCCATGTCCAGATACTCACTCCCTTCTCTAGCGCGCTGACAATGGCAAAAATGGCAATAACAAACCCTAAATAAGCGCTTCCCACATCACCCATAAATATCTTAGCCGGAGGCCAATTCCAGAAAAGAAATGCGAAGCAACACACAGCCAGGAGCAGTAACAGACTTGCTTCTTCAATCCTTCCAACCAACATCAGCACCAATGCAGCGCCTGATGCCACGCATACAGCCTGTGCAGCTGCAATGCCGTCAATTCCATCCATGAAGTTATAAAGGTTAATCGTCCAAACAATAAGCAGCGTAAATAATCCATATCCCAACCACCCCAAAGAAACCTCGACGCCCGGGACTGGTAAAACGGGAAGACGCTCTATCTCGCCGACACACAGCGCAGCTACAACCAAATGAACAATAAAACGGGGCCAAACTGGAATACCGAATCGATCATCCAAAAAACCCACCAGAGCAATCACCCCTCCACCGACAAGAAGAAGCCCAGCAAGCTCCTGAAGCCCACTACTCAGAGAGTCATAATAAAAAATCAATGCCAACGAATAGCTCAGCCAAATCGCCAAACCGCCCCCCCTGGGGGTCGGTTTGATATGGGAGCTTCGTTCATTGGGGATATCGATCAACCGTAGCCTTGCCGCATAGCGCTCTATCGGCCAGACAACCAGCAAAGTCATCACAAACAACAAGATAGATAATAGAAAAAAAGACAACGCTAATACTCCCTCTCTATCACCATTCGATCGAGGGTTTGCTCCATTGTCACCGACGGGGTCCAATCCAGCTCTGTCACCGTTTTCTGGATGTCGACTTCCAGATCACTGCATAAGCGTTTCATCCACGCGGCCCGCCCAAATAAGCCAGCAAAAAACTCTAAATACGCAACAGGGATTCTCGGCAACCAAATAGAGCGGTCTAAACTCTGGGCAATACGCTGTATCAGCGTTGTCGTTGATATGGCCTCCCCATCCGAGACAAGGAAGATCTCATTAGCTGCGTTGGGGTGTGAAATACAGCATTGGATCAGATCCACCAAGTTGAAGACACTAACCAGGCTTCGCTGGTTGAAAATCGCCCCCAAGGGCAAGGGATAGCCCTTGCTTACCCAGTTTCTCAACGCCAAGAAGTTGGCTTTGACACCAGGCCCGTACACCAGCGGAGGCCGAATGATCACGACTTCTAAATCTGTTTTCTCAGCCACTTCAAGAAGCGCAGATTCTGCCTCTGCCTTGGAGATTGCATAATCATCTTCCGGTGCAGGGATATCCGAAGCAGTATAAGGCACGCCGAAAGTTTGCTCGCCGTTAACCTTGATACTGCTTAAATAAATCAGGCGCTTTACGCCGTTCGCAGCGGCACGTTCTGCTAATAACCGAGTTGCTTGGGTATTAACCTGCCGGAAGCGGGTCAGCGGATCAGCGGACTGATCTTCTAATACATGAACACGGGCGGCGGTATGAATAACGACGTCAACCCCTTGAAAAACAAACTCGCGCCATTGAGCTACCTTACATAGGTCGTCTAGTACGACTGTCTGTAAGCTGGCATCAGTCGCAAACTGAAGCAAGTGTGGTTTCCGAACACAGGCTACAACTTGATAGCTTCTATCGAGCAATCCACTAATCAAATGCTGCCCGACAAACCCTGTTGCCCCCGTTACCAAAACCTTAAGACTGTCGGTTTTATTTAACCTCACCGATTCTCCAAAACCATTCGCTGATCTGGTTGATCGAGCCCCGCTGTATTTAATATTGATGTCACCCACTGCTGCATGATATTGCAGCGACTGTATTCTTCACAAAAACGGTTTCGCTCGAACTGCTCCAGGTCAGAAACAGTAGAAATCTCTCTCAACTGCTCCGCCGCTTCGATATGGTCACACGGAGTAAAGACCCAACTTCCCGAAATTTCATCACGGATAAAATCAGCGGCAATGCCCTTCACACCAGCCAAAATGGGTTTCCTCAAGGCCGCATACTCGAAGAGCTTCGATGGCAGCACCTTTTCAAAGGCCGGTATATCGTTAAGATGCAAGAAAAGGATATCTGCCTGTCGATAGTACTCCATCAAAGCTTCTCGACTAACTGCAGATTCAAGCTGTATATTATCGACCTTTAATGCCTCACAGCGAGCCTGTAGAGCTTGTCTACGCCCCCCATCACCAACCACCACAAATCGATATTCAGACCCACTCACCTTGGCAAGTTCGGGAAGAATTGATTCCAGCCCCTGTCCAGCACCAATATTTCCCGCATAAAGCACCACCTTAACCTCTGGAGCCACATCGCAGCCTTGCACAACCCCCGTATCACAGGTCGATAAAAACTCCTGATCAATGCCGTTAGTAAATAGGTCGGTATTTTCTATGGCGTATTTCTGTCGGAAGTACTCGACAAAGCCTGGCGATACCAAGTTAATCTGATCAGCACGTCGGACCGTATACTGCTCCAGTAGCTCTATCATAGGGATGAGAAACCGCCCCACCTTCGCTTTAAAAAGATCCGTCAAGGTGTCAACAAAGATGTCTCGGATATCCAAGTAAAATGGACAACCCACTTTTGCAGCAGTTCGAGCCCCTAAGAATCCAGTCATCAAACGAGATGTGGTCGCGATGATCAGATCGTAGTGGCGATCTCTTAAGAAACGGCGAGCCGCATGATAATAAACACCGAAAGCCCTCGCCTGATCAATCATTCCACTACGATGACTTGGCAAAGCAATTCTATGCACAAGTAGCGCTTCAGACTCTTCCGTTACAGGAGCTTTTTTTGAATAGTCGGAATAACGATTAGGTTGTGTAGTTAACACCTCAATTCGGCTGCCTTTCGGGATACGCTTGGCAAGTTCATCAACCAATGCCGCTGTACGGAAAGAGCCTGCCGACAGATCCGGTGGGTAATAAAACGAAAGAACTAAAATTCTCATCTCACTTGAACACCCACACTAATATCATTGGCGCCATCCCAGATTACCACCGGAACTCTACAGAGACTCGTCCAGCTTCCGCATCTATGCTTAAGCAACGATTGGTAACCGACAAACCAAACTCTGGGTGATATTGATCATATTCAAGGCGAGGCTGACCAGATAGAACTTCGATCCTCACCTCTTTGCCATCGGAACATCTGGCCATGCCGCCACGCCCATCCAGCTCTACTAGCCAGTCAGGGTGAATGTGGAAGCGAGCCTGAGCATGCTTAAAGCCCCCCTGTACCGAATCAGATACCCTAAGTCCGGATTTGGTGAGTTGCCAATGACGATAATGGGTTGGCTTTCCTACCAGGTACTCATAACCATTATGAGCACCGCCAAGATCGATGCTTTCCCCCTGAGCCCCTACAGAACTTTCTACCTGTAGTACTTCTGGAGCAGCTCGGCGGCCAACCCTGAAGCCCCCCCAGACTTCTGATGAATCAGCCTGATCTACAATCAGAGTATTGTGAGCGGCAGTGCCGCGCTGCCTTTGACGCTCGGTACCAACGCCGTAGCATGATATCCCGGAATTAACCAGGAAACGCTGTTCAGACAGAGAAAGCTCAAAACTGAGCGTATCGGCATGGCCATGGGCAGGCAGGTAATCTGGACCGAGATGGGCCATATCCACCAGCAAAGTGGCTGGTTTAATATTTGCTCGCAGATAGCCACTATCAGCCAGCCGATGACAAGCGCTATGCTCTAACGGCCTGATATCAATATTCAGTAACTTGGCATAAGCTTCGAGCACCCTCAACTCGGCAGAGATACCCAGAGCGCTATCATTGAAAAAACTGAGCCCTCCATCAGGATGGGTCATCACCCTTAACCAGTCGATCATTTTCTGCAGCGGCATGATCCAATCAGATACCGGCAGCGGATAGGGGTTTCTATCAAAAATTGAGGAAAGATTTACAAGGTCCAACAAATCCTCAATCACTATCGCTTGGTACATCGGGCTCAATTCGAAATGTCCACCATCGGGCAAAATCTGTTCGTACAGCTCATCAGCCAGAATCTCTATGCCACACTTCAACCAACGATCAGCCTCAGGGCCTTCAAAGAAAAGTCCGGCAAAGACTAATGCTTTAGCATTTGCCAGAAGGTGATTTCCTAGAATATGCCGTTCCAGACGCCTGCTTAGCCAACGGACCTGTATCGCCAAGCTTTGTAACTGTTCATCAGTCAACTGGTGCCCCGCCAGACTCCACTTAATCCAGTTAACGATTCGCAAAGAGGTCGGATAAGGCTCCCAACCCGTGCCTGTTCCTGGCGGATTTTGATGAACCCAGCGCTCTAGCAACAAATGGTGCCATGTCTCTCTATCCGGAGCACCAATCGCATTGAGATCATCAAAATAATGGAGATTGTAACGCCACAACTTTGACCACTCAGCCTTATCCCAATTTGAGCCTCTCAGCTCATGATGTTCATTCAGAAATTGGAATAAACATGCCGATTTCATCGATGGAAGACGCCAGTAAACCTGGCCCCACATTTTTGTCGGTTGTCGTAAGTTCGGCTGTGATTTCAGATCAACTTGAGGATTACTTACCCTGAACCAAATACGGCCGTATATCTGTACCGGGCGTAAATAGCGTACGGTTCGGAGCAACCGAAATAGACTCAAGCTAAACATCCTCCGGATCTGACGGGGTCACCAGAATTCCCACTATTGCAGCAGAACATCAACGCACGACACTCAAAGCATCTAATCGCTGGCAGATGCTGAAACAAAAGGAATCAAGCATTGATCTCTTATTAGCAACGTATCAACTCAGCAGCATCCAACGTGACCTTGGCCACCTCAAAAATTTCGTCGGCTGGAATTGGCGCTATATCACCTTGTTCGATCGAATTAAGAAATGCTTGGGCACAGGCTTTTTGCCCTTTGTCCTGCCTCCAAAGATTCATTCTTGAGAATCCTGGCCAGCCAAATCCTCGAAGCTTACGGAAGTTATCGAGCTGCAACACACGACCGGCAGTAAACACCTCCACCCGCTCCTTAGGGAAGCTTGACGCGCCATTGGCTAAGTAATGAATCGTACCAAACGAACCATCAGCAAATGCGAGAATAATGGCAGCTTTATCCTCAGAGATCTGCCCTACCTGCTCCCCCATCCGCTGCGCTTGCACTGAAACAATCTCACTACCAGCCAAGTAACGGATCAAATCGATAAAGTGGCAGGCCTCGCCAATAACCCGACCGCCTCCAATCGCTGGATCCTGTGTCCAGTGGTTGGAGGGAATCTCTCCAGCATTTACCGTCACGATAAAGGATTTAGGTTCACGGAGCGGCTGCAGTAACTCCTTCATCTTTTGTACCTGGGGGGCGAATCGGCGGTTGAAGCCCAACATCAGTTGCGGCCCGTCGGCATCCCGATAAGCCTGCTCCACCTCCGCCAATTCCTCTCGGTTGATAGCCAGGGGTTTCTCTACGAACACATGCTTACCCGCCGCCAGACACTGGCAGACGAATTGGGCATGGGTATTGTGCCGAGTCGCCACCACAACGGTGTTGATTGCCGGTTCAGCGAGCATCCCCTCCACGTCAGTAGAGGCGTTGGCGAACCCCGTTTTTCCACCATGCACAACACCGCTGATTCCACCGGCAGTAGTGATGGTGTGAAGCTGAGCCCCGGCCTGTCGGAAGGCGGGAATCAGAACACGGGACGCATAATTGCCGGCGCCGATAAAGCCCACCACCGGCTTGGAGGCCTCCATCACCCTGGTAGGCTGGAGCGATATCAGCCGAGTTTCACTGTCCACCGCATCAGAGTACTGGAGCAGAATGCCCAGCCCGGATCGATCTTCGGTCAAGACCCTGTAGGCGGCTGGCGCCTCGTCGAAGGCAAAGCGATGGGTGATTAATGGCTTCACATCCAACTGACCTGAAGCCATCATATCCAGCACTGCCTCGAAGTTACGCTGCTCGGTCCATCGCACAAACCCTAGAGGGTAGTCATGGCCCTGCTCCTCGTAGGCTGGATCGTAACGCCCTGGCCCGTATGAACAGGACACCTGAAAGCTCAACTCCTTGTGGTAGAACTCAGCTCGGTTCAACTCCAACCCGGTAACCCCAACTAAGATGATACGCCCTCGGGTCCTACACATCTGCGCTCCCTGCGAGACCGGGTCAGAGGACTTGGTTGAAGCGGTGATGATCACCCCGTCAACACCACGGCCCCGACTAAACACCATACCAGCAGCAACTGGATCTTCACCGGCTCCTGGATTACAGCATTCGGCGCCGAATTTGTGTGCCAGAGCCAGCTTCGCATCGTCAATATCAATCGCCAGCACACGGCACCCCTGAGCGCGCAACAACTGCACCGTGAGCAAGCCGATCAGACCCACCCCAGTAACCACGAAAGCCTCCCCTAGGGTGGGTTGTGCCAGGCGGACCCCCTGTAGGCCGATGCTGGCGACCACAGTAAATGCCGCCACTTCGTCCTCGACCCCCTCGGGGATACGGGCGCAGAGATTCTTCTGAACGGAAACCAAATCGGCATGAGGCCCGTTGGAGACCACCCGATCACCAGGCTTGAATCCGTTAACCCCGGCGCCGACATCAACCACCCGCCCCACGTTGCAGTAACCCAGGGGCAATGGCTGATCCAGCTTGCTACGTACTGCCTCCAGGGTGGTGGACAGCCCATCGGTTCTGACCTTATCCAGAACCATTTTTACCTTGTCCGGCTGCTGGCGCGCCTTATCCAGCAGGTTGGCCTTACCAAACTCTACCAGCGTTCGCTCGGTGCCAGACGAGATCAAAGAGATAGTAGAGGCGACTAATAACCGACCCTGTTTAAGCTGTGGAGCGGGAAGCTCAACCAACTGAGTTTTACCACTAGTAAGATTCTGCAGTACCTGCTTCAAACCAACCTTTATCCTATTAACATATGAATATTAAACCTAAACCAACAACTGTATTCTGATAGGTTTTTGGTTCGTTACCTGCTTCTCATTAAGAGGAAAGGGCTCTTAAAACTGCCTCATATACTTCATCAACTGATATAGAGATCATACACACTGGATGACCACAACCAGTGAGACTCCCCGATCCATAGCAAGGTGAACAGTCCATAGACGAAGTAACTGGATAGGAGTAATCACTAAAAACACCTGTCAACATGACATCGGTAGGACCATATAGCCCAACAACAGGAGTCTGTACTGCCGAAGCAATATGAGAAAGGCCATTGCAATTAGCAACGACTACATCTGATTTGGCTATAAATCGAATACTATCTTCGATACTCTTCGCACCAACGAAGTTTGCTACTCGATGACTCTGTTTGATTCTTTGAATTATTTGCTCCGCTAAGCTTCTTTCAGAGGCAGAGCCTAGGATAGAGATATTAAACTTGGGGTTGTAATGCAATAGTCTATTAGCCAGCTCTGCATATCGGATAGCTGGCCAACGTTTGTGGCTTTCTAACTCACCAGACCCTGGGGCAAACACAATTTCATAGTTTTCACCGGTCAGTTCAAATTTAATGCCATTACCTTTATCGTAGTCTAAAATTTCTGAATAAGGTGGATAACAGGGCGGGTTAGTAAGCTGGTCAGCCTCTGGCACAATTAGAGGAGCCAAACTCATATGCCTGTATACTTTATGGCGCTCCAGCTGATACGAATTAGTGACGGTGTTCAAAAAAGAAAGTTTTGAAGGCCAACCAATAACCGTTGAAGAATTGAGCAATTGAGACAACAAGGAAAACTTATACGGGTTAACACCATAGGAAGATACCAATGTGTCAAAGTTGGCTTTCCTAACATTTTTTACATACGTTAACAGCTCTCGCACACTGCAAACTTTCAAAGTAAAAAATTCAAAACTCGCCTCTGGTAATAGCTCCTTAATTACCGCTACCTCTACTTCACTTTTTAGTGTCAAAGCAATCTGTCCATCCCAGTGCTGAACCAGCCAAGATAACAGAGGCAACATCATTACAACGTCACCAATACCATGCGTGTTAACCAAGTGAAGTTTTTTCATCGTTAATGATTACTATGGAAAATTCACAAATTTATAAAATTATACTTTACTTAAATCAACATAAGCTTTTTGATAGCCTTTAACCATTTTTGAAATCGTAAACGTGCTCAAAAACTTTTGATATCCATATTCACCCATAAGCAGGCGCTGCTCAACAGCATCTTCTAGCTTGGCCAAACTATTATAAATAGATTCTTTATTGTTTATATCAAGTAACAGCCCATTGACATCATGTTCTATCAACTCAGATGTGCCCGCAATGTTTGATGCAACGCATGGTTTTCCACTCGCCATTGCTTCTATAAGAGTCACAGGTAATCCCTCTCTATCACTCACCAAAACAACAACATCACACTTTTTATAGAGCAAGGGAGTATTTCGCTGAAAGCCTAAAAAAGAAATTTTATCATAACAGCCTAAGTCTACGGCTTGTTTTTCGATGCCTGATCTAAGAGGACCATCACCCACTAGCATTAAGCGCCAGTCTCGACCTAACTTTACAGAATAATCTAGTGCCTCAATTAATAAATCATGGCGCTTATGCGGGATCATTTGAGCAAACATAGCAATGGTAAATGGCCGATCAGAAGATAAGGTATCCGGAATAAATTTTTCTTCATTAGACCCATTATACACAAGAGAGACTTTATCTTTTGGGCAGCCTTCAATATACAAACACTCTTCACCTGACTTACTTATCGCAATCATCGAATCACAAAAATTCTTTGTGAGATAATCCATAAAGAGATATAGATTTTTTTTGAATTGACCACAGGTAAAGTCACTAATTTGAACCGCACGTGTTACAACATTTTTTATACCGCAAAACTTTGCTGCGATAGTTGCAATAAAGTCTGTATAAACAGGCCCCTGAGTATGAATAACGTTGATATTGTATTTCTTAATAATATTAACTAATTCAATGAGTGTAGAGATACGTTTTTTGTCCGATACTGAGAAATCGATCCACCTAGGATACTTTCTCATCTCTGATGCCAAGCTTCCGTCACTAGAATACGCTACAAATACATTAACCTTATCTTGATCCCAAAACGGCAAGGATTCGAGAACCCTGACTTCAGGGCCTCCCACCCCTCTAGAAGAACCATTGCTAGAAACCGCTATAGATACCAACTGCAAGACATTGACATTGGATCTTTTACTTTGGATCATGATTTTAACAACACCTTATAACCTCAGCTATTAAATGCCGGTATATAATTTGAAATTAACACTTAAGATTATAGTTGCTATATTCTTTAAGCAATAATTCAAGTTTTTCGGTACTAGCCCGAGCCATATTAACTCGATTTTTTTCTAGAAATTTTTGTAGCATGAAATGAGTTTGAGTTTCCACCGTATGCATCTTTGCAAAGGCCAACCCTGACTTAATACAACTCGTCCGTAGACAATTATCTTCAATCATACGGCTGATAGCAGCTGCTAGTATTCTCGGCTTCTGTGGAGGCACCAAAAGGCCAGTTTTTTCATGCTGAATAAGGCTTTTAATTCCCCCTACATCGCTAGATACGATGGGTAGGCCTCTAGCCATTGCCTCAACTAGCACTTTAGGGGTCCCTTCCCAAATAGATGAAAAGACGAATACATCAGACCGGTCAAAATAACTCCACAACTCATGACCATGCTCGACTGTATCAATCCAGTTAATTTGATCATTAACCTTTAACGACTCTGCTAAATCTTTCAGTTCACCAAGAAGAGCTGGATCTTGCTTTCCAATACATGTTAAGAAAACTTTTCTAGGAGAAATTAAGAAGTTTAGTTCGTACAAGGCTTTAATTAAAAAGCAATGCCCCTTTGCACGAGTTATCCTTCCAACATGAAGTAGGTATAGGGGGGCATCCTCTTTATTCAACGGGAATTCTTTAAAAGATACAACGTCATCTGCATGTATTGACGAACTAGCCCATTCATAGACAGCAGGTCGATCTGAATAACGGTTATAAAGCTCTCTCCCTTGAGGAAAGCAAAGTGAATATTTTGTAATATAACTTTCAAACCAAAGATAGAGCTTAATCCAACCGTAAAGCCCTTTCTTTATAACACCCTTAGTTTTTGTATTTCCCGGTGCTTTTAAAAAAGCAAGCCAATCTGACTGCATAGAAACAAAATGCGGTTTCTTATAAAAATAAGACCAAAAACAACCCGAAACGCCGGTCATATCTGGTATACGTGGATTGACAACATCACTGTCTGAAATTGCCCGCCTCATTTTAAAAAAAACAAGCGGCCATTTACATAATAGCTGCAATTCATTATCGTAGGATGGAAGATGAGTAAATGTCAGCTTCGGATGTTCCATTGGATACATGCCTGGAAGCTCTTTATCTGTAACAGGAACACAGAGGTTAATTTCATCAAAGTATGGAGTAAAACTATTTACATACTCCCCAAACCCTCCATATGTCCAATAACGCCCATCGTAAAAGCAAAACTTTTTCTGAGACACAATAGACAGTTTCATAAAACTCCTAAAATTCTATAAACTTTGACAGAATTAAACAACCGTGCCTTCCATATATAATAATTTACACTAGATTGTTAAAATAATAATATCCATTATTAGATCTAACAATCTTCAGAAGCTTTATACTTGTAACAATATATAAACAAAGAGCATTTAACTTAAGCTGATTAAATTATTTCCTTAGAACAACAAAGATAGACCAGCAAAAAAACCTGGTTATCAGCCGAGTTTTGAAAAATCTACCAAAATACTTATTAAGCATCCGCTGATAGTATAATAGAAATATAGATGGGACCGGTAACATAAATGGAAGTAATAGACCCAACGTATAAGTTGAGTATGAGATTGTGAGATAGGGCCTTATCCAATAAAGAATATCTTTCTTCTCACATAAAAACCCTACCTTCTTATATAATTCTTCAAAGCCCTTTTCATCAATAAATATATCTTTATGACCTTTCTTTCCAAAACAGTATCTAATAAACCCAACAAGAAAAACCTGAAGATTTAGTGCTACCGACTCTTTATTAGGCGTAGTTAATACAACAACACCACCAGGCTTTAGAATACGATAGATTTCAGACAACATTTTATCTTTATCTTCAACATGCTCAATAACCTCAATCGAAGTTATTATATCAAAGGTTTCATCAGCGAAAGGTAGGTCGCCACTTTCACCATCAACTAAATCAAAACTCACTTTATCCAGATTACTATTGGCCTTTGCCTTCGCTAAAGCTTTACGACTAACATCTACTCCATACAAATCTATCTCTGCTTGAATACCAAGTAAATACTCAATAAATGCACCATCATTACAACCAACATCACAAATTTTTAGGCTATCCGTATCACTCTTTAATCTCAAAGCATGGTGTTCGACTAATTCTAATACATCAGTTTTTTTTTGCTTAAATCCGAGTGAGTTAAAAGAATCACCAGCAACTAAATCTGCACGACCTGAACTATTACGATCAAAATAGTCTGAAACGTAGTTGTTAAATGATGATTTTTTAGCCATAAGAACCTCGATTAAAATTTTTTTTCGAAGAATAACAAACAACTAAGAACAAGCAGAAATATATGATAAAACTTGATACAGCAGCTCCCTGTAATCCATACTCAGTTATCATAACATACTGTAAAAACACACCTAAAAAACTCACCAACACTATAATTTTAGTATAAGTAGCGACTTTATTAGAAAGTATAAAAATATAGTAACCTGATATTGCCTGAACAGTGTGTAGTATTAGACCTAATGACAACCAAATTAAAATACTCCCATATTCAACCAAGTCTTCATCAACAAAATTCAGAAGATCATATGAAAAAATCATATAAGTAAGGAAAACAGCAAGTGATAATAAAAGATAAATAGAAATAGACACATAGTATACATGCTTGAAATCATTCATGGATTCTTTATCCCAATGATCACTAAGCAGGGGAAAACTAATAAAAGAAACAGGCTGAGAGACCAGCTTAATAACCGAGGCCAACTTGTAAATAGCAGAATAAATACCCAGTGCCGCATTCCCTAGTACAGCACTTATTATAAATCTATCTGCGTTATGCGCGAACCAAAGTGCAATGTCTTTAGGTATAAGAGTGAGACCAAGCTTTAGTCTTGATATAATTAGCGGCAAAGAGACACTTTTTAATGAAGGGCGAACAATTAACAATGCTAAAGTTAATGAAACACATCTAACAAGCAAGTATAAATCAATAACAAAAACCAAGCTAACATCTATTCCAATAATAAAGACAATTAATAATATAAAAAACTCTAAAACCTCGAATGATATTACATATAAAAATATTTTTGAGTATTCCTTCAAACATCTAAACTGAGCTACAACAATTAACCTGATACTTTCAAATATTGCTATTACAATAACATAAAAATAAAAGCCTTGTTTTATATTTAATAAAGGAGAGAAAACTGAACTAAATAATGACCAGACAGAAAGAATTAGTAGCGATGATGACAATATGATAACAAGTGCTATTGTTAGTTCTCGAACTCGATCTTCCGAGCTACTAAAGTGCCTAACTAAACAAACATTCATTCCACAGTTAATAAACATTGAAAGATATGAACTAACCAAGAGAAGCAACACATATGAGCCATAGGATTCAATTCCTATTAAAGAAATTAATATAGGTACGAGTGCTACTGATTTACCTTTCTCAGTTATCGTAATTGAACTACCTGTCAAAAAACCTCTAAAAATTTTTTGAGATTTATCAAATACTATCCTCATAGTCAATACAAAGAACTCTTTCTATAAGACTTCAATATCAATTCCTGTCACAGTCCTTATTCTCTATTCTTCGTAAACACAAAAAATATAGTTTCTGATGACCAACTATTTGGTAGAAGCTTAGCTATAATTCTTTCTAGATAACTTTCAGATGGATAATAATAAGAAATATTTAAGTTATACTCCTTTTCATCCGCCAAGGCTTTCATAAAACACTCTGCCTCCACAAGATTAAACAGCCAACGATGCCTAGCCCCGCCACTTTTAGAGTTATCCTTGGTAAGTCTATACTTGTTAGACAAAGGTCTTCCCATAACAAATCGATATCGCATAACAGCACTATAAAGATTGGGCAGTGCGATAACAGCCCCTTTACTTATCCGCAGCATTTCCAACACAGCTGCATATATATCATCAGTATGCTCTGCTACATCAAGCGCCAGCAAAACATCAAACTGCTCATCAGCAAAGGGGGTTTCACAAGATATATCAACTAGCTGATCAGCACATGATGCTGGGTCTACATCAATTCCAAAGTAACTATTAGATGAAAAATAGCTTTTCATAACAGCATCTCGGCAACCTACATCTATAATAGTCGAGCCAGCTGCAAAGTGCTGATTAACTAATTTTGAAGCATAACTATATCTATTCATTATCAAGAAGATCCATCAGATTTCTCATGACCAATAGCTAATATAAATTTATTATACCCTAACATAGAGCCGGCCCCAAAAATCTGAACAGCGCTATAAGTGGAATCTCCGCCTGATTTAGGGCACGGTGGTGCCCGTTAACAGGAGATTTACCATGGCAAGACGTCCTCGTCGTAACCACTCACCCGAATTTAAAGCCAAAGTGGCTATTGCCGCCCTCAAAGGCGAACAAACAGTTGCCGAGCTTGCACAGCGGTTCGATGTTCACCCAAACCAGATCTCTCAGTGGAAGACGCAGCTGCTTGAGCACTCTGCTGAAGCCTTTGGCGGCAACGAATCCAAAGAGCCTCCGGTTGATGTCAAAACCTTGCACGCCAAAATCGGACAGCTCACACTGGAGAACGATTTTTTAGAAGGCGCGCTCACCAAGGCGGGATTGCTGAGCGAAAAACGATGATCGACCGCACACACAAGCTGCCTATCACTCAGCAGGCCAAGTTGTTGTCGATCAGTCGCGGTAGCGTCTACTACAAACCCAAGCCCCTCAGTTCTGAAACACAGGGTTTAATGAATCGCATTGACCGGTTACATCTGGAACTGCCTTTTGCAGGCAGTCGCATGCTACGCGATCTGTTACGCCGTGAGGGATATCCAGTTGGTCGTAAACGAGTTGCCAGCCTGATGAAGCTGATGGGTATCGAGGCGTTGTATCGAAAACCCAAGACGACACAGCGCCATCCAGGACACAAAGTTTACCCCTATCTGCTTAGGAATATAGCAATCACACGAGCCAATCAGGTCTGGGCCATGGATATTACCTACATACCCATGGCCCGTGGCTTTGTGTACTTGGCGGCAGTGATTGACTGGCATTCTCGTCGAGTTTTAAGCTGGAAGCTCTCTACCACCATGGATGTTCACTTCTGCCTTGACGCTGTTGAAGAGGCTCTGGAAAAGCATGGCGCACCAGAAATCATGAATACCGATCAGGGCAGCCAGTTCACCAGCTTGGCGTTCACCGAAATGTTGAAAGAGAACAATATCCGTATCAGCATGGATGGAAAAGGTTGCTGGCGCGACAACGTGTTTGTTGAAAGGCTCTGGCGCTCCGTGAAATACGAAGAAGTTTATCTGCATGCCTACGACACGGTCTCAGCAGCAAGAGCCGGGTTGGATCGGTACTTCCGATTTTACAACAGCCGGCGTCCGCACTCGAACCTTGACCGGAAAACACCGGATGAGGTTTACTTTAATCACCCACCGCTATCCTTGGTGGCTTAATCCCAGGTAGAGATCCACTTATAGAATCGGGATTAGTTGTTCAAAGGAATGGGGCCGGCTCTCATGAACTATCATAATTTATATCGACAAATTTAAATTTCAAGCAGGACCTTTTCTATAAATCATTTTATGTTCAACGCCCCATTTTAAACCCAATAAATCTATTTACGATTATTTATTCCTGAAAGTACGTCAGTTTTCTAGCTATCTAATGAATTATTCCTAGCCCTCAACTACTATCTCAGACAACCAATATTCACTAATAAAACTAACATCTTCGACTTACTCACGCTCTTTAACAAGCCGAAATGCATCCCTTAGCAAGGCCTAACTAATATTAGATACTCCGGATAAATCGCTCACCACTAACTAGTCTTCTGGCCTTCATGCCAACTTTTTCATCGATAAGGAAATATTTTCAGGATACAGACCTTTTCAAGGGCCTGAACAATACACACCCATGAACCATCTGCTTAAAGACTGCTCATTTCACTATTCTTCGGTTGCCAGAATCCACAAATGCATAGCTTTCTTCAAAATGAAGCAGACAATGCATCTGATTAATATTTCAATTCCTGTCCTCAAAGATCGTAAAGCTACGGACCATAACTTTTTATGTTTACGCCAATACGCGCCTTCATCCCTAGCCGGCGCTCCAACCTTAAGCCATGCTTAAAAATTCACAGTTTGAAGAATACCCGACTTGTTTCTTAGTCGACCGGTTAACTTAGATAATACAGCGCCCATTAACGCATTTAACTTCATCTGCAAACCCGATTTCTTCAATTAGATATGCAGACACATCCTCTTAGAGCTTGCTTGCAAGACTTTGCCTCCAGCTGATGACATAAATCTTATGCAGTTCTACTGCCTAGAGCCCCATATCGCAGTGCATATACACACTGCATGAATTGATATAAATAGCTAGCTAGCTGTGTAACAATTATTCTCCAGGCGGTAACTTCAAATCACAGAGATCAAGCCTGTTCATGGAAAAAAATCAATACACGCCAAAAGCCCTACTTTGTGAATATGCAACGCTTGCTAGACTCAATCAGAAAAAGAGTGGCTGATCTATACCATTTCCGGGCATCAAAACGCGTACTTCCCCATGCGCGGAAACTTCTGAGCAACCCTTAAACCCTATAAAACTCCCGGTACCAATCGATAAATCGCGCCACCCCAGCTTCCACACTAGTAGCGGGTTTATATTCAACCCAATCAACCAACGACTGTACATCGGCATAAGTATCGGGGACATCACCAGGCTGCAATGGCAGTAAATTCATCTCAGCTTTCTTACCGAGGGCCTTTTCAATAGCGCCGATATAATCCAATAGCTCAACCGGGTTCTGGTTGCCGATATTGAATACTCGCCAGGGAGCTTTACTGGTCGCCGGATCAGGCTTCATTCCCGTCCAATTGGGATCGGGTTCGGCGATTCGATCCAAGGTACGAACTATTCCCTCAACAATATCATCAACATATGTAAAATCACGACGGTGCTTGCCGTAGTTGAAGACGTTAATCGGTTCACCCGCCAGTATGGCCTTGGTGAACAGGAAAAGCGCCATGTCCGGGCGTCCCCAGGGTCCGTAAACGGTAAAGAAGCGTAGTCCGGTAGTCGGCAGGCCGAATAGATGACTATAGGTGTGAGCCATCAATTCATTGGATTTTTTTGATGCTGCGTAGAGTGATAATGGATGGTCAATATTGTCATGCTCGGAAAAGGGCATCGATTCATTGGCCCCATAGACTGAGCTTGAAGAGGCGTAGACCAGATTCTCCACCTGGTGGTGACGACAGCCCTCTAGGATATTCAGAAAACCGACGATATTGCTATCGATGTAGGAACGCGGATTTTCAAGGCTGTAACGCACCCCGGCCTGTGCGGCCAGGTGAACGACACGATCAAACTGTTCGTCAGCGAACAGTCTTTCCATACCGTTTTGGTCAGCAACATCCATTTTGACAAATGTGAAAGCCTCATCCCCCAGCAGCCTATCCAGGCGAGCCTGCTTCAGGCTGACATCGTAATAATCGTTGAGATTATCCAGACCGACGACTTGATCACCACGATCCAGTAGAACGCGACTTACATGGGAACCGATAAAGCCTGCAGCTCCGGTGACTAGTACTTTCATTTGGCTTTCCTTTTCGCTGCTGTTTAATTGCTGCAAAGATGATTAAAGTCGTGCGTCTACAGCTGTCACTGGCAACAGATGCTTGATGTCATAGAGCACGGAATTCTGTTTACCCAATGCTTTAATAGCCTCAACACCTAATTCCTGAAACTCATGGTGGGCAACCGCGAGGATGACCGCATCGTAACCGCCTTGTTCCAGCTCCGAAACCAGCTCAATACCATACTCGTGCTGAGCCTCTTCGGGGTCAGCCCAGGGATCATAAACGTCAACACTGGCGTGGTACTCTCCCAGTTCCTCAATCATGTCCACGACCCGGGTATTTCGAAGATCAGGGCAGTTTTCCTTGAAGGTCAGCCCCAGAATCAATACGCGACTGTCGACCACCTGTATCTTCTTCTGGGTCATCATCTTGACCACTTGGGACACCACATGGGCCCCCATACCATCATTTAGGCGACGACCTGCCAGAATAATCTCAGGATGGTACCCGATCGCCTGAGCTTTGTGGGTCAGATAGTAGGGGTCAATACTGATGCAGTGTCCGCCGACCAGTCCCGGCTTAAAGGGCAGAAAGTTCCACTTGGTTCCTGCAGCCGCAAGAACCTCACCGGTATCGATACCCAAGCGGTTAAAAATAATCGCCAACTCGTTCACCAGTGCGATATTCAGGTCACGCTGGGTGTTCTCGATAACCTTGGCCGCCTCTGCAACCTTGATGGAACTGGCACGGTGAGTTCCAGCAGTGATAATGGAACCATAGAGCGCATCGATTCGCTCGGCAGCCTGCTCCGTCGACCCCGACGTAACCTTCAGGATAGTCTCCAGCCGATGGGTCTTATCACCCGGGTTGATTCGCTCCGGGCTGTAGCCCACCGTGAAATCTACGTTAAAGGTAAGGCCGGAAACCTGTTCCAGAATCGGAACACAGACCTCTTCGGTAGCGCCGGGATAAACTGTCGATTCGTAGATCACCGTGTCGCCAGCATTCAGCACGGCACCCACGGTTTCCGAAGCTTTCCGAAGCGGTGTCAAGTCGGGTTGCTTATGAATATCAATCGGGGTGGGGACCGTGATGATATAGTGGTTACAACCGCGTAGCCTCTCCAGCTCACAGCTGAATTCCAGTTGCGCGACCGTCGCCAGCTCTTCCTGGCTTACCTCAAGGGTATCGTCACGCCCTTGCTGCAGCGCGCTGACCCGTTGTGGGTTGATATCAAAACCCAGGGTCGGGTATTGCCGCCCGAAGGCAACAGCCAGCGGAAGTCCGACATACCCCAGTCCAATAACGGCTATCCGTTGCTGATTTTGTTCCATAACCCTGCTTTACAACCTCTTTTCCAATCCAATTCTTTTCGCTGGCAACTCATGCACATGATCCAGCAAGTCCTGATTCTCGCATTGAGGCTTGAACCCATTAACCTGCTCCAGCATCAACTGGCGCAATCCCAGCACATTCTGCTGTGCTACCAGCTCCTGCACCCGCTTTACCAGCAGGTCCAGCTCTGTCGCTCCCGGCCCTGCTTCGTTTGCCACCCATATACGCTCATGGCTACTGATACTGACATCATCACCGATCAGCAACTCTTCAAACAACTTTTCACCGGGCCGAAGTCCAGTGTAACGAATTTCGATCCCCAGCTCGCCCTCAGCTTGGACTCGATAACCGCTCAAGCGGATCATTCTGCGAGCCAAGTCATTAATCTTCACCGGTTCCCCCATATCGAGAACAAAAAGCTCCCCGCCCTGTCCCATCGCTCCGGCCTGGATCACCAACGAAGCAGCTTCCGGGATCGTCATAAAATAGCGGGTTATTCGTCGATCGGTAACTGTTATCGGCCCACCCTGCTCGATCTGCTTCCGAAACAGCGGAATCACCGATCCCGAAGAACCCAATACGTTGCCGAATCGGACCATCACAAAGCGTGTGGCCTTGTTCGACGAATGCTGCTGCAAGCCCTGCAGTACCATTTCCGCCAGTCGTTTACTGGCTCCCATCATATTGGTCGGACGAACGGCCTTATCGGTGGAGACCAACACAAACCGCTCAACGCCGGCATCCATCGCCTCTCGAGCCAGCTCCCAAGTCCCCAGCACATTATTACGAATCCCAGGAACCACATTTTGTTCCACGATAGGAACATGCTTGTAAGCAGCCGCGTGAAACACCACTTCCACGCTAAACTCCCGAAGTATTCGCCGTACCCGCGCAGAATCTGTTACCGAGCCCAGCACAGGAACGAGCTCAACACTCAAGCCGTAGTGATTCTTGAGCTGTTGTAGCTCTGCTTCTATCTGATAAAGACCAAACTCATTTTGTTCCAGCAGCAACAACCGCGACGGCAGTTGTAATAGCAATTGACGGCAAAGCTCGGAGCCAATCGACCCCCCGGCACCGGAGACCAGCACCACTCGCCCCTTGACCGACTGTTCCAACAATACAGGATCTGGCTGAACCGGAGCCCTGCCGAGCAGATCTTCGAGCTGCACTTCGTTCAACGAGGTCAGATCCGCTTTGCCAAGCACGATTTGATCCAACGACGGAATAGAGCGCACGATGACATCCACCTGCAGCAACCCTTGCAGGATTCGACGTCGATCAGGTGCTGTCAGCGCCGGCATCGCCAGCAGCACCTCCAGCGATTCATAATCTCTGGACAGCGTTTTGATCACATCAGCGCCACCGAGAACCGGAAGATCGGCAATCTGCTGGCCTTTCAGCGCCGCATTGTCATCGATAAACCCCAACACTCTGAGATCGGAGCTTTGGGACAACGAGCTGGCCAGCTGATAGCCTGCCTCACCGGCTCCGTAGATCAACGCATAATGATCGCCTTTACGCCGAAAGGTACCGGCGATAAACCAGCGAAAGACCTGCCGACTACCACCCACCAGAATGCAGAGCACCATCCAAAAAATAAACGGTAACGACCGGGGTGAAAACAGCTCCCAGTGAAAAAAATTGGACAGATAAAAGGGCAACATCGACCAGGCAATTGCCACCAATGCATTGGCATAAGCGATGGTCGACATGGCCCGATGGCCGATATATCGAATTACCGCCCGATACAGCCCGAGGCGGATAAAAATTGGTACGGCGACCAGTGGAGCACAGACAAACAACCACCACTGATTTCCGCTCGGCAAGTAGAACTCACCGAGCCGCAGCGAAAATGCTATCCAAAGCGCCAGAATGACCAGAACGGTATCCATCAGCGCTATCACCACCGCTTTCTGGTAGCGGTGCAAGGAAAGCAGCGTCGATATCATCCGCGTTTGAATCCGTCCAAGCTGCGACCTCGCCCCATACCGTAATAGATAAACCCTTGATCCCCCATCTGCTGGGGATCAAACAGATTTCGACCGTCAAAGATGACCATCTCTTTTAAGCGCTGGTGAAAGCTATCGAAATCCGGCGTTCTGAAGCTCGACCATTCGGTACAGATAATCAGTCCATCTGCCCCGTCAAGGGCCTCATCTTGAGAGTCACAAAGCAGTAACTCTTCACGATCGCCGTAGATTCGGCGGGTTTCTGCCATCGCTTCAGGGTCATAGGCTCTGACCCGTGCGCCAGCCTGCCACAACTGTTCCATCAGCACCCGGCTGGGAGCTTCGCGCATATCATCGGTATTGGGCTTGAACGCCAGTCCCCACAAAGCGAAGGTGCGCCCCTTTAGATCGCCATCAAAATGGCTGCAAACCCGCTGATACAGTTTCGATTTCTGGCGCTGATTCACCGCCTCAACAGCGCCGATCAACTGCGCCTCATAACCAACTTTCTGCGCCATCCGTTCGATCGCCTGGACATCCTTCGGGAAGCAGGAGCCACCGTAACCACAACCCGGATAGATGAAGTGGTAACCAATTCTGGGGTCCGATCCGATCCCCTGGCGAACCAACTCAATATCAGCCCCCAGGTGCTCAGCCAGATTGGCCATCTCGTTCATAAAGCTGATTTTGGTTGCCAGCATCGCATTGGCGGCATACTTGGTCATCTCTGCCGAACGGGGATCCATAAAGACCAGCTTGTCGCGCATCCGATTAAAGGGAGCATAGAGCTCGGTCATCTGCTTGCGGACCCAGTCCGACTCGGTACCAACAATGATCCGATCCGGTTTCATAAAGTCGGCAACCGCATTGCCCTCTTTCAGAAATTCCGGATTGGAAGCAACCTCGAAGTCCAGCGACAACCCACGCAACTGCAGCGCTGCGCCAATAGCGTCCTGCACCAGATCCGCCGTCCCTACCGGCACGGTCGACTTGTTCAGTACAATTTTGGGCTGTTCCATCAGCTCACCGACTCGGCTAGCGACCGCCAGAACATAACTGAGGTCAGCGGATCCATCCTGATCCGGCGGTGTTCCCACCGCAATAAAGATCACTTCGGCATAGGCCACGGCTTCAGCGGCATCGGTAGTAAAGTGCAAGCGTCCGGCTTCAACATTCTTGCTTACCAGCGACGACAAGCCCGGTTCATAGATCGGAATTTCGCCGCTGTTGAGCCGGTCAATCTTGTCCTGATCAATATCGACACAGCAGACCCGATGACCAGAATCGGCCAGACAAGTACCGGTTACCAACCCAACATAGCCGGTACCAAAGATCGTTACATTCACAAACTATTTCCTAATCAATCTAATTCGCTACATCGTCTAGCCTTGTATGACTATACGCAAAGGCTACACCGCCGAAACCATGGCGGACGACCGATACATCATTCCAGTGCAGGACCACGAACGCTCTATTCACGGACTTTCCTGGATTCACCAAAGCCCGCGGGTATCAACCACCACTTTACTTGCCAGTTGCGGCTTCGGTACCGATTTGAACTCCGAATGATCAACAAGCGCCACGACCAGATTAGAAGCCTCCATCGCCTCTTCGAGGCTGACCAGCTCAATCCCGAGATCGGATAACTGCGGTGGCAACTGATTGATATTGGGTTCAACCGCCAGGATTCGGCCAATATTTTGCTGGGCCAGCTCTGCCACAATTTCCAACGCGGGGCTTTCACGCAAGTCATCGATATCGGCCTTAAACGCTAGTCCCAAACAGGCGATCACCGGCCGTTTAAACTGATCAGCCGCCTCTTCAACCTGTTGAATCACATAGCCGGGTTTACCGTCGTTGACATCACGAGCCATCCGGATCAGGCGGGCTTGTTCCGGCGCGCTACTGACAATAAACCAGGGATCAACCGCAATGCAGTGCCCCCCGACACCGGGTCCCGGATTGAGAATATTGACCCGAGGATGACGATTGGCCAGCTCAATCAGCTCCCAGACATTCACCTTGAGCTTATCGGCAATCAGTGACAGCTCATTGGCAAAAGCGATATTCACGTCGCGGTAGGCATTTTCCGTGAGTTTACAAAGTTCAGCCGTACGCGCATCGGTCGTGATGCACTCTCCGCGAACGAAGGTTTTATATAGTTCACGCGCCCGCTCGGAGCAGCTGGGACTCAACCCTCCGATAACCCGGTCGTTGGCCACCAACTCGTGTAGCACGTGCCCAGGCAGGACACGTTCCGGACAGTGGGCCAGATTGATATCGGCCCGTTCACGGCTGTTGTGTGGAAAGTGGAGATCAGGTCGCAGCTCGGCGAGCCAGCAGGACAACTGTTCGGTAGCGCCAACCGGCGAGGTTGATTCGAGCACGACCAGGTTACCCTTCTCAAGCACCGGTGCAATGGCCTCAGCGGCTTGGCGGATATAACTTAAGTCGGGCTGGTGATCATCCACAAAAGGCGTCGGCACCGCGATCATAAAGGCATCTGCCGGCTCAGCTACCATGGTTGCCCGCAGCTTGCCGGTGGTTACCACCGCTTTGACGATGATATCCAGGTCCGGCTCGACAATGTGCACTTCGCCACGATTGATCGTTTCAACCGCCTTCTCGGTTACATCCACACCAACCACGTCGATACCCCGTGAGGCCAAGACCGCGGCCGTGGGGAGGCCGATATAACCGAGTCCGATTACCGAAACTTTCTCAAACGCCATAACTCAATCCTTCTGTGATCCTTCCTGCAACTCTAACCTGCAAACGCTTACAATCGTCTCAACCGGCATTTAAATCCGCTGCCAAAATCGTGCGGATTCGTTCACTGGCCTGACCATCACCATAGGGATTATGGGCCACGCTCATGGCTTGATAGAGGTCCACATCATCCAGCAGTCGGTTAACCCCCTCTACGATACGATCCCGGTCTGCCCCCACCAGTCGAACAGTGCCGGCTTCAACCGCCTCCGGACGTTCGGTGGTATCGCGCATCACCAGAACCGGTTTACCCAGCGACGGCGCCTCTTCCTGAATCCCGCCCGAATCCGTTAGCAACAGATCAGCGCGCTGCATCAAGTAAACAAAGGGTAGATAGTCCTGCGGTTCGATCAGATGCACCCGATCCGCTTGGGCGAGTATCCGCTTCACCGGTTCCTGTACATTCGGATTCAGATGGACCGGGTAGACGATCTGCAGATCGTCGCGCTCAGATAACTGCAGCAACGCCTCACAGATCTGTTCAAAACCGCCACCAAAACTTTCCCGTCGATGACCGGTCACCAACAATAAGCGTCGCTGCGGATCGAGAAAATCAAATTGCTGTGCAAAACGGCTCGATATCGACGGGTCCGCACCGATTTTATCGCGCACCCAGAGTAACGCATCAATCACGGTGTTGCCGGTCACATGGATAGTGTCTTGGGCTACCGATTCATTCAGCAGATTCTGGCGTGCCTGTTCAGTCGGGGCAAAGTGGTAACGGGTCAAGGCGCCGGTTAGTTTGCGGTTGGCTTCCTCCGGCCAGGGGGAGTAGATATTACCGGCCCGTAGCCCGGCTTCGACATGAGCCACCTCTATCTGCTGATAGAACGCAGCCAGACTGGCCGCAAAGGTGGTCGTCGTGTCCCCATGGACCAACACCAGATCGGGCTTGAAATCTTTAAGAATGGGTTCGAGCTTTTGAATCACCGCGCAGGTGATATCGGTCAACGTCTGTCCGGCTCGCATCAGGTTAAGGTCGTAGTCGGGCTCAATCTCAAACAACGACAAGACTTGATCCAACATCTGCCGATGTTGAGCGGTGACGCAGACGCGGGCATCAAAGTGATCCTGCCGCTGCAAGGCCTTAACCACCGGCGCCATCTTTATCGCTTCCGGGCGAGTCCCGAACACTAGCAGCAGTCGTTTTGGAGCGCTCATTCTCTCGATTCCCTGACAGAAAAAAGAGCGCATACTTTAGCAGCTGTCAGGGCCCGGATACACCGTTAATCGGCCACAGAGACTGTACCCAGCCCGGGCATTCCGATGGGGCGCGACAGATGAAGAGATCGGTGATGGTTCTAGAAAACGCAGAGCACTCCGGAAGACGCCGCGATCAACAGCGTCCCCCGAAAAAGATCGAAGCAGAAGCGAATACCCTACCGCAAGATCAACCGTTCCGCTCAGCCAGTGTTGAGATACACCAGGATGTGAACGCAGCCTTATCCCGCGGACTGGCGCACTGTAGGGGATCCGGCGCACCTTCGAGCAAGCGGTGCACGACCATCTCACCCTGCTGAGCAAAAACTGAGTCCAACTCCTCTTCGCTCAGCGGAGCCACGAAATAATCCAAGTCCATTGCATCACCCGGAATTTGATCCCGACTGAACGAACTCCGCTCATAACCATGCTGGAATAATTGGCCTTCGTGATACTCAACCCGACACTGCCCTTCAATATCAGAAAAGCGGGGGCGGTAGACTTCGATTGTACGACCATGAATTTGCAACCCAACCACCGTTGCGGCCTGCTGTTCTTGAGCATGTTGTAATGCTGCATGCAAGTCCATGAGCTAAACCCTCATATTTCTTATAGTTTTGTAGTTTGTTGTATTTGGAAGCCCAACTACCTTACCAGCCCAAGCAAAAACAACTATTGGCGATTGGTCTAATCGCCTCTAAAACCCCTATGATTACTGGACCGAGCCAACTTGAAAACGGCTCATGACGCAGCGCAAAAATCGATACTTATAATGTAGCCAAACTACAAAAATTCATTGTTTTGCCTCTGAAATGAAAAAGCCCCGCCGGTTTCCCGGCGGGGCTTTTTAAAACGATCGAGCTAGTGGATCAAAGCTGCTCGACATCAAACTCCGCTACCGGGCTGACATCGGCGTCATAATCCACCCCTTCGATACCGAAGCCGAACAGACGCAGGAACTCGTCCTTATAACCGTCGTAGTCGGTCAGATCACGTAGATTATCTGTGGTCACCTCGGCCCAGATATCACGACAGTCACTCTGAACATCGTCACGAAGCTCCCAGTCGTCCATCCGAATCCGGCCCGCTTCATCGGTCTGAGCCGCCGAACCGTCGGCCTTATAGAGCTGGGTGCTGAACAGACGTTCGATCTGCTCCATACAGCCTTCATGCAAGCCTTTATCCTTCATGACCTTGAAGGCCATGGCGATATACAAAGGCATCACTGGAATTGCCGAGCTGGCCTGAGTTACCACGCTCTTGAGCACGGCGATATTGGCCGAACCACCCTGCTTGGCCAGTCGAGCATTGATCTCGGTGGCTGCACGGTCCAGGTCCTTCTTGGCCTGACCCAAGGCGCCTTCCCAGTAGATCGGCCAGGTCATATCGGTACCGATATAGCTGTAGGAAACCGACTTACAACCCTGAGCCAGCACACCAGCCTGGTCCAGCGCGTCGATCCACAGTTCCCAGTCTTGGCCACCCATCACCGTCACCGTGTCGGCAATCTCCTGCTCGGTGGCGGGCTCGACTTCGGTCTCGATGATCACATCTTTGTTGGTATCAACCGCGGTAGAGCGGTAAGTCTCACCGATCGGCTTGAGGCAGGAGCGCACCAGCTCACCGCTATCCGGCAATTTACGAACCGGCGAAGCCAGCGAGTAAACCACCAGGTCAACCTGACCCATCTCCTCTTTGATCAGCTCGATCGTCTTCTGCTTGGCTTCGTGGGAGAAAGCATCGCAGTTCAGGCTCTTAGAGTAGAGACCGGCTGCTTTTGCTGCTTTATCGAACGCCGCTGAGTTATACCATCCGGCAGTACCGGCTTTCTTTTCGGTCCCCGGCTTTTCGAAGAACACGCCGAGGGTCGCCGCACCGGCACCAAAGGCCGCTTCGATCCGTGAGCAGAGGCCGTAACCGCTGGAAGAACCGATCACCAGCACACGCTTGGGTCCGTTCTCAAGCTTGCCCTTGGACTGGGTGTAAGCGATCTGCTGCTGAACGTTGGCGTCACAGCCGACGGGATGGGTAGTGGTACAGATAAAACCGCGAATTTTGGGTTTGATGATCACGTGCGACTCACCTTATTGATTTGCAAAATAGAGAGCAGAAGGCGGATTATACCTGTTTGCGGCCCCGGCTGGCGAGGTGGATCGACGGGCCGCGATATCGAGTCCGCCACGAAGCGCTAACACCCCAAGATCCTGTCGAGCTGCTCAAGTTCGACCGACTGTTCCAGGGTGTCTGCCAGGCGTTCGATTCCCCGTTGTTGTTCGGCGCCGATATCCAGGTCGTCGCTCTCCTTCAAGCCGGCCCACTGCAATAGTCCCTGCAAAGCCTCAGGATGATCAAACAAACCATGCAGATAGGTCCCCAAAATCTGTCCGTCGTTTGAGCAAACCCCATCGCTTCGCAAACCACCCTCGGCATCCCTCAACGACAGTAATCCCTGCTCAAGCCCTTTCCCTTGACTGACACCGGCATGGATCTCGTAGCCGGCAGCCCGGTAGCATTGACCGTTCAGCAACAGCTCGCCCTCAACCCGATGCAGCTGCTTCTGGGTTTCCAACAGGGTTTCAAATTCCAACAGCCCCAGCCCCTGGTAACTCTGGGCCGGCCCTTCCAACCCCTGGGGATCATGCAGTAGCTGTCCCAGCATCTGAAAGCCACCACAGATGCCGATCAGCTTGCCACCGTAACGCAGATGGCGCTGAATTTCGTTCTCCCAACCCTGCTCACGCAGCCAGATCAGATCCAGCCCGACACTCTTGGAGCCGGGCAAGACAATCAGATCCGCTGCAGGAATCGCTTGGCCGGCCCGGACAAAACTGATCTCAACCTGCGGATGCAACCGTAGCGGGTCGAAATCGGTGTGGTTGGAGATCCGCGGCGGCACCGGCACCACCACTTTCAGGACCTGCTTCTCAGTATCCAGCGCGGAGCTCCAGGCCAGTGCGTCCTCGGCTTCCAGGTAGAGCCCATGCAGATAGGGCAATACCGCCAGGACCGGCTTCCCGGTTCGCTGCTCCAACCAGTCGATACCAGGCTGCAACAACGATTGATCGCCACGAAAACGATTAATCACAAACCCTTCAACCCTGGCCTGCTCCGAGGGCGACAGCAACTCCAGCGTACCGACCAGGTGGGCAAACACGCCTCCCCTGTCGATATCAGCGACCAGTATCACCGGGCAATCCACCGCTTCGGCAAACCCCATGTTAGCGATATCGCGATCGCGCAGATTAATCTCGGCAGGGCTGCCGGCTCCCTCGACGACCACATAATCATACTGTTCCAGCAGTCGCTGATGGGACTCGAGCACCGCCTTCATCGCTTGCGGCTTGAAATCGTGATAGACCCTGGCCTTCATCTGCCCTACCGCCTGGCCCTGGATAATCACCTGGGCGCCGGTATCACTGTTGGGCTTGAGTAATACCGGATTCATATCGGTATGGGGCTCAAGACCACAGGCTTTGGCCTGGGCCGCCTGAGCTCGACCGATTTCACCGCCATCGACGGTGACCGCACTGTTGAGCGCCATATTCTGCGGTTTAAAGGGCGCGACTTTCAGCCCCCGGCGAGCCAGCAAGCGGCACAACGCGGTGACCAGCGCTGACTTTCCGGCATCGGAAGTAGTGCCCTGAACCATCAGGGTCGAGCGTTTCATGCGTTCTACGGGCTCCTATCGAGGCTTGATCTGGCCGGGTTGGCCGTTATGATGAGCGCGCACTTTAGCAAAAAGCCACCGCCGCCTGAACACTGAAAACCGGATCCTCATTTGAACCCTCTGCTTCTCGTCACCGCCGTCATCGGCGGCGCACTGCTGCTGGACCTGCTGCTGGGAGAACCGCGCCGCCTGCACCCCCTGATCGGCTTTGGCCATCTGGTCAACCGGTTAGAGCGGCGGCTGAACCTCGCATCCGTTAGCCCCTGGAAGCGCCAACTCGGCGGGCTGCTGGGGGTAATGCTATTGGCGCTACCCTTACCGCTGCTGCTGCTCTGGTTACTGCCACAGCTATCACTGGGATTGACGGTAATCATCGAACTGCTGGGGCTCTACCTATGCCTTGGACGGCAAAGCCTGGCCCAGCATGCCCGCAATATTGGCAAGCCTCTGGCCGCTGGCGACCTGGATAAAGCCCGCCTGCACACCAGCTATATCGTCAGTCGCGATCCCGCCCGGCTCGATAGCGCCGGCATGAGTCGGTCTGCCATCGAGTCGGTGCTGGAAAACGGTAATGATGCCTGCTTCGCCACCCTGTTCTGGTTTCTAATCGGCGGTTTACCGCTGGCACTGCTGCACCGCCTGGCCAACACCTTGGATGCGATGTGGGGTTATCGCAACGATCGCTTTACCGATTTCGGTCGGGCCGCCGCTCGCTTCGATGATCTACTCGGCTGGCTACCGGCCCGGCTGACGGCAATCAGCTATGCCCTCGCCGGTCGTTTCTCTCAAGGGATCGACTGCTGGCGCCGGCAAGCACCGCTGCATGACAGCCCCAATGCGGGACCGGTGATGGCAGCCGGGGCTGGCGCCCTGGGAATTCGACTGGGTGGCGCCGCCTGGTACGGCGATCAACTAAAGGCACGGCCGGAATTCGGCTGCGGGCAAGCTGCCGATCCAACGGGGATCGAACGGAGCATCGACCTGGTTAACCGCAGCTGCCTGCTATGGCTGGCGCTACTGAGCCTCATCGCGTTACCGCTGGCACTGCTGAACTGAGGAGCTACCCGTTAGCGGCACTTTGGGACGGCTGCTCCGGCAGATACTGAGAACCGAACAGCCGCCGGATATCCTCCAATACCAGGTAGTTGACCGGCACGATCAGCAAGGTGATCAGGGTCGCAAACAGGATGCCGAAACCGAGCGAGACCGCCATCGGGATCAGGAACTGGGCTTGGGTGCTCTTCTCCAGAATCAGCGGCGTCAAACCACAGAAGGTCGTCAGCGAGGTCAGCATCACCGCCCGGAAACGAGCCGCGCCCGCCACTCTGACCGCCTGCTGCAGCGGCATTCCCGAACGCCGCATCCGGTTCACGTAATCGACCAGCACCAGAGAGTCGTTGACCACCACCCCGGTCAACGCCAACATTCCCATCAGGCTCATGATCGTCAGCGGCATCGCCATCAACCAATGCCCCATGATCGCGCCAACCAGCCCGAACGGAATCACCGACATCACGATCAACGGTTGGGCATAGGACTTGAATGGGATAGCTAGCAGCGCAAACACCACAAACAGCACCCCGGCGCCACCCCAGATCAAGCCCTGGAAGGATTCGCGCTGTTCCTTGGCCTCACCCTCGAAGCTGTAACGAACTCCCGGGTAGTCCAGCAGCAGCTCGTCGATATAGGCCTTCATATCACGCTTGATCGCCTCGATATCGGCCAACTCTTTATCGGCATCAGCCTTGACGCTACCGGTACGCATCCGCTCGACCCGATTGATCGACTCCGGACTGCGCCCCGGCGTCAGGCTCGCCACTTCGGTGAACGGCACCTCTACCCCATCGCGGGTGCGGACCAACAGCCGGTCCAGGGTTTCCAGCGATTCCCGCTCACTGACGGGGTAGCGAACCCAAACCTTAACTTCGTCCCTACCCCGCAACAGTCGTTGAATCTCAAACCCGAAGAACGCCTGGCGCACCTGAATCGCCAGATCGGTCAGATCCAGCCCCAACTGCTCGGCGGCCGGCTTCAGCGCCAACTGCAGTTCCTGCTTACCGCCGAGCATGGTGTCGGTGATATCAAACAGGTGCGGATAGGTGGCCAACTTGCTGCGTACCGCTTCCACCAGCGTTTTCAGCTGATCCAGGTCGTGGCCCTTGAAGCGAATATCGATCGGATCACCACCCCGGCCGATCTCGGCCCGGTAGGTCAGCGTTTCGGCGCCGGTGATGGTACCCACCCGCTTGCGCCAGGATTGAACCAACTGGGAGCTGGTCACATCGAGGGTACGCTCTTCCGGCGCCACGATTTCAAACTGCACCCGTCCCTTGTGGGGACCGCCGGTGCCACTGACCGACAGGATATGCTGGATCACACTCTCGCCGGTCTCCGGATCCCGATACTCATTCTGGACCCACTGAGCCGCTTCAGTCAGCCGATCAACCTGCGCTTCGGTCACCGCAAACGGGGTGCCGGCCGGCATACTCAGACTGGCGGTCGCGATCTCGTGCTGTACCCGAGGGAAGAAAATAAACCGGGTCCAGCCGCCGACCACACTGGCAAAAACCATCAGCATGATGCCGAACATCGCTGCCCAGGCGATGTAGCGATGAGCCAACACCCAGTTCAGCACCGGACTGTATATCCGGGCGATAAAACGCTCCAGCCCTTGGGCAATACCCTGCTGAAAACGACTGATCCAACTGTCGTTGTTGATCGGTTTCATGTGCCGCAAATGCGCCGGCAGGATCAATTTCGACTCCACCAGCGAGAACAGCAGCACCGGGATCACGATATAGGGAATCTGAGCGAAGATCTGGCCCCGCTGCCCCTCCACCAACATCAACGGCACGAAGGCGGCCACGGTGGTCAGCACCCCGAAGGTGACCGGCACCGCCACCTCTTGGGTTCCTTCGATCGCCGAGCGCATCGCATCGCCGTTACGGCAAAAATGGGTGTAGATATTCTCACCGGTCACGATGGCATCATCGACCACGATACCCAGCACCAGAATAAAGGCGAACAGACTGATCATGTTCAGCGTCACGCCGATCTCCGGCATCATCAGGATGCCGCCCATAAAACAGATCGGAATGCCGACGCAGACCCAGAAAGCGACCTGTGGGCGCAGAAACAGGGCCAACAGCGCGATAACCAGCAAGCCGCCCTGGATCGCACTCTTGTTCAAAGTCTGGAGACGGGCCTTGACGATCTTGGAGCGGTCGCGCCAGTAGTTGATCGATACGCCTTCGGGCAGGCGTTCACGCTGAGCCTCAATGTACTCCTTGACCTGATCGGCCAATACGATCGAGTTCTGATCACCGATCCGATACACATCGATCGCCATGGCCGGCTGACCATCGAAGCGCAGCTTGACCTGATCCTCTTCGAAGCCATCCCGGATTCGAGCAATATCACCCAGCTCGATCCGACTGCCGTCGACACCGGACACCACCACAATCTTCTCAAACTGGTCGGCGGTATAGGCCTGGCCTTTGGTTCTGACCAGGATATCGGCCCCCTGGGTGCGGATATTTCCGGCCGACAGATCCAACGAACCGCGCCGCACGGTCTCGGCCACCTGGGCCAGTGTCAGGCCGTATTCGCGCAGCACCGCCTCGGGCAGTTCGATCGAGATCTCGTATTCGCGCGGGCTGTCAATTTTGACCTGGGTAACATCGGGCAGGGCCGAGATATCATCCCGAACCCGTTCGGCCAACTGCCGCAACTCAAGCTCGGAGCGCTCGCCGTAGATCACCACGCTGAGGACCTCGCGGGTGGCCTGCACCAGCGTCACCGTCGGTCGTTCCGCCCCGTCAGGCAGAGTGTTGATCGCATCGACCCGGCTTTTAACATCATCGAGCAGCACCCGCTCGTCGTAGCCGGACTCCACTTCGACATGAATCGCCGCCGAGCCCTCGGTGGAGCGTGATACCAGATCGGCGATACCCTGCAGATCCTGCACCGCCTCTTCGACCCGGATACTGATCCCCTCTTCCACCTCAACCGGTGACGCACCGGGATAGCTGACCCGAACGGTAATCAGATCAAGTTCGATCTCGGGAAAGATCTCCAACGGAATACGATTGGCCAGTGAGTGCAGACCGGCACCGATAATCAGCACCATCAACAGATTGGCGGCGACCGGATTACGGGCGAACCAGGCGATCATGCCGTGCATCGGTTACTCCCGTTCCTCAGCACCGGTATCGACCGGGCTGCTGGCGACCAGTTCGGCCTGTTTTTGCGGCAACAGCTCGCCGTCGATCCTCGGCTGGACCAGAACGCCGGACTGGGTGCCTCCCAGTGGGGTCAAACTGAGCAGATCCCCCTGGCTGAAACCATCGGCCACCACCACCTCGGTACGGTTCATCCACAAAGGTTCGACGGTACGCGGTTGCAACCGCCCCTGTTCGATCACCATCACCCGATGATCCTGCGACATCGCTGCACGTGGCAGCACAAAGACCGTTTCGAGCCGCTGACCTTCGATCCGCGCTTCCACGAACTGACCGATTTTCAACGGCGGATTACCCTGGGGCCCTAAACTGTAGGGGTCTTCGACCTGGGCCACCACAAAGAGCTGCCTGGAGCGGCTGTCGATCGCCCCCTCGACCCGAATAATCTTGCCCTGCCATTCGTAGCGGTTACGACCGATCTGGGTACTCAGAACCACCTTGGGAAGCGCCGAACTGGTGAACTCGCCGCCGCGATACTGCTCCGGCAGATCGATATACTCCAGCTGGCGGTTACTCAACGGCAACCGGACTTCGACATAGTCGACCGCGAAGATCTCCCCGAGGGCGGTGCCGTTGGACACCACCTGTCCCAGGTCCACCGATTTGGACAGTACCCGCCCGGCATAAGGCGCTCGAATTTTGGTCCGCTCCAGATTAAGCTTGGCAGTCGATAACTGCGCTTTGGCCGACGCGATGGCCGCTTTGGCCGCGGCCAACTGCGGTTTTCTCAACACCAGCTCCGACGCCTTGCCCTTACCCAAGCGTTGCCAGTCCCGCACCGCCTGATCCGAGCGCGCCTGCTCCTCCTTCAACTGCGCCCGAGCCTGGGCCAGCGCCGCTTCGGCGACTTCGACCGAGGCCAGGTAATCACGCTCATCGATCTGCATCAGCAGATCACCGGCCTCGAAAAAAGCCCCTTCACGGAACTGCTCCGACAGTGCCGTGACGGCGCCTCCGACCTGCGCCACCAGCTGACTTTCGGTACGCGGCTTAACCGTACCGTAGGATTCCAGCTCTATCTGGTAGGCCTGTGGCTGCAATCGCGTCGCATCGACACGCTGCGCCTTCGGCGGCGGGCTCTTACGGGTGGCGGCTTCCGGCTTATGAGTGACGATATAGTTGGCCCCGGCAATGCCCAGGCCCAGCAGCAGCAGCGGCACAATCAGCTTGATCCAGAAACTGGTGCGCGAACTCATGATCAGGGGCTTCCTTGAAGTGAAGTTAATTCGGTTCCAACGGCCAGTTCAGCTTCCGGGACCGAGCGCTCGAAATCACCGCCGAGTGCCAGGTACAGATCGATTCGATTCTGTAGTTGCTGATTGAGGGCCTGGGTGTAACTGCTGCGAGCCTCAAAGGCACTGCGCTGGGCTTCGAGCAGGGTGATGTACTGCACCAGTCCAGCCTGGTACTGCTCCGCCGCCAACTGTTCGGCCAGTTGGTACTCGACCACACTGATCTGCGACTGCTCGACAACCCGTGTCAGTTGTCGCTCCTGCTGCAACGCCGTTTCTACCTCATCAAAGGCATTGAGCACCGTATCCCGATACAAGGCCTCACGCTGTTGAGCCTGGGCCAATGCCCGCGCTTCCAACGCCTCCAGGCGTCCCCCATCAAGCAACGGCTGGCTCAATCCACCCAACAACGACCAAACCAGTGAATCTCCCCGGAGCAACCGATCCAGTTGATCGCTGCTGCTACCGTAGGACCCGGTCAGCGAGAAGCTGGGGAAACGATCTTTGTGGCTTCGATCCAACCGGGCCCAGGCACCCTGAACCCGAAGTTGCGCCGCACGGATATCGTAGCGGCGTTGCAGCAGCTCCGACGGCACCCCGGCCGGTATCGTCTCGGGCAACGGCGGCAAATCCGGCGTCAAAGCCTGCTGGTTAGCTGGATAGCGCCCCATCAGCAGTTCCAGCTGACGCACCGCGCTACCCAAGGCCTGCTGTCGGGTCGACAGACGGCTTCGCTCAGCGGCAAGATTGGCACGGGCCAGATGGATATCCAACGCAGCGACCAAGCCGGCCTGATAGCCCTCTTCCAGCACTTCCAGCCGATCGGCCAGCACCGACACCAACTGCCGGCTCAACTCCACCTGCTGACCGGCTTCAACGCTATTGAACCAGGCCTTGGCGACAGCGGCAGCCAGCGAGAGCCGCGCAGAACGATAGTCCTGCAGCAGTGCCTGACGATCGATCTCCGCGGCGCGAGCGCTGTCAGACAGTTTATTCCACAGGTCCAGCTCCCAACCAAACGTCAGCGTTGCACTGAACTGATTACTATCGTTCGAGCCCGTACCGGAACGGCCCGCCTGGGCACCGGCGGTTAAAGTGGGTTGACGCTCCGCGCCGGCAATCCGAGCCTGAGCCTCGGCTTCAGCCAGCAACGCCCGGGTATTCTGTAACTGAGGGTTTTGCTGCAGCGCCTGATCGACCAGTTCGGCCAACTTGGGTGCCTGCAGGCGTTGCAGCCAACCCTGCGGCTGACCCTCAATGTGCTCAACCCGAGATAACCAGTAGTCAGGCGGTTCCGGCGCCTGCAGCTGCCGTTCCGGCAGCTCAACCCAACTCGCACAACCCGCCAGCAAACCAATGACCCCCAACATCAGATACCTGGCCGGATTCACACAGGCCATAGCACCAATGAAGCGGTTCGATTGTTGATTACTGGGTGCTTCCACGTGCACGCTACACTCCGAAAGGTCGGACTTATGCAAAAAAGCTAATGCTACTGCGTCAAATCAGTCACTGCAGCCTTATTTACAACCATTTACGTAACTCTACCGGCTTCTCCAGCCTCAGTCTTGTGCCGAAATTAAGAGCACTGCGTTGGTGCTGAGTGCTGCCAATCATTTTGACTGGCGCAGCAGCCTACGCAGGGATTCCACCCTGCGGCGGTTGGCTCCCAAGTCGCTATAACCTACCCGAGAGCCGGAGCGGATATGCATCAGGCCGTTTTCCCCGTCCAACCGCAGCTCAACATCATCAATAAATCCGTACAAGGAACTGCGAAACTCGCAACCCAGGTAGCCAGGCCGTTGCACCACTATCTTGCCACCCAAGCTCCCAATCTGCTGCGCCGTTAGCCTCAGCACATGCTCCTCGGCCGAGGTCGGGAAAAACTCATCAATAACGAAAGCCTCAACCCGGTGATCCTGATCCGTACCGGGCTCGCTACTGACACAGTTAGGGCGTGTACCACAGTCAGCCAGCCGCCCCTCGATCAGCCCCGGCAACTGTGCCTGCTGGGACTGACGGGCTTTGTAAAAGAAGCTGAGGCTCTGCATGACCAGCAACAGCAGCGCCAGGATAAGTAGTGTCTTGACCATCCGTTTCAACATATCCTTCAAACAGTTCGGGATTGCTGCTTCAGCGCGGCAGCTTTGAGTGCCACGTCAAAAGCCCGACTTCCCCACAACCTCATCAACGCCTGCTCTTCAATAACCGACTCCGGCGCCTGGTAGTAGTTCAATGCACAGGGCTTACCTGCGCGGAAATACCGAAACGGTTCCAACCCCTGCGCCTCATAATCGGCGCGGGTCTGGTCATCAACCTTCAAATACAGATCCTGGCCATCGACCAAAGCGAACATCAATCCTTGCAGAAAGATACCGTAGCCGCCGAACATCCTTCTTGCCTCAACAGGGCCGAGAACCTGCATCAAATCCAGCAAGTGAGAGACAAACTCATTCTTTTTTTCGCCATCACCCCGCCTCTGATTTGGGAAACCAAACCACATCCCGAATGGCTTACCACCTTAATTTTAGGTGATAGGGCCATCTCGATAACTACCCATCGGCGCCACTACTCGTTCGGTTTCATCCTGCAGGCCATGCTCAGGCAAAAAAAAGGCCTGCAACTGCAGGCCGTTTCGATCCAGCGGGAATCTGTCCCGGTTACTTCACCACTTTCAGTGATGGCCGGGAGCTTTTTGGCGCCTTGCTATCGGTAGACGGCGTTGGCGGCGTGCTGGGCGGCTCAGGCTGCGGCGCACCCGGCTCATGACCAAAGCTCATTCCCTGACCGGTCTCTTTGGCGTAGATCGCCATCACCGCAACCACCGGAACGTAGACCTGCATCGGCACCCCGCCGAAACGAGCACTGAAGCTGATAGCATCATTGTCGATCAGCAGGTTCTGCACCGCGGTGACCGAAATATTCAGCACAATCTGTCCCTCGCTGACATATTCCCTGGGAACATCAACCCCCTGTACACCGGCATCGACGACAATGTAGGGCGTACTCTGGTTATCCAGAATCCAATCGTTGAGCGCGCGGATTAGGTAGGGACGGCTTGGGGTCATATTCTCGTGGCTCCTGATTCGATGGTCCTAGAATACACGGATGAGCATTACTTCGGCAGTGGCAACTGTATAAAAAAAGGGGTGTTTCCACCCCTTTTTTGGTTCTTGCTTCTCAGTCGCTTAGCGCATTTCACGCTCAGTTTCTGACAGGCTCTGCTGGAACGCTTCACGCTCAAACAGACGATCCATGTACTGCTCCAGCGGCTTAGCCTGAGCCGGCAGCTCGATGCCCAGCATCGGCAGACGCCACAACAACGGAGCCAGACAACAATCAACCAGTGTGAACTCTTCGCTCATGAAGTACGGCTTCTCTGAGAAGATCGGCGCGATGGCCACCAGACCGTCACGCAGCTCCGCACGGGCACTATCGACCTCATCGGCGTCAACAGAGTTAAGGATTACCTCAACCAGACGACACCAATCCTTCTCAATCCGGTGCATATACAGACGGCTTTCGGCACGAGCCACCGGATAGACCGGTAACAGCGGCGGGTGCGGGAAACGCTCGTCCAGATACTCCATCATGATGTTCGGCTCGTACAGCACCAGCTCACGGTCCACCAGCGTCGGCAGACTCTTGTACGGGTTGATATCAGCCAGTTCCTGAGGCGCGTTGTCCAGGTCAGTATCTTCGATATCAACCGCTACACCCTTCTCCGCCAGTACGATGCGGACCCGATGACTGTAATGATCAGCGCCATCAGAGAAAAAGGTCATTGAGGAACGTTTTGCCGTTACACCCATCTAGTTCACCTTGCCAAAATTCACGATAGTAAAAACAGAAAAACGCGACCCACCTAATCAGCGGGCCGCGTGTGTTCGGAAGGCTGCCGCCAGCGGCAACCGTTATCCGATCAGTGCTTCTCTCTCCAAGAGCCGCTCTTGACGTCGCGCCAGTATTCTTTCTTCAGCAGATAAGCGAATACAAACAGGATCGCCAGGAAGATCAGCACTTTCATGCCAAGCTTGCCGCTGACCATCTTCGACGGCTCACCGATGTAGGACATGAAGTTGGTCAGGTCGTACATGGCTTTGTCGAACTCTTCCGGGGTCATAGAACCCTGCTCGATCAGCTCGAACTCTTCACAGTTCTCGCCTTTACAGACCTGCACACCCTGCATGCCCTGCAGTACGTTAGGCATACCAACGTCCGGGAAGACCTTGTTGTTGACGCCCCACTGTTTGGACTCATCAACGTAGAAGCTCTTCAGATAGGTGTATACCCAAGCATCACCACGCAGACGCGCTTCCAGGGTCAGGTCGGGCGGCGGCGCACCGAACCAGTTGGCCGCGTCTTCAGCGCTCATGCCGATGGTCATGTGCTCACCGATCTTCTTGTCACCGACGATCAGGTTCTCTTCGACGTAGGACTTGTCCATCTCCAGGTCATCAGCGGCACGCTCGTAACGCTGGTACTTGGCAGAGTGACAGCCCATGCAGTTCTCAACAAACAGCTTCATGCCGTTTTGCAGAGACTCTTTGTCATCCAGATTTGCTTCGAACGGCAGCAAATCCACCTTTGCACCCGCAGCCATGACGGACATGGGCAGCAGCGCAATCAGTAGTGCGATAAATTGCTTTTTCATTAGCCTGTCACCCTTTCCGGTACCGGTTTGGTGGAGTCGATTTTGCTGTACCACGGCATCGCCAGGAAGAACACGAAGTACAGAGTGGTGGTGATCTGAGCAACCACGGTGCGGCCCGGAGTGGACGGCAGCGCGCCCAGAACACCGAGGATCACGAAGGATACCGCGAAGACCACCAGCATGATCTTGCAGATCATACCCTTGTAGCGAATCGACTTGACCGGGCTCTTGTCGAGCCAAGGCAGTACGAACAGGATCGCGATGGCAGCGCCCATCACAACAACACCCCAGAACTTCGCATCAACACCGAACAGCGGGTAGGTTACCGCACGCAGCATGGCGTAGAACGGTGTGAAGTACCAAACCGGGGCGATGTGATCCGGCGTCTTCAGCGCGTTAGCCGGCTCGAAGTTGGGCTTCTCGATGAAGTAGCCACCACCTTCGGGGAAGAAGAACACCACGATGCAGAACACGAACAGGAACACGACCACACCGACGATATCCTTAACGGAGTAGTACGGATGGAACGGGATGCCGTCAACCGGAATACCTTTCTCGTCCTTGTTCTTCTTGATCTCGATACCGTCAGGGTTGTTGGAACCCACTTCGTGCAGCGCCAGGATGTGAAGAACAACCAGAGCCAACAGCACGATCGGCAGTGCGATTACGTGCAGCGAGAAGAAGCGGTTCAGGGTGATGCCGGAGATCAGGTAGTCACCACGGATCCACTGCTGCAGGTCTTCACCTACGTAGGGGATCGCGCCGAACAGCGAGATGATAACCTGGGCACCCCAGTAAGACATCTGACCCCAAGGCAGCAGATAGCCCATGAAGGCTTCAGCCATCAGCGCCAGGTAGATTGCCATACCGAACAGCCAGATCAGCTCACGCGGGTTACGGTAGGAACCGTACATCAGGCCGCGGAACATGTGCAGGTATACCACCACGAAGAATGCCGAAGCACCGGTGGAGTGCAGGTAACGCAGCAACCAGCCGTATTCAACATCACGCATGATGTATTCGACCGAGGCAAAAGCGCCTTCGGCGGTCGGGGTGTAGCTCATGGTCAGCCAGATACCGGTAACGATCTGGTTAACCAGAACCAGCAGTGCCAGTGAGCCAAAGAAGTACCAGAAGTTAAAGTTCTTCGGGGCGTAGTATTTGCTCAGGTGGTCTTCCCACATCTGAGTGGCCGGGAAGCGGTCATCGACCCAGCGCATCAGGCCTTTTTCAGCCTTGCTTCGATTTGGATTTCCCATTATGCAGTCCCCTCAGGATCGATACCGATAACGATGACGTTGTCGCTCTCGTAGGAGTGCGGCGGGATCACCAGGTTGGTCGGGGCAGGTACGCCGGCGTAAACGCGACCTGACAGGTCAAACTTGGAACCGTGACACGGGCAGAAGAAGCCACCCAGCCAGTCAGCGCCACCCAGGTCTTCCGCACCGATTTCGGGGCGGTAGGTCGGCGAACAGCCAAGGTGAGTACAGATACCGGTCATTACCATGATCTCAGGCTTCAGAGAGCGCTCAGCAGTCTTGGGAATGTAATCCGGCTGCTGCGGCTTCTCGGAATTCGGATCAGCGAGCGTATCGTTCAGTTTCTCCAGGTTCGCCAGCGACTCCTCGGTACGGCGGACGATCCAGACTGGCTTACCACGCCACTCGACGATCATCTGCTGACCCGGCTCCAGCTTGCTGATGTCGGCCTTCGCCGGGGCACCTGCTGCCTTCGCCTTCGCACTGGGATTCCAAGAAGCTACGAATGGCACCGCGGCCCCGACAGCACCCACCGCCCCTAGTACGGACGTGGAGGCCAGCAGGAAACGACGGCGTCCATTGTTTTCGCCTTCATTACTCATCAAGGTCTCTCCCATTGATCAACCATTGTGCAGCGAAGCACTGCCGTCTGGCTGATTAGATTTTTAATCTGTTTTGTCGGTCACAAAAATGGCCGAAATTTTAAAGAGATTGGCGCTTTCTGACAAGGTTAGCGCGGTCTTTTTTGCAGTGCGTTATACCAATGATCGCACTCGCTCAACGGCTTAACCGCAGCGGACCAACGCCCGCGACCGTACCCACCCCGCCTGGTCGGCCCACAAAGACAGCGTTAGGCTCGCTCAAACAGAATACCGAGACCAACCGCAGCAAGGCCTGGCAGGCAGCGCACAAGCAAACAGCATCGACGCCCATCCAAAAAAAAACGCCCGATCTGATGACCGGGCGTTTTCTGTAACCGTATATCCGTGCGATTAACGCTTGGAGAACTGCGGCTTCTTACGGGCCTTACGCAGACCGACTTTCTTACGCTCAACTTCACGAGCGTCACGGGTAACGTAACCCGCTTTACGCAGAGTCGGACGCAGAGTCTCGTCGTACTCCATCAGAGCACGGGTGATGCCGTGACGGATCGCACCGGCCTGACCGAAGCTACCACCACCGGCAACGGTGATGTACAGGTCAAACTTTTCGACGTTCTCGGTCAGTTCCAGCGGCTGCTTAACGATCATGCGAGCAACCTGACGGCCGAAGTACTGCTCCAGAGAGCGGCCGTTGATTTCGATGTTACCAGTACCCGGCTTCAGGAAGACACGTGCAGTGGAGGTCTTACGACGACCGGTACCGTAGTATTGAGTAGTAGACATTTATCCGCCTTCCTTACAGTTTCAGTTCTTGAGGTTGCTGTGCTGCATGGGGATGCTCGCCGCCGGCGTAAACCTTCAGTTTGGAGAACATCGCACGACCCAGCGGCCCCTTGGGCAGCATACCCTTAACGGCGGACTCGATTACGCGCTGCGGCGCCTTGTCGATCTGCTTCTCGAAGGAGATGGACTTCAGGCCACCGATGTAACCGGTGTGGTGGTGGTACATCTTGTCAGTGGCTTTCTTACCAGTGACGTGTACCTTCTCAGCATTAACGACAACGATGTAGTCGCCAGTGTCAACGTGAGGAGTGTACTCGGGCTTGTGCTTGCCGCGCAGACGACGGGCGATCTCGGTGGCCAGACGACCCAGAGTCTTACCTTCTGCGTCAACAACAAACCACTCGCGCTTAACTTCAGCGGGCTTAGTGCTAACTGTATACATGAGTTTTGCCTTTTCTTCCCCGAACCTTAAAGATTCGGCGTTTCCTATAGTTATTGGTTGCCACACCGTAAACCACATTCTGACGGTGGCTATCGGCCTGTTGTGACAACTTACTTACTGGTTAAAACCGCGGCGGGCAAATCGGCCTGCCAAAAACGGACGGCGCATTATAGAGTAGTTACCAGAAGAAGCAAACCCCGAAAACACGACCAAAACGGCCTGCCGTCGGGGTTTGTTAAGGAACGAGCTTAATGCGCAGAAATCAGCGTTGATTCAGGAACTGACCCAGATCCGCGTCGGTCTTCTTGATGTGGTTGTTAAGCCAGTCACGCAGGTAGATGGCCAGCTCTTCGGCCGAGCTGGAGCCGTAGTTAAGCGCCACATCCGCCACCTTATCGCGCATTTCCTGATGCTGACGCTTATGCTCCACGCTGTCGGGATACTCGTGCGCGTCCATCTCCTTCTCTTCACGGGCGAAGTGCTCGTTGGTGTAATCAACCAGCTCTTTCAACGCCGCCTGCTCGAAGGCCTCGCCTTTCTGGTACACCGCCGCGGTGTAGAAGGCGTCCAGCAGCTCGAACAGTCGCTTATGGTCATCGTCGATCTCAGCGATACCCACACTCAGGCTATCATCCCAGCGAATCCGCTTGGATTCCGTTACCCGCTGCTGCAGGTAGGCGCAAGCGACTATCAGAATAACACTGAACCAGGGCAGCGGATGTGCAAAGCCCATCAGCACAAAGCCGATCACAGCAAAAGTCACCAGCACAAGCATCGACAAGGCCAGCAGCGTGCTTTGCAGTTTCGGGGACATAGTCGGTTCTCCTAATCGCTCGAACAAAAAATAGCGCTCGGCATCCAACGGGAACAACAAGCACCAGAGGCGAGTCTATCGCTTCCCAATCCAGGGGAATTTAATTTAAGTCAAAAACTGCCAGATATTAGGTCAACCGTCGAAAATCGACGACAGCCTAAGCTTTGTGCTCCCGCGACAGGTATTCGTGGGATTGCATCTCCAATAACCGACTGGTGGTCCGCTCAAACGGAAACTCCAGCTGACCACCGCCGTAGATCTGCGCCAGCGGCACCTCTGCCGACAGAATCAGCTTAACCCCGCAGTCGTAGAACTCATCGATCAGATTGATAAAACGCCGGGCCTGATCATCCTTGTCACCACCGAGCTGCGGCACATTGGAGATCAGCACCGCATGGTAGAGCTTGGCGATCTCGATATAGTCGTTCTGCGAACGCGGGCCGTCGCAAAGCGCGTCAAAATCGAACCAGATCACATCCTCACAGCTTCGACGTGAATGAATCGCCCGGCCGTTGATATCAATCACCAGCCCGTTGATCGCATCGCGTACATCCGGCGCCAAGCTTTCAAAGCTGCGATTGAGACTGGCATCGGCTTCCTCGTCGAGCGGGTAATGGTATAGCTCCGCCTGCTCCAAGGCCCGCAGCCGATAATCCACACCACCGTCAACATTGACCACATCAGTGCGCTCATTCAACAGTGCGATGGCCGGCAGGAAGCGTGCCCGCTGCAGACCATTCTCGTAGAGCAGATCGGGGACAATATTGGACGTCGCCACCAGTGCTACACCATGGCCGAACAGCTTTTCCATCAGGCCGCCGAGGATCATCGCATCGGTGATATCGGTAACAAAGAATTCATCAAAACAGATCACTTCCGCTTCGGAAGCAAACTTGCCCGCCACCAGATCCAGCGGGTTCTTCTCCCCCTCAAGGGCGGTCAACTCCGAGTGGACCCGCTGCATGAAGCGGTGAAAGTGAGTCCGCATCTTGGTCTGAAACGGCAGACTGTCGTAAAACAGATCCATCAGGTAGGTCTTTCCGCGCCCGACACCACCCCAGAAATAAAGTCCCTGCACCGATGTTACCTGAGACTTTTTAAAGCGCTGTCCCAGCCGTTGAATCAGCTTCGGCTTGGGCTGATTGCGCCGGGCCAGCAGATCATCGTAGAGGCGCTGCAGATGTTTTACCGCCATCTCCTGGGCTGGATCGTACTGGAAGTCGTCGCGTTCAAGATCCTGGCGGTAGCGCGCCAGCGGCGTCAGTGAGGTCATGGTAGCCTTGCATGGTCGAAAAAAACGTCGGCCACTTTACCCATTGCCCCCAACCTTGGCAATTCGCCCTTCGCTTAGGGAACCAACCAGGCCTCCGCCCTGAAAAACCGCGAAACAACGTTCAAACGGAAGTTTTAAAACCCGCTACAGCCCCCGACCCACCTGAACATCTACGACTTTAGTTTAACGCCCTGCCGATTCTTATCTCGATTGGATAATTTAGCTTGAATTGAACTTCACCACTCTCTAGCATCGCCCCATTGGATGTAGACAAGGTGTTGTTTTTCTAATGATAAGAGGGTTCACACTGATCCTGCTTTTCTGGATTCTGGGGGAAAGCCTGCACTTTCTCAGCGGCATTCCGATCAGTGGTAATGTGCTGGGCATGCTGTTGCTGTTTGGTTGGCTGATGCTCCGACAACAGGTCAGCCCGGAACTGGAGCGCAGCAGTCAGCTGCTGATCGCCCAACTCTCCCTCTTACTGCTGCCCGGTGGGGTCGGTCTGTTTTTCCTGGGCGATCGCATGCAAGGCCAGTGGTTGCCAGTTCTGGCCGCAATCGTGCTCGGCACCCTGCTATCGATGCTGTTCTGCGTCTGGCTGATGAAACGCCTGAGCCGGAAGATCGATACACCGAAGGAGACCGGCTGATGGAACAGCTCTCCGGCCTGATCGAGCACCTGAGCCAGACCCCTTTATTGCCGGTGGCACTGACCCTGATCGCCTTCCAGCTGGGAGTAGAGCTGTTCAACCGCCTCAAGCACCCCGCCTGGCTGCCCCCTATCGTCTCCGGCGGACTGATTCTGGTGCTGATGCTTTGGCTGCTGCCGCTGGATTATCCGAGCTACTACGAAGGTGCCCGCTGGCTCAGCTTCCTGCTTGGCCCCGCCACCGTGGCACTGGCAATCCCACTATTTCTTCAGTTCCATCATATCCGGGCGATGTTCAAGCCGATCACGGTCACACTGCTGATCGGCGCTCCGCTGGCCGCCGGGCTGGCGATGCTGATCGCCTGGGGCCTGGGTGCCGATACCAGGATTTTGATCTCACTGGCACCCAAGTCGGTCACCGCCCCGATCGCCGTCAGCCTGGCAGACCTGCTCGGCGGCATCGGCTCGTTGGCGGTGGGCATTGTTGCCTTGACCGGCGTGGTCGGGTCGTTGATGGCAGCCCCCATCTGCCGTTGGCTGAAATGCGACGATGAACGAATTCTCGGATTTACCATGGGGCTCAACGGTCACGGCATTGCCACCGCCAGAGCCTTCGAGATCAGTCCCACGACCGGGGCGTTTTCCAGTCTGGCAATGGGCTTAACCGGTGCCTATACCGCCCTGTTCTTACCCCTGCTATTTGGACTGATCGACTAAATGCTTATTAACAAAAATGCCATAGGGTCGTAACAAGGTAGCGACCATCTAACTCAAGGAAAGTACTGATTTACGGGAAGGAATCTGTCGACGGTTTTCAGTTGTACCGTTGAAACAGGGTGCCCACTGGACGATATGTCCTACCGGCACCGCGAACAAAGATACCGTTGAACCCAAGGCCGATCAGGCCTTTCCGCGAGGACAAACCGGTCATGAGACCCAGCAACAACGTCAATGCTTTTGCTCTGCTCGATGAAGTAGGCACCTTCTGCCGCGATCACAAGATTCAACCGGTACCGCTTAACTACATGGTGTCGTTTGAGCACCTCAGCGGTAACCACCCTGAACTGTCCGAAGAGCTGAACGAATACGTCAGTCTCGGACATCAGCTCAACCACTCTTTTATTCTGCAACTGCACCAGAACCATCTCGAACCCCAGGCTCAGGAGCTGATCGAGGGCACCCAGCAGGTGCAGCAGATGATCGACAGCCTGCTGACCTCGGTGCGCGACGGCAGCAACAGCGTCGACGAACTGACCCATAGCCTTGATGAAAACATCGGCGAGCTGTCCAACAAGCCCACACTTGAAAAACTGGAAAGCGTGGTTTCCAACCTGTTGCAAGCCTCGATGCAGGCCAAGAAGGATCAGCAGGCGCTGAACCAGAAACTGCAACAAGCCGAGGCCAATGCCGAAAAGCTGCAACAACAGCTGAACCAGACCCATAAGCAGGCGATGACCGATCCGCTCACCGGCATGCTCAACCGGACCGGAATGAGTTATCACCTGGAACGTTTACGCCAGCTCGACGATATCGCTCTTTCGATGGTGGTCTTCGATATCGACCACTTCAAACGTTTCAATGACAACTATGGCCATCTGCTGGGTGACAAGGTGTTGCAGCAGGTCGCCAATCAGATCAAACAGCTGATCGGCAAAGAGGACCTGGCCATCCGCTACGGCGGTGAAGAGATGCTGGTTATCCTGCCGCAGGCCAATTTGCCCCATGCGGTCAAAATCGCCGAACGCATCCGACAGCAGGTCAGCCAGGTCACCCTGGTCAACAAACGCACCAAACAGACCATTCCCAGCGTGACCCTGTCGGCCGGTGTTGCGCAGATGGCACCTAACGAAGATTGGCAGGATTGGCTGGAACGGGCCGACCAGGCTCTGTATCGAGCCAAGGATGCCGGCCGTAACCAGGTGATGGTCTCATCACTTAACGGCGCTACCTGAAACGCCGGCTTGCTGCCGGCATCGGCGCCTCAGTCCGGGTTCAATCCACCAGAAAGTGAGCCCGGGCTGTAGCGATGGGATTCTGCCTGTCCTGCTGCCAGGCGGTGATGGCCACGTTGACCAGCTTGCTGCCCTGCCGGACGACAGAACAACTCACATAGGTATCTTCCAACCGCCCTGCCCGGACATAGTCGATGGAGAAATCGACCACCCGGGGGATACGGACCGACTCCATCGTCATCAGCAGGTGCACGGCGGCCGACATCTCCATGAAACCGGCTATGGCTCCGCCATGGAGCGCCGGCAGGGTCGGATTACCGATGTTGGCTTTGCTGGGCGGCAAGTGCAGCACCAACTCACCTTCCTGATAGAACGCCTTCATCCCCAATAACTGCGCATAGGGCAAGGTTTCCAGTAACAATTCCGGCTGCTGCTGTTGCTGAATGACGAAGATCGCATCGCGCAACGAAGGCAGGCTGCTGATCTGACCGGGTTGCTTGGGTGGGTTAGCCGGTGGCGCCAGACAGGTCGTCGCCGACGCCAGCAGAGGATCCAGCCTGGCACTCATCACCCCGGCCACCTGAGCATCCATGCGGATAAAATTGGCCACACAATGCGCGATCGGCTCGCTTACCCCCTCTTGGTACGCTCTGCCACGACAGAAAATAACGCTGGAGCTGACCCGATAAGCCTCAGCCTCAGCCAAAACCGGCAGTCCAGGCTTGGCCGGGCGCATATAATCCATTCTCAAGTCCATGGTCGGACACAGGGTCAACTCGTCCAAAGCCGCCACCGCTGCCATCCCACAGCAGCTATCCAATAGCGTCGTCACAGGGCCGCTGTGAACCACACCGGTCTCCGGATTGCCGATGATCCCTTCACTGTAGGGCAGCTCGGCCCACACTCGGGCATGCTCCACCCGTTTGATCCACAAGCCCAGTGCATGAAAATGATCGCCGGGATTGGCACTGATCATCATCTGGCATAACGCCCTGACTCTATCGAGATGATCGCTCATCTAACCTCCTAACATTCACCGGTCGTTCCGGCCTACTCTCTGCGTTCTTTAAACAGCGTTGATACCGATCTCTGTGGCTATCGGGTCCGTCAACGGCGGAACCTCGCTTCACCCAGGCTATTTTTGGCCCGCTTTGCCCAACTGCTCGGGGCCGATCGGCGATGCCCGGTAGCTCAGCGGATCGAGCTGATAGGCCCGACCGAAACCAGCCACATAGCGACCGTCACGGGGCCGAAGGCGGAACAGGCAGAAATCGGGTAACGTGCGCAGCAGTCTGACCACTTCGCCAAATTGCTGCTCCAACTGCTCCAGTCGCGCGATATAGTCTCCATCCTGCGGGTCAATCAGCTCAGCCAGGCATGAAAAACTCAAGCGTTCACGGGCAAACAGATTGCGACAACCCTGCTCTTCAGCGATAAACATCACACTGCAATCCGGATGCTGTTTCAAGTTCTCGGTATGGCTCGCCAACTGACTGATATAGATATAGAAGCTCCCCTCCTCATCGCAGCAATACGGAGCATAACTCAGCTCAGGCCGGGTACCGTTCAGACTCGATAACAACAGCGTCTGATGGCGCTGGCGCAACAACAGGGCGGCTTCGGAAACCTTCTGCAGGTCCGGCTGCGGATCGGATGTTGAATTGGACTCGGTGCTCATTCTTTACTCCCCAAGCAAGCGATTCATGCACGATAACCAAGCCGGCGGGGTAAAAAAAGCTCATCAAACATTAACGAATGCCGATATAGCCATCAGGGACCCTGTGAAAAGCACTCCGGAGGAGGCTTCCATGCAACAGCAGCCCACAACCCTGCAGCATATGTATCAATTCGAACTCGAACTTACTCCCATTGCCTGCCAGCCAGACAGCTCCGATCTCGACTTCAGTCCGTACAGCCCAAAACGCGAATTGCTATTTGAATGCCTTTGGCCCCGCGCCTTCGGCTTCAATCAGCGCCTGCGAGTCCGTATTCCTTCGATTACCGATTCCATCAGCGCCATCACCCGAGTCCTGGCCTGCAACCCTACCGAACAGGGATATCAGCTCACGCTGGCGTTTGATGATGGCTACCAGGCGTTTCAGCTGCGAATGCTGGAACAGCTCTGTCATATCCGGCACTACCATGCACAGCTGCAACGGGACGGTTCCGGACTGAGTCTGAACGAGGCGGCCCAAAACTGGATTAAGCAGTTCGGCGAAAGCTTCCCCTCGACATCACGCTAGGTATCAGGCAAGCGAGCTGCCACAGCGCCGCTGTTTCTCCCGCCACCTATCGCGCAGCCCTTTTCCTCCCTATAATCAAGCCCAAAAGGCCCCTGGCCCCACCCAGAACAATTCTGAGGCCCCTGAATGACACAGAAAACCGTTACCGTCGGCGAGATCTCCATTAACAACGAACTGCCATTCGTCCTCTTCGGCGGCATGAACGTGCTTGAATCCGAGCAACTGGCGATGCAGATTGCCGAACGTTATGTCGAAGTGACAACCCGACTCGGCATTCCCTATGTGTTCAAGGCCTCGTTCGACAAGGCTAACCGTTCCTCGATCGATTCCTTCCGCGGGCCGGGACTGGATGAAGGCCTGAAGATTCTCGACAACATCAAACGCAGCTTCGGCGTACCGATCATCACCGATGTGCACGAGCCGCACCAGGCCGCCCCGACGGCAGAAGTGGCCGACATCATTCAGCTGCCCGCTTTCCTATCACGCCAGACCGATCTGGTGGTGGCGATGGCCCGCACCGGTGCCGCCATTAATATCAAGAAGGCTCAGTTCCTGGCTCCACAGGAGATGGGACATATCCTCAAGAAGTGTCGGGAAGCCGGAAACGACCGTCTGATCCTGTGCGAGCGCGGCAGCTGCTTCGGCTACAACAATCTGGTCGTCGACATGCTGGGCTTCTCCGTCATGAAGGATTTCGGCGTCCCGTTGATGTTCGATGCCACCCACGCCCTGCAGATGCCGGGCGGCAGAAGCGACAGCGCCGACGGCCGCCGTGCACTGGCTGCCCAACTCTCCCGAGCCGGCATGTCCCAGGGCATCGCCGGTCTGTTTCTGGAAGCCCATCCGGATCCCAGCCAGGCTAAATGTGACGGCCCCTGCGCCCTGCCGCTGAATAAGCTCGAACCTTATCTGCAGCAGATGAAGGCGGTGGATGAACTGGTCAAGTCATTTGCTCCGCTGACAACCGAATAACACCTGCATGATGGTTTGGGCTATGCTTGTTCCGCCTCCGGGCGAACTGCGATAACGGACTGTATCTGAAGGCGATTATGGCTCTGGATTTCTCGACTTTGCGCAAAAAGATGGTGCTCGGCCCCGATCACCATCAATTTCAGCTGATCAAACCGGTCAGCAACAGCCCCATCGGCCAGGTCTGGCACGCTTACGATCTCAGTACCGGCGAAGACGAAGATTCCCGCGATCGGGTTGCGCTCGAGATCGTCAATCCCAACCTGCTCAAAGACAAGCAAACGCTGGAGCAGTTCAAATCCCAAGTCAGCCGTGCCAGCCGCCTGGACTTCAAACATCTGGCCAAGATCCATGGGTATTTTCAGAGCCGTGAAGGCTGGCTGTTTGTGGCGATGGAGCCGATCTCGACCCGTAGTCTGGCCAGAATTCTGATCGAAGACGGCTACAAACAACTCAGTGCCGAGAAGGCCCGCGTGATCCTGTCCCAGGTTGCCTTGACGCTGGACTACAGCGCGCGCCAGAAGATCAGCCACGGTGATCTGACCCCGTGGAATGTAATCATCACCCACGAAGTGGGGGTCAAGCTGGTTAATGTGGCGTTCCGGCAACCGCTGCTCCACGCTCTGCAAAGCAATGGCCACCGCGTCCTGAACAGCGAGTACCATGCTCCCGAGGCATTCAGCCCGGCGCCGCTGCCGCTCAGTGCGGATATTTTCTCGTTCGCCTGCCTGATTTATCTCCTGTTCGCCGGCCGTGCGCCCTTCTCCCCCGAGGTGCCTCAGAACGAGCGTAAACCTGAAGAGCTGAGCCCTCCGGCTCTGTTTAATGATGAGCAGTGGCAACTGCTACTGACCGCATTCAGCGAACAACCCGGCGACCGACCGGAATCGGCACAAGAGCTGCTGAAAAAGCTGTTCCCGCCGGGTGTTGCCTTACCGGGCGATGCCCCCAATACCAAATCCTCGGCCGCCCGCGACAAAAAGCCCCAGGCACGCCCGGAAAATCGGGCAGCTCAGGCCGCCAACAACAAGGCCGAACAACCCCAACGCAAAGGCGGAATGCTGATCAGCTCCCTGCTGGGGATCACCTTAAGCTTCGGAGCTGGGGTGGGGCTTGGTTATATGCTGGCCGGCAATGAATACCGGGGGCACGAACAGCAACTGGTCGACCAGCTGGTCAAGGTACAGAATCTGCTGGACCAGCCGCCAAGCATCGACAGTAAAATTGCCCTGAGCCGTGAATTCGCCACGCTGCGGGAGTTATCCAACGACCAGGCCCTGCTGGCGCAGATTGGCGACAGGGTCGATAACTACAGCGTCCGTCTGACTCGCGACCCGATCAACAATAGGCCGAGCGCAACCGACGGCGACAACGACGGAGCCCTGGTCCGTCGCACCGGCGAAGTGTTCAAAGACGAAATCATTCCCGGGGTCTTCGGCCCCAACATGGTGATTGTGCCCAAAGGGCGATTCCAGATGGGTGACCTCGACCGTAACGGTGACGACAACGAGCTGCCGGTACACGTGGTCAATATCAAGAAGAGCTTCGCCCTGTCGCAGAAAGAGATCACCTTCGGCGAGTATGACCTATTTGCCCTGTCCACCGGTCGCCCGCTGCCGGATGACCAGGGCTGGGGACGAGGCAACCGTCCGGTTATCAATATCAGCTGGAACGATGCCAACGCCTACGCCTACTGGATTCGTCAGCAAACCGGCCAGCCCTACCGCCTTCCGTCCGAAGCGGAGTGGGAGTATTCCGCCCGCGCCGGCAGCTCGACCCAGTTCTGGTGGGGTAACGAAATCGGAACCAACAACGCCGCCTGCGACGACTGCGGCAGTGCGTTCGACGGTCAACAGACCGCCCCGACCGGCAGTTTCGAGCCCAATCCGTTCGGCCTTTATGACATGAACGGCAACGTCTACGAGTGGGTTTCAGACTGCTACAACGAGAGCTACGACCAGGCGCCGACCGATGGTGCCAGCTGGGATGTCGGCCTGTGTAACTACCGGGTGATGCGCGGTGGCTCCTGGTACGACATACCGCGGTTGATCCGCTCCGCCAGCCGCTATCGTCATCCGCCCAACGCGGTTCGTAATACCTGGGGCTTCCGGGTCGCGCTGGATCTGGACAGCGACTGATTAACGCGCCCTATCCTTTCGTTCTGCTCCATTGGTTGTATTCCGGCCCGGTTCGATAGCTTGACCGGGCCGTTTCCTTTATAATCGCGCCACCTTTTGGCGCCGGCATCAAGACCGGCTTTACTCTTTTTGATGAAGGGGATTTTCCATGAAACAACCTGTACGCGTCGCAGTCACCGGTGCCGCCGGTCAGATCAGCTACTCACTGCTGATTCGCATCGCCTCCGGCCAAATGCTGGGCAACGACCAGCCCGTCATTCTGCAACTGCTCGAGATCACTCCGGCACTGGATGCCCTGAAGGGTGTTGCCATGGAGCTCGAAGACTGCGCCTTCCCGCTGCTGCAGGGTATCGTTCAGACCGACGACGCCAACGTTGCGTTCAAAGACGCCGACTACGCACTGCTGGTTGGTGCTCGTCCGCGTGGACCGGGCATGGAGCGTAAGGACCTGCTGGAAGCCAACGCCGCCATCTTCTCTGTTCAAGGTAAGGCACTGAACGATCACGCCAGCCGTGACGTTAAAGTACTGGTTGTCGGCAACCCGGCCAACACCAACGCCCTGATCGCACAGCAGAACGCACCGGATCTGGATCCGGGTCAGTTCACCGCCATGACCCGTCTGGACCACAACCGTGCCGCTGCTCAGCTGGCCAACCAGACTGGCAAGCACGTCACCGACGTGAAGAAAGTCACCATCTGGGGTAACCACTCCGCGACTCAGTACCCGGACATCAGCAACACCACCGTTGACGGTCAGGCGGCTGAAGGCCTGGTTGAAGAGTCCTGGTACAAAGAGACCTTCATCCCTGACGTACAGCAGCGTGGCGCCGCGATCATCAAGGCCCGTGGTCTGTCCTCTGCCGCTTCTGCCGCCAACGCCGCCGTCGAGCACATGCGCGACTGGGCTCTGGGCACTCAAGAAGGCGACTGGGTTTCCATGGCGATCCCGTCTGACGGTAGCTACGGCGTAGCCGAAGGCATCATCTACTCTTTCCCGGTCACCTGTAAGGACGGTAAGTACGAAATCGTTCAAGGCCTGGAAATCAGCGACTTCAGCCGCGAGAAGATGAAGGCTACCGAGCAGGAACTGATGGAAGAGCGCGACGGCGTCAAGCATCTGTTCAACTAAGAGCTGATACTTAGCCCGGCGATTATTGCCGGCTTAGTCAAAAAACCGCGGCTACGTCCGCGGTTTTTTTGTACGAATTAGTTCTTAAATTCAAATACTTGGTCTCCATTTAAGGGACAATAAGTCTCTAAATATTACCGCTTGGTTATTCACTTCGATCCTGCCTGACCTTATTATAAAGGGCTAATAAAGAGCCCAGCTGTAAACTCTGCCTAGATGACCATTCCACACCCGCAATACGCCAACCTGTTCAGCTTTTGGGCTGTTGCCGTGACGTTGCTCCTCGGTGTCGGAATGCTGCCTGACACAGCCCAAGCAATCTCAGCCTGCAAAACCGAAGACGGTCGCACCGTCTACAACCAGGCCTGCCTGCAGGAGATGCAGCAAAAGCGTCAACAGAAAAAACAGGCTGCGGAATCAGCAACCCCAGCGGTCAAGACGCTCAAGCAGCCACAAACAGACGATAAATCGGGATTTAACCCGGCTCAGGCCGCCGCGGTAACGACCATTACACCCGCCGCTGAGCCTGTCTCCAAAGCAGCAGCTAAACCCGCGAGCAAACCCGAATCCCCCCCCGCCAAACGAAAGCTGGTACAACCGGCTAAACCGGCGGCGCCCCAGGGCTCAACCGCGGATCCGAAACCATCACAACTCCCGACTTCGACCGCCGCAGTTAAACCACTGCAGCCAGACTCCAGCGCCAAACCGATCTCACGCGCCGAAACCAAAGAGATCAAACGGATGCCGCTGACATCCATGGACAAGCCGCAGCAGATACCGACCAAGCTCAGCAACAAGCCACAGCTGGCCCCAATGACGACCCAGCTCGGTAACCCGGTACAAACCGAACGGATGGCAACTTCCGCGGATAAACCCGGTTGTAAATTCACCACCCTGGTCGAGCAGGTCCGCACCGGGACCAGCGACGCGCTCTTGGCCTGCGCCCCGTCTCAGGCACAGCTGAACCAACAGGATCAACGCACCGATGTGGAAGGGCGCACCCTGCTCCACTGGGCGGTCGACGCCAAGCAGTTGGATATGGCCCGCCACCTGCTGCTGCAGGGAGCTGACAGTAATCTCCCGGCACGCGCCGACAGGGGGGCGAAACCGGTCCATCTGGCAGCCAAGAGCGGCCAACAGGAACTGATCAAACTGCTGCTCAAGCAGCCGCAGGCGTTGGAAGCGAAAGATTACTTTAAGCGCACACCGCTCTACTGGGCGGTTGAGGCGGGGCACCATGAGGCGGCAATGCAACTGCTGGCCGCCGGGGCCGATCCCAATGCTCAGGATCGAATCGGAAAAAGCGTCTTGATGGCGGCCGTCAATCGCAATATGCCAAACCTGGTCGCGCAGTTGCTACGCGCGGGCGCCGATCCGTCGCTGACCAACTTCAAGGGCCAGACCGTCATGCACCTGGCCGCCACCGACAGCCCAGCCACGATACAGCTGCTGTTGCAGCAGGGTATTTCGCTCGAAACCCTGAATCAGGAGGGGCAGACGCCGCTGCTCTATGCCGCCAGCCGCGATCCGAAACGTTATTGGGCTACGATCCGGGCACTGGTCGATGCCGGTGCGAGACTGGATGTCGAAGACAGCAACCAGCACACGCTGCTGGACTACAGCCTGGCCCACAACCATCTACGTTTGTTCGATCTGTTACTGGATCAAGGCCTGAACAGCGATAACCTGCGGGTCGAACAGCTCAAGGGTAAACGTGCCTTTTTGCAACGTCTGCTCGATCGCGGCCTGCTGTAATCTGTCCTAGTACTTCACTTCCAGACCGAATTCAGCCCCTTCAACCGAGTCGCGGAAATTGGGTTCGTCTTCCTTGGTGATCAATCCGCCGCTGAAAGAAACGCCATCTTCCTCCTCGCTGGCTTCAAGAGCCCGTTTAAAGGCGGATTCCGGTTCATCCTCCGGCGGCATCAATCCGTTCACAAGGCCGTCCTCGGCGGCAGGTTGCTCGCCCAGACGCTCCGCCTCGGTCAGGCTCAAGTCCAGCGTCTTGGATTGGGCGGGCTCGCTCGGGGCCTCTTCACCGGTCAGAGGGTTCACCGACAGCGGCTCATCCACCGACTCGTCGACCGGCTCCTGCTGGGCCTTCAAGGTTGCCGGCGGTTCAGCCTGAGCAGTGTCGGATGGAGTAGCCGATGACTTTTCCTCATCCGATGCCTGAGTTTTCGGCGGTGCACTTTCAGCGGCTTGTTCAACTGGCGACGGTTCTTCACCGCAACCACTCAGCAGCAGTGTCAGCATCAGCGCGATAGCACCGCTTGCCGCTGTTCTCTTTCGGTTCATGGCAGTCGCCATCAGATCAGCCCTCTACCGGATAAAGCACCGCGTCACGGTAACCGGTCACCACGCGAATCAGGCCCGACCATTGTTGATCAAAGGCCGGATCACCGGAATCGATCACCAACGGCCTGCCTTCCAGCGCCTTAAGCTTGGTCTTGGTCGCGACCACAATCATGTTGTCACGCCCCACCCGCTGCAGAAGCTCACGGGACAGCTGTTGGTTGCCACGACCGATAATATGCCCCTGACCACCGATGATCGTGACCACCACGCGGCACTCCTGGCCTTCGGTCAGTTCCAACAGCTCGGCTGCGCTCAGGTCGGAACCGAGCAGCTCGCCGTCGCGGACCAGATCGACCCCCAACAGCGTATTGGGCAGCCCCAGCTCCTCCATGACCGCCTGGACCGTAGTACCCGAGCCCATCACGTAGCAGATGCCGTCTTCCATGGTTTCGACCAAATCGGCGGCGATATCTTCAAGCACCAGCTCCTCGACCTCTTTGCCGCCACTCTTGGTCCGCTGGACAAAGCGCCCCTCTTCCGGCACCAGCAATTCACCATAGTACCTTGCCCGAACACTGCCCTCGCGGAACGCCTTCTCATCGATATCTCTGACCTCCTGCTCCCGCAGGCTGACCAGCTCACCGCGAATCAGCATCGCGACCACTTCACCGGCGGCCCGGGGAGTAATGGCGTAGACTCCGGAATGGATCTTGACCCCGGCCGGAATTCCCAGCACCGGAATGGTCTCCGGTACGACACCGTGCAGATCCCTGGCGGTGCCGTCGCCGCCGGCAAACAGAATCAAATCGACCTGGGCCTCGACCAGATCACGAACCGCGTTCTGGGTATCTTCGGCGCTGGTATTGCCCGACTCGATCTGCCCCAGCACGACCGGCTCAAAACCGGCCTGCTCGGCGGCCGTCTGCCCCATTTCACCGGGGTAGGTATAACAGCGAAGATCGAGTCCTTTCAGCGCCTCCAGTGCCAGCAGCGCACGCTCTCCGGCCCGGGGTACGGCACCCAGTTCTAACGCCTGACGGGCGGTTTCCGCACCATCACTGCCCTTCAGCGCCACACTACCGCCAACACCGGCCAACGGATTGATAATCAAACCTAACTTAAACATCTCGACCTACTTCAATCTTATTGAGTCACCCAAACGGGGCGACACCGATGCCGGGACCAAACTGCTCCAGCAACAGCTGTTGATAAACGAATCCGGCCAGCACCAGTCGGTTATCCTCGTCCACTGCCGCAAACTCCACCCCATGCAGCATCCGATAACCGCCGGCCAGACTATCCTCAACCTCCTCCAGCGAGCGGATACGGCTCTCCAGCAACAGCACCTGATCGATACCGTCAACCTGCAGCCGCAGAGTCAGCAGCAGACCGTCACCGATCTCACCGAGTTGATCGCCGGCCTCGATACAGGCCCCTCGCAGGCTTAAATCACTGCACAATGCCTGCCTGGGCCAACCGCCGCCAAAATGGCCCGGTTCCGCCTCATCCACCGACACAATCAGATCGGTGGCCACCCTGGGAAGTTCCCGAACTCGTGCGGCCTCAACCTGCTCCGGATAGCTTAGCCACAGCATCGGCTGCGGTTCATCGACGGCTTTCAGCACCCGAGCATTGACAACACAGGCACGATCCAACGCCACAAAGCGCAGCTGAACCCGAGTTCCCGATCTCAGTGGTTTGACCACATCATGCTGGACCGGCATCGACACCAACAGAAACTGATCCGGGTAGGCGCCCAGATAGCGCACGGTGAAACGACCACGGGGGTTCGGGCTGTCTATCCTGATGCGGTCGCCCACGCGCAGCTGCAGCTCGTCAAAACGCAGTTGTTCCTTGACCGCCGACAGCGGCTGATCGGACTTGGCGCTTGGGAGACTCAGACGGGTGGAGGACATCGGGTATCGGCTATTGACGGCAAAGACTCAGAATACTGGTTTTAGGCGGTCGCTCCAACCATGGTGGAGCCTCAGAATTTAATCCCGGCTAACCGGCATCGACTAGTGTAAAACCGAAGGATTGGAGCTGCTGCGCTAATCCGGACTGCGGCATAACCCCGCCGATCTTTAAGCTGCTGAATTCACGCCGCATCGGGTAATGGCGCCTTAGCAAATCAAATCCAGGGGCTCGTTGATCCGGCGCACCCCCAAGGACCTGTTGCAGGGCGTGATGATCACGTCGCAGGTCATAAACCAGACGCACCAAACGCGACACCAGGTCCTTCTCGTCCTGCGCCGTCGAATCGAGCTCCAACCGACCCAAGGCCGGTGACGGCAACAGGGATTCCAGTTGGCAACGGGGCTCGATACCTAAAAAGCGGCAGGCTCCCTGATAGATCATCTCGGTACCGCGGGTGCGACCCTCGAGGCTGTAACCGGCGATATGCGGAGTACCAAATTCGACCATCGCCGCCAGTTCAGGATTGATCGCCGGCTCCGGCTCCCACACATCCAGAACCACCTTCAGATCCTGCCGGTGCGGCAAGTAATCAAGCAGCGCCCGATTGTCGATCACCGCACCGCGACCGGCATTGATCAACCAGGCGCCTTCGGGCAGCGCCGCTAATACTTGGTCATCGAACAGGTGATAGCTGGGGTGGTCACCCTCACGGGTCAGCGGGGTGTGCAGACAAAAAACCGAACAACGCTCAAGCAGGGTTGGCAAGGAAACAAAGCCCTGCTCTTCGCCTTCATCTCCCGACACCTCGCGCTCGGCACGGGGCGGATCACAGAGCAGGCACTCGATGCCGAGGCTCTCCAGACGCCGTTGTAATCTCGAACCAACATTGCCGACACCGACAATCCCGACTCGCTTGTGAGTCAGCTCGCAGCCCTCTTGGGCGGCCAGATTGACCAGCGCACTGAGCACATAATCCACCACCGACTCGGCATTACAGCCCGGGGCGTTATCAAACCCGATTCCCTGCTGCTGCAACCAGTCACGATCGATATGATCGGTGCCGATGGTGGCACTGGCCACATAACGCACCGAGCTGCCGGCCAACAGCTGTTGATCGACGTTGGTCACCGAACGGACCAGCAACAGGTCCGCTTGCGCCAGTTGCTCGGCCTGCATCTGTCGTCCGGGAGCCCGCTGAATCGGCCCCAAGTGGCCAAAGAACGCTTCGACCAGTGGAATATTCTCATCGGCAACGATGCGGATTTCGGAATCGCTCAACGGCAGCACCTACAAAATGGGTCAGTTTAGGGTCAGGACGATAATTCGCCGCAAAGGCCGACAGTGTAACTAATCCGACCAGCTCGACCAAAGTAGAACTGTCGCAACTCTGTAATTGATGCGAAACATATTGAAGCCCGGTTAGGCCCTGATAAGATGGCTCGAATATACGCCTGAGTATGTCAAATACTGAATTCAGGATAGAGCAATTGCCAAGGAGCGAGTTATGAGTTCATTCGATTTTGCCCCGATGCCCAATGCCGAAGGCTTTTTCGGTAGCTACGGTGGTCAGATCATCCCCCCGGAGCTGAAAGCGATCATGGACGATATCGATCGCGCTTACCGCGAGATCAAGGATACCGAGGCCTATCGCAGCGAATTGCTGGAACTCTACAAGTACTACGTCGGCCGCCCCAGCCCGCTCTATTACGCCAAGCGCCTGACCGAACACTGCGGCGGCGCCAAGATCTTCCTCAAGCGCGAAGACCTCAATCACACCGGCGCCCACAAGATCAATCACTGCCTGGGTGAAGCCCTGCTGGCCAAGTACATGGGCAAGACCAAGGTACTGGCCGAAACCGGTGCCGGCCAGCACGGTGTTGCGCTGGCCACCGCCTGCTCACTGGTGGGTATCGAGTGCGAGATCCATATGGGCCAGGTCGATATCGAGAAAGAACACCCCAACGTCACCAAGATGAAGATTCTGGGTTGCAAGGTGGTACCCGTGACCCGCGGTACCGCCACGCTGAAGGACGCCGTCGACAGTGCCTTCGAAGAGTACCTGAAAGACCCGGTCAACTTCTTCTACGCCATCGGTTCAGTGGTCGGACCGCACCCGTTCCCGATGATGGTACGCGACTTCCAGAGCATTATCGGCGAAGAGGCACGGGCTCAATTCCTGGAACAGACCGGCGAGCTGCCGAACTACATCACCGCCTGTGTTGGTGGCGGCTCCAACGCCATGGGCCTGTTTACCGCCTTCCTGGACGACGAATCGGTCAACATCGTCGGTGTCGAACCGGCCGGTAAAGGACTGGATACCCAGGAACACTCCGCTACCCTGACCCTCGGTGCGCCCAGCGAACTGCACGGGATGAAGTGCTACGTCCTGCAGACCGAAGACGGCGAGCCGATGCCGGTCCACTCGATCGCCTCCGGCCTGGACTACCCGGGCGTCGGACCGCAGCACAGCTACCTGAAGGATATCAAGCGGGTGGACTACACCAGCATCACCGATCAGGAGTGCCTGGATGCCTTTATGACCCTGTCACGCAAAGAGGGCATCATTCCGGCGCTGGAAAGCTCACACGCCGTTGCCTATGCGATGAAGCTGGCCCCGACCCTGTCGGCCGATCAGACCATCCTGGTCAACCTGTCCGGTCGTGGTGACAAGGACGCCGACTACGTCGCCGACAAGCTGGGCCTGTAATCTCACAAGGCCTATGACGCTCACTAGTCAAGCGGTTGCACAACGCCATCGCTTGACTAGGTCAACCTACGTACAAGCCCCTCCAGCTTCTGCAGGAAGTTAACGGCACACTTCAGCATCAGCACTTTTCCCAAGCTTTGTTCAGGTAGTCTCGCTCTCCGTACCGATCAACCACTTGAGCGAAACTTTCCTGGCTATCGCATTGCAACGTTGCATATAACAATGCACTTAGCTTAATGAGAACACCTTTACAGATAATTTGATTCTCATCCAAGCTTTCTTTAACCATCGCCATAATCCTAACCTGAAAATCCAAAGGCTCACCTTCGGTTAAATCAAGCAAGAAATGGTTAATTAAACGCTCTTGCATCGCAGGCTGAACATCCCTAACAATCTGTTCACGGAAATTCCATTCAACACCGAGATCATTCAGAAAATCCGACCTTTCCTTTGCCGATATTTCTGCAGATGAAATAATCTCGTTCAGTAGGAACATATTCTTCTGTTGAAACAATATAGATCTAGCCATATCAACTATAGGCTTAGAGGAAACAACTGCAGCCGAGCTCCTGTCAGTCCCAACAGAGATACTCTGTTGAATAGATTCAGCTTTATCACATAGCTCAATGAGCTCGGTAAGCAGTTCAAACCTGTCAACCAAGTTCGAATGAGCAACTCTTAGGCTATTAATATCTTCCCAAACCTTGGATATAGCACTTTGGTTATCAGTTGCTTTAGCCTTGCTCTTTTCACTTTCATCTAGAACGTCAAGCAATGGCAAAATTGAATATCGACGTTTCTGGATAAGGTTATAGTACTCTTCATAACCGTTTATAAATTCAGATATCAAACTAAGGTTATTCTTAATTTGATCCGGGCTCTTTATTTCAGATCCAGATAGAGAAAACCTTGACCCTTTATACAGGCCATCTTCTAAGGTCTCTCTTGCGGTATTAAATTTTATAAAAGCGTCTTCAAACTCTCTTGACACGTCATATAACTTTGATAGGGCAATGGAACGGGTTTTCTCGATTTTATCTGCAGCCCTTGCCTCCTCGGCACGCTTCAGCGATTGCCACCAGAAAGTCAGGGCAGATCCTATAATTGTGGCGCTGGTTGCAAGATCAATACCTAGCTGAATATCATTTAACTCCACCCCACCAACAAACCCCTTATTTCTCAATATATACAATCACTTAGGGTATTAAGATAGCACGCATACATCAATGAAAAATTCCAGTGTATTTCATCGGCCAAGTTCAGGTTGTTGCGGCTCAATTTAGCTGCTGTAACGTTATATCCTCTGCGCCCTACAAGATTCAACGACTGGTACTAGGCGAGACGTCTCTGCCCTGAAATACTGCTTATTGGCCGAATCTGATGAGACTTACGATGACCCAACTATTCGACGACTGGCCCGATCCCTACGAGCAGTGGTTTCAAACCCCGATCGGCCAATTGGTGTATCAGACCGAACTGGCATTGATACTTGAGCTACTGGAACCGCAAGCCGACGACAACATTCTCGATGCCGGCTGTGGCAGCGGCATCTTTACCGCACCACTGATTGAGCGGGGCGTACAGATCACCGGGGTGGACCTGTCGCTTCCGATGCTGTCCCGGGCAACCGCCAGACTCGCCGAAGCCCGCTTTGCCGCCGCGGATATCAGTAAGTTGCCCTTTGCCGACAATACGTTCGACAAGTGCACCTCCATCACCGCGCTGGAGTTTATCGAAGACGCAAAACAGGCCCTCGGCGAGTTGTTCCGTGTCACCCGCCCCGGCGGAAAGGTGGTGGTCGCCACCCTGAACAGCCTGAGCCCCTGGGCAACCCGTCGGCACGACAACGCCAAGCAGGACAAGGACTCAGTCTTCAACCACGCCTGGTTTCGCAGCCCCAACGAACTCCTGGCCCTGACTCCGGTCAGCGGCGAAACCCGCACGGCGGTCCATTTTGACAAGCACTGCGAACTAGCCGAGGCTAGAGCGATCGAACAGCAAGGCCTGCAGCAACAGCGCAACGACGGCGCCTTTCTGATCGGCAGCTGGATTAAGCCCTGAGGGCATCAACAGGAGCAGGGAAAGATGACTACAGCCCCGTTAACCCAAGAGCTGTTTCGCGAAGACGGCTACCTGCAACACTGCGAGGCGACGGTGATCGAGCACCGCGACGACGGGTTCGTCACCGACCAGACCGTGTTCTACCCGGTCGGTGGTGGCCAGCTCGGCGACAGCGGCCGCCTGCAACGGGCCGACGGTAGCGAAATTGCCATCAGCAACACCATCAAAGAACGCGATACCGGCGCCATCGTGCACCAGACCGACGCCTCAGCACTGCCGGCGATTGGTGAGCGGGTCCGGTTGAATATCGACTGGGACCGACGTTACCGGATCATGCGCCTGCACAGCTGCATGCATATGCTCTGTGCCGTGGTGCCGGCGGCAGTGACCGGCGGAGGGATTCGTGATGACGGCAGCGCCCGGATCGATTTCAACCTGCCCGAGCCTCCCGACAAACTGGCGATCGAGGCTGACCTGAATCGACTGACCCAAGGGGATCATCCGATGTCGATCCACTGGATCAGCGACGCGGAGATGGAAGCTCGGCCCGAGCTGATCCGTACCATGAGTGTCAAACCGCCGATGGGCCACGGCCGGGTACGGCTGATCCAGTTCGACGGTGCCGATCTGCAGCCCTGCGGCGGCACCCACGTTGCCAACAGCGGTGAGATCGGTCCGGTCAGAATCAAGAAGATCGAGAACAAGGGCAAGCAGAACCGCCGCATCATTGTGGTACTGGACGAGTAGTCGGTAGAGACCACCTCAGCGGCTCAGGTGCGCCAGATCATAAGCGGTCTTATGGACCGGTTGGCGCATGATGAAGTTGCTGATGATCGAGTTGACCCCTTCGATGGCGGCCAGTTTATCCAGCAACAGTTGCTGGTAGTGGTCCAGATCCCGGGTGACCATCTTCAGCATGTAGTCCGACTGGCTACCGGTGATCAGATAGCACTCCATCACCTCGGGAATTAACGCCACCGCTTCCTCAAACAGTTTGAGCCGGTCCTTGGTCTGTTTCTCCAACGAGATCTGCACCAGCACCGTCATCGGCAAACCAATTTTCTTCGGATCCAACACCACGATCTGCCGAGCGATCAGCCCACGGCTCTCCAACTGCTTTACCCGCCGACCGCAGGGAGTTGGTGACAGACCCACCGCGTCAGCCAGCTCCGCAATACTGATACGGGCATCCTGCTGCAACAGCTCCAGAATCCGTCGATCAATCCGATCCAGTTTTTCCATCAGTATCCCCCGGCTGGTTGAACCATCTTGCTGAACTCCTGAACGGTAATACTACTGCAACCCTTAGCGCTAAAATCTAATATCTAAAGTTTTTTTAGCCGCAACATCCAACAACTACCAATTCAGCTAGCCATTTTAGCCTCTTGAGCTCCGATCGCAGTGATAACCTTTATAGCCACGACAACAACAACCGGAGCTCCCCAATGAACCCCTGCCACGCTGACACGGCCTACTCCGCCGAAGAACAGGAACTGGAAAACAGCGAGTGGATCGAAGCGCTCGACTACATCTTCCACGAGCAGGGAGAGGGCCGCAGCCGGGAGATGCTGCGATTACTGCAGAATCATCTGTTGAAAAAGGGGGTTAGCCTGGCCGAAGCGACGCTGAACACCCCCTATCGAAATACCATCGCTCCACAGCAGCAGCCCGGCTATCCCGGCGATATCGCGCTGGAGCAGAAGATCGAGAACATCATTCGCTGGAACGCGATGGCGATGGTACTGCAGGCCAACGCCAACGGTTCCGGTGTCGGTGGCCATATCGCCACCTACCAATCCGCCGCTACCGCACTGGAAGTGGGTTTCAATCACTGGTTCCAGAGCCGCAGTCCAGAGTACGGCGGCGATATCCTGATGGTGCAAGCCCATGCGGCCCCCGGCTTATACGCCCGCGGCTACCTGGAAAACCGCATTACCGAACAGCAGCTGGTCAATTTCAGGCGTGAGCTGCAGCCCGGTGGCGGCCTGCCCTCCTACCCTCACCCCCGGCGTCTACCGGACTTCTGGCAGCTGCCCAGCGCCTCGATGGGCCTCTCCACCCCCTCGGCGATCTACCAGGCCCGGTTTATGAAGTACCTGGAAAACCGCGGCATCAAACCGGCCAACGGCGGTAAGGTCTGGTGCTTTATCGGTGACGGCGAATCGGACGAACCGGAAGTGCTCGGCACCATCAACATGGCGACCCGCGATAATCTCGACAACCTGGTGATGGTGATCAACTGCAACCTGCAACGGCTCGACGGCCCGGTCCGGGGCAACGGCAAGATCATCCAGGAGCTGGAGCGCAGCTACCGCGGTGCCGGCTGGGATGTAATCAAGGTGATCTGGGGCAGCGAGTGGGACGAACTGTTCTCCCGCGATCAAGACGGACTGCTGCAGGCGCGGATGGACCGCGCCGTGGATGGCGATTACCAGTTCTACACTGTCTCCGACGGCAAAACCGTGCGCGAGCACTGGATCGACGGTGACCCGCGTCTGGCCGAGCTGATGAAGACCCTCAACGATGATGAGATCCGCCTGATCCGTCGTGGCGGTCATGACCGTAAGAAACTCTACGCCGCCTTCGACCGAGCCGCTCGTAATACCAGCAAGCCCACGGTGATCCTGATGAAAACGGTCAAGGGCGAAGGCATGGGCTCCTCGGCCGAAGGCCAGAACACCGCGCATCAACAAAAGCAGTTCAGCGCCGAAGATCGGATCGCCATCGGCCGCCGTTTCGGTATTCCGATGTCCGATGAGCAACTGGCCCAGGCGGCCTTCTACAAGCCGGCCGAAGACAGTCCTGAAGCTCTCTACCTGCATCGGCAGCGGCAGCAGCTCAACGGTTACCTCCCCAGCCGTACCACCCAACAGCCGCGCCTGACCGCTCCGTCGCTGAGCCTGTTCCAACGGGCCATCGAGGGAACCACGCGGGAGCAATCCACCACCATGGCCTTTGTGCGCATGTTGGCGTCGATGATGAAAGACCAAGCGCTGGGTCGCTATATCGTCCCGATCGTCCCGGATGAGGCCCGTACCTTCGGGATGGAGTCGCTGTTCAATCAGTTCGGGATCTACTCCAGCGAAGGACAGAAATACAAGCCGGTGGATGCCAGCTCGCTGCTGCCCTATAAGGAAGCCAAAGACGGCCAGCTGCTGCAGGAGGGGATCTGCGAAGCCGGCGCGATGGCCTCGTTCCTGGCCGCCGGCACCGCCTACGCCAACTTCGGCGCGCCGATGATTCCGTTCTACATCTTCTATTCGATCTTCGGCTTCCAACGGGTCGGCGACATGATCTGGAGCTGTTCCGATGCGATGGCCAAAGGCTTCCTGCTCGGCGGCACCGCCGGTCGTACCACCCTGAACGGTGAAGGGCTGCAGCACCAGGACGGTCACTCCCATGTCATCGCCGCCACGGTACCGAACCTGCGCAGCTACGACCCCGCCTTCGCCTACGAACTGGCGGTAATCGTTCGTGACGGTATCGAACGGATGTACCAGAACGATGAAAACATCTTCTACTACCTGACGCTGTACAACGAGAACTACCCGATGCCGGCCATGCCCACGGATGACGGCAACATCAACATCGAGCAGGATATTCTCAACGGTTTGTACCGTTTCCAGGCCGACTCCCGCGAGGGTCACAAGGTCCACCTGTTCGGTAGTGGCAGCCTGATGCAGGAGGTGCGCAAAGCCGCCGAACTGTTACGCGGTTTCGGCTGCAGCGCCGATATCTGGAGCGTCACCAGCTACACCGAACTGCTGCGCCAGGCTGAGCAGCGCGAGCGCCACAACCGCCTCAACCCCGAGTCGCCGGTACAGAACCATATCGAGCGCCAGCTGGCCGATGAACAGGGGATCATCGTCGCCTGCAGCGACTACATGAAGATACTGCCCGACAGCATCGCCCGCTGGCTGCCTTTGCCGCAGGTCAGCCTGGGTACCGACGGTTTCGGATTGAGCGAATCGCGACCGGACCTGCGCGATCACTTTGAGGTGGATGCCCGCTATATCGCCTGGACTGCCCTGACCGAACTCTACCGCCAGGGAACCCTGACGCTCGATAGCCTGCAGCAGGCCCGGTCGCAGCTGCAGATTCCCACCAGCAAGCTGGACCCGGCGTCGTTGTAATCAACAATCGGTCGGTATCCGTCGGAATCCGCTATGGTGATCGTTCGCTTGGGTGAAGAGCCTCAGGTTGTCGATCAGGTTAATACGCCTGACAACTATCCAGCGACTTGGACAGGCTGTGTACCAGCTGGCTGCGGGTCACGATGCCGACCACCTTCTGATCCCGGGTGACCGGATAAACCTTGGGGCGGTTGGTCTGCATCTGCTGACCCAGCTCCAGCGTGGTCAGTTGCTCCGATACCGACAGCGGGTCGTCGCGCATCAGCTCGGCCACGGTGACGTGGGCATCGCAGTGATAGCTTTCGGCGATCAGCTTCTGCAGGCAATCCTGTTCAGACAGGAAGCCCACCAACCGTTGCTGATCATCCACCACCGGTAGGCCACTCAAACCGCTGTCGACGATGATCTTGACCGCCTCGGACAGCCCCATATGGGGATGCAGCAAAGCGCTGGTTTTCATGATCTCTTTAACTTGTAGCATGATCTTCCTCCCGTGGGTCTCCCCACTATGGTCGTTTCCCCGTCGCTTCCGCGTTCACCGAAAAGCGACGGGGTCCGGTATCAGGCAGCGCTGGGCTGCGCTTGCGGTTCGCTCGCTGCCGAGTCGTTCAACCCTTGCGGTGTGAGCGGCTCACGGATCAGATAATCAAAGGCGCTCAGGGCGGCGGTCGAGCCCGAGCCCATTGCGATGATGATCTGCTTATAGGGCACGCTGCTGACATCGCCGGCAGCGAATACACCCGGCATTGAGGTTTCGCCGCGCTGATTGATCTCGATCTCGCCGTGGACGGTCAGATCGATACTGTCACCCAACCATTCGGTGTTCGGCACCAGACCGATCTGAACGAAGATCCCCGCCAGCGCCAGCTGGTGTTGCTCGTCGGTTTCACGGTCTACATAAGTCAACCCGGTCACCCGTTGGCCGTCGCCCAGCACCTCGGTAGTCATCGCCGACGCGATGATGTCGATATTGCTCATCGAGCGCGCCTTGCGTTGCAGCACCTCATCGGCACGCAGCGTGTCGGCAAACTCCAACACGGTGACATGCTCGACGATGCCGGCCAGATCGATCGCCGCTTCGATACCGGAATTACCGCCACCGATCACCGCCACCGACTTGCCCTTGAACAACGGACCATCACAATGGGGGCAGTAGGCCACGCCGCGGCCACGGTATTCACGCTCGCCGGGGACATTCATCTCTCTCCAACGCGCCCCGGTGGACAGCACCACCGAACGGCTCTTGAGCGTGGCACCACTCTCCAGCGGCACCTCGATCAGGCCGTTACGCTGAATTCCCGCGGCCCGCTGTCCCTGCATCAGGTCGACATCGTAATCGAGCACATGCTGCTCCAGGTTCGCCACCAGTTTGGGGCCCTCGGTGGCGCTGACCGAGATAAAGTTCTCAATTGCCATGGTGTCGAGCACCTGGCCACCGAAACGCTCGGCGACGATACCGGTACGAATACCTTTGCGAGCGGCATAGATCGCCGCCGCCGCGCCGGCCGGGCCACCACCGACCACCAGCAGGTCGTAGGGTTCTTTCTGATCCAACTCGGCAGCTTTCTCAGCGGCCGCTCCTGTATCAAGAGCGGTGTCCAACTTGTCGACCAGCTCGTTCAGCGCCATCCGGCCCTGGCCGAACAATTCACCATTCACATAGACCGACGGCACCGCCAGGATGTTGCGTGACTCCACCTCCTGTTTGAACAGCGCCCCATCGATCATCCGGTGCTGAATCTGAGGGTTGATCAGCGCCATCAGGTTGAATGCCTGCACCACCTCCGGGCAGTTCTGGCACGACAGCGAGATGTAAGTTTCGATCACCAAGGGGCGATCCAGCTGTTCGATCCGCTCCAGCAGCGCCTGCTCCTGCTTGGGCGGATGGCCGCCGGCCTGCAGCAACGCCAGCACCAGCGAGGTGAATTCGTGCCCCATCGGCAGCCCGGCAAACTCGACCCGGGGCTCTTCACCCTCGCGAACGATCGCCATCGCCGGCGTCCGACCCGACGGGGTGACCTGTTGCCGGACGTTGATCAGCGCCGACAGTGATTCGATCTCTAGGGCCAGTTGATAAAGCTGCTGAGACTGCGGGCTGTCATCCAGCGCCAGCAGCAACTCGATCGGTGCGACCACCTTTTGAAGGTAACTTTCCAACTGTAGTTTCAGTTGAGTATCCAGCATCTTTACGTCCTGCCTGTAAAACAGTTGTCTCCCACCCCTGCAATCTGAACGTCCAGGGGAGGTATAGAATCCGGTGTTGGGACCGGCATCATGCCGGTCCCGGTTTCTCTGATCTGACTGTGATCAGAGCGCCGCTTAGATCTTGCCGACCAGGTCCAGTGACGGAGCCAGGGTCTCTTCACCCTCTTTCCACTTCGCCGGGCAGACTTCACCCGGGTGCGCCGCCACGTACTGGGCCGCTTTGATCTTGCGTACCAGCTCACCGGCATCACGGCCGATACCACCGGCGTTGATTTCGATGATCTGGATCTTGCCTTCCGGATCGATCACGAAGGTGCCACGCTCGGCCAGACCGGCTTCTTCGATCATCACCTCGAAGTTACGGGTGATCAGACCGGTCGGATCGCCGACCATCGGGAAGTTGATCTTGCTGATGGTGTCGGAGGTGTCGTGCCAGGCCTTGTGGGTGAAGTGGGTGTCGGTCGATACCGAATACACCTCAACGCCCATCTGCTGCAGTTCCGGGTAGTAGTCGGCCAGATCGCCCAGCTCGGTCGGGCAAACAAAGGTGAAGTCGGCCGGGTAGAAGAACACAACGGACCACTTGCCTTTCAGGTCGGCATCGGACACTTCGATAAAGTTGCCCTGGTGGAAAGCCTGCGCATTGAACGGCTTGATTTCGGTATTGATCAGCGAGTTAGACATGGTTTTCTCCAAGTACGGTTGAGTTATCGCGGATAAGTTGTAAACACAGCTGTAATTTAGGATTTCGCTGATAATTTTTGAAATCTATTGTTTCAATTATTTTGATAGCTAAAAACTATTATTAGATTTCTCAGCTGCTCAATCGCCTGCCGACCCCTGACCTCTGGGCGTAACTGGGTTACTCTGCCCTCTAAACTGATCAGCGTAGGAGAAGGACCTTAATGCTCAATCGGATCAAACCCGCCGTAGTGTCACTGCTGCTGGCCGGTGCCACAGTCACGGCCCTGGCCAACGAAACCCTCTATCAGAGCGCACTGGAGTACCAGCGCCAGGGTGACGAGCGTGCCGCCGTGATCGAACTGAAAAACCTGCTCAGCGAAAATCCCGAGCACGCCCAGGGACGTCTGCTGCTGGGTGAGCTGTACCTCAAGCGGGGTGATCTGCAAGGTGCCGACAAGGAGCTGCGTCGCGCCCGCCAACTGAACGCCGAATCTCCGCGACTGCCGCTGCTGCAGGCCCGGGTACAACTGCTGCAGGGGCAGGCTGAAGCCGTCCAGCAACACCTGTTGACGCTGGTGTTTGAACAGCCCGAGCTGGAGGCGGAGCGGTTACTGCTACTGGGGCACAGCTATCAGGCGATGCGTCAGTTGGCGCAGGCCGAAGCCACCTACCAGGCCGCTGAAGCCCTCCTCCCCAGCGGCGAAATCAACCTCAGTCTGGCACGTCTGGCGCTGCTGCAACGGCAACCGGATGAGGCGATCAGAAGGTCCCGGGCCGAACTGTCCAACCCGGAATCAACCGACTCGGCCTATTCGGCGCAACTGTTGCTGGGACAGATCCAACTGCAACTCGGCGATCCGGCAGGGGCTCGAAAGTGGTTTGAAGCCCTGCTGGTCGAACAACCCAAGCACCTTGCCGCCCAGTTGGGGCAGACCCGTGCATTGCTGCAGCAGCGCGAGCTGGAACTGGCCCGCCGACAGGTCGACGAGCTGCTGAGCCTGGCCCCCGGACTACCCGACGCCCAGCAGATCTCCGCCGCCCTCTACCTGCAAGCGGGTGAACTGGAAAAGGCCCGTGATATTCTCGATCCGCTCAGCCAGCGCTTTGATCGCCACCCGGAAGTCGGCTACCTGACCGGTTACACCCACCTGCAACTGGGCAACCTTTCCCAGGCCGAGAACCTGCTGTCGCGCAACCTCACCCGCCATCCGCAGCATCGCGCCACCCGCCTGGCGCTGGTGCGCTACTACATCGCCCAGCAACGCTTCGACCAGGCACAGTCGGCGCTGGCGCCGCTGCTCGATGATGACCAGATTCCACCCCAGGTCTATTCGCTGGCCGGAGCCCTGAGCCTGCAGCGCGGCGATACCGAAGCCGCCACCGGCTACTTCCGCCAGGCGATGCAGGCCGGTGATGAACGGCGCGCCGGTCGACCGCTGGCCATCTCGGAGATTCTCAGCGGCGAACTGGATGCCGGTATCAGCCGTCTCGAAGGGATCGTTGCACAGGGAGGCAAGGCCGATCTGCAGACCGACTCGCTGCTGGTACGCGCCTACCTCAAGGCGGACAACCCCGACAAGGCCCGACAGCTGCTGCAGCAACGGATCGAGACAGACCAGAACCGTGCCAGCTACCAGTTACTGGCCGCCATTCTGGAGATTCAACTGAGCAACTTCCCCGCCGCCGATCAGCTCCTGAATCAACTACACCGCGAGCAGCCCGAGCACCTCGGCGCACTATTGGGATTGGCCCAGCTGGCCCGCTTCCAGCAACAGCCGGACAAGGCCCTCGACTACTACCGCCAGGCACAGGCCCTGGCACCGGCCGATCCACGCCCGACCAAGGGGCTGATCGAATTGGCGCTGCAGCGCCAACAACCGGAGCAAGCGATCGAGCTGGCCGATGATTTTTACCAGCGCCAACGGTCGCAGGAAGCCGCCAAGCTCTATCTGGCGCTACTCAATCGCTTGCAGCGCCAGGACCGGATCGCCGAACTACTGCCGTCGATCCGCACCCGCTTCCCCAACGAGCCGGCTTTTGCCCTGATCGCGATCAAACAGCAGGTTGCCGACGGCAAACTCGATAGCGCCCGGGTGCAGTTGGAGCAGTTGGTCGATAATCAACCCGACTACCTGCCGGCCCAGCTCCGGCTGTTGCAGCTGTTACTGACGCTGGAGCAGCCCGAAGCGGTGCTGGCCCGCAGTGACCGCTTTATCGACCGGCTACGCCGGGATTCACTGACGCTGATGTATCGAGGCGACGCCTTGCGTCTGCTCCGGCGTCCCGACGAAGCCACCCAGCACTATCGCCAGGCCTATGACAGCCGTCCCTCGCCGCTGCTGGCGGCACGGTTGTCCCGCGCCATCGCACTGAAGGACCGCGAACGGGCAGTCGCCTTTCTGGATCACCACCTGCAACGCTTCCCCCGTGACCAGGCCGGGATGCTGTTCCAGGCCGAGTTGCTGCAGCGAGGCAAACCCGGCGATGCAGTCTCGGCCTATGAACGGCTGCTGACGCTCAACCCGGATCACATCGTGGCGCTGAACAATCTCGCCTGGGTGTACCAACAGATCGGCGATTCACGGGCACTGGAAACAGCCGAACGGGCCTACCAGTTGGCGCCGAACCAGCCGGCGATCGGCGATACCCTGGGGTGGATTCTGCTGGAGCAGCAACCCCAGAAGGCGCTTCCGCTGCTGGAGCAGGCCGCCGCCGCTCTGCCAAACCCGACGGTGCAGTATCACTACGCCGCCGCGCTGGCCAAAACCGGCCAACGGGAGAAGGCGATTGCCTTGCTGGAGTCCCTGATGCAGTACCAGTTCGATGACAAGGCCGAAGCCACAGAACTGCTGAAGTCGCTGAAGTCCTGAGTCACTGATCGCGCCTCCATCAAAATGACCGCTCAGGCCGCCCGGGCCTGAGCGGCTACCGCCCGCTCCAGCGTTTCCAGCGCCGTCAGGGCCGCTCCCATCCGGTGTCGCACCATCAGCGTCGGCACCCGCGCCAGCTGCGGCTCAATCGGTTCCACCAGCAGCTCATCACGGTAGCGACTCTGTTCCACCACCCAGCGCGGCATCAGGGTCGAGCCCAAGCCGATACTGACGCAGCCGATAATCCCGTCCAGCGTCCCCAGCTCCATCACCCGCCCCCCGGCAAAGCCGCTCTGGCGTTGCCAGATCAGCGCCCGTTCACGATAGACGCAGCCCTCGCGGAACAGGATCAACGCCGGTTCTTCGGTGTGAACCCCCTTGCCGTGGACCAGCACCAACTCCTCGGTCAGCACCTGGGTGGCCAGTAACTCGGGATGATCCACCGCACCACCGACAAAAGCACAATCGATCTTGTGGGCCAGCAGCCGCTCCAACAGGGCCGCCGAGGTCTCACTCTCGATCCGGAACTGCACCCCCGGATGCTGCTGGCGAAGCTGTTTCAATGCCCCGGGTAGCCGGAACGAAGCGAACGTCTCCATCGTGCCGATCCGCAGTTCGCCGGTCTGCTCACCCACCTGGCGTACCGCCATCGAAGCGGTATTTTCCAGCTGCAGCAGCTGCCGCGCGTGTTTGACCAGCTCTTTGCCGGACGGCGACAACGCCAGTCCCCGCCCCCGGCGGTAAAACAGCTCGGTTCCCAGCTCCTGCTCCAGCCGCTTGATCCGGCTGGTGACATTGGACTGCACCGTATGCAACGCTTTGGAAGCGGCCTGGACACCGCCCTCGTCCACCACCGCCAGAAAAGTCCTTAACGCCTGCAACTCCATAACTTCATCCAAAAATCTGCATTAGAGAACATTTGAATCTCTAATATTCATTTGTAGAGATAGGTTGGATTATTTACCTTTGGTGTTCACAACTCAAACCCATCTGCCCATTTACCCCAATATGCAGGAGAGACCGGAATGGACACCGCCCGCCAACGCTACCAGGTACTGGGTGCCGGCATACTGAGCCTGCTGCTGACCCTGGGCATCGCCCGCTTTGCCTATACCCCGTTGTTGCCGTTGATGCAGCAACAGGCCGGACTGGGACTGGCCGAGGGCGGCTGGCTGGCGGCGATCAACTACCTCGGCTATTTCTGTGGCGCCGTGGTCGCCTCGCTGATCAGCGACTTGCAGCTCAAAGACAAGCTCTACCGTATCGGCCTGATCATGGCGGTGATCAGTACCGCGGCGATGGCACTGACCGACAACTTCTGGATCTGGGCCTTCTGGCGCTTTATCGCCGGTGTCGCGGGAGTGTCCGGGATGCTGCTGGGCGCAGGGCTAATTCTGAACTGGCTGATGCGCCATAAGCTGCGCCACGAGCTGGGCATTCATTTCAGCGGCGCCGGGCTGGGCGTGGCACTGAGCGCGCTGGTGGTCGAACTGTTCGCCCACTTTGTCGACTGGCGCGGCCAGTGGTGGCTGCTGAGCGGGCTGGCGCTGCTGCTGGCGATTCCGGCCTGGCGCTGGATGCCGAAACCCGAGCAGGATCCGCACGCCAACCAGGCGGCCCATATGCAGGACAATCCGCCCGGTAAGCTGTTTTTCAGCACCTTCATGCTGGCGTATTTCTGTGCGGGGGTCGGTTACGTGGTCAGCACCACCTTTATCTCCGCGATCGTCGAGGGGCTGCCGGGCATGGCCGGTCAGGGTGGCTGGGTGTTTATGGTGATCGGCCTGGCCGCCGCACCGGCCTGTATCCTGTGGGACTTTATCGCCCGCCGGTTGGGCTACATCTACTCGCTGGCGCTGGCCAGCGGCCTGCAGATTCTCGGCATCCTGCTGCCGTTGCTGAAGCCGGATCTGACCGGCGCCATTCTCGGCTCGATCCTGTTCGGCGCCACCTTTATCGCCGTCGTCAGCCTGGTGCTGACCATGGCCGGGCGTTACTACCCATCCCGTCCGGCCAAGATGATGGGCAAGATGACGCTGGCCTACGGCACCGCCCAAACCCTGGCGCCGGCGGTGATCGGCATCCTGGCCGAACAGAGCGGCAGCTACAATATCGGCCTCTATCTGGCCGCAGCGGTGATGGTACTGGGCACTCTGTTGATGCTGCTGCTGAAGCCACTCGAAGCCCGCCAACAGCGGTTAAAAGCCGCCAATACCGCCAAGCCAGCGACCCACTGACGCAATCGCTTCACCGGCTGATCACCGCATTTCATCCCGCGGTTCAGCCGGCATTTCTCTACTGGCGCGAGTCAGATCAGCTCCAGCCTCTTTCGGTTTTATCTCCAATTCGAATCTTCATCACAGACTAAGAAATTTGATAACTGAGTTAACTACCAAAATGCTATGTTATAACATGTCGACTTTAATAAACCCTGACCAACCACAACCGACGCGTCCTGGCATCAAGGTCAGAATCCACATGCAATCAAGAGGTAGCCTTTATGACCAAGGCGTTTTTTCAGAGTATCGAAACCAACGCCCACAACCACAGCCTCCCACTGGCGGATGTACTGAGCCGGTTAGCGTTCAATGATCAAGGATTGATTCCCGTTATCGCGCAGGATGCCACCAGCAAGGAGGTGTTGATGCAGGCTTGGATGAACCGGGAAGCGTTGGATCGAACCCTTGAATCGGGGCGGATGGTGTATTGGTCGCGCAGCCGTCAATGCTATTGGGTAAAGGGCGAGAGCAGCGGCCATATCCAGGAGCTGGTTCGGATGTCACTCGATTGTGACGGTGACGTGATTCTGTGCCAAATCAACCAGATCGGTGCCGCCTGCCACACCGGCCGTCCTGCCTGTTTCTATCTGGAGGTGGTGCCCGAGAAAGATCAGGTGGTGATCCAGGGAGATGCCTCCCTGCCATGAAGTCCACGCTGATTAACAACACGACCCTTATCAAGAAGGCGACGCTGATCAACGAAGGCAGCGAGATCGTTGCCGACCTGCGAATCCGTGATCAGCGGATCGACCAGATCGCCGCTGAAATCCCCGCCCAGGCCAACGAGCAGGTGATCGAGGCCGAAGGTCGTTGGTTGCTGCCGGGGATGATCGATGACCAGGTCCACTTTCGTGAGCCCGGCCTGACCCACAAGGGCACCATCGCCAGCGAATCCCGCGCGGCGGTTGCCGGCGGTATCACCAGTTTTATGGAGATGCCCAACGTCAATCCAGCCACCACCACTCTCGACGCCCTGGATCAGAAGTATCAGATCGCGCAACGTCATTCGCTGGCCAACTATGCCTTCTATCTGGGCGCCACCCCCGACAATCTCGACCAGATTCAGCGTCTGGATCCGTCCCGCCACTGCGGCGTCAAGGTCTTTATGGGCGCCTCCACCGGCAACCTGCTGGTCGAAGATCCGGTCGCACTGGATGGGATCTTCCAGCACAGTCCGGTCTTGATCGTGACCCACTGCGAGAGCGGTCCGGTGATCCAGCACAATCTGGAGCGCTACCGTAACCAAGACAGGATGCCGACGATCTCAGATCACCCGATCATCCGCTCCGCCGAAGCCTGCTACGCCTCATCCTCCTATGCGGTCGAGTTGGCCAGGCGATTCGGCAGCCAGCTGCACGTCCTGCATATCACCACCGAGAAGGAACTCAGCCTGTTTGAACCCGGCCCAATCATCGGAAAACAGATCACCGCCGAGGCCTGTGTTCATCATTTATGGTTCTGCGATCAGGACTACGCGCGCAAGGGCAACCTGATCAAATGCAACCCGGCGATCAAATCGTCGACGGATCGGGACGCGCTGATCCAGGCGCTGCATAGCGGACAGATCGACATCATCGCCACCGACCATGCTCCCCATACCTGGGAGGAGAAGCAGCAGTCGTTTATGCAGGCGCCAGCGGGGTTACCGCTGGTGGAGCAGGCCCTGCTGAGTCTGCTGGATCATGTCCATCACCAGCGCCTGAGCCTGACCCAGGTGGTCGAAAAAACTGCCCATAACCCGGCCCTGCGCTATGGCATCGTCGAGCGGGGATTCCTGCGTGAAGGCTATTTTGCCGATCTGGTGTTAGTCGATCCCGAAGGCGGCACCGAAACCCGTCATGGAACGAGCCGCTATCACTGCGGCTGGTCACCCTTCGACGGCCAGCGATTCCAATCCCGGATTCTCTCCACCTGGGTCAACGGTATCCAGGCCTTTGATGGCCAACAGCTGTGTACGGACGCCTCCGCATCAGCGCTCCAATTTTCTCACTAACGATTTATTTTTTATGCTCAATCCAAAGCCACTGCCGGATGTGGCATCTCAACATTCGGCTTCGCACTCCCTCACTCTCCAATGGGTCGGGATGGAACAGATCGCCCTGCCGATCCGACTGGATCTGGCCGATGGCCGTTCGCTAAATCTCAGCGCCAAGGCCGACCTCTATGTCAGCCTGGACCGCCCGGATGTGAAGGGCATCCATATGTCCCGTCTCTATCTGGAGATGAACCGTTTTCTGGCCAACCAATCGCTGACCCATGAATCACTGACGCAGCTGCTGGCCCTGATGGTCGAATCCCAGCAGGGCATCAGCCGGAATGCACGAATCACACTGAGTTTTGATCTGCTGCTGCAGCGCGACTCGCTCAGGAGTCAGCAGCAGGGCTATCAATCCTATCCGGCGGTGATCAATGCCGAGCGGATCGATGATCAGCTGAAGCTGGAGCTGGAACTGACGATCCCCTACTCCAGCACCTGCCCCTGTTCCGCCTCTCTGTCCCGGCAACTCTACAGCGAAGCGGTCGACCGGCAATTCTCCGGTGACGCTATCGACAAGCAGGCGTTGTTGCAGTGGATTCAATCCGAAGCTGGCTCCATCGCCACACCCCATAGCCAGCGCTCCTACGCCTACCTGCAGCTGCAGCTGGCCGACGGTGCCTTCCCCGACCTCAGCACCCTGATCGATAGGATCGAGGAAGCCCTCGGCACCCCGGTACAGACGGCAGTTAAGCGCAGCGACGAGCAGGACTTTGCCCGCCTGAACGCGGAGAACCTGATGTTCTGTGAAGACGCCGCCCGGCGGGTGAAAACCTGCCTCGAAAACCAGGCCCAGATCAGCGACTACTGGTTCAAGGTCGAGCACCAGGAGAGCCTACACGCCCATAACGCCGTCGTTATCGATCAGAAATTCACAACAGAGAACTAAATCATGCTGCGCAAGAACCCCTCCGGCCTGAGTCCCCAGGTCTCAGAGAAAGCCTTTATCGATCCCACCGCCATCATCTGCGGCCATGTGATCATCGAAGAGAATGTCTTTGTCGGCCCCTACGCGGTAATCCGAGCCGACGAGGTGGACGCCGACGGCAACATGGAGCCGATCATCATTCGTCGCGATTCCAATATTCAGGATGGCGTGGTGATCCACTCAAAATCCGGGGCGGCGGTCACCATCGGTCAACGTACCTCCATCGCCCACCGCTCCATTATCCACGGCCCCTGCGAGGTCGGCGATGATGTGTTTGTCGGCTTCAACAGCGTCATCTTCCGCGCCCATATCAACGACGGCTGCGTGATCCGACACAACTGTGTGATCGATGGTCTGGATCTGCCGGCCAAGATGCATGTCCCGCCGATGATCCATATCGGACCGGACTTTGACCTTAGCCAGATCGAGCAGGTACCGCCGGATTACTCCTCGTTCTCCGAGTCGGTGGTGGCCGCCAACCACTGGCTGGTCGAGGGCTATAAGAAGCTGTCCAACGAGCTTAACTGACAAGCCGTGGCTTAATGCCGGAAAAGGGCCTCTTCTTCGGCAAACATCGCCTCCAGCAGCTCGATAAAGGCGCGGGTTTTCGGTGGCAGGTAGCGGCTCTGGGGATAGAGTGCGTAGATACCGACCCGTCGATACAGCAGGCTTTCCATCACCGGCACCAGATCGCCGCTAGCCCGCTCGTGCCGCACCATATAGAGCGGCAGAAAAGCGATCCCCATCCCATCCAACGCCGCTTCACACAGCGCCAGCAGCGAGTTGGCCCGAAAGCGGCCGTTGACCCGAACCGAGGTCTCACCCTCCGGCGAGATACAGGGCCAGTCTGCTTCGCCGGTCTGTTGATGGCTGAACAGCAGGCACTCGTGCTCAGCCAGTTCCTCCAACGATTGGGGTGCGCCGTGCTGTTGCAGATAGGCGGGCGAGGCGAAAGCGTGCCAGCAGGAAGTCACCAGCCGTTTACAGATCAGGCTCGAATCCTCCAGAGTGCCGGTTCGAATCGCCAGATCGAAGCCCTGCTCGATCAGATCATCGAAGCGATCCTGAATCACCATGTCGACTTCCACTTCCGGGTAGCGCGCCATAAACCGGCGAATCACTTTCGGTAGAAACAGTTGACCAGACACACCCGGCGCGCTGATACGCAGCACACCACTGGGTTCGGCACGGTAGGCGCTTAGCTCTTCACTGGCCATTTCGACATTCTGCTCCAATGTTTGGCAGTGTCGATAAAGCAGCTCGCCAGCTTCGGTCAGATTGAGCTTGCGGGTGCTGCGGCGCAACAGTTGCGTACCGAGGTCCGACTCCAGTCGTGAGATATGCTTGCTGACCACCGAACTGGCCACACCCCGTTGATCGGCTGCTGCGCGGAAGGATTTCAGCCGCACCACCAAGGCAAATAACATCAGATCATCAACGCGCATCAAACAGCTTCCTGGCGGCTCAGCCAATTAGCAAAGATATAGAAACTATCAAGTTCCTTTGTTGCTGTTAATTTAGCATACCGCTCTCTTTAAACTCCAAACCTATAAAAAAACCAACGACGAGAACCCTGGGCTTAAGGCCTCCAATTCTCGATGACGGAACGCTGAGGAGATTTAAATGAACAACGAAGCTTTGATCGCCAGGCTGACTGAGATAGTCGGAACCAAATACTGCATCAGCGGCGATAAGAAATCAGAACGTTTCCGCAAAGGCTTCCGTTCGGGTGAGGGTCAGGCCCTCTGTGTGGTCAAACCTGGGACACTGCTGGAACAATGGAAGGTCCTGCAGGCCAGCGTCGCCGCAGATAAGATTGTGATCTTCCAAGCCGCCAATACCGGCCTCACCGAAGGGTCGACGCCGAAATCGAGCTATGCCCGCGACGTGGTTGTGATCAACACCATGCGTATGGATGCGATCCACTGCCTGCAAGGCGGCAAGCAGGTACTGAGCTTCCCTGGCGCGACACTGTTTGCGTTGGAAAGACTGCTGCGTCCGCTCAAGCGCCTGCCTCATTCGGTCATCGGCTCCAGCAGCATCGGCGCATCAATTCTCGGTGGGGTCTGCAACAATTCCGGCGGTGCACTCTGCGAGCGCGGTCCGGCTTATACCGAACTGTCGCTCTACGCCCAGGTTGGCGAAGACGGTAAGCTGCGCCTCGTCAACCACCTGGGCATTGAGCTGGGCGACACCCCTGAAGAGATCCTGACGCGCCTGGAGGCCGGCGATTACGACAAAGACAGCGCAGCGCCTGCCGGCAAGAAGGCGTCCGATACCGATTACGATGCGATCCTGCGGGACGTCGAAAGCCCGCTACCCTCTCGCTACAATAATGACGACCGCCTTCTCCATGAGGTCTCCGGTTGCGCCGGAAAACTCGCCGTCTTTGCGATCCGCCTCGATACCTATCCGCAAAATGAGGAGGAGCGCACCTATTACATCGGCACCAACAACCCCGACGACATCACCGAACTGCGCCGACGCATTCTGACCGAATTTGAAACCTTGCCGGTATCTGCCGAGTACGTGCACCGCGAGTGTTTCGATATTGCCGCCGAATACGGCAAAGACACGCTGGTGATGATCGACAAGCTGGGCACCGATCGGTTGCCTGCGGTGTTCGCGCTCAAAGGCGCAGTGGACGCGCGGTTGAACAAATTTTCACTGACCCGAGGATTCACCGATAAATTCATGCAGTTTGCGATGCGTCTGTGGCCGCAGCACTTGCCTAAGTTCATGCGCGATTACCGCGACCGGTTTGAGCATCACCTGATCCTGAAAATGCATGATGGCGGCATTACCGAAGCCGAGAAGCTGCTGCCAGAACTCTTTGAAGGAAGAGACGACGCGGACTTCATAGCCTGTACACCGCGCGAAGCGAAAATTGCCGGTCTGCATCGCTTCGCCGCGGCGGGAGCGGCAGTCCGTTACGGCCACGTGCATGCCGATCAGGTTGAGGATATCTTGGCCCTGGATATTGCGCTGCCGCGCAATGATCTGAATTGGCGGGAGCAACTGCCCAAGGAAATCACCGACAAGCTGGTAGCGAAGGTCTACTACGGCCACATGATGTGCCACGTCTTCCACCATGACTACATCGTCAAGAAAGGCGTCGATGTCAAAGCGCTGAAGGCGGAGATGCTCAAACTATTGGATCAGCGGGGTATCGAGTACCCGGCCGAGCATAATGTCGGCCATCTTTACGTCGCCAAGGAAGACCTCGCTGCACACTACAAAGACTGTGACCCGACCAACTCCTTCAATCCCGGTATCGGTAGAATGTCTCGGGAAAAGCACTACGCCTGAGCCCTGAGCACCACCCACAAGACGAGCCGTCTAGCTCCACCTTGGAGATAGCCGCCGCCAAAAAAAACCGCCGATAAACGGCGGTTTTTTGATTCCGACAAAGCAGAACTGGGGTTAGGTATTCGCGGCGATGATATCGCGAAGAACCATCGGCAAGATGCCTTTGTGACGGATTTGATCCAGCTCGGATGAAGTATCAACGCGCGACAGCAGCTCAATCTGCTGTGACGAGCCATCCGCTCTGTTGATCGTCAGACCGACAGTGCCTCGTGGTTCCAGGGTATCGATGCCATTCAAGTCGAAGGTTTCGGTACCATCCAGATTCAGAGAAGCCCGTGTCACCCCTTCCGGCAATTGCAGCGGCAGAACACCCATGCCCACCAGATTGGATTTGTGAATACGCTCAAAGCTTTCCGCAATGATCGCTTTAACACCCAGCAACGCAGGCCCTTTCGCCGCCCAGTCGCGTGATGACCCGGTGCCATAGAGCTTGCCGCCAAACACAACGGTGGACGTACCTTCGTTACGGTAACGCTCAGCCGCGTCGTAAATGGACATTTGCGCAGGTGCACTGTCAGACGAGTAATAGTTGGTTACCGCGCCCGTGGTGCCCGGCAGCAGCAGGTTTCTGGCTTTGACGTTGCCGAAAATACTGCGCAGCATCACGTGGTGGTTACCACGACGCGCGCCGAGCGAGGTCATGTCGCTGTCGGCAACACCTTGTGAGCTCAGGTATTCACCTGGAGGAGAATCCGGGCGGATACGGCTGACCGGTGAGATATGGTCGGTGGTGGTGTTGTCGTCACACATCACCAGCATGCGCGCACCGGAGATGTTGTTCAGTGAATCTGCCGGCGTTTCCAGTGAGAAACCGTCGAAGAACGAGATCTCCTGGATATAGGTTGAATCCGGCGCCCAGTCATAAACCGGTCCAGTCGGAGATTCCAGGTTCTGCCAAGTAGCCGGGCCATCCAGAGAGTTCTCATAGGTTTCCCGGAACGCTTTCGGATCCATACATTCATGCATGGTCTGAGTGATTTCAGCGTTGCTTGGCCAGATATCTTTCAGGAACACATCGTTTCCACTGGCATCCTGACCCAGTGGCTGCGTGGTGACATCAATATTCACATTGCCTGCCATCGCCATGGCAACAACCAACGGTGGTGACATCAGGAAGTTGGTATCCACATCCGGGTGTACACGACCTTCAAAGTTACGGTTACCGGACAGAACCGACGCCGCGATAATGTCGTGGTTTTGCAGTGCATCTTCGATGCTTGGAGCCAGCGGACCTGAGTTACCCACACAGGTGGTACAACCGTAACCGGCGGTGTTAAAGCCCAATGCATCCAGATGTTGTTGCAGTCCGGCCTTGGTCAAGAAGTCGGTAGCAACGGGTGACCCGGGGGCCAGAGAGGTCTTGACGCCGGCCGGTACCTTCATACCCAGTTCATTGGCTTTCTTGGCCAGCAAGCCCGCCGCAATCAGCAGGCCGGGGTTGGAGGTGTTAGTACAGGCCGTGATGGCAGCAATCACGATATCGCCGTCTTTTAACTCTCTTTCAGGCTGCGGCTCGAAAATGCCCGCCTCGTCGGCCTTCATTGGCGTCACCTTGACCACTTCAGGGGTACGCTCACCTTCAGCGGCGGCTTTGCTGAACACATTGCCAAGTTCAGCCAGCGGCAGACGATCCTGAGGCTTTTTCGGGCCCGCCACGGAAGGTTCAACCGTCGATAGATCCAGATGCAGCAGATCGGTATATTTCGGCAGCGCCTGACCCGGCGTCCAGGCCATATTCTGTGCCTTGTAGAACGCCAGTGGCAGTTCGCTATCGCGACCGGTGGCTCTCAGGTACTCGGCAGAGATTTCGTCAAACGGGAAGAAGCCCATGGTGGCGCCATATTCAGGCGACATATTGGCGATGGTCGCACGGTCAGGCAGGGACAGGTTCGCCGTGCCTTCACCGACGTACTCAACAAATTTGCCAACAACGCCACCCGGATAGTTACGCAGCATTTCGGTGATGGTCAGTACCAGGTCAGTTGCAGTAACACCTTCTCTGAGTGCGCCTGTCAGCTCAACACCAACCACTTCCGGTGCCAGCATCTGCATCGGCTGACCCAGCATCGAAGCACCCGCTTCAATACCACCGACACCCCAACCCACGATACCCAGCGCGTTCGCCATTGGCGTGTGGCTGTCCATGCCAATCAGCGTATCCGGTACCATCAGACCATTCATGTTGAGATAGCCTTGAGCCAGATATTCCAGATTAACCTGATGCACAATACCGGTCTGCGGGGGGATAATCCGGATGGTGTCAAATGCCTGTGCACCCCATTTCAGGAAGGCATAACGCTCTTTGTTTCGTTCCGCTTCCAGCTCACCATTGATTCGAAGAGACGCCGGGCTACCGGTGTTGTCCATGGTCACGGTATGGTCGATAACCAGGTCGGCGCGCACCAGAGGTTCGATAATGGCAGGATCCAGGCCCATCCGCTGAACCGCCGAACGCATGGCGGCAAAATCAACGATGGCGGGTGTGCCGCTCAGGTCGTGCATGATGACGCGACCTGCCGTGAAAGGAATTTCAATAGGCTGTTTGCCTTGATGTTCTGCCCAGCCGCCAAGCGCCTGAACCTGCTCAGCCGTTATGCCGTTTTGGCCAACGTTCCGGGCGATACCTTCCAGAATAGGGCGAAGAGAAAAAGGTAGTTCATCGAGCTTGATACCAAACAGCTCTGCAGTATCCGGAAGGCTATGGTAACTGTGCTCCGTTCCGGGAAGTGTTCTAACCGAACTGGATGGATCAAAATCGAGAAGACTTGTCATATTTTTATACCTTTCGCATACAGGACATTTCTGAACCTACAACCTTTATTGCACGAGCCTCCGGTTTTTATCGGAGCTTCTCGAAACCCTTGTCGGTTATAGCGTCAGCCGTCAAACAAACCGCCATTCCTTCGAGTGATTCTATGATCGGTGTGCAACCATCCTTAACAACGTTTGGTAGTGCTGATTCATCGATATGATCAACAGAAGTCATGTCTGTGCAGATAACAATGTCGCGGGGAGCATCGTTACTCTCACCCGGCGCAGTAAACGCCATTTCTTGCAAGACAAATCGTCACCGACTCAAGATTGTCGACAATTTTAGCCACAAAGCTGCTCAAATCAACAAAAACGGGCATACTTTCGTCTAAATTACATACAATCTAAGACCATTTGCTAGTACAGATTGATTTTGGAGCGGCTCTATTGGTTAGCGATCGGATCCAGGGTGTGAAAAACGAAACCAGATCCATTTAGAGATTTCTCGACCTCATCGACAGCACAGCCTAAGGAACCTCCGAACAAGTCCCTGCGGCTTCTGCAAGTGCCTGAAGTACGCAAGTTCTAGGCGCGAGCTGCAGCTAATGGCCATCGCCCTTAGCAAAGGTTGCAACGACGAAATTGTGTACTTCAGGCCTTGCCCTGCGGGCCTTCAGCTTGATCCGCACTCTGCGTTGCAGTTTTTTGCAAGGTCTAGACATTGCTTCAAAACTGCGTCTGGATTGCGAACCAAGCTGAAAGCCAGAAGCTAGCAAGGACTTATTCGTAGGTTCCCTAACCGGCTGTTTTTTTTAAGTCGCTCATCTGATTGGCAGGGTTTGCCGATTATCTTCAGATGTGAATTAGCGGCATTTCTACGCAACCCGCCCCATCCTGCAGGTGACATGCACAGAGCCATGAGCCGCGCTGTCATGAAATTTCAAAAGTGAGCTTGTCGATGAGGTATTCGAAGCCCAATCCTGCGGCTCGTCACTTGCGTCCTTGGCAAGGACTGTATGAAAAGAGGAGACTGTCAAAGCGAGAGAGATTGTGAGACTCACGGGTTGATGCATGGCTTCTAATTTCTAGCCAACCAGATAAATAAAACACGATGGACTCGCCTTAGCCACGCCAAATAAAAACCAATCAACTCACCAAATGATTATTATTTTCATCGAGAAGATAGCTGTACCCTTTTATTACCTTCTCGTATTGCTACAACCAATGTATAGCATTCGTAGCTAATTGATTTTATTCACATTTATCTGGCTTATATCGAGTATAAGCTGCATTCAACTAGTTTTCATTGAGCTGTTTGTGACTTTTTTTTTATAATCCGCCGTTAAATCATAACCAGATTTAATCAAGTGAGACGTTGGACGCCATGAGCTACTATTCCGAGTACCTACAAGAGATTGAGGTTCGTAAAAACGACCTGGGTCTGAACCCAAAACCAATCGATAGCGCTGAATTGCTGTCTGAAATCATTGCCCAAATTAAAGACACGGGTAATGCCGAGCGCGAAGCTTCTCTAAACTTCTTCATCTACAACACCCTGCCTGGTACGACTCCTGCGGCTGGTGTTAAAGCGGCTTTCCTGAAAGACATCGCCCTGGGTAAAGAAACTGTTGCGGAGATCTCTCCCGAATTCGCGCTTGAGCAACTGTCTCACATGAAAGGCGGTCCTTCTGTTGAAGCGCTGCTGGATATCGCACTGTCTGACGACGCACAAGCTGCTGCCGCTGGCGAAGTCCTGAAGTCTCAGGTTTTCCTGTACGACGCTGACACTGCGCGTCTGGCTGACGCTTACAAAGCGGGCAATGCCATCGCTAAAGACATTCTGGAAAGCTACTCCAAAGCGGAGTTCTTCACCAAGCTGGACGATATTCCAGAGAAAATCGATGTTGTTACCTACATCGCCGCAGAGGGTGATATCTCTACCGACCTACTTTCTCCGGGTAACCAGTCTCACTCCCGTGCAGACCGTGAACTGCACGGCAAGTGCATGATCTCACCGGAAGCTCAGCAGGAAATCGTTGAACTGGGTAAAAAGCACCCTAACGCTAAAGTGATGCTGATTGCTGAAAAAGGCACCATGGGCGTAGGTTCTTCCCGTATGTCCGGTGTTAACAACGTGGCACTCTGGGCAGGTGAGCCAACTTCTCCCTACATTCCGTTCGTAAACAACAAGCCGGTTGTAGCGGGTACTAACGGTATCGCTCCGATCTTCCTGACCACTGTTGGTGTAACCGGCGGTATCGGTCTGGACCTGAAAAACTGGGTTAAGAAAACCGATGCAAACGGCGAAATCGTACGTGATGCAAACGGCGACCCGGTACTGGAAGAAGCTTACTCCGTAGCCACTGGTACGGTTCTGACCATCGACACTAAGGCTAAGAAGCTTTACAACGGTGACGAAGAGCTGTCTGATGTTGCCGACGCTTTCACTCCCCAAAAAGTGGAATTCATGAAAGCCGGTGGTTCTTACGCGGTTGTATTCGGTAAGAAACTGCAGACGTTTGCTGCCGAAACTCTGGGCGTTGAAGCGCCGGTTGTTTACGCACCGTCCAAAGAGATCTCTATTGAAGGCCAGGGCCTGACGGCTGTTGAGAAGATCTTCAACCGTAACGCGGTTGGTGTGACTTCTCAGACTCCTCTGCACACCGGTTCTGACGTTCGTGTGAAAGTGAACATCGTCGGTTCTCAGGACACTACCGGTCCTATGACCTGTCAGGAACTGGAAGCCATGGCGGCTTCTACTATTTCCCCTACTGTTGACGGTGCTTTCCAGTCCGGTTGTCACACCGCCTCTGTATGGGATGCCAAAGCTCAGGCCAACACGCCTAAGCTGATGGCATTCATGAACGCGTTCGGCGTAATCACTGCACGTGACCCGAAAGGCGTTTACCACTCAATGACTGACGTTATTCACAAAGTACTGAATGACATCACCGTTGACGACCGCGCCATCATCATCGGTGGTGACTCTCACACCCGTATGTCTAAAGGTGTCGCCTTCGGTGCTGACTCCGGTACCGTTGCTCTGGCACTGGCCACCGGTGAAGCGGCCATGCCGATCCCTGAGTCTGTCAAAGTAACCTTTAAAGGTTCTATGAAGCCTCACATGGACTTCCGTGACATCGTGCACGCCACTCAAGCACAGATGCTGAAGAAGTTCGCTGGCGAAAACGTCTTCCAGGGCCGTGTTATCGAAGTACAGATCGGTACGCTGCTGGCTGACCAGGCCTTCACCTTCACCGACTGGACTGCAGAGATGAAAGCGAAAGCTTCTATCTGTATCTCCACCGACGAAACCCTGATCAAGTCTCTGGAACTGGCTAAGTCCCGCATCCAGATCATGATCGACAAGGGTATGGAAAACAGCGCTAACATGCTGCACGGCCTGATCGAGCTGGCTGACAAGCGTATCGCTGAAGTGAAATCCGGCGAAGCGCCCGCTCTGGCTCCGGACGACAACGCTAAGTACTACGCTGAGCTGGTTGTTGACCTGGACGCCATCGACGAGCCGATGATCGCTGACCCGGACGTAAACAACGAAGACGTCTCTAAGCGTTACACCCACGATGTGATCCGTCCGACCTCTTACTACAACGGTCGCCAGGTTGACCTGGGCTTCGTCGGCTCCTGTATGGTTCACAAAGGCGATATGCAGATCATCGCTGCGATGCTGCGCAACCTGGAGAAGAAAGGTCCTATCACCTTTAAAGCGCCTCTGGTTGTTGCGCCGCCGACCTACAACATCGTTGACGAGCTGAAAGCCGAAGGCGACTGGGAGCTGCTGGAGAAATACGCCGGCTTCGAATTCTCTGACGAGAATCCAAAAGAAGAAGCGCGTACCAAGTACGAGAACATCCTGTACCTGGAGCGTCCTGGCTGTAACCTGTGTATGGGTAACCAGGAAAAAGCCGAAGCGGGTGACACCGTGCTGGCGACTTCTACCCGCCTGTTCCAGGGCCGTGTTGTAGAAGACACTCCTGAGAAGAAAGGTGAGTCCCTGCTGGGCTCTACCCCAATGGTTGTCCTGTCCTGTATCCTGGGTCGCTTCCCGACTCTGGAAGAGTACAAAGACGCCGTTGACGGTATCAACCTGACCTCTTTCGCTCCGCCTAGCGAAGACTTGAGCGTAGCTCCTCAGGCTATCCCGGCCGCACGTATCTAATCACTGAAAACGTGACTAACAAAAAGCCCTGATCATTCAGGGCTTTTTTTTGCTTGCAGCTTGGGAAAGCCTGCAAACCCATAGGGTTTCTCGAACCACGCCATCCTGAATGGAGCGAATGCCCGCTCCCCGAAGATCACCAAGGCTAACCTCGCCTTTCAATACCAAGCTTGCGCCCCCACCCACTGCTTCAAACCGCTTATCAGTCATAGCGCACAAATAATGATGCGGTGATCCCGACATCGAACAGCACCCAATACAACCAATATCGTTAATTATGTTATATCATTACATCTTTACTCAAAGAGGTGGTGAGTGTGCAGACGGCCGAGCAAATCAAGCTAGATCCAGCGACTTCAATCGATTCCAGCAATAATCCCGAGACAACGCTGTATAGTCCTAAGAGCAGCCCCACGCAGATCAACCCTGAAGCTCACTCCAATTCGGCAATTGGTGATTCGATCGAGATCCTGACCAGGATTTATGACGACCCAATCAATCTGGTGGTACTACAGCGCCCACTGGCGTCTCAGGTTCAGCACTATTGCCGGCAACTGATCGCGGCCAAGCCCGACTTCTCGATGCGGGCCGTATTTCGCCAGGCAAGGTCCCAGCAAGCCTTGACCGAGTCGTTTCCGGTGCTGGAAGGCCAGTCGGCCTTTATCACAGATCTGATGCTGCTGATGGAGCTCTACAGCTGCCTGTTCGATCTGGAAGAGGTTGGCCTGCGGGTTCAGGTGCTGGATCGCGCCATGTGTCCCCGCTTCCACACCGACAAGCTCGGCTGCCGTCTGGTCACCACCTACCTCGGCCTGGGTACCGAATGGCTTCACAACCGGGTTCTGGATCGCAGCAAGCTCGGTGCCGGTAACCAGGGGCTCAGCGACGACAGGTCAGGGCTATACTCTGCGGATACCGAGATCGAGCAGGTCGCTGAAGGCGATATCGTGCTGCTTAAAGGCGACGGCTGGATCGGTAACGAAGGCCGCGGCGCCGTTCATCGCTCCCCGGCTGTCAGCCAGGGTGACAAACGCATTGTCGTCACGATGGACTTCGGCTGATTACGACTTCCGGCGCACCGCGATCAATGCGGGCGCCGGTCCGATCAGTTCTCGTCTCAGGCTTTAGCGGCCGGTTGCTCCTCACGGATCGAATAGAACAGGAACCGCTCCTGGAAGCTGTCGCTGGTGCGGTAGATCAGGCGGGTCATCACCGCGACAAATACCAGACTGAACACCAACCGGGCCCACAGCACCCCGGACAGGTCGGCCCCGAGCAGCAGTACCAGCAGGGTGTCTTCGATCAGGCTGTGACACAGACTCAGCAGGCACAGGGCCGAGAACACATCCCGGCGACTGATCCGGCCGCTCTGCGCTTCGCGGATCAGTAGCCCGCCGCCAAACGCCAACCCCAAAGTGATACCGATAATGGTCAGCGAGGTCGCCTTGGGGCAGATCCCCAGCAAGCGCAGGACCGGTTGCAGCAGCCAGATCATCAGCCGCTCGATATGCAGCCAGCGAAGCAGCCGTAACAGGCTGATCAGGGCGCCGATGATCACCACGATCATCGCCAGACTCTGCGCCTGGGCGACAAGCCAGCCACTCCAACTGTCGTCGATCGGCGGCGGGGTCCAACTCAGCTCCACCGGCTGCTGCAACCAGCCGCCCCAGCGGTAGGCTTGATCCAGTAAAACGCCGAACAGCAATGCGCCACCGAGCCGAATCCCGAGCGCCACTGCCAGTCGCATGCCGGCCTTCTGGGCGATTCGAACCTCCACCGGTAATGAATGCGCAATCAACATCATGCCGCACAGCACGGTCACCTGGGCCACCGTCAAGGATTCCTCCGGCGCCATCTGATAGAACACCAGCATCCCGGCATACATGTTGCTGAGCAGGTTTGCAGTCAGCACCAGACCCATCGAATCCGGCAGTCCCACCAGGCTCATCAGCGGCTCCAGCAGTTTGCTGATATAGGGGATCGCACCCAGCTCTTCGAGAATCTTGACGATGATGATGATCGGAATCATCAGTTTGAACAGCGTCGCGCTGACATCATAGATCTCCTTCACCAGGCTCGGGATGGTGTCATGGATAAAGCCATGAAGGGTCAGTGTGGTGGACATCGGATTAACCTCTACAACAGCAAGTTCAGTGGTACGTTGAAGGCGGTTAGTCTAGCCACTCCGTTTGTTCTATGATTTCTTTATTGTCGAACAAATTAGACTTAAATTACGTACTTTTAATTTCTAAGAAATATTTATTAACTTTAAACCCATCGATAAGAAATTTAATTAATCATGGAATTTGACCGTATCGATCGTCGTATTCTCGACCAGCTCCAGCGCGACAACCGCATCAGCAATCAGGACCTGGCCGAGCGGGTTGGACTGTCGCCGCCGGCCTGTCTTCGTCGGGTCAGAAAATTGCGCCAGAGTGGCGTGATCCTCGGTGATGTCGCCCTGCTCGACCCGCTAAAGATGGGCCAGCAACTCAATATCATCGTCGAGGTGGAGATGCTGCGGGATCAACTGGATGTCTACGATGCCTTTGTCCGCAAGATGCGGGCCGCCCCCGAGGTCAGCCAGTGCTACGAAGTAACCGGCGAGGTGGATTTTGTGCTGGTGGTCCAGGTGGCCGATATGCAGGCCTACGAGACCTTCTCCCGTCGCGACCTCTCCAGCGACCCCCATGTCAGCAAGTTTCGCTCGTTGATCTCGCTGCGACGGGAGAAATTCGACACCACCGTGGCGATCGCTACCTGATCACCGAACAGCTATATTCCATTTATTTTATGTAACAGAGGATATCAAAAACTGTTTCTTTTTTAGTCGGACGGGGTATGCTACTGGCTTGATAAATCAGTAAAAAATGCTGATCAGACAACCAACCTTCCGACAATGAAGCCACTATCCCGACCACAATCCGGTTTTACCCTGATCGAACTGATCGTGGTGATCGCCCTGCTGGGCATACTCGCCGCCGTGGCCCTGCCCCGCTTTGCCGATCTGGACCGCGAGGCCCATATCGCCAGCCACGAAGCCACCGCTGCGGCCTTCGCCACCGCGGTGAATCTGGCCCGATCCAAATGGGTGTCGCTGGGCTCCCCCAGCTCGCATGATGGCCGCAACGATGTCCAACTGCACGGCAGCGGCACCGACGGCCAGGTCGACTTCAACGCCCAGGGCTGGCCGGCCCAGAGCTATGCCGGCTCAGACGTGGTGATCAACGCCGACAGCGCAGCGGACTGTGAAGATATCTGGCCGGTGCTACTCAACAGCGGCCTGACCGCCTCCCGCAATGACCCCACCACCGATTACGGCGTCACCCGCGAAGTGAATGATGTCTGTGTCTATAGCTACCGGGCGCTCGATGGGCTGTCGTTTCGGTATGAGACGTTGACTGGAGATGTGACGGTGGTTATAGCTGACTAGCCCTTCCACAAACCAAAAAAAACGCAGCCCATCGGGCTGCGCAAAAGGTGAGATCCACGGATCTACAGGGTCTTAAGCTGCGGAACGATAGGAGCCTCTACGTTCCACCTAACCTTCGATCATCTCCCGATGAGGGCCTGAGCCAGGAGACGACCGGTCGGTTAGTCGTTGGCCTTACCGTCTGAGGCGTCGGCCTTGATCTGTTCATACCAGAGGTCATGATGCTGTTTGGCCCAGGTTTCGTCGACCTGGCCGGTGGTCATCCCCTCCAGCGCCCCTTCGGTGCCGACGCTACCGATATAGGCGTGGGCGGTGGCACCGCAGATCAGCACCAGCGCCGAGACGGCATGGAACAGGTTGGCGAGCTGGAAGTCGTCGCGGTTGTCGAAGTAGGCCGGGAAGTCGAGCACCAGCCCCGACAGCATCAGCACCACCCCACCCAGGAACAGCACCCAGAACCAGAGTTTTTCGCCGCCGTTCATGTAGCCGGCATGAGGGTGTTTACCCTTGATCATGCCACCGCCCTGCAGGAACCACTGGATATCGGTGACGGTCGGCAGGTTGTTGGCCAGCCACTTCAACAGCATGATCACCAGCGTGATCGCGAACAGCACCCCCAGGTAGTTGTGCAGCAGTTTACCCAGCGACATATAGCTGCCAAACGCGCCCTTACCCATCAGTTCGGGCAGGAAATGGCGCCCGTACAGAATGCTCAGCCCGGTGATGGTCAGCACGATAAAAAGCCCCGCCACGGTCCAGTGCAGGTAACGGTCGACCCGCTTCCAGCGCTCCACCGTGCGCCCACTGCGGGGCGAATCCAGCTTGTTGGCACCGAACAACAGGTAGACCAGCACCAGGCCGATCAGCGTCACCCCCAGCGCCCAGGCACCGTAGGTTTTGATGGTGTCGTTACGCAGCAAGCGCCAGTCTTCACCACTGCGGTTGATCAGCACCCCGGCTTCATCATGCCGGTGGGTTGAATAACCGCTCTCGCCACGGGTGACCTGACGCCAGTAATCAGCGCCTCGATTACCAACAGTGGTGCCTGTGACTGCCCCGGCCATCGCACTGGCGCTATTGGCCGTGTTGGCCGCTTGAGCCGCCTGCACCGCGCTGGTTATCCCCAATAACCAGATAACCAGCACGTACAACAGCACCGCCATCAGGCTGTGGTTCAGCCAACCGGGCATCGCCTGCATCGGTTGATGTTTCAGATTCATAATGACCTCTGACTGCGCGCCAGACTCCTCCCACAAGCCAAGCGCGTTTGAATTTAAGCCCCTGCATAACCGTCTCAGCACCACAGTGCGTCGTTGATCGCGGGTTCAAAATGCTCATTTACTCTCGGTAAACTGCGCTTTTTCACCCGCGTTCGCCTAACCCTGAGGCACTGATCCAGTCATGCAGTCGTCTTAACTGGTCAGTAGAAAAGCGGAACCGGGTTCCCATCCTTCAGAGACTCCACCGGCCTAAACCAATGGTGGCACCTCCCTGTGCCGCTCTAATCACCCGACAGCCGCCGCAGTCAGGCGATAGAACCCGGGGTTGGATCAGCGCTTTCTACCGGCGGCGTTATAGGCCAGGTTCTGGCCCCAGGCGCCCTTGTTGGACCCCCGCGCGATAATCCGTTCGCGGTAGATATCAGAGACGTCATTGGCGTCACCGGCCAGCAGCGCCTTGGTCGAGCACATCTCGGCGCACAGCGGCAGCTTGCCTTCGGCGATCCGGTTGCGGCCGTACTTCTCACGCTCGGCGACGGAGTGATCTTCCTCCGGACCACCGGCACAGAAGGTACATTTGTCCATCTTGCCGCGATCGCCGAAGGCCCCTTCCTGCGGGAACTGTGGCGCGCCAAACGGACAGGCGAACAGGCAGTAGCCGCAGCCGATACAGGCGTCCTTGTCGTGCAGCACGATGCCGTCGTCGGTCTGGTAGAAGCAGTCGACCGGACAGACCGCCATACAGGGCGCGTCGGTACAGTGCATACAGGCCACCGACAGACTGACCTCGTTGGGCTCGCCGTCGTTGATAGTTACCACGCGGCGGCGGTTTACACCCCACTCCACCTCGTGCTCGTTTTTACAGGCGGTGACGCAGCCGTTGCACTCGATACAGCGCTCGGAGTCACACAGAAACTTCATTCTTGCCATGGTGTTGATCTCCTCTTAGGCCACGCTGATCTTGCACATCGAGACTTTCGATTCCTGCATCTGGGTCACCGAGTCATAACCGTAGGTCATGACGGTGTTGGCAGATTCACCCAGTACATAGGGATCGGAACCTTCGGGATACTTACTGCGCAGATCCTTGCCCTGATACTCACCGGCGAAGTGGAACGGGATAAAGGCCACGCCCGGTTTGACCCGCTTGGTCACCAGCGCCTTGACCTTGATCTTCGAGCCCTCGGGGGTATGCACCCAGACCTGACCACCATCGCGCACGCCGTTGTTGTTGGCGTCGACCGGGTTCAGCTCGACGAACATCTCCTGCTGCAGTTCAGCCAGCCAAGGGTTCGAACGGGTCTCTTCACCGCCCCCCTCGTATTCAACCAGACGGCCGGAGGTCAGGATGATCGGATACTCCTGGGAGAAATCCTGAGCCTGAATCGAAGCGTACTGGGTCGGCAGACGGTAGTGGGACTTGCGGTCCTCGTAGGTCGGGTAGTCGGCCACCAGGTCCCGACGGGTGGAGTACAGCGGCTCGCGGTGCAGCGGCACCCGATCCGGGAAGGTCCAGACCACCGAGCGGGCCTTGGCGTTGCCGAACGGCGCACAACCGTGGGCGATAGCGACCCGCTGGATGCCGCCGGACAGGTCGGTCTTCCAGTTCTTGCCTTCGGCCAGGGCCTTCTCGTCGTCGGTCAGGTCGTCCCACCAGCCCAGCTTCTTCAACAGCTTGTCGTTGAACTCGGGGTGACCGTCCTTGAGCTCATTGCCCTTCGGGTAGGAGCCCTCGGCCAACAGGTTCTTGCCTTCGAACTCGACCCCGAAGCGGGCGCGGAAATTGAGTCCGCCCTTGGCCACCGGCTTGCTGGTGTCGTACAGGATATGGGTGCCCGGGTGTTTCATCTCCGGGGTACCCCAGCACGGCCACGGCAGCCCGTAGGTTTCGCCGTGGGCCGGACCACCGGCGGCTTCCAGCGTGGTGTAGTCGAAGGTGTGCCAGTTCTGCTGGTGCGCCTTCATCCGCTCCGGGCTCTGACCGGTGTAACCGATGGTCCACATGCCGCGGTTGAATTCGCGGGTGATATCCTCGATCAGCGGCTCCTCACCGTTAACCTGGATGTTCTTGAACAGCTGATCGGAGAAGCCCAGCTTCTTGGCCAGCTTGTACATGATCACGTGGTCGGGACGCGAATCGAACAGCGGCTTGATCACCTCGTCACGCCACTGTAGCGAGCGGTTGGAGGCCGTCACCGAGCCGTAGGTTTCGAACTGGGTGGTGGCCGGCAGCAGGTAGATGCCGTCCTTGCGATCGGGCAGGACTGCGGAGGCGGTCGGATAGGGGTCGATGATGACCATCATATCCAGCTTCTCCATCGCCTTTTTCATGTCGGCACCACGGGTCTGGGAGTTCGGCGCGTGGCCCCAGAACACCATCGCCCGCAGGTTGTCCTTCTGGGCGATGTTGGCCTTGTCCTCCAGTACACCGTCGACCCAGCGAGAAACCGGAATCCCCTTGGTGTTCATCGGTTTGGCCGGCTTGCCCTTGGCTTTCTCGTAGCTGTTCTGGTCGAAGCGGGACGCGACCCAGTCGTAGTCCAGACCCCAGACCTTGGACCAGTGCTTCCAGGCACCACCGGACAGACCGTAGTAACCCGGCAGGGTGTGGGACAGCACGCCGAAGTCGGTGGCGCCCTGGACGTTATCGTGGCCGCGGAAGATATTGGCACCGCCGCCGCTGGTGCCGATATTGCCCAACGCCAGCATCAGCGCACAGTAGGCGCGGGTGTTGTTGTTACCGGTGGTGTGCTGAGTACCGCCCATACACCAGATCACGGTGCCCGGCTTGTTGGTGGCCAGGGTCTTGGCCGCCGTGTACATCTGCTCTTCGGACAGGCCGGTGACCCGCTCGACCTCGGCCGGGTTCCACTTCTTGACCTCTTCCTTGACCTCGTCCATGCCGAACACGCGCTGCTCGATGTACTGCTTGTCTTCCCAGCCGTTCTCGAACACATGCCACAACAGGCCCCAGATCATCGCCACGTCGCTGCCCGGACGCAGCGGCAGGTGCTGATCACCCTTGGCGGCGGTACGGGAGAAACGCGGATCGGCGACGATCAGCTTGGCCTTGTTGCGCTCCTTGGCGTACAGCAGGTGCTGCATCGCCACCGGGTGCGCCTCGGCCGGGTTGGAACCGATCAGGATCGCCGACTGGGAGTTGTGGATATCGTTGAAGCTGTTGGTCATCGCCCCGTAGCCCCAGGTGTTGGCCACACCGGCTACCGTGGTGGAGTGACAGATCCGGGCCTGGTGGTCGACGTTATTGGTGCCCCAGAGCGCAGCAAATTTACGGAACAGGTAGGCCTGCTCGTTGTTGTGCTTGGCCGAGCCGAGCCAGTAGACCGAATCCGGACCGGACTCGTCACGGATCTTCTGCATCCCGTCGCCGATTTCGTTGACGGCGTCTTCCCAGGATAGTTTCTGCCACTTGCCGTCGACCAATTTCATCGGGTACTTCAGGCGACGCTCGCCGTGGCCGTGCTCACGCAGCGCGGCACCCTTGGCGCAGTGGGCGCCACGGTTGAACGGGTGATCGAAGGCCGGCTCCTGACCGGTCCAGACCCCTTTTTCGACCTCGGCGTAAACGCCGCAACCGACCGAACAGTGGGTGCAGATGGTGCGCTTGATTTCGGGCTTGCCTGGGCCAGCGGAGGCCGGTGCGCTGGTGGCCTTGGCCTTGCGCATCATCGGCGGCGCCAGCATTCCGGCGGCTGCGATGCCGCCGGCGGCGATACCGCTGCGTCCGAGGAAGCTACGGCGACTCAGTCCGGTCTGGCTCTGCTCTTTATCGGAGCCGCTGATGCCGCTGCTATCGGAGGTGGATTGTTTGGGCGTTAGTCTCATGGTTGTTCCTCGCCTACTCCTGATTTTTGTTGTGCCTGTCCAGGCCGGATCTCATTCAGATACGGGCGCTGTCGTAATAGGCGCGAACATGGTCGGTTTTCTCGTAACCCTGGCTCTTCTTCGGTTGGTCGTCGGGTTGTTCGACGACATCGGCAGCGGCTTCACCGGCCACTGTCGCCACCGCCACAGCCCCACCGGCAGCACCGAGGGTCTTGATGAACTGACGTCGGGAGTTGTCAGTCTCCGGGTTAGCGGCATCCGCTTTGGTTCTACTCATCCCCTACTCCTTGCTCTTTTTTCTCTGGTTTTTATCTGGTTTTTATCTGGTTTTTTATCTAGTCGTTATCTGGTTCTTCACTGCGTTAGTACGGTCTATATCAATCGGTTCGGAGTCGGGGCTGGCGCTCAGCGGCGGCTGAACAACAGCGCCTCCTGCTCCAAAAACAGCTCGGCGAAACGCCCCACCGCGCTGTAGAAATGGGCGGTTTTGCTGTGCTGCAGGTCCTGGCTGAATCGGCGCCACCAGGTGGCCAGATGGCGCTCGAAAAACTGCTGTGCCGGGCCCTGATCACCGTCGTTTTGCGCCGGGCTGACCAGCATCGCCATCACCTGGCAGAGGGCGGCGATATGGTCTTCCGGCTCGCGGACCTCGGGGTCGCGCTCGATTCCCAGTGCATCCAGGTCGTTGCGCAGTTCCACCAGCGGTTTCTCCATCAGGAAACCGGTCAGGTACCAGGAGCCGTAGGGCAACAGCTCGCCGCGACCGATGCCGATAAACAACTGGTGATACTCGTCGGCGACCTGATCCGGATCGGCGCGGCCGGCGGCCATCTGCAGCACGCTCCAGGCCTCGCGCATCGAGGACTGCGGATCGTCGATCAACTCGATCGACTGCAGCCAGTTCAACAGCTCGTCGGTGGGTGCCTGGGCCAACAGTGAGCCCAGCAGCGCATAGGCATCGGCGCGGAACAGGTCCAACGCCGAGTGTTCTTGATCAGTGGGGACTGGGTTAACCGGCGCTTCGTTCCCAGGGACTTCATTAACCTGCACGGCGTCGATTGCGCCCGTAGCACTAATGGCGGCATCGTTCATCAGTGCACCTCCACGCTATCGATGGTTGAAGCCTGGCCAGCGGCTTTATCACGGCCGTTCAGCGGCTGGTCGTGGTCCGCCTTGCCCGTCTCCACGGTCAAATTCAGCTCGTCTTCATGCTGCTCGCGCCCTTTGGCGTACTCGAACAGATCGCCGCCCGGATCCTTCTGCACCGTTTCATTCTGGATCAGGTCAATCACGCGGCAGTCCTGGCACATCTCCAAGCGTTTCAGCCCGGCCTCGTCGAACATGCTGTGACCGGACAGTTTCTTGATCATCAGGCTGACCACACTCTGGGTCGCAAACGGTTTGTTGCAGCGGATACAACAGAACGGCTGCTCCTCCTTCAGCACCCGAGGCTGGGTGCGCGCTTCGGGGTCGAGCAGATAACACGGCTGCAGGCTCAGCACCGATTCCGGGCAGGCCTGGGTACAGAGGCCACATTGAACGCAGGCATCCTCGTTGAAGCTCAAGCGAGGGGTATCGCTGGCACTGGTCAGCGCCTGGGACGGGCAGATCGTGACGCAGGACATACAGAGGGTGCAGTCCTGCTCGACCAGCTCGAGGTTGCCGAACGGTGCGCCGTTGGCCAGGGTGACGCTCTGGGTTATCTCAGCCTGCTGCTCAATCTGCTGTTGATAGAGATGGCTCATCGCCAGCGAGATCTGCTGTCGCTTGTCGGCCTGCAGATCGATCTGGGCCATCGGTTCGATCGAGGTGTCGGTGGCTGTCTGATCGGCTTCGCTCAGCAGTTGTTCGGGGGTCAGACAGCGCACTTGGGCAGACAACGACAGTCCTTCCAGCAATCGATTGGCGGTATCCAACTCGCCGGCCAGTGCGCTTTGGGTTGCTTCCGGCAACGGCTTGCTGGCCAACAGGGTCACCGACTGAGCTCCCAACGCGATCGCCGACAGCCACAGCTCCAGCCCGGCGCTGGCGACCTCTTCGAGTTGCAACGGCAGGTAGTGGCCGGGCAGTTGTTCCAGCAGCTTGGACAGGCCGCTCGGCTGTCCGCTTTCGGCAATAGCCGCATCGTGCAGCAGCAGTTGCGGCCCGGTGCCACCCTGCTCGCGGTACTGACGGATCAGCCGCTGCATGCTGTCCAGCAGCAGCGCCGGTTGCGGGAAGCCGTAGCGGATCGCCGAGGTCGGACAGACGGTGGCGCAGGCACCGACGCCGTGGCAGAGGTGGGCATCGATCTGAACCCGACCGTCGATTACCGAGATCGCATCGGCGGCGCAGACATCCAGACAGCGGTTACAGCCGTTCAAGTTACTACCCGTGAGGGCACAGGCTTCCGGGTTAACCTGGAAATAACGCGGCTTATCGAAGCTACCGCTCAGTTGCGGTAACTCGGCCAGCGCCTGCTGGTATTCTGTCTCGGTGCGGGGGCTTTCGTCAGAAACATGAAAATAACCGGCTGGTTTCAGCTCCACCGGCAGTGAGGATTCGGCGCCCAGATCCAGCACCAGATCAAACTGCTCCGCGCCGATCGCCAGCTTGGCCAGGTTCTGAGCCTTGCCGTCCACATCGATCAGCACGGCGAACTGGCCCAGGTAACCGCTGATCGAGGTCAGAGGTAATCGATAGAGGTAAAGCTCCGGTACCAGCTCGGCCGCCTGCTCCATCTCGGGAGTGATGCGCTGGGGCATCGCTTCGGTCACCAAGGCGGTAATCGAAGCGACCCCTTCTGCTTTGCCCAACGCATCGGCTGCCATGCGGATCCGATGTTCCGCCCCCAGGATCAGCAGCCGTCCCTTCGAACTGAACTCGACCCCCGGCGCGGCCAGGTTGATCGCCGGACTGACCATGGCCATCGCCTGCGACCGGGCCTGCCGGTTGCGTTGCTGCTGGTCTATGTCGAAGCCTTCGCTCGCTGTCTGGGTCCCAACGTCCTGGGTCATTAATGGGGTGCTCTTATCCTCTGCCTTCGAAGTCGAAGGCTGCGCCGAGTCGGTCATGGCCGCCGGTCGTTTATCGTTATGATTCACACTCATTGCACGGTGATCTCTGTTTATCGGTGCAACCGCTGCACCAGTTTTTATTGGAAAATACCCACCTGTTTACCAAGGTGATCCAAGCCAGAGCCGGATTGGTCAGATCCGGCGGGGCAAAATGTCCCTACGGCTTTCGAGGCTTAGTCAAAACGTCCTTTGGGTCTGTATTGCCTTGTTTATTCCTCGCATTCACCGAGTTCCTCCTCATCGTCAGGCTCGAACGCCTCCCCAGCGTCGTTTAGATGCGGGTCAGACTCGGCCTCTGAAGCCATCGTGGAAGCAGTAGCGCTCGTCTCTGAGTCCCCATCGGCAAGCGCGGCCTCGAAGTCCTGTTTCTGCTTCTCGGCCCACTGTTTCATCTGATAGGTGACGGTGTCGCCCAGGGGGATAAAGGTGCTGTAGTCCTCGTCGTACTCGTTGAGGCCATCGCGGATATTGAATTCAGGCAGGTGGAACAGCTTTCGCAACGCCTGACGGCGCAGCTTCTCCGACACTCCTTCGGACAGGAAACCGCTGAAATCGGAGCTCTCGTCGAGGCTCTCCAGCGGCGGCATATCGGCATCGGTCAGGGGTGGTTGCTCGGCATCAGCGGCCTGATCGTTTCCATCCACTTCCGCAACATCGGTGATTTCTGAGGCAGCCAGTGCAGCTGTATTCGGTTCGGGTTCTGTCTGGGTTTGGGGCTGCTGTTTTAAGCGTGACCAGCGGCCCAGAAAACCTTCGTCGGTGCTTTCCTTGGTATGTTCAGCCACGAGCACCTCCCGTAGAACCTGTCTCCTGACTTTTTCCAGCACCCTTGCGGCGACCATGATGACGGCGCTTGCTCTTACCCAGTTCCATCTCCGGCTCACCGTGGCGGCCGATAAAGCCTTCGATCCAGCACTGCACCGCCTCGGGCATCGGGATCGAATAGACATCCTCTTCGCCGCCATCCATATAAGAGGAGGCGACATCCTGGCTGGCGGTGAGCAGATAGGGCTGCATCAGCTCGTCCTCTTCGGCGCAGACGATAAACAGCCGAGGGTCGTGGGAGCTGATATTGAAGCGGTAGGCGGCCCGCTCATCGCGGAACAACTCCAGCGACAGGCCGTGCCAGCAGTAATCGGTGCTGGCGGGTTGATCGCCGGGCTGCGCTTCAAAGCCCAGCTGATCGCGAACCTGTTGGCGATCACTCAGACAGCGAAGCGCCGACCAGTCGTCAACCTCCCAGAGCCCGCGTTCGATGGTGCGCTTTCGCAGCACCACCCGCATCGGCCAGACATCGCCCGCCTGATCGCTGCCCCGATCAGATCCGACTTGATCAGAATCGCTTTTATGAGATTGGATGGTTGCCGTTTTGGCTACGGGTGTTTCCGGCATCTGCGTTTAAGCCCCCTGCTTGCTTTCCACTGCTCTTATTCGCGGCCGGGGAATTCCCGGCGCGGATTTCGGGGAGCCAACGCAATAAATGTTCCATCGCCCGCAAAGCCACCAGCCATGGGCTGCCTGAGAGCAGGCCCGACTTATCCAAGTAAGCAAAAAGAAAATAATCCCCAATTCGGGGACAAAAAGACCCGGCGAGACAGCAAGGCTGCGGACATTTTGTCCCGTTTTACGGGTTGGGGATTAAAGATAAATCCAGTCCGAACCACCCCATGCCCACAAAACGTCACTCAATCCGACCCAGGCATAGAACTTGCTCAGCTCCGTCATGGGCCACTCGGAGCCCTACCGCCATCGAGCCGCCAGGAGTCCGCAAACCGCTATGAACAGTTACCAACCGCTAATGAGTCAGGCCGGTTTTCTCAACACCCATCAGGTCGAAGCCTGGGACGAACAGGGCAACCTGCGCGAGCTGTCGATCGCCGGCGAGTCACCGCTGACGATCTACCTCGACAAGAAGGAGGTGGTGACCCTGATGACCCTGGGCAGCCGACCGGAACTGCTGACCCTGGGCTATCTGCGCAATCAGGGCTTTATCGATTCGATCGAGCAGGTCAAAGCTATCCAGGTGGATTGGGAGGTGGAAGCGGTAGCGGTAGTCACCCACGAAGGGGTCGAAGGGTTGGAGCAGAAGCTGCAGCACCGCACCATCACCACCGGTTGCGGTCAGGGCACCGTGTTTGGCGGGCTGATGGAGAAGATCGACCAGATTCAACTGCCCGATGTCCGGCTGCCGCAATCGCAGATCTACGGCCTGCTGGACAGCCTGCGACAACAGAACGAGATCTATAAACAGGCTGGTGCCGTGCATGGCTGCGCTCTGTGTCAGGGCACCGAGGTACTGAGTTTTGTTGAGGATGTGGGCCGTCACAATGCCGTCGACACCCTGGCCGGCGAGATGCTGCTGCAACGTCGTCAGGGCGACGACAAGATCTTCTACACCACCGGCCGGCTGACCTCGGAGATGGTGATCAAGGTGGCGCAGATGGGGATCCCGATTCTGCTGTCACGCTCCGGGGTGACCCGGATGGGGATGGAGTTGGCCCGTCAGGTGGGCCTGACCCTGATCGGTCGCGCCAAGGGTAAATCCTTCCTGGTGTTCAACGGCCAGCAGCGGATCGATTACGACCAGAAACCGGAGCCGATGCCACGATCTCAAAAGCGCGGCAGCAAGGAGGCCAGCCCATGAGTACCACCCTAACCCGCGTGCCGCCTAGCGATAGTGTCGGCCATCAACCGCCCCGGTTTATGAACATCCGTCAGGTGTCGGACTACCTGCATCTGAACGAGAAGAAGATCTACACCCTGGCCAGCGAAGGCCAGATTCCCGCCACCAAGGTCACCGGCAAATGGCTATTCCCAAGGGACCTGGTGGACCAGTGGCTGATCGAATCCAGCCACGGCGGCGTGCTGCTGGATCGACTGATCATCGCCGGCAGCGACGATCCGCTGCTGCACCGGGCCGTCAGCCAGGTGGCACGAAAGATCCAGACCAGCGCCATCGTCAGCTACTCCAGTACCGGCACAAGACTGGGGCTATCGCAACTGGCACGCCAGCGGGCCGATGTCTGTGCGATCCACTGGGGTCCGGCCGAAGAGAGCCATATGCGCCACCCGGCCCTGCTCAGTCGCCACCGCCAGCACAGCAAATGGGTGCTGGTGCACGCCTTTAAACGCGAGATCGGCGTGATCGTCACCCCCGACACCCGACTGAAATGGCAGACTATTCCGGAGCTGTTCGGCGCCGGACTGAGCTGGTCGTTACGCCAGGACGGCACCGGTTCGAGCCGATTTATGGAGGAAGCCCTGAGTCACTGCGGCATGAAGCTGGAGCAGCTCAATCAGGTCGAACAGGGCCTGACCGAACGGGAGATCGCCTCCCAGATCGCCATGGGGATCGCCGAAGCCGGGCCGGGCGCACGTAGCACCGCGGCTGAGTTCGGACTCGATTTCGTCTCGATGGGTTGGGAGTGCTTCGATCTGGCGCTCTATCGCGGGGTGTTCTTCCGCCACCTGTTCCGGGAGCTGATGCAGCAACTGGAGAGCCCGGAAAGCCTGCAGCAGGCGCAACTGCTGGGAGGCTATGACTTCAGCGAGACCGGCAAGCTAGTGTGGTCGTCTTGACCGACTTGTTGGGATTGCCAGCAGCTGCCCCCTCGCGCTGGACCAGCAGCATCGCCAAGATCACCAGCAGGATGCCCGGCAACAGTATCCATTCGAACGCTTCGCTGCCGCGAACCAGCTCGATCGACATCACAAACAGCGGCGTCAGGAATCCATAGGCCGCCACCTGGGTCGGGCCGAGTGCGACGGTGCCGAACTGCAGCAGAAAAAAGGTCACCAGGGTGGTGAACAGCGCCAGATACAGAATCCCGAGGTAAACCCCACCGCGAACCTGCCCCCAGGCGATCTCATCCAACGCCGGTAGCGACAGCAGCAGCAACCAGACACTGCCGATCGAAATCACCCAGAAGGTCATTACCTCCATCGGCTCGCCGGAATAGAACTTCTTGATCAGCGGGTTGTAGGCGCCCATGAACAAGCAGCCCAGCAGGAACAGCCAATCGCCGCGGTTGAAATCGAACCCGAGCAAGGCGTCGAGATCCCCGCGAAAGACGATCCATATCGCCCCCAGCGTCCCCGCCAGCAACCCCATCGCGCGACGACCGGGGGTGGCCTCGCGGTGAATCAACCACAGAAACAGCGCGGTAATGGCCGGCACCATGGTGTAGATGGCCCCGGTATTCAGTGCACTGGTGTGACGAAGCGCGGCAAACATGCACCAAAAAAACACCACCAGCGGAATGCTGAGTACCGCGTACTGCAGCAACTTACCGCGGTTAGGCAGACGCCGGCCATGTTTCAGCAACACATAAGGCAGGAACAGGATCGCCGCCAACACAAAGCGAATCAGCATCATCACTTCCGGCGGCATGCCGTCCGTAATCGACGCACCCACCGGGAACGAACTGGCCACCAACACCACCATCAGCAACATCAGGCCATGAACATAGATCACCGGATAACCGCGAGCGGTGAGTTGCATCGTTTCTCTCCCGAAATCGGTTTAACTACTCGATAGTGACAGAATAATTTGTATCGACAAGAACGATAATCTACTGTTTCGAGAACTCTTTGTTGAGCCATAGTTAACAGTACAAATGAGCTACGGTCGAAAACGATGAATCAGTTTGGCGCCATTCCGGTCTTTGTCGCGGTGGTCGAATGTGGAGGCTTTTCTCCAGCCGCCCGGTTTCTGGGCATCTCAAAGTCAGCAGTCAGCAAACGCATCACCCAGCTCGAGGAGCAACTAGGGGTCAAACTGCTGCACCGAACCACCCGCAAGCTCAGCCTCACCGAAGCCGGCGAGCACTATCTGGAGCACGCCCTGAAAGCCAACAACGCGGCTCGGGATGCCGAGGACGCGGTCGCCCAACTCCAGGGTGAACCCCAGGGTCGACTGCGGATCAATTCACCGATGTCCTTTGGCCGCTTGCACATGGCACCGATGATTCCGGAGTTTCTGAAGCGCTACCCCAAAATCAGCATCGACCTGGTGATGGATGACAAAGCGGTCGACCTGGTCAGCAGCGGGTTTGATATTGCGATACGATCCGGCGAGCTGGCCGACTCCACCCTGATCGCCCGCCGACTGGCTCCGCTGAACAGCGTCCTCTGTGCCTCACCGGAATACCTGGAGCAGCACGGACACCCCGAGTCCTTGGATGACCTGCTACAGCACAACTGCCTGTCGTTCAGTTACTCCAACGATGTCAAAGAGTGGACCTTTATCAAGGCGGGCAGCCGTCACCAGGTGCTGGTATCCGGCAACTACCAGGTCAACAACAGTGAAGCGCTTCGTGATGCGGTGTTGCAAGGGTTGGGGATCGCCCGACTGCCGACCTTTGTGGCGGGGCCGGATATCAAGGCGGGCCGGATTATCCCGCTGTTTAGCGATTACCAGATGCCGGCTCAGGTCATCAATGCGGTGCTGATCGAACGCCAGTATATGCCGGCCAAGGTCCGAGCCTTCCTCGATTTCTCAATCGACTACTTCGGCGGCGATATCCCCTACTGGGATCGTTAGAACCTCAACGCTGTTCAGCCAGCTAACTCTATTTGTTCACTTTGGCTCAACACTGTATTTCAAATTTCCTGGATTATCACAAATAGCACAACAATCTAAGCTTTTCTCGACCTCACCGCCTAATCAATGCAAGCGGTTAACGAACCAAGCTTCAGGGAGTTGTTATGAATCTATTCACCGCCATCGAACAGCGCCGTGCCGTCAAACACTATGATCCTGAGGGATCGGTCAGTGAAGCGGCTTTCAACCAGATCATGGATGCGGTTCTGCTGTCACCCACGTCGTACAACATCCAACACTGGCGCTTTATCCGGGTCACCGACCCAGAGATTCGCGAGCAGATTCAAGCCGCCGCCTGGGGGCAAGCTCAGGTTACCGAGGCGGCCGAGCTGATTATCCTGTGCGCCGATACCCAGGCCTGGCGTCGTGATCCGCAACGCTACTGGGCCAACACGCCAGCCGAGACTCAGGCGGTGATGCTGCCGATGTTGGAAGCCTTCTATGCAGGCAAGGATCAGCTGCAACGGGACGAGGCGATGCGATCCTGCGGCATCGCGGCCCAGACCCTGATGCTGTCGGCCAAAGCCCTGGGCTACGATACCTGCCCGATGATCGGCTTCGACAGCGAGCAACTCGCTGAGATTATCCATCTGCCGGAGGGGCATCTGATCGGAATGATGATCACCCTGGGCCCAGCCGCCCGCGCCGCCAACCCGCGCGCAGGACAACTGCCGCTTGACGAGCTGCTACGAGAAAACCGTTTTTGAGAGCAAGTACTTACATTGCCGCTACCCAGCCAACGTGCCTGCCAAGCAGGCACGATAAGTTGCTGATATCAATGAAGAATCAGGCGCTAGCGCTAAGCACCAGATAGGCGGCAAAGCCGATCCAACTGACCACCAGCAGCCCCCAGGCCAGCTTGCTTTGTTGGACGATGACTTCGGGTTCGGGGGTGACGACCTCGGTGGTTGTCGCCGAGGATTGGGTCTGCTGCAGTTTACGCTTCTGCTTATCCAGCGCCCGAGCCTTCTCCCTGTGGCGCTTCTTGTACTCTTCGATCCCCTTCTGGATCCCCTGGGCGATCAATTTGGTCTGCTCTTTGGTCTGTCCGGGGCGCTGGGTGGCTTTGGCGACCTGCATCGCTTCTTCGACCACCTGCTCCGAGACTTTGTGTTTCTTTGCCATTCTGACTCCTTAATTTGGCGGCATTATCTCACGCTTGGAAGGCCAGCGACCAAGTCTATCGATGCCCTTGATTGATCGGCTTCAGAGGCTCCTCAGATATATCGGTTTGGCGTCAGTTTTTCCGGGCGATGATGAATACATCAATACCCTGTACCCCATGATGCCACTGACTCTGAATCGTAAATCCCGCCGCTGTGATCTCCTGCGCCCACTGCTGCTCCGTCATCACAAACACGTCCGGCATCAACCCGAGTCGCTTGCCGATGGGCGCGATAAAGCGGATGAACCGGAAGTAGGAATTTCCCAGGCAGCCCGTGCTGCTGATAAAGGTCCCGCCAGGCTTGAGGATTCGGGCTACTTCATCAAGCACCGCCCGGCGATCCGGTATCAGATGAATCACGTTTAATCCCAGCACGGCGTCCAAACTTGCGGTCTCGGCCTTAAACTCAATTAGGGTTGCGCGACTGAAGGTAATATTCTCAACCGCGGCGTTTTTCGCCTTCTCACGACCGATCGCCAGCATCGCCTCGGAGATATCCAGCGCATCGATATGCCGAACGTGTGACGCATGGTGGATGGCGGTTGTACCTGTCCCACAACCGAATTCCAGAATATCCATGTCGGCCGAGAGATAACGCTGCGATTCGGACAGTTTTCGCTGATACACCGCTTCATCGGGTACCGGTTTCTTGGCGTATTTCTCGGCCACCCCATCCCAGAATTTATCGGACTGATTCACACAAGCTCCTTCTACACTCACCACCTGACGCCGCCAGAAACACCTCACGTAAAGTCCAGCTAACGTGTCAGATTCAAACGACTCAGTGATCGATAATGCAGCAACCGATAGAATCACGCCAGGCAGACACCATCTAGCTAAACCAATCGAGTCCCCCCAATCGGCGAAAGACTGAAAGCGGTTTCTTAGCGGCGAAGATCTGGCACAAAAAAAGCGGCTCCGAATGAAGCCGCCTTTAATCGTTTAGAACAGTCGTTAACCGAGCGTTTTGCTGAAACTCAGACCATCCGCCCCAGCACGTCGTTCTCGGGGGCATCCAGCCAGCGGTGCTTGATCACGCCGGCGATATGGAAACCCAACGCGCCGATCATCACCCAGCCACCGATCTCATGGATCAGGTGAAACACCCCACTCCAGTATTCGCTCTTATCGGTGATATCCGGCACGGTGATCAGGCCAAACAGCTCGATCCCATGGGAGTATTCATAGAACGAGCTCATCAGGTAGCCCGATACCGCCATCGCCACCATGCTCAGGTACAGCAATGCGTGCATCGCGTGGCTGAGCTTCTGCTCCCAGCTGGCCAACCCATCGGGCAAGGCCGGAATCTGGCTACGCAGCCGGGTTGCCACCCGCACCAGGATCAGCATCAGTACGATAAAGCCGAACGCCTTATGGGCCGGGTAGAGGTCATACTTATCCGGGGCATCGTCCGGGATGCCGGTCATGTATAAGCCCACCGCCAGCAGTCCGATAATCATCGCCGCCATCGACCAGTGCAGCAGTCGCATCGACAAAGAGTATTTCATCCCCAGCGACCTCCGTTACGCCAACTTCTGAGCCATCTGGGCGATCTGCGCCCCCAGACCTTTAACCCGCTCGGCGGTCTCCGCATCGCTCAACTGACCCTGCTCATCAAAGGCCTGGTAAGCCGAAGGCACAGCGACCTGATTGGGACTGACGGTGACGCCGAGGTTGAACAGCACATCGCGGGCATGAACCAGTCCACGGATACCACCCAGGCCACCGGGAGAGGTCGCCATGATACCGGCCACCTTGCCGGCAAATGCCGGGCCGATATCGGTTTGTGCGGAGGGACGGGACAACCAGTCAATCGCATTTTTCAGCACCCCGGAGATCGATCCGTTGTATTCCGGGCTGGCCAGCAGGATGCCCTGGCTCTCAGCAAACTGCTGCTTCAGGTCGTTGACGATCGCCGGAACCCCTTCGGCTTCCAGGTCTTCAGAGAACAGCGGCATCGGATAGTCGGCCAGATTGATCACGCGGACCTCGACGCCCTGCTCACGGGCACCTTCGGCGGCGATCTCCACCAGTTGCTGATTGAAAGAGTTGGCCCGCAGGCTGCCGGACAAAGCGATTAACTGGGTCATAATGGTCTCCAAGCTGTTGTTTGGGTCTTATGCAACAGGATGTTGCTGAAGTTGGAGCCAGTATCACCAATTCAAATTTGAAGAAAAACAACCTCTGTGCAACTCTTATGTGCATATACGCACAGAACAAAATCCCAATGGCAAAAAGTAAACCGATGACTGAACAGAAAACCGATTGGAACGATATTCACGTCGCCTTCCAGGTGGCCAACCACGGCACCCTCAGTGCGGCCGCCGAGGCATTGGGGGTGCATCACAGCACCGTGCTGCGCCGGGTCAACGCACTGGAGAAGCGGCTCGGCACCCGGCTGTTCCACCGTCATCCTCGGGGTTACACACCGACGGAAGCAGGAATGCTGCTGACCCAGGTGGCGGAAAACACCCAGGCCGGCTTTGACCGTCTGTTGGGCAAGCTGCAAGGCACCGATACCCAGCTCAGCGGCACCCTGGTGGTCACCACGGTCAACAGCATGATCTCAAATCTGATGCCGATGCTGGCCGAGTTCCAGCAGCTCTATCCGCAGGTCCGGCTCGAATACGCCGCCGACAGCCGGATCATGAAACTAGAATACGGCGAGGCCCATGTCAGTATTCGCCCCGGCACCCGACCCACCGATCCGGACTATGTGGTGCAACGGCTGGCCGAAGGCGCAGCCTCCATCTATGCCGATGACGCCTATATCGCCCAGCACGGGCTGATGGAGAGTCTTGATGATATTGAAGGCCATCGTTTTATCCGCACCGTCGCACCCTACAGCATGATCGCGTTTATGGAGTGGATGAATAAAACCGTGCCGGATTCGCAGATCAGCCTGCGGGTTAACGACCTGATGGGGTTTATTCCGGCGATCCGGGCCGGCTTCGGCGCCGCCCCGCTCCCCTGCTGGATGGCCTCGACCGATCCGAGCCTGAAGCCGTTAATCGCCCCGCCGCCAGAGTGGGCCGGACCTATGTGGCTGGTAACCCACGTCGATCTGCACCGATCCAGCAAGGTTCAGGCCTTTACCCAGTTCCTGAAGCAGCGAATCCAGCAGGAACTATCTAGGCTGATGGGACTGCCACCCAGCCCACAGAAAAAGGACGCCCCATGAGTACGCCTTCCAATTCCAGCCCCATCTCCACGCTGTATTACATCCACGACCCAATGTGCAGCTGGTGTTGGGCGTTTGCACCGGGCTGGCAGCAGATTCGTGACCAGTTACCGGACTCAATCAAGGTGGTCAAATTGGTGGGAGGTTTGGCACCGGACTCGGACCAACCGATGGCGCCACCGATGCAGCAGTATCTACAGCAGACCTGGCAACGGATTCAACAACAGGTGCCGGGCACCGAATTCAATTTCGAGTTCTGGCAACAGTGCCAACCCCGCCGCTCCACCTACCCGGCCTGCCGGGCCGTGATCGCTGCCCAACGGCAGAACCCGGACGACCAAGAACTCGATGAGCGGATGACCCGGGCGATTCAACAGGCCTACTACCTGAAAGCCCAGAACCCCTCCGACGACGACACCCTGATCGCCTGCGCCGACAGCCTGGGGCTGGATACCCAACGCTTCGCCGCCGACCTGAACAGCCGACAAACCCAGGCGATGCTGGAGCAGCAGATCCGCCAGTCGGCCGAATTGGGCGTGCAAGGCTTTCCGAGCCTGGTATTGATCAAAGAGGGCCGCCGAATCCCGATCCCGATCGACTACCGCAACCCGGCTATCAGTTTGGATGCCATCGCCCAGGTGATAACGGTATAAATAATCTTGGTATTTAACTGAAGGCAGAGACCTGAAAGCCGAGCCTCTGCTCTTCGTGCGCCACCCGGCTCAGCCAAGAGCATAACCACTCCACCGAACCTGCCGTTTCCTCAGGGTTTTTCTCCATACTCCCCCGATCTCCCCTGAACATTCACCCACGTTCTCCGCTCTGTATTCCCCCTGCTTTCTCCTCTGCTTTTCCCTCTACTGCCTTCCTTGATTTCACCCTGCACGACCACGCCGTTACGCCGTCCCGATCAGATTTTTTCAAAAACTGCCTACTTTGCGACCAACAAGGCACGGTTATTGCGGTACCACACAATGGCCGTCGACCCCTTCGACTCATCATGGCGGCCCGAGGAGATGCGATGACCTGACCCCCTGCTCCGTCCGGAGTTCTCTTGAAACCAACCAAAAGACGCCAGCAACCGGAGTATTCCGGGGTCTGCGGATGCGCCGTGCCGGCCCGATCCGCCCCCGCCAACCCCGGTGTGTTCAACCATGGGCTTTAACCGCCCGGTGGGGGTTTCGTGCGGCCGACGCTCGCCGATTCGACCTTTCACCGGACAGAACCCAAGCGGCAAAGCGGCTGACGTCAATCGGCAACCATAGGCAGGACCTTGCCGCCGTGATTTTGATCCGGCCGGGCAGGTTTTCTTGCGTCCTGACGCTGGGCTCGGATGGCCCAACGCAGGCCCCGTAATGCCCGCCTAAGGCGCCTGAATAGCTTGGATCAGTGCATCGGGTGCTGAGTCAGTTATGCAGGAATCTTAGAGTAGAAGGAATTAAAGATGATCATACAAAACAGTGAAATCCACTTAAGTGCAGAGCACCAGCGCTCTGAAATCACCGAACGCAGCCTATCCGGACCGGGCTTTGCCCTGGCCATGCTCGACGCCGAAATGTCGTTCAGCCAGAATCGCTTTAGTGCCCAACTCGCTCAAGGACAACTCGGCAGCGCCCTAACCCCCGCCGGCGCAGCCGGTTCGGCTGAACCAGCCAGCCATCCGTTCCGGTTGCTGCCCACCGCCTTTCCCGGCCGCTTCAGCGCCTCCCCGACCCAGGCCAGCAGCGAAGAGCTGCAAAGCAGCCTGATGCAGAGCCGAATCCGCTTCTTCCAGGCGCTGATCGATGCCCTGACCGGCCGCAGCCACCAGATTGAAGACCCAGATGCCGAAGCAGAATCGACTGATCCCTTATTGGGTGAAGAGCCGGGCGAATCCGGCAACTTGCCGACCAGCGATGCGGCAACCAGCCCGATTCCCGGGCAGCCGGTGCTGAACCCGTTAGTCCTGGAGATCGACGTGCGGGTCAGCCAGTACCATAAGGAGACCGAGACCACCAACTTCAGCGCCTGCGGCATGATACAGACCTGCGATGGTCAAAGTATCGAGCTGAATCTGAACCTGGAGATGAGCCGCAGCTATGAGTCGATCAGCGAGTTCGAAACCAAGCAACAGGTGGTGTTCAAAGATCCGCTGGTGGTCAACTTTAACGGCACCGCGGCGGAACTGAGCGACGAGAAATACCAGTTCGATCTGGATGTCGACGGCGAGCTTGACTGGATCCACTTTACCGATATCAACAGCGGCCTGCTGGCACTGGACAAAAACGAGGACGGCCAGATCAATGACGGCTCCGAGCTGTTCGGCGCCATCAGCGGTGACGGTTTTGCCGACCTACGCCAGTACGATCTGGACCAGAACGGCTGGATCGACGAGGCCGACGCGGTGTTCGACGACCTGAAGATCTGGACCCGCCAGGACGAGCAGGATCAGCTGACCTCACTGTTGGATCGCAATATCGGCGCGATCTACCTGAGGGCGACCGAAACCCCATTCGAGCTCAAGGATGAGGCCAACAATCTGCAGGGACGAGTACGCCAGAGCGGCGTCTATCTGAATGAGGACGGCGGTGTCGGCACCGTACAGCAGATCGATATGGTAGTTTGAGCCGGTTGTCGCGGCGGACAAATAGTGTGGTTTGCTATCTGTCCGTCGCTACATCAAATCGGCTAGGTCGTGCTGACCGATCAGACGGGGCAAATTAACTGGGCTTGCGCGCCAACAGGGTCGCAAACATCAGCTGGGCGCCGTTGTGCATGGTACCCAGCTCTTCGTTGTACTTGACCAGCTCCCAGCCCTCGTAAGCCTCGCCCAACTCCCCTGTCCCCAGAGTGAACCGGAAAGGAACCGGGCACGGATACTCGTCGGTGCTCATCGCGCAAACGATCAGGTTGTAGCCGCCGGGCAGCGTACGCGCCTGCATATCGGCAATCACCGCACCGACACGCGCCGGGTCGAGGAACATCAGCGTCACGGTGCAGGCGATAAACCCGTAATCCGAATCCAGATCAGCCTCATTAAGGTCGTAAACCTGCGCCTGAATGTTGGTAAGGTCCTCCGCGCCCGCAATCTGCTGCAGCATATGGATGGCGTTGGGGTTGTTATCGACGGCGGTGACGTTAAAGCCCAGCTGGCTCAGATGAATACTGTTTCGGCCATTGGAACAGCCCATATCCAAAGCATCGCAAGGCTCAATGATTTTGCCCGCTTCAACCACTTCACTATGGGTCGCACTCAAGCCGTAACGGCTATGTAGGTCAACTGTCATGATAACCCCTGTCTTTATCTGAAATGAGGGGCAGTATGTTACTACGGCTGGGGCGCCGGAATTCGGCGATAAGGGGCGTCAGAAGTCGGCAATTCGGCCCCCTTTGATGGATATCAAGTTTGACGGTCAAGGATGAGGCCATTGAAAGGATGAGGCCATTGAGCTGCTGGGGTTCATAGACTAGAGCAGAGAGAGATGGGAGGCAAAAATGGCCTAACTATCTTGACGGGAAACCATAGTCACTTGTTAGCTTTTATTGCCTATGATGATGCTTGTGGTGGCTTCCGTGTCCGGCACGGTTGTAGCCCCTCAACTCAATGTAGCCAGCTATCTGTTCATTATTGAGAATTTTAGTCTGCTGCAAATGGGCACGGAGATGGACTGTTCGCAAACGGGATTCAATAGTGCCAATATCTTGCATAAGCTTCGACAAGGATGACTCGTCAATTTTTTTACTTCTGAAGGCATCATCCAGCGCACGCTCTGCCTTCACCAGCTCAGCACCCAGATCCTTGGCGGCGGCTTCCATCTGGGAAAATATAATTTCCGTTTGTCTTCGCTGATCGGCTGAAAGAGACAGTTTTTCACTGAGTTCGAGCACATGAGCGGGACCTGGGTAGCCATTCAATTCCGCTGCCTTGGCGTAACCCATACCTTTTCCAGACAATAGCCCGTCGACCTCTGCTTTTGACAGGGATTTAATTTCTCGGGCTTCTTCACCAGCATAAGGGGAGCTCTCAGATGCTAGAGATTTTCCTCCCAGCATCGCGAATATCATTACAAAAACGACCGTCATTTTGTTGCTCATTTGATCTCCATTGTTTCGCCAGAAAGCTAACGACATAGCTTACGAGTCTGACCTGCGTTTTTTGCAGGGCGGATCTCGTATAGCGGGTTGTTGGTGTGTGCCGACCACGACCGTGGTATCAGCAAGGGAAAGTAGTGAGATAGGGTGTCACGGTAATCCATGTGAATGCTGCTCTCCTTGCTTGGCATGCTAACTATCAGGTGAACCAGTCCATATCGCCTGTAGCCTTGCCGTGAATCGTCTGCCGGTGTCGCTTAAACTCGTTTAATCGCGCCGTCTGCGGTTCACGGTAGCATGAATCGAAACAGCTCGATATCGGTCATTTTCTGATTTTTACTCGGCCCAGATAGCTCTCGATCACACCTGATTAGGCAGGAATCAAACGTAATCCAATCTGGCTATGCGTTTGATTAGTAAGGATTAGGCATCATCCCCAACATTTTAATAGTCGGCCCTTGCAAGGTAGCCCTACCTTGCAAGCTTGGTTTACCTTCCAAGGATGGAAGACAAAATCATGTATCGACGCGGCAACAAATATCACGCTCAGGTCGCCCAGCTGGCAAATGCGCGGACCGCCAAAAAAAGAAAAAGTCTGAAAAGAGCTGTCCTTGCTAATCGTTACGATCTCCCTGATCTTAGAAGGCTGGTTGGGGTGTACCAACATTGATCGCTACACCCAAACTCACTGTGTTGGACTATATCTCAACCATCGGTATTTGTCCGATCCACCCCAAATGGGGCCAATTGACCTCAAGCAAAGGTCACATCCCCCTTACCCTGCTTTTTAACCCGATACATCGAACGGTCTGCAGCCTTGATCAGCATCTCCATATTGCGGCCCTGCTGCGGGTAGAACGCGATACCGACGCTGGCGCCGATCTGGGCTTGCTCATTGGACTCTTTCAGCGCGAACGGCAGGCTGATTCTTTCAATAATCTTCCGCGCAACCACTTCGACGCTTTCCGGCGAGGTGATATCGGTGATCATCGCGATAAACTCATCGCCGCCCACCCGCGCCACGTGGTCGCTGTCGCGCAGGCAGGTCTCCAGTCGAAGAGCTACCTCCTTTAGCACCCCATCACCGGCGTCATGGCCCCAGGTGTCGTTGACGGCTTTGAAGCCGTCCAGGTCGATAAACATCACCGCCAGCTGCTGGCCGTGGCGTTCGGCCTGGGCGATCAGTGATTGTGAGCGCGCTTCCAGCAGGCGCAGGCTGGGCAGGCCGGTCAGGGCATCGTAGTGAGCCAATCGGTGCAGCTCGTCTTTGGCCTCGTGGGCGGCGTCGAGGGCTTGGTGGAGCTGGGTCACGTCGTATTCGGCCACCATAAACAGCCAGTCGCCGTTGAGTGGATGGCGGGTCATGCGGATATCAAGGGTATGTTTGCGTAGGCCCGCGTCGGTTTGCATGTCGTAGGTCCAACGCCCACCCTGCTCATCCAGCGCCCGCTGCATACAGGCTTTTCCCTCGTCCAGAACGGCAAAGCGCGCCGTGAACATATTCACGTCATCAGGCAATTGCTTGGGGTCGAGGGACTTGTAGGCCTGGGTCGCAGCCGGATTTTCGACCACCGGCATACCTTCCAGGGTAAAGCTGGTAACCAGCACCGAGGTGTAGCGCATCGCTTCGGCCAGCAGCAGGTTTTCCGGTGATTCGCCCAGATTCACCTCTTCGTTGATGTAGGCGATGATGGCGCGGTGGCGCTCCGGACCGATCAGCACGGCGCGGTGCATCATGTGCAGCGTCTTGGGCTTGCCGTTGGGATAGGTGGTCCAGGGATCGATGGTCAGGCCGTTCTTGGCGGCCAGATCGAAGGTCTGCACGGTGCGGTCCCGCGCGCCTTGGGAATCATCGGACAGATCCTTGTTGATCAGATCGTCGAGGCAATCGAGTTTCCAGAAATCCAGCGCCGGTTGATTGCCCCACCACCAACCATGACGGTCGATATCGAACACCCACACCACATTGGGTATCAGCTCGTAGAGCGCCAATTCCGAGTGGTCCTTAATATGGACCAGATGACTGTAATCTGCGCTTGCCATAAATCCGTTACCGACAGACTGCCTACAGAAACAAATGCCCCGTCGCTAGCGACGGACTAAGGGAGTGATTAGATGCAGGTTAATTCAACACGTCATGCCACCCAACCCCTGCCTGACAACATCCAATAAAAGTCTGACGAATGTCAAAAATTCGGGGCTTTTAGTTCCATATTTTTGGCAGGGATCAGCTCAGCCGGGACTCAAAACAGTCTCAAAGCGCTCTCTACGCTGTCTCAACGTTGTCGAATATCGGTTTCAACCGCGTGAGCTGAGGCGGTAGCGGCTGCCGGGATGGATCAGCCGGGCACAGCTAACCAGCTTCTGATCCGACCAGGTACGCCGATCCACCCGCAGGCATGGCTCGGTGGTATCGATCTCCAACAGCGTGGAGGTCTCGGCGTCCGGCAAAATCGCCTCGACGATATGCTCCATCTCCGACAGCGGGTAGAGCTCGCTGAGGTATTGGCTGGGGGTTTTATCGTCGAAGCGCTGCTGCAGGTAGTCCGGGGCGATCTCGGGCCGCACAAAACGCTCTTCGAGCTGGATCGGGATACCGTTCTCGCGGTGCACGATCAACGAGTGGAACGCCAGCTGCCCCTCGCGGATTCCCAGTCGCAGCGCCGTCGGCGCATCCACCGCCACGGCTTCTAACCGGTGCAGTTCGCTGCTGTGGACATGGCGCCGATCGCGGATCTCGTCGGCGATATTGCGGATCTCCAACAACGGAGATTCAGCCCGCACTTCGGCGACAAAGGTGCCCAAGCCCTGGTGACGGACCAGATAGCCTTCGGCCACCAGCTCGGCGATCGCCTTGTTGGCAGTCATGCGGCTGACGCCGAAGCGCTCGGCCAGCGCCATCTCGGTGGGGATCTGCTGGTCGGCGACGAACTCGCGGTTGCGGATCGCCTCCTCCAGATATGATCGGATCGCTTTGTAACGGGGTTGAACCCTGGACATCGACTCGCACTCCTGCGCCTGACTGGCGGCTATTATGCCTGAGCTTTTCACCTACTGGTCAGATAGGTTTCCTAACCTATCTGACCGTCCCCCCTCCGATACAGCGCAATTACGCGGAATTGCTTGATCTAAGGGACCAGCGAACAAGCCCCTACAGCTTCTGCAAGCGCCTGAAGCACGCAAGTTCTAGGCGCAATCTGCAGCTAATGGCAATCGTCCTTAGCAAGGATTGCAACGACGACATTGTGTACTTCAGGCCTTGCCCAAAGGGGCTTTCAGTTTGATCCGCACTCTACGTTGCAGCTTTTCGCAAGGTCTAGACATTGCTTCAAAGCTACGCCTGGATTGCGAACCAAGCTGAAAGCCAGAAGCCAGTATGGGCTTATTCGCAGGTTCCCTCGGGGCTCGCATTGGCTTTCGGCCAATGAAAACACATCCATGTGTTTTCCTATACTGAAGTCACGGGATACTTTACCCAAAACAATTGTATATATTTGTATATACATTTAAAACAAACTGCGGAATAATCGACGCCATGATGCAGTCAAATAACAACATTCAAACCTCCCGTCCGGGCATACACGGTCGCTTGATCATCAACGCCCGGGTAGCCAGCCTAGACCCGACTCATACGCAACCCTACGGGATGCTGGACGACCACGCGGTGCTGATCGGTGACGACAAGATCATGTGGGTCGGCCCGAGCAGCGAGGTAAACCCGACCCAGTTCGAAGGCGACCTGATCGACGCTGCCGGTCGATTGGTCACCCCCGGCCTGATCGATAGCCACACCCATCTGATCTACGGCGGCAACCGCGCCCAGGAGTTCGAAGCCCGCCAGCAGGGCCAGAGTTACGAGCAGATCGCCCGCGCCGGCGGCGGTATCCTCAGCACCGTCCGCGCCACCCGGGAGTTGGATCAGAGCGGTCTGATCGAGCAGGCCCTGCCCCGGCTGACGGCGCTGTGCCGTGAAGGTGTCACCACGGTCGAGATCAAGTCCGGTTACGGCCTGACTTTGGACGATGAGCTGAAGATGCTGCGCGCCGCGCGCCAGCTGGAGCAGCGGTTACCGGTACGCATCCGCACCACCCTGCTGGCCGCCCATGCGGTGCCGCCGGAGTACCGGGACAACGCCGACAGCTATATCGAGATGATCTGCCAGGAGCTGATGCCGAAAGTGGTGGAAGAAGGTCTGGCCGATGCGGTCGACGTGTTCTGCGAATCCATCGCTTTCAGCCCGGCCCAATGCCGTCGAGTGTTCGAAGCGGCTCAACAACATGGGCTCGGCATCAAGGGCCATACCGAGCAACTGTCGAACCTGGGCGGCTCGGCCCTGGCGGCCGAGTTCGGCGCCTGGTCGGTGGACCACCTGGAGTACCTGGACGAGCAAGGCATCAAAGCGATGCGCGCGGCCGGAACCGTGGCCTGCCTGCTGCCCGGCGCGTTCTATTTCCTCAAAGAAACCCAAATGCCACCGATCGAGGCGCTGCGCCAAGCCGGTGTGCCGATGGCGCTGGCCAGTGACTGCAACCCCGGCAGCTCACCACTGGCGTCACTGCGGCTGATGATGAACCAGGGCTGCGTGCTGTTCGGCCTGACCCCGGAAGAAGCCCTGACCGGCGTCACCCGCCACGCCGCCAAGGCGTTGGGCCTGAGCCGCCAGGTCGGGATGATCCGTCCGGGCCAGCAGGCCGACCTGCTGTTGTGGGATCTCGACCATCCGGCCCAACTGGCCTACGAGTTCGGCCCGGAGCGGCTGGCGCTGCGGATATTTAACGGCCAACCGGCACCAATCCCCCCTGCTCAGAACTCGCTGGCATCGCACGGATAAGGGAGGCTGACCATGTCTGATCAAACCCTATCGAGTGCAACATTGACCAGCCAAAGCTACAGCCCGGCGAACCCGGCGCTGTGGCAGGGCCGGATCGATAGCCACGAAATCGGTCCGGCACCGCGCTGGCACCAGCAGGTGCAGCCGTCGACGCTGGACGCGATGGCCGATGCCGATCCCGGCGTTGCGCTGCTGGGCATCTGCACCGACGAAGGCGTACGCCGCAATCAGGGACGGGTCGGTGCGGTCAACGGCCCTGACACGGTCCGGGTGGCGCTGGCTAACCTGGCCTGGCAGCTTCAGTCACCGCTGTATGACTGCGGCAACCTGCACTGTCTCGATGATCAGCTCGAACAGCTGTCGCAACAGCAGGCCGCGGCCGTCGAGCAACTGCTGCAACAGGCCCATCTACCAGTGCTGATCGGTGGTGGCCACGAGATCGCTTACGGCAGCTACCTGGGGCTGGCCCGCTACGCCGCCGACCAGTACCAAGGTCCGGTCGGCATCCTCAATTTTGATGCCCACTTCGACCTGCGCCACGACCAGCAACCCAGCTCCGGCACCCCGTTCCTGCAGGCCGCCGAGTGGTGCCAGGCGAACCAGAAGCCGTTCCATTACGCCTGCCTGGGTATCAGCGACTGCGCCAACACCCAGGCCCTGTTCCAGCGCGCCGACCAACTCGGGGTCCGCTACCTGCGTGACGATCAGATCAACGGCTGGCAGCTGCAACCGGCGCTGGAGCTGCTGGAAGAGTTTATCGAGCCGCTGGCCGCGCTCTACCTGACCATCGATCTGGATGTACTGCCGGCCTCGGTGATGCCCGGCGTCAGTGCCCCGGCCCCCCGTGGGCTACCGCTGGAGCTGTTGGAAACCCTGATCGATCACGCCCGGCACCTGGCCGGACCTAAGCTGCGATTGATCGACCTGGCCGAGTTCAACCCCCGTTTCGATGTCGATGGCCACAGTGCCCGGGTCACATCCCGGCTGATCCATCGACTGCTGCGACCGCTGTGACGGCGTTACACGACCTAATCACAAAATCCAAAACACCCTTACCACCCAAACAAGAACGACAAGATAGAAGAGAATGCTATGAACCAGATCGTCCAACCTTCTGCTGATCCCCGTCTCGACCCCAGCCGCGAGATCCGCGCGCCCCACGGTTCCACCCTTCGCTGCAAAAGCTGGCTGACCGAAGCAGCGATGCGAATGCTGATGAACAACCTCGACCCGGAGGTGGCCGAACACCCCCAGGCGCTGGTGGTCTACGGCGGCATCGGCCGTGCGGCCCGTGATTGGCAATGCTTCGACAAGATCATCGAGGTGCTGCGGCGTCTGGAAGACGACGAATCGCTGCTGGTTCAATCCGGCAAGCCGGTCGGGGTGTTCAAGACCCACCCGGACGCGCCGCGGGTGCTGATCGCCAACTCCAATCTGGTCCCCCACTGGGGCAACTGGGAGCACTTCAACGAGCTCGACCGCAAAGGCCTGATGATGTACGGCCAGATGACCGCCGGTTCCTGGGTCTATATCGGTTCCCAGGGCATTGTGCAGGGCACCTACGAAACCTTCGTCGCCGTGGCCAAGCAGCACTTTGACGGCGAAGCGGCCGGTCGCTGGATTCTGACCGGAGGTCTGGGCGGCATGGGCGGTGCTCAGCCGCTGGCCGCTACCATGGCGGGCTTCTCGATGCTGGCCATTGAAGTGGACGAAACCCGGATCGACTTCCGCCTGCGCTCGGGCTACCTCGATCGTAAAGCCACCGATCTGGATGAGGCGCTGGCGATGATCGACCAGGCCAAGGCCGACGGCAAAGCGATCTCGGTCGGCCTGCTGGCCAACGCCGCCGACATCTTCCCGCAGCTGGTCGAGCGCGGCATCACCCCCGATGTCACCACCGACCAGACCAGCGCCCACGATCCGCTGAACGGTTACCTGCCCCAAGGCTGGAGCCTGGAACAGGCCGCCCAGCAGCGTAAGCTCGACGAAGCCGGTGTGGTCAAAGCCGCCAAGCAGTCGATGGCGGTACAGGTCGCCGCGATGCTAACCCTGCAACAGCGCGGTTCCGCCACCCTCGATTACGGCAACAACATCCGCCAGATGGCGTTCGAAGAAGGGATCGAAAACGCCTTCGACTTCCCCGGCTTTGTTCCGGCCTATATCCGGCCGCTGTTCTGCGAAGGGATCGGCCCGTTCCGCTGGGTTGCGCTTTCCGGTGATCCGGAAGATATCTACAAGACCGACGCCAAGGTGAAGGAGCTGATCCCGGACGATCCGCACCTGCACAACTGGCTCGACATGGCCCGCGAGCGGATTCAGTTCCAGGGCCTGCCAGCACGAATCTGCTGGGTCGGTCTGAAAGACCGTGCCCGCCTGGCCCAGGCGTTCAACCAGATGGTGGCCGACGGTGAGCTCAAGGCACCGATCGTGATCGGTCGTGACCACCTCGACTCAGGCTCGGTGGCCAGCCCCAACCGCGAGACCGAATCGATGCTCGACGGCTCAGATGCGGTATCCGACTGGCCGCTGCTCAACGCCCTGCTCAACACCGCCGGTGGCGCCACCTGGGTCAGCCTGCACCACGGTGGTGGGGTCGGCATGGGCTTTAGCCAACACGCTGGCGTGGTGATCGTCGCCGACGGCACCGAAGCGGCCGCCAAGCGTCTGGGACGGGTGCTCTGGAACGATCCGGGTACCGGCGTGATGCGCCATGCCGATGCCGGTTACGACATCGCCAAGGATTGCGCCCGCGAGCAGGGATTGGACCTACCGATGCTGTCCGATGCCGCTGACAAGGAGGCCAACTGATGTACGCGTTGACCCTCAACCCCGGCCAGCTGGATCTGGCTACCCTGCGTCAAGTTAACCTGAACCCGGTCAAGCTGAGCCTGGCCGAAGAGGCCCGTGCGGCCATCGAAGCCTCGGTCGAGACCGTCGATGCGGTGATTCGTGACGGTCGTACCGTCTACGGCATCAACACCGGCTTCGGTCTGCTGGCCAATACCCGGATCGACAACGCCGAACTGGAACTGCTGCAACGCTCGATCGTGCTGTCCCACGCCGCCGGTACCGGGACGATGATGGAAGACTCCACCGTCCGCCTGCTGATGGTGCTGAAAATCAACTCGCTGGCACGGGGCTTCTCCGGCATCCGCCTGAGCGTGATCGAAGCGCTGATTCAACTGCTGAACGCCGAGGTCTACCCCTGCGTACCGCAGAAAGGCTCGGTTGGCGCATCCGGCGACCTGGCACCATTGGCCCATATGAGCACCGTATTGCTCGGAGAAGGCGAAGTGACCTACAAGGGCGAGCGTTTGTCCGGCGCCGAGGGTCTGAAGATCGCTGGACTGGATCCGATCACGCTGGGTCCGAAAGAGGGACTGGCGCTGCTGAACGGCACCCAGGCCAGCACCGCCTTTGCGCTGCAGGGTCTGTTCGCCGCCGAAGATCGGTTTGCCACCGCGGTGATCTGCGGCGGCCTGAGCGTCGAGGCGGCGCTGGGAAGCCGCAAGCCGTTCGATGCGCGGATTCACGAGGCCCGTGGTCATCAGTGCCAGATCGATGTCGCGGCCGCGTACCGCTCGCTGCTGGATCACAGCGAGATCGAAGATTCGCACCGTAACTGCGAAGCGGTGCAGGACCCCTACTCGCTGCGCTGCCAGCCCCAGGTGATGGGCGCCTGTCTGGAACAGATCCGCAACGCCGCCCGCACCCTGCTGACCGAAGCCAACGCGGTGTCGGACAACCCGCTGGTGTTTACCGATATCGGTGACATTTTATCCGGGGGTAACTTCCACGCCGAGCCGGTGGCGATGGCGGCCGACAACCTGGCGCTGGCGCTAGCCGAGATCGGCTCGCTGTCGGAACGTCGGATGGCGCTGCTGATCGACTCCAACCTCAGCAAGCTGCCGCCGTTCCTGGTGGAAAACGGCGGGCTGAACTCGGGCTTTATGATCGCCCAGGTGACCTCGGCGGCACTGACCAGCGAGAATAAATCGCTGGCCCATCCGGGCTCGGTCGACAGTCTGCCGACTTCGGCCAACCAGGAGGACCATGTGTCGATGGCCACTTACGCGGCCCGTCGATTGAGCGACATGGCCGACAACGTGGGCGGGATTCTGGCGGTGGAGTTGCTGGCCGCGTGCCAGGGGATCGACTTCCGCGCCCCGCTGCACAGCTCCGAGGCGCTGGAACAGGCCAAAGGCCTGCTGCGTGAAGCCGTGCCCTTCTACGATCAGGACCGCTACTTCGCCCCCGATATCGAGGCCGCCAAGCAGCTGATCTGTCAGGGCATCTACAACCGCTTTATGCCGACCGAGCTGCTGCCTAGCATCGGCTGATAGAGGATTATCTAGCTCGACTCAACCCGCTCGTCGCTGCCTGAATGGTTGCCTGAATTGCTACCTGAATTAAGGCAGCTCGGGCGGGTTATCGTTGAATTGACGCAAGTACAGCAATAGATCAGCGCGCTGCTTGTCCTTGCGGATACCTCGGAAGTTCATGATCCGACCGGGAACCGCGCGATCGGTCCGGGTCAGGTAATAGTTGATGGTGGCATAGTCCCAGCTGTGGCCGGAGTTGATCATCGCCTCGGAATACTCGAACTCCTTAATGCTACCGGCCTTGCGCCCGAACAGGTTCCACAACAGCGGCCCCTTGTTGTGAATCCCATCCTTGGCGACATCGTGGCAATTGGCGCATTTACGCTCGAAGAAGTCCGCCCCGGCTTCCACATCCCCCTCTCGCAACAGCTGCTTAAACTCTTCGCTCAACTCGGGCTGAAAGTTGGCCAGCGATTCCGACGGATCAAATTTGGCCGCCTGGGCCTGGCTGCTCATACCCGCAACCGATAACACGATCGCGGCTACCATTGCTCTGTTCATCGGGTTCCCCTCAAGTTCATCTATCCTTACGCTCAGTATGTGCCAGTCTAGCCGAGAGTGGCTTAACCGTGACGAAACAACACGATGGTTAACCGCTCGGGCAGACTTAACAAACAAGTAAACCCAGTCAGGCCGAAGATCTCAAGCCGTAGCGGCCAATAACTCAAGGCAAAAAGTACCGATACGCTAAAGGCTTAGATTATGGACGATACTATCGTAACGTTACGGATGATCGAGCGGATCACCGTGGTGCTGATCGCCGGGGTCTCGATCTTCTTCGGCTACCGACTGTTCTTTCATCTGCCGTTTGAGCGCAGTCACGAAGGTCAGCTGGAGCTGCCCGGGGTCAAGATCGTGCTGTCACGGGTCGGCCCCGGGATCTTCTTTGCCGCCTTCGGCTCGCTGGTGCTTTACTACTCGCTGACCACGCCGATCAAAGTCAGCCTGCCCAGCGCAAACACGATCCCAGTTAACAGCACTGAGTCGGCAACCGCCCAGGCCAACACCCCCGTCCCAGTGGCCAGCTTTACCGGTATCACCGGCTCAAATGTTAAGACAGGAGCGGGACAAGCAACACCGCAGCAACGCAACCGCGCCCTGACCAGCATCGAAGCCCTCAACTGTGCCCAACAGCTACTTCCTGCCGATCTCGATCCGATCCAGCAGGACCAACTGGCACTGGCCCTGATCGATGCCAAACGGGCCTTGCTACTGTCGGTCTGGAACGAGGATGATTGGGGGACAACCGAGTTGCTGGGCAACGCCGGTCCAACCCCTGAAGCGCCCTTCCAGCTCCGCAGCCTGTTCAACGCCACCGCCGCTGAATGCCAATGAGCCGGTTAAAGAGAGTGCCAATGAACTGGCTCAAGAAAGTGCCGGTAAGTCGGCCCAAGAATCGGCTGATCTTGATCCTGGTGGCCATGTTGCTGGCGCTGCCGGTCCAGGCCCGCGACTACCGCACCCTCTACTCTGCCGAGGAGCTGCAGCGGGCCAACGGGATCTACTCGGCCAATATCGAGGCGGTACTGTTTGAGGATATCGCCCAGTACCTGCTCGGCGGCGAGCTGGAAACCCTGCAGCGGGTGACCCTGCTGCAGCCGCCGGATCGCTGGAAGGATCCGTTTGAGTTCTCTGCCAGTGCCGACGCTGGACTGATGCTGATCCCCACGCTGTCGGTCAAATTTCTGGATGACCTGGCCATCGCCATCGCCTGGTTTGAACGATTCGGCTGCAACAAAGAGTCACTGTTCGACTATGTCGCCGCGCTGGATTTCAGCGATCGCAAACTCCCCGCGCCACTGCCAGCGTTGAAGGTCCCCAACCAGGCCTACAAGCTGGATGCCTACGTCGATGATGTGTCTCAGAAGATTCTGAAGTCTGCGCTGGCGTTTATCCTGCTGCACGAGTTGGGACATCTACACCACCGGCACCGCGGCTATGATCAGATCAGCGCCAAGCAGGCCCAGGCCCAGGAAGCCGAGGCCGATCAATTCGCCATGCGAGTATTGCGGCGGATGCGCCTGCCGCCGCTGGGAGCCACGGTCTGGTTCTCCGCCGTCAGTATGCGCGACCCGCTGGTGCCCGGATCACCGCGCCAGACCCACCCGCTGACCTCAAACCGCTTGCAGGCGATCGCCGCCCAACTGCGAACCCGCCCCGGCGACTTTATCGAACCCGCCAACCGCGGCAAGCTGACCCCGGACGGTATTCGCGCTGCTGCCGATGAGATCGAACGGATCGGCACCTTCCTGGCCGACCCTGACTTTCGCTCCTTCCTGCGCGAACGCGGCCGTCGCGCGACGCCGGAGCTACTCAGTGGAGCCTGCACCCCGGAGCAGCATAATCAGCAGTGGCTGGAGCGGTTTAAGGATCTGACTCAGTAATCGGCGTAAGGGTTATTGCAGCTTAGTAGATTGGCGCGTGGCGTAGTCACCTGTTCGGTGCTAAACAAGTTGTTTGGTATCGAAGAAAAGGGGACGAGAGGACGGGTTTAAACTCAATACTCTCCTCCTCGTATCCAGGTTAGATAAATCTGCTCCGACTTATTAGTCTCGGTTTTATGCATTAAAATAAACTGCTAGTACCCTCCTCGTTTCTATCTACATCGTTTCCAACTATTTCTTTAGAATCAGCCCGGCGCTTCTTATTGCTTTCTTTCTTAGCAGAAGATTTTTTGCCCCAGTAAGCGCCATTGCCTTTCTTTGATCCTGAATGCTCAGTTTTCTTTGCTTCTTGTCCCATAACTCAACCCCAAGCATAACGCTGGTATAAACCACATAAAATAAATCTGTCTCGGTTTTCTGTCGAGTAAAACTGGTCATGTCGCTGTTCGATTATGTCGCCATGCTGGATATCAGCAATCGCAAACTCCCCACGCCACTGCTGGCCGGAGCCTGAACCCTGGAGCAGCATAACCAACAGTGGTTGGAGCGGTTTAAGGATTCAACTCACTAACCACCATACTGGTTAGTGAGGCTTAATAGATTGATGGTAGGCCATAGTCACTTGTTATGTGTTTTCAATTTCATCAATAAGGTCAAACCCTTTGCTTTTAAAGTATGTACCTATAGCAGCCATTATGGCTATCAGAACCAGTAATGTGAATGCGGAGTCATAGTTTTCATTTAAAATTTCTAAATGTGAAAGTTTGGAAATATGATCGGTATTATTAAACAGCTGCTTAATCATCAGTAACAATGGTGCAATAAACGCAGAAACAACCATGGTTTTTTGCATATAGTTGCCCAGCGATATAAGAGAATCTGCGTGTAATTTCTTTGATGCGTTACTTCTATTCTTCATTGTCATAAATTTACTCTGGCATAGATTTTACGTACGACACATAACGAATGAAATGGACTCCCCCTTCCTTGGGTAGCAGTGCCACGCTTACCTGCGGGCAATAGGACGATCAATGGGAGGTGTAACATGTCCGTTTCTACGCTTGGCGTTGATCTCGCCAAAACTTCGTTCAGTATCCACGGCGTTGATGCACGTGGCAAGGTACAGCTTCGCAAGAACCTCAACCGTTCCAAGTTACTGGATTGCATCGCCAATCTACCGCCTTGCCTAATTGGGTTGGAAGCTTGCAGCGGGGCCCACTACTGGGCTCGTGAGTTTCAGAAGCAGGGCCATCAGGTGCGGATCATGGCACCCAAGTACGTCATCCCCTACCGTACGGGGGCCAAGAACGACGGCAACGATGCCGATGCCATTTGCGAGGCGGTCAGCCGTCCTCGCACCCGTTTTGTGCCGACCAAGTCGGCTGAACAGCAAGCCGTATTGGCCGCTCATCGCATCCGCAAAGGCTGGGTCAAAGAGCGCACCGCCCTGATCAATCAGATCCGGGGGCTGATGGCCGAGTTCGGAATCGTGATTGCTCAGGGGCGCTGGTCGTTACAGCGAGAGTTACCGAGAATATTGGAGGATGCCGAGAACGAGCTGCCGACCATTGCGCGCGCTCTGTTGCATGAGTGCTACGAGCACCTTCAGGTATTGAACCAACGGATAGACGATCTCGAGCGTTGCTTCGACATCGTGGCCGAGCACAGTGAAACTGTGCAGCGCCTGATGACCATTCCCGGAGTCGGCGCTCAGACCGCAACCGCCATCGTAGCCTCGGTGGGCAAAGGCCAGCAATTCGATAAAGCCCGTGACTTCGCTGCCTGGTTGGGGCTGGTCCCCCGGCAGTACACGACCGGCGGCAAGCCGAGGCTGGGGCGCATCACCAAACGGGGTGATACCTACCTGCGAACGTTACTGGTACACGGTACCCGCGCGGTCCTGGCCCGAGTGGCGGACAAGCAGGATCGCCTTAGTGAGTGGAGCAAAGGCGTTATCGAGCGACGGGGCTATAAGCGAGCGACGGTGGCCTTGGCGGCCAAGAATGCCCGGATAATCTGGGCGATGTTGAGATCAGGAAAAGAGTACGAAGCGTTCGCCGTCTGAAGACAGGCGGCGAACGCTGAAGACACCCACCGGACATTGCGAAGGCGATGGATGACGTAAGGCACAGACCAGAACGGGTAAACCTGTTTAGCGCGGAGGCCTTAAAGGCCGTCTAACGAATGAGGGCCCGTTCAGCGCGTTTCATCAGGGCCAGGGCGATAAAAGCCCATCAACAGGCCGAATGTAGAGCGGCAGTCCAATGACCTTACAGATTCAGTTTAGTCCTTGTGGTGCCAGGGGGAGTCCATGTAGCCGCGCTAACGGACTGGCTCTGCGTAGCAGCGACAGTCCAAGATCAGCGAATCTGGGCTGAATGTTGAGCGCCTTGTTAGAGCTCTATGCTGCACTTTCCTTTTCGTCATCAACGCTATCTTTCGCGATACTGTCATAAAATATTTTTGTGAGCTCAGACTGCAAGAAATCATCATTGAGAAGTTTTAAGAATAGGTTCTGAGACTTCTTGGTCTTGAGGTTTAGCTTTGTCCCGTCTTCAGTGTATTTAAAACTACCTTTTAGCGACGGATGCGTGTTTGTGAAACTTATGATCTGTGAGTTTGGTATAACCCCTAAAACAGGTGAATTGCTAGCAGACTTAACCAGTTTTCTTGCAAATGATATGTCATCAAGGCGAGACTCAAAAACTTCGCAATTGACTACCAAATTAGCATCCTTTATGTTTTCGATACCTTTCTCAGCTACGTTTTTGACCGCATCGTGAAACCCAAAGAACCGTTCAAGCGCCTTTATATCTAGAATGTAATATTCACCGTTTATCTTAATAAATTCAAATTTTGAATTTATTTTCAATATATCAGAATCTAGTTTCTTGAATCGATTGCCACCCTTTGGCTTCATAAGATTAAAACCGCTATCTTGCTTCAATAAAGTTACAGGGTACTGGTGTTTATACAAAGCAAGCTGCGTATCTTGATTCCCGATTAGAATCAAAATTCCCTCAAGGTGAGAAAGATCATCATCACTTAGATTGAAATTATCAAACTGCTCTTCTTGGATAATCGTTTTTAGGTATGCAAGTTCATCTGGAATATCTTCCAGATCATACTTATAGAGTGCGTTTTTTCTATCGTCAGCACTTGATAATGATACTAGTGTTAAATCGTCATTTAGCAATATTGAATCGCTTATGGACCTAAGAAACATCCCTTCAAGCTCAGTCTGATCAGTGTCATCTATGTCCACCGATTTAACCTTCATTCCTTCGCCATCATCAAGTAGGAAGAAAAACTCCGCTGAACAAGCATCAGCACTTATTACTGATGATATGCTTGATTTAAGATCTTCAATGTTCATTTAACCAGCCTCCCAAAACATACTTTTTCATCTAGATCTAATGTCCTTATTTGATCCGCTTCAGTTAGCCGATCTTTTGTTATGACAACTATGCTTTCTTTCGTAGTTGTACGTGTTTGTACCGTAACTTTATATAGTCTGTAGCCTAATACAGCTAATGTTGGGTTTGCGTAAAACTTATCTGTTTTTACATATATTATGCCAATGATTATAAGCAGAAAACCTAAAGCGAAGGCGTATCTTGAACTTGTCAGATTGAAACAAATAAGCGGAATTATATAAGTGGTCAGAAACGTAAGGTGCTCATAGTTTAAATCTTCAATTTTCAGTACCTTAACAGGAAGTTTTTTGCTCCCTGATATCCTGTAATCAAATCTAAAATAGGAAAAAACACCGACAAGTAAAAATGTAAGAGACACTATTGAAATGATGTTCTTGCTAATTAATTCCTTCCAGCCAATAAACTGACATTCTTCTCCAAAACAAATAGGCACTTCAGCGGTAACAACAATGATAAGAAAAAAAAGCAACCACAATGAAAGAATGTATAGCTCAAACTTCTCTAGAATTTCACTGAGTTTCATACACATCCTCTGTGTGGCAAGCGCTCTAACGTTGCCTTCAGCGGAGCAGGCGCGTTAGCGACTGTATCCGCTGGAAGACCTTGTTACATGTTTAACTGTCGCGTCGTTGAATTGCATCTCTAGCCCCCTCTGGTAACTCGCCGTAAAGCGAATCAATCTGATTCGGCACTGTGATCATCGTTTCGGCAATAATATTGATGAGCATGAAAAGGTTACCAACCACTTCTGGGTTATCAGTGTCGATTTGGCCTGGATGTACGGCGTTGTTTCCTATAACGCGAACAATGTCTAATGACTTTTGTATTTTTGGAGGCAACCCATTCTCGACAAGCGTTTTTATATCATTATTGATATTGCTTCCGTCCCCTCCAAGATGTACACAGAGCTTTTGTATGGCCAGTCTTAGCAGAGCCGCTGCACCCTTTGGGGATAGATTGGAAATTGATGCCGCTTCTAAGTAATCGGTTTTTACTTCATCGGGTAAATCGGGATTTGGTTGAGGAGCAAGTCCAATTTTAGGGAAAACCATTTTATCGAAGTGCCACAGTGAAAAATCTCCACAACTGTCGCATCTAGTTAAGCAAACTCTATGAGAGTTGCTGTAGCTATAGTTTCCATTCAACTCATCAGGGCTTGATTTATGACGTTGGCGGGCTAACACACCACAATGAGGGCATGTAAATGAATTAACACCTCTTTCAGGCTTTATATATTTCATGATTTCCTTATTGATACATGTAACAGTCTGGTTATGAGGACGCTGTCCTCATAATCATTATTAGCGGGACGTCCATCTATCACGCCACTGGTTTATCTCTTTCTATCGCAACTATTTGTTTAATAGAAGCTTTTTATCCAGACTCACAGCTGACCGGTGACAAAGCTGGACGCCAGTCCATGCTTCTGTCGCTTGAAAGGATTGGCTCGTTGAAACTAGAGCCTCAAGGTGGATCGCGCCCATGTCATCCGTCTCCATTGTTGCAGTCCTTTGCCGAATAATTGAGCGTTCGGCGCGACGGTAAGCGGTCGATTGGCTTACCGATACTTGAGTCAGTCTTTCATAATCTCCCATCAAAGAAAACACCCCTATTCCGAGAAAGGGTTTGGACCTTTTGGCCCAGGAGTCTGACTCGGTGACCACCGGGCGTGGTGTTGCATTCAGCTCATTACCAGGCCCTGCTGCAGATCGACCCGGGCCGCTTTTAGCTGCTCGATAAACCAGTGCAGGCCCTTGCCTTTGTTGCTCTTTCGCCAGGCGAGGTACATGGTCTGCGGGGGGCGTTGTTGATCCAGTTCCAACACTTTCAGCCTGCCCTGCTGCAATGGTTGCTGTATCCGGTGCCGTGGCAGGTAGCCCACCCCCATGCCTAGGCACTGGGCTTCGATCTTGTCGGCGATCGACGGCAGGACCACCCGGGAGCGGCCGTCCAGCAGCCCGGTGGATTTCACCGGCAGCGAGCGGGAGCTGTCGGCTACCACCAGGGTGGGATAGGCCTGCACGGTCGCCAGCGACAGCGGTTGCGGCATGGTGGCCAGAGGATGATCGCTGGCCACCACGAAGTCGAACGCGACCTGTCCCAGGGCCTGGGTTGCGAACCCCTGGCCCGGCGGCTCCTCTTCGACACCGATCACTAGATCACAGCGCTCCGAATCCAGCGCATCCCAGCTGCCGGCCAGCACCTCCTCCATCAACCGGACCTCGGTGCGCGGTTGCAAGCGTTGGAACGCCTCCACCAACGGGTAGATCGACTCGCAACCGAATACGCTATCCACCGCGATGCGCAGCTCCACTTCCCAGCCCCCGGCGGCCTGCTTGGCCAGCGCGGTCAGCTCCTCGGTGGCCAGCAGAATCCGACGACCCTGCTCCAGCACCAAGCGTCCCACCGGGGTCAGCTCCGCCTTACGCCGTCGGCGATCGAACAGCTCCAGCTCGAGGTCCTCCTCCAGCTTGCTGATGGTGTAAGAGAGCGCCGAAGGGACCCGATGCAGTTCGTCGGCGGCGGCGGCAAAGCTACCCCGTCGATCGATCGCATCCAGCGCTCGCAGCGCGTCCAGCGTAATCGGTGAATACATAGTTCAAATATTTTGATCTTTTTGATCAAAACTCTCCGTTATTTTTTCTAGTTTCTATTTTTTATAGTTTTCACAACGATCAATCAAATTGAATAGTAGACAACAAGGCGGGATTGGATAACCGAACCCAGCCCGCCGGACGGAGTAGCACGATGATCAGCCTCAGACACGCCCAGGATCGCGGCCATGCCAATTACGGCTGGCTGGACACCCGCCACAGCTTTTCCTTTGCCGAGTACTACGACCCTGCGCATATGGGGGTCTCAAGCCTGCGGGTGATCAACGAGGACTGGATCGATCCCGGCGCCGGTTTCGAACCCCACCCGCACCGGGATATGGAGATCATCACTTATGTGATGCAGGGCCAGATCGAGCACCGTGACACCATGGGCTCCCACAGCGTGCTGCGAGCCGGCGAGGTCCAGGCGATGAGCGCCGGCAGCGGGATTCTGCACAGCGAGTTCAACCCGTCTGACACCGAGCAGTTGCACCTGCTGCAGATCTGGATTCAGCCGAACCAGCTCGGCGTCACGCCCCGCTACGACCAGAAGGATTATTCCGACAGCCACGGCATCACCTTGCTGGTCTCCCACGATGGCCGTGACGGCTCGCTGCCGATCCACCAGCAGGCCAGCCTTTACCAGATCAAATTGGATAACGAGACGGTGCAGTTCAACGCCCAGCCGGATCGTACCTATTACCTGCAGCTCGCGCGGGGCACGCTGGCAGTCAACAATGTGCCGATGGAAGCCGGGGACGGCGCCACCCTCAGCGGCGAAACGCAGCTCAACCTGACAGCGGACCAGCAGGCCGAGGCCTTGCTGTTCGAGCTGCCGTAAATTCGGTTAGACCACTCAAGGAGAACAGCATGGGACTACTTATCGACGGCCAGTGGCATGACCGCTGGTACGACACCGATTCCAACGACGGTCGCTTCGTCCGTTCCGAATCCCAATTCCGCAACTGGATCACGCCGGATGGCAGCGCCGGTATCAGTGGCGAAGACGGCTTCAAGGCCGAGCCGGGGCGCTACCACCTGTATGTGTCGCTGGCCTGCCCCTGGGCTCACCGCACCCTGATCTTACGTGCGCTGAAAGGCCTGGAGTCGATGATCAGCGTCTCGGCCGTCAACCCGCTGATGGCCGAACAGGGCTGGACCTTCGCACCGGAGCCCGGCCCCAACGCCGAGCTGGTTGGTGACCCGCTGATGCAGGCCGATTACCTGCACCAGGTCTATACCCGGGCCGATCCCCATTACTCGGGCCGGGTGACCGTGCCGGTGCTGTGGGACAAGCAGCGCCAAACCATCGTCAACAACGAATCCTCCGAGATCATCCGGATGCTCAACAGCGCCTTCGATCATCTCGGCGCCAAGCCGGGCGACTTCTACCCCTTGTACCCCGAGTCGCTGCGAACCGAGATCGATACGGTCAACGCGCTGATCTACGACCGGATCAACAACGGCGTCTACAAGGCCGGTTTCGCCACCACCCAGCAAGCCTACGAGCAGGCCGTGGTGCCGTTGTTCGACTGCTTGGACGAGCTGGAACAGCGACTGGCCAAGCAGCGCTACCTCTGTGGCAGCCAGATCACCGAAGCCGACTGGCGTCTGTTCACCACCCTGATCCGCTTCGATCCGGTCTACCACGGCCACTTCAAATGCAACCTGAAACAGCTCGCCGACTACCCCAACCTCAGCGGTTATCTGCGCGAGCTGTACCAGTGGCCGGGCGTGGCCCAGACCGTGGATATGGCCCATATCAAGGACCACTACTGCCGCAGCCATACCAGCATCAACCCCACCGGCATCGTACCGGCGGGGCCGTTAATGGAACTGGAGCGATCCCACGGACGTAATCCAGTAAACAGATAACCCTGTGAGATCAATCCTGTTCAACCACAGCAACGCTAATTCACAGCGACTAAACTTTTCCTGCTCGACAAATTGAAGATCGGCTTACGAATCCACAGCGAGGGAAAACGAATGTCTTTAATTCAAAAAGAGGTGAAATACTCACCCCCCAGGGAAATCCCCCAGGAAGCGTTCGACTGGTATGACGAATATGCCCATGGCTTGATCGATCGCCGTGAGTTTATGCTCCGTCTTTCCAGCTTGGTCGCCGTGGGCTTCAGCATGACAGCACTCACCTCCGCGCTGATGCCCAACTATGCACTGGCCGAGCAGGTTTCGTTCAACGACCCGGCGATTAAAGCCAGTTACGCCAAATTCAGCTCCCCCAAAGGCAGCGGCGAAGGCCAGGGATATCTGGTCGTCCCGCGTGAATTGGAGGGCTCGGCGCCCGTGGTATTGGTGGTGCATGAGAACCGGGGGCTGAATCCCTACATCAAGGATGTGGCCCGTCGAGTGGCAGCCAAGGGGTTCATCGCTTTCGCACCGGATGCGCTCTACCCGCTTGGTGGCTATCCCGGCAATGATGATGAAGGACGAGCCATGCAAAAAAGCATGGAACGCAGCAAGATCGAGGAAGACTTTCTGGCGGCGGCCGATTTTCTCAAGTCCCATCAACTGAGCAACGGTAAGCTGGGCGCGGTGGGTTTCTGTTTCGGTGGCTATATCGTCAATATGCTGGCCGCTACGATTCCGGACAAACTGGATGCCGGTGTACCTTTCTACGGAACGCCAGCTGCACCAGCGCTGAGAAAAAATGTTAAAGGGCCGCTGCTGCTGCAATTCGCCGGTCTGGATAAACGCGTCAATGCAACCTGGCCGGATTATGAAGAAGAATTGAAAGCGATTGGCGCTGATTACACCGCCCACGTCTACGAGGGCGTTAATCACGGCTTTCACAATGACTCGACCGGACGCTACTCCGAGAAAGAAGCGGAGCTGGCTTGGCAGCGCTCAATCGAGTTTTTCAATCGGCACTTGAAAGGGTAATAGCTGAAGCTGGAGATAATCAGATAGCAGCCGTGACGGGACCGATCTCGCTGCGGCTATGCGAACAGATTTTTTCGATTCACCAAGAACTTTGGAAACACTGAGAGTTATTGCAGAAACTCAAAAGAAGTGGCGGTGAGGGAGGGATTCGAACCCTTACATTTTGCCCTCGTAGCATAAGCGATAGCCTGCAGCCCCCATTATACGGGGCCTAAGCGACCCTGCAGATCAGCAAGAAAGAGCCAAATTGTTCCCACAACATTCCCAGCGCCAACAAGGTGAAAGTGCTGTTTACACACGCGCACGCACACATAAGGGCGATCTAAAAAATAATCTGGCGGCCTTCGGAAAAAGGTAATAAAGGTAATATCTCTACGAAACCAAAGCTAATCAGTTGTTTTAGTTGGATTTATTTGATTATCAAAAAGGTTAGATTTAGGTAAGAAAAAGGTTATCTATTACCTTTTGAAAAGGTGATTTCTAAGAAAAATATATTCCTTACAAATCAAACAGTTAGATATTAATTACCTTTTGAATTACCCAATATAACCTTTTAGAGGTTAGGAATATTTCTATTTATATCAGCTAGTTAGAATGAGTTTTCTAGCTTATTACCGTTATTACCTTTTTCCGAACACCCCAGCGAGAAAAGTGTTTTCTCGGCCAAATCACTAGAACACCAAAACCGTCTGAAACCCTTGCCACCTGCACGTTTCCGCCAGATTCAAAGCCTGCCTGACAGCCTCAAGCAGGCCCCTGAGCTTCAGGGTTGACGCCAAACCCTTCTGTGCAAGTAAAAAGGGGGTACAAACACACCGCAGGCGTGGAGGGACGAGCGCGGGGCTTGGGGTTTGACGGGGTTGGGGGCTGTGGGTAGATTCAGGGGCTCGATCTGATGGTTAAGGAGTGACCGATGGGAAAGAAAGTGTGCCGGCGCTGTGCCGCTGGGGTATCAACCTGGGACAGCAACTGTTCCGAGTGCGGGGCTATGAACCCGTCGATGTCGATCAACGACATGATCCATGGCGTGATCATGCTGGGGTTGATCGTTGGCGCGGTGGTGATCTTCTGGGGTAGCGATGAAACTGAAGCTGTCAGCCGGAACCAGTTCGGGGCCGCTTGGCCATTTACGGTGGAGGCGGGATCGGTGCGCTGTTACCAGGGCGCTGCCGTGTTCAGGGCCGATGGGGTGAGTTACCAGTTGAACGGTGTGGCAGGGGGGCAGGGGTATGCCTCGATCGATCCAATCTGGCGGGACAATCCCGATCTACCTGGTGCCAAAATCGGGCTGGGGCCGATCCTCGAAATCGCACTGGATCTTTGCGACTGATTGGGAGCTCTGAGGGCACAAAAAGCCCGGATTTCCGGGCTTACTTGCTGATTTTAAAGACCAAAAAGCGTATAATTCTTGCGAAGCCTTACGCGCTTTGAACGGCCGAAATTACCTCATAGGGCTGGAATTTTACCACCTCCTCACCGACCCACTCGTTCAACTCCTGGAGCCGCATCTGTAGCGGTAGCAGCTCGTTGGTGGCGAATACCTGGGCCGCTTCGGAAGCCTTACCAAACCCGCCGGTGTTGCTAGGCATTATCCCCATCAGCTCAACCGGCACCCGATGGGCTGCCAGCATGTCGTCGCGGGTAACGTTTTTGATATTGAAGATCTCATCCTTGGCCGCCACCTCGCTGATCGGCAACAACTGCATGCCATCTTTCTTGCCGCCTGGGGCATACATGAACAGATTGCGGAAGTTACCCGGCCCTTTGCTGTCGCGTAGCGCCTGACGTAGCGTGCTGACATCGGTTTCATTGTTGGCGGTGTCGGTCATATACAGGATGAACCCGGCATGGCTGCCGTTCTGGTAGTACTTGCGCCGGAACAGCGTGGCCGATTCGTTAAGCCAAGCCGAGTTCAACGAGCTGAGGTATTCCGGCAGTCCGTAGATCTCCTGATTGATATCGGGCTCTACCAGGTGGTGAATGCTGCCGGCCTTGAATTCATGCTCCTCGCCCCAGCCGCGGACAAACCAGTAGCTGTCCGGCTCCAGGCCACGGCGGGTGTACTTGGCCAGCGATGGCACCAACTTCAGCGGCTCGCCCAGTCGGTTTACGCGCTTCTCCAGGTAGCCGTTGCCGAAGATCAGATAATCCAATGCCCAGCGGGTAAAGTCGCTGCGACTGAGCAACCGGTGGGGGATGAACAGACTGGCCAGCACGTTGCGCTTGAAATAGATCGGGCTGGAGTGATGGGTTGCAGCGCGGAACGACTTGGCCAGCCCCTGGAAACTGATGGGCGGTTCGTACCACTTACCGTTTTTCCAGCACTCGATGTAATCCATCATGTCCCGGCCATCGAGTACCGGTGTCGGATCTCCGAAGGTAAAGGCCTCGATCTTCTGATCATTGGCGGTCATATTGTTGCTCATGAGTAGATCTCCAGAAATCCAGAATTATTCTCGTTGGCCCCTTCCAAGGGTTCGTTATCGAGCGCATGCATGCAGGCCCAGGCCAGATCGGCGTGACCTATTTGTTCGCTTCGGCCGGCCATGTAGGTGATCTGCCGACCACTGGCGGTCATGGTTTTGCGGATGGCCATAAACGACTGCACCAGGTCGACCCAACCGGCATCAAATTCCAACCGGCCCTTGCTGATGACGTTGTGGGCTTTCATCACCAGGCGCGATTTGACCTCGGGGTTGTACTGGTAGGATCTGGCCGCGGGGAAAAACTGGGTCACCAGTTGGTAGACACCGCCGCCGATGCCGGTGGTATCGATGCCGATGTGCTCGACGTTGTAGCGCTTGGTCATGGCCTCGATGGCTGCCGCCTGGGCTTCGAAGTCCATGCCGCGCCACTGGTGTTTTTCAATCACTCGGAATTTACCGCCCGGCTTGGCCGGCGGGACCACCACCACGCAACCGGCGTTATCACCGCCCTCACCGCCGCCGTTGGGGTCATAGCCGATCCAGACTTTCTGATTACCCACCGGCCGCACCGCGAACGGCTTGAAGTCGCCCCACACCTCCCAGCTGTCGACCAGGCATTTCTGCATCAGCATCATGCCGAACACGCTGGCCTGATCATCGACAAACTCGCACATCAGCAGGTTTCGGTATTCCTCTTCGGAGTACTCCAGCCGCAGCTGATCGATGTCGAACAGGTCACAACCGCCAACCATCGCATCCTCAACCGTAACGATCTGGCGCCACTGGCCATCCTCACAGAGTCGACCATTGCGCAGCGCCTGGTGGGATACATCCAGATTGATCCGGTCGGCCTTGGCCCGGCCGCGGTTGAACAGGGTGCCGCTCCAGAACGGGTAGGCATCATGGGCCAGGCTCGACGGGGTACTGAAATAGGTCTGGCGCCACTTTTTGTGAATCGCCATGCCCGAGGCCACCTTGCGCAGCTCCTGAAACTTGTAGGTCCAGAAGTATTCATCGAAATACAGGTTGCCGTGGTAACTCTGCGCGGTGCGGGCATTGGTGCCCAGAAAGTGCAGTTCGGCGCCGTTGGCCAGCACGATCGGATCACCGGTGAGATCCACCTCGATGACGTTTTTGGCGAACTGAGCGATGTATTGCTTGAACACGTGGGCCTGGGCCTTGGAGGCCGACAGGAAAATCTGGTTGCGCGCCGTGGTTGCCGCATCAACCAGCGACTCCCGGGCAAAAAACCAGGTAGCACCGATTTGTCGAGACTTGAGAATGTCGCGGATACGGTGCTTTAACCCGGCCTCATACCAACCCCGTTGGAAGTCGAAGGCCTCATCGATCAGCGTGCACTGGAGCTGTTCGGCCTGCTCCTCGTTGATCTCATTCTTAACCGGCTTGCGCTTGGGTTTGGCGTTGCGGTTGGCCACCTTCGGGTTCAGATCACCCTCGTGGCCACCGGGTTCCTGGTACCGTCGAACCCGAGCCATCCGCTCGATCTGCCGACCCAGTAGATCGATCTCCTTGAAGTCTTTGCCGTCTTTTGGGTCTTTCAAAATCAGCTGCGACAGTCTAGCCTCTAGGACGCCCTCGACCCGTTCGATCGGTTTGGCCTCGTCCCATCCGTCGCGCTTTTTCCAGCTTTGGACCGTGGCTTCCGGGCACTCCAGCAGCTCAGCAATGCGGACCACGCGGAAGCCCTGCCAGTAGAGAAATTTGGCTCTACGGCGCTCGTCCAGATCCGGGTTGATGTTCATCACGGGGCAGTTCATGGCGCCAGATTAGCGGCCCAACCCCCAACCCTATGCACCCTCTCCCATGTACGCCCGTCCGGTACAGTCCCGGCGCATTGCCTGCGCGCGCGGCCCAGCCAATCATCGGGGCACTGATCATCACCGAATGACCGATCGAAACCCGATCACCCAGGACACCGACAGAGGGACAGCCCGATGCTCAAGAGTAAGTTTTTCCGAATCGCCGTTGCCGGCGCCACCACCGACGGCCGCAACATCGAGCCCGAGTGGTTGGAGCAGATGGCCGCCAACTTCAATCTGGACAAGTTCGCCCCCCGGGTATTTTGCGAACACATCCGCGGCTATCAGCCCGAAGGTCCGTTCGGCGCCTACGGTGACATTGTTGGCCTGAAGGCGGAAGAAGCCGAGATTGATGGTGAAAACCGCATGGCCCTGTTTGCCGAGATCTCCCCGACCCCGGAGCTGGTCGTGCTGAACAAGAAGCGCCAGAAGATGTACACCTCGATGGAGATCGGCTTCGACGACGACAAAGACCAGGTATTCCTGGCCGGCCTGGGCATCACCGACTCCCCCGCCTCATTCGGCACCGAAATGCTGCAGTTCAGCGCCAACGCCAAGGTCAACCCATTTTCTGAGCGCAAGCAAAACCCCAACAACCTGTTCAGCGAATCAGTTGAGGTGGAGCTGGAATTCACCGAAGTCCCCGACCCGGCCGACGACAGCCCCGGCCTGTTGGATCGCGTCAAAGCCATTTTCAGCAAGCAGAAGCGCGCCAACGACAAGGACCACAGCCAGTTCAGCAGCGCGATTGAAGAGATCGCCACCGAAGTGGTCACCCAAACCCAGCAGATCAACGAGCGGATCGACGCCATCGCCTCCGATGACAAGTTCGCCACGCTGGAGCAGCAGGCCAACGATGCCATCGAACAAGCCAAGGCCGCCCAGGCCGCCCTGGACGAGCTCAAGCAACAGCTGGCTGACGAAGACAGCACATTCCACGCACGGCCTCCCGCCACCGGGGGTAACGGCCAAGTAGTCACCGACTGCTAAGCCCGCCGCAACCACCAACACCAAGCCAATAGAACGACCCCAAACGGACAGGCCTCGACGGAGAACCCCACCATGCGTAACGAAACCCGAAAACTCTACAGCGGCTACCTGCAGCAGATTGCGCAGCTCAACGGCGTTGAAGATCCCACCAAAAAGTTCAGCGTAACCCCCAGTGTGCAGCAGACACTGGAATCCAAGATGCAGGAGAATTCCGGCTTCCTGGGTCAGATCAACGTCATGGGCGTGACCGATCAGATGGGTGAAAAGCTGGGCCTGGGCGTCGGCGGCCCGATCGCCAGCAACACCGACACCAGCAATAAGGATCGCCAGACCAGCGACCCGACCACGCTGGGCAAAGATGGATACCACTGCCGCAAAAACAACTCTGACACCCACTTGCGTTATGCCACCCTGGACCAGTGGGCCAAGTTCCCCGACTTCCAGACCCGCGTCCGTGACGCCATCCTGCGGCGTCAGGCGCTGGACCGCATCATGATCGGCTTTAACGGCACCAGCTACGCCGCCGACTCCGACAAGGTCTCCAACCCGCTGCTGCAGGATGTGAATATCGGTTGGTTGGAGAAGTACCGCCTCAATGCCGCCGCCCGGGTGCTGAGCGAGGTGGTCAACGCCTCCGGCAAGGTCAACGTCTACGCCGGCGGCGACTACGAGAACCTGGACGCGCTGGTGTTCGATGCCGTCAGCAACCTGATCGAACCCTGGTATCAGGAAGATACCGAACTGGTGGTGGTGATGGGCCGCAAGCTGCTGGCCGACAAGTACTTCCCGCTGATCAACACCGCCCAGCCGGCCACTGAGAAACTGGCCACAGACCTGATCGTCAGCCAGAAGCGGGTCGGCGGTCTGCAGGCCGTTCGCGTCCCGTTTGTGCCCGACGGCACCATGATGATCACCCGCCTGGACAACCTGTCGATTTACTTCCAGGAATCGTCCCGCCGTCGTCACCTGGAGGACAACCCCAAGCGTGACCGGATCGAGAACTACGAATCATCCAACGATGACTACGTGGTTGAGGATTACGGCTGCGGCTGCGTGATCGAGAACATCGACACCACCGCCCCGTAAGTAACCCTACCCAGCAGAGCACCGCCGCCTGACCGTTCCGGTTAGCGCGGTGGCAGCTCACCCCGATCAACCGATGGAGTGCACCCGATGAAATCCCCCTGCCAAGCCCATTTCGAGCGCGAAACCGCCAAGCAGCAGACCACCCAGGACAGTACCGCCAACCGCGCCAACCTAAACCAGCAAGAGCTGATGATGGCGATGCTGTACGAGCACCGTTCGCGCCTGAAAGGCATCGAATCCCTGCAGGCCAAGGCCGCCCTCAAAGTCCAGCTGCTGCCCGAGTACGCCCCGTATGTGGACGGCATTCTGGCTGGCAACAGCGGTCAGCCCGATGACGTACTGATGAGCGTGATGGTCTGGCGAATGGATGTTAACGACTGGGACGGCGCCCTGGCGATCGCCCAATATGCCCTGGATCACGGCCTTAGCCTGCCGGATCAATACCAGCGCAGCACCGCCTGTCTGATTGCCGAAGAGGTGGCCGAATGTGCCATCAAGTCGGCCAAGGATGACGAAACGCAGATCAGCCTGGAGGTGGTTGAACGGGTCCAGAGCATGACCATCGACCACGACATGCCCGATCAGGTCCGCGCCAAGCTGTTCAAGGCGATCGGCTACCTGGTGGAACCGACCGACCCCGAACAGGCCCTGGTTCATCTGAAAACCGCCCTCAAGTACCACGAAAAGGTCGGGGTGAAGCAGGACATCAAGCGCATCGAGAGCGCCTTGAAGAAACAGCAACAACAGAACACCGGTGACGCCGACAACGGCAGCACCTGACCGAGCGTCCCACGCGACCAGGCGGCGCGTGACCCGAAGCGGGAAAGCACTCCCCTAGCTGAAGGTCATGCCCACCGCCTGACTTTGAATCCAAACGCGGCGCAACCAAAGGAGTCCCATCATGACCGGCTTCGTCGCAGACACCCCAGAACGTAACGAACACCCCATCAACAACACCGGGTTCTGGCCCGATATTGACCCCGAGCACTGCCGCCGTGTGGTGCGACTCCCCAGCGACATCACCGCCCCGCGTCTGCGTGAAGCACTGATCAACGCCATGCTCAGCGTCAACCTGGACAACGCCGCCTGGGGTGCCCAGCAACAGGCCGACAGCTACGCCACGCTGGCGGATATTCCGGCCGATCAGATCGACGGCAACAGCATCAAGGTGAGCCTCTACCGCCGCGCCGTCTACTGCTTTGCCAAGGCGGATCTGCTCGATCGCTATGCCGATATCGACAGCACCGGCAGCGCCGAACGGGGCCAACTGCACACTGACACCGCCGACGACTACCGCCGCCAGGGCATCCTCGCCGTGCGCAATATGATCGGCCAGCCGCTCACCAGTGTGGAGCTGATCTAATGCGCCAGGTTCGTGCCCAACAACGCGACACCATCGACCTGATTTGCTGGCGCTACTACGGCCGCAGCGCCGGCGTCACCGAGTCCGTACTGGAGGCCAACCCGGGCCTGGCAGAACACGGCCCCCAGCTGCCCCACGGCACCCTGGTCAATCTCCCCGAGATCGCCACCACCCAACCCGCCACCGCTGCCCCTGTGCAGCTGTGGGACTGAGCATAAGGACACGCTATGGCCGACCTCACCACACCCGCCGCCATCACCACCGCCGCCACCGGATTGAGCCTGGCCTCAATCCTGCCCGGCATCGACGGCAACGCCCTGATCGGTTCATTCGCCGGCGCCACCCTGTTTGTGATGTCGGCCAAAGAGCTCGGCGCCGCCACCCGCATCGGCTATCTGCTGATCAGCCTGATCATGGGTTACCTGGCAGCCCCCGAGATTGTCCGGATTACCTTTATCCAAGAGAGTGGCGTCGCCGGTTTTCTATCCGGTGTGCTGTGCATCACCCTCACCCTGCAGCTAACCAAACGACTGGAGAGCACCGACCTGGTGACGCTGCTCTCCCAGCTACGAGGAGGAGGCAAACGATGACCTTTATCGTCGCCGAACTGCTGATCATCGCCCTGAGCTGCACCATCAGCCTGAGGCTGCTGTTCTATCGCCGTAGCGGTGCCCGCTTCAAACGCGGCTATGCCGCCCTGGCTTGGGTGCTGATCGTGCTTAGTGGTGGGCTGGCCCTGTGCATGCTCACCGGCCGGTTAAGCCTGGCTGATATCAACCCCGTCGCTATTGTGCTGTTGGCGCTGGTTTGCGTTGGCGTACTGCTCACCCGCGGTAACGTCGCCCAACTGATCCGACCCCACAGGTGGAGCCCATGACCCAATCAAACGAAACAACCCGAAATACCCAACCGTTAAAGCGCGGCGATCAAGGCCCCGAGGTCACCGTGCTGCAGCAACGGCTGAAACTGCGCGGTTACAACGTCAGCATCGATGGCGACTTTGGCCCTGGTACTGAGCGCGCCGTGATGGATCTGCAGCTAACCAACTTCCTGGTGGTCGATGGCATCGCCGGGCCGAAAACCCTGGCCCTGCTGCAGGGCTGGGACACCAGCCAACTGCTGAGCCATCGAGATTTGGAAGAAGCCGCCATTGCCCTGGATGTCGAGCTGGCCGCCGTGCGCGCCGTTAACCAGGTGGAAAGCCGCGGCAGCGGTTTCCTGGACGATGGCCGCCCGGTGATTCTGTACGAGCGCCATGTCATGCGCCGGCGACTCAAGCACCACGGCCTGGACGCCCAGCAGCTGGCCACCACCTACCCCAAGCTGATCGACCGCAAGCCCGGCGGTTACCAGGGCGGTGCCGCCGAGCACTACCGCCTCAACCTGGCCATCAGCATCGATCAGACCAGCGCGCTGGAATCCTGCAGTTGGGGCCTGTTCCAGATCATGGGCTACCACGCCCAAACCCTGGGCTATGACAGCGTCGATCGCTTTGTTGAGCTGATGCACGAATCAGAGCGCTGCCAGCTCGATGCCTTCGTGCGTTTTATCAAGGCCGATCCAGCACTGCACCAGGCGCTGAAGGATTGCGACTGGGCCCAGTTTGCCCGCCGCTACAACGGCCCAGGCTACAAGAAAAACCGTTATGACGAGAAGCTGGCCGACGCCTATGCCCGTTACCTGGAGTGGGAGGATGCCGCATGATTAAGTCACTGATCAGCCGATACACCACCCCGATGCTGCTGGCGTTGGTCGCCTGTTTGGCCGTCTTTGCCTGGCTCCAGGATGCCCGCCTGCAGGACAAGACCACCGCCCTGGCAACAGAGCAACAGCGTAACCAGGCATTGCACGCCAACATCAGCGCCATCAATCACAACGCCGATCGGCAAGCCAGCGCGCTGGCGTCCCTGGCCAACACCACCGGCGCCATCCGCAGCAGCATCAGTAACCGCGACCACACCATCCGGAAGTTAGAACGTGAAAACGACACCTATCGTAATTGGGCTGCTACTCCTTTGCCTGACGCTGCTATCCGGCTGCGGCAGCGCCCCGCCCTTACCGGTGCAGACGCTTATCAGCAGCACCTGTCCAACGCTGACAGCCTGCACCCTGTCACCGAGCGCCCCCCAGCAGAACGGCGACCTGATGCACGAGATCGATCGAGTCGAAGCGGACTGGGCGATCTGCGCCGCGAAAGTCGACGAGTTTATCAAGTGCCAGGCCGAGGACCGGGAGCACAACCGCCGGCAACGGCAGAAACCAAACGGGAAACCGCCGGATGAATAAGCCCAATCAACTCAAGGCTCATCTGCTGGCCAGTGTGCGTGCCCTGCGCGACAACCCCGAGCAGCTGAGCGTGTTTATCGACAACGGCAACCTGGCCACTCGACTGCGGGCTGGGTTGAGCTTTGAATACCAGTACCAGCTCAACCTGGTGTTCACCGACTGGAGCCAACACCCCAACGTTGTGCTGGTGCCGTTGCTGGCCTGGCTAAAGGTCCACCAGAGTGAGCTGGACGAAAAGGCGGTGCAGTTTGAAGCCGAGATTCTGGACAAGGATAAAATCGACCTGTCGATTACCGTGCCCTTGACCGAACGTGTGATTGTCACCACCGACAGCGGCGGCAACTACCACACCGAACACGCGGCCGAGCCCGAGCTGGAAGAAAACGAAATCGATCCGGTCCTATTCCAGAACCTGTTGGATTCTGCAGGCCAATCATTCACCCCAGGTCAGCCCGATGACGGCTAACCTGGAGCAGTTGCAGAGCTGGGTCGGCCCCCTGCTGCTAAAGCTGGAGCCCGCCCAGCGGACCCAGTTAGCGCGGCAGCTGGCCCAGGACTTGCGCCGTAGCCAACGCCAACGGATCGCCGCCCAGCAGAACCCGGACGGCAGCGCCTTCGAACCCCGTAAACCCCAACTTCGGGACAAAGCCGGCAGCATTCGCCGCAAGGCGATGTTCCGCAAACTGCGGCAAAACCGATATCTGAAAGTGAAAGCCGATGCCGGCGCCGTCGAAGCCGGATTCTTCGGACGAGTTGCCCGCCTGGCCAACGTCCACCAGAAAGGCCTGCATGATCGCCCCCGCCCCGGTGCCCCAGAGGTCAAATACCCCCAGCGGGAACTGCTCGGATTCAGCCGCGACGACCTGGCGATGATCGAAAACAACCTGATCAACTACCTGCAGCTCTAACTAAGCCCCCGGTATACCCACCCCATACAACCCCGCCCGCTAACTCTCCCGCGCGCGCGATGGGCATTATCGGCCCATGAACTCTGAACTCGACAACACCGAACTGCTGCGCCGGCTGGATAACCTGATCCGACTGGGCACCATTGCGGTACTGGACCACGGCAATCGCCGCCTCAAGGTCACCAGTGGTGAACTGCTGACCGGCTGGCTGGATTGGCCCGCCGAGATCGGTGCCAACTACAAGCGCTGGCGCCCATTGCGCAGCGGCACACAAGTGGTGCTGGCCTGCCCTGGCGGTGACCCGACCCAGGCCAAGATCATCGGCATGCTCTACAGCAACAACATCACCAGCCCATCCAGCAACGACGCCATTGACCTGATCGAGTTTGACGACGGCAGTCTCCTCGAACACAACGCCGCCACCCAAAAACTCACCCTGCACAGCGCAGGTGATCTAGTGCTAAGTGCCGACAGCACCGTGAGAATTATCGGCCCGGTGGTGCAAACCGGCGGTGATATGACCTCCGATGATGTATCTGTCCAGCACCACCCGCACGACGGTGTGCAACCCGGTGCCGGCCAATCCGGAGGCCCTGTCCCGTCATGACCGGCATGAACAACAGCAACGGCACCCGCCTGGCCGACGAGATGGCCCATGTACAGCAGTCGGTGTTCGACATCCTGACCACCCCGGTCGGCTCGCGGGTGATGCGCCGCGACTATGGCAGCGTACTGCCCGAGTTGATCGACCAGCCGTTAAACGAGCGCACCCTGTTGCGCCTGTATGCCGCGACCGTCGCCGCCCTGATGACCTGGGAACCACGGCTGAAAATCGCCCAGATCCGTTTCATCACCCCAGCCCATGCGTCCGCGGTGATCGAAGTGGCCGGCAGTGTCGGCAACCAAACCCTCACCACCACCGTGCAACTGCGAGGCTGACATGTCCGGATTCACCGCCATCGAGCTCGACAAACTGCCCGCCCCGGATGCGGTGGAGCCGCTAGACTTCGAAACGATTCTGGCCGACGCACGGGCTCAGCTGATCGGGCTGGACCCCAGCCTGGCCGATGTGCTGGCACTGGAATCCGAGCCGATCAATAAACTGCTGGAAGTGTTCACCTACCGTGAGCTGCTGCTACGTCAGCGCGTCAACGAAGCGGTCAAAGCGGTGATGCTGCCCTATGCCATGGATGCCGACCTGGACAACCTGGGTGCCCTGTTTGGGGTCCAGCGGCTACAGCTCGATGCCGGCGATCCGGATGCCATCCCGCCGGTACCCGCCCGCTATGAAACCAATTCCGATTTCCGCCGCCGTATCCAGCTGAGTCTGGAAGGCCTAAGCACCGCCGGTCCTGAAGGCGCCTATGTGTTCCACGGGTTGTCCGCCGATGGCGATGTGCTCGATATCAGCGCCACCAGTCCCAGCCCGGGGGATGTGTTGGTCACCGTGCTGTCACGCACCGGCGACGGTGCCGCCAACCAGGCCCTGCAGGATACCGTTGCCGCTGCCCTGTCGGCCGACAACGTGCGCCCGCTCACCGATAACGTCACCGTGCAGAGCGCCACCATCATCAACTACAGCATCGACGCCACCCTGTTTTTTTTCAGCGGTCCCGACCGTGCCCTGGTACTGGCCGAAGCCCAGAGCAACATCGACGCCTACGTGGCCAAGCAGCACAAGCTGGGGCTGGATATCACCCTGTCTGGCATCTACAGCGCCCTGCACGTGCCCGGCGTCCAGCGGGTGAATCTGGCCAGCCCTGGCGCCAATATCAGCGTCAACCGCCAGAGCACCGCCTACTGCACCAATATCACCCTCACCGACGGTGGCCTGGATGAGTAACCCCACCAGCAGCCTGCTGCCGCCCAACGCATCCGCGTTGGAGCGCAACCTGGAACAAGTCACCACCCGGCTGGACGCCCTGCCGGTGCCCGTTCGTGAGCAGTGGAACCCGGACACTTGCCCGCTGGAGCGACTGCCGTTTCTGGCCTGGGCCCTGTCGGTCGACAGCTGGCAACCCAGCTGGCCCGAAGCCGTTAAGCGCCAGATCCTGCGCGATGCCGTCAACATCCAGCGGCACAAGGGCACCGCCCAGTCCGTGCGCGATGTAGTGGCCGCCTTTGGGGCTGGTCTGGCCCTGGTGGAATGGTGGCAGAAAACCCCCGCCGGCACTCCGCACACTTTCGAAGTGGTGCTGACCGTCGGCAGCAGCGTCCCGGCCACCAGTGAATACCAGCAGAACATCCTGGACGAGATCAGCCGAACCAAGCCAGTGCGCAGCCACTTCACCCTGATCGCCGGGCTTTCTCTTACCGGAGGCCTTGGCCTGCAGGGCGCTGCCCGTCCGCTCACCTATACCCGACTCAACTTTAGTGAGGCCTGATCGATGACCACGCTCAACATCACCATCACCGATGCCGGCCGCGCCGAGCTGATCAACGCCGTCAACACCGGCACCGATCCGGTAGTGCTGGCCGAGGCGGGCCTGGGCACCGGGGAATACACACCTACCACGGGCCAGACCGCCCTGGTCGCTGAGCACAAGCGCGTCAACACCATCGCCGGCGCCGTGGTGGCCGATGACATTCTCCATGTGACCGTGCGCGACGAGAGCACCGACGCCTACGATGTGCGCGAGATTGGCCTGTACACCGACAATGGCACCCTGTTCGCCGTCTACAGCCAGAGCGGCAACATCCTGCAGAAGGCCGCCGGATCGGCCATGTTGATGGCCTTCGATATCGCCCTGGACACCCTGGACGCCAACAGCCTCACCTTTGGTGACCTGGTGTTTGTGAACCCACCGGCCACCGAAAGCACTCAGGGTGTGGCAAAGATTGCTACTCAGCAAAAGACCAATGACGGCGAAGATGATGAAACCTTCGTCACTCCGAAGAAGCTGAAAGCCTTGCTTGGTGACAGCCTGTTACCTGCCGGCACCCGGATGCTGTTTGTGCAGAGCGCAGCTCCGATCGGATGGACCAAAGTAACGACTCACGACAATAAAGCCCTGCGGGTTGTTTCTGGTAACGGTGGCGGTGTCGGCGGCTCGGTCGACTTCACCGCGGCATTCAAAAACCAATTAGTGTCGGGATCGATCAGTAGTACTACGGCCACCGGATCAGTGTCGGTGAGCGGCCACACACTCAGCACCTCGCAGATGCCAGCGCACAAACACAATATTAAACACGGCCCATATGGGGGGGATCCTGAGACTATTTCCTCCGATGGCTGGAACGGTTCGGGTAATTACTCCAGAACGCGAACCTCACTTTCTGCAGGTGGTAACGGCTCTCACAATCACGGGGCCTCTTTCACCGGCAACGCTCACAGCCACGGCTTTAGCGGTACCGCCATCAATATGGCGGTGAAGTACGTCGACACAATCATCGCGCAGAAGGATTAACCCATGTTTAGTAAGAAAAGCGACCTCAAGTATTGCCCTCTGCTGAAAAAACCCTGCATCGGCAATGAGTGCATGTTCGCGACCCGTCTGAGCGGTAAAGATCCACGGACAGGCCAGGACGTTGATGACGAGTTTTGCGCGGTGGCGGCGCTGCCAATGTTGCTTACCGAGTCGATTAAAGCGCAGCACCAGACAGGCGCCGCAGTGGAGTCGTTCCGCAATGAAACCATCAAGACCCACACTCAAGTGCTGGCGGCGACTGCCAGCGGCCAACTAATCCCTGCGAAGAGACTGGAGGGCTAAATGGACCGTTTATGCATCATTAATGGTAACGATGGCGACGACCAGGTCGTGGTCGATGGTCGAGTCATCACGTTCGATCTGGCTGGGTTTCTGCCCGCTGACAATATCTGGGCGGTGCAGTGGTACGGCGCCCAGGGTGAGGTGGAGTACTCCGACCAGCCAAACGAGATGATCGCCAACCTGGATGACTTTGCGGATGTTCTGGCCGAGTTCAATCGGCTGGCCGCGCTCGAGGATGCGCCGCTGTCGTTGGCTGACCTGGTTGCAGCTAAACGCGCCGAGATCGATGCCTCTCGCGACCAGCACCTGGCCGACCCCAGCGCTACCGTCACCGTGCAGGTAGGTGGTGATGATGTGGTCTTTCAGGCGGGGCCGCGTTCGATGTCGGACCTCAACGATGCCATCACCGTATTCACCGCCGTCGGCGGCACCCCACCAGGTTACGAATGGCGCGACGAGAACAACATCAACCACCCGGCCGATCTGGCCCTGTTGGCCTCGATCGCCGCCGCCAAGGCCGCCGACAACAACGTTATCTGGCAACAGTCCTGGGCGCTGAAGGATGCCCTGGACGCCATCGACATCCCCATTAACCCCGATGCGGGCACCGACGCCAACATCCGCGCCGCGATCGAAGCGATCGTCTGGCCGTAACCGAACAACCCAAGAGAGGAACCGACCATGCCACAGGGTCAATTCAAACTGTTCAACCACACCGCCGAACTGATCGCCGCTGGCAAGCTGGGCGATCTCACGGGCGAAACCGTCAAGCTGGCCCTGGTCGGCCCGATGCCTGCCGTCACCAATGCTGATCCGCGCTTCGGCACCGGCGGTGGCACCAACCTATCCACCAACGAGGTGTCAGGCACCGGCTACACTGCCGGCGGTAACGAATGCGCCAATCTCACCGTCAACCGCACCAACGGCGTGGCCACCGTCGATGTGGACGACCCGGACGAGTGGGCCAAGGATGACGCTGGCCCCACTGGCATCCGCGCCGGCATCGTCTATCTGAGCTCCCACGCCAACAAACACGCGCTGGGCTACATCGATATGACTACCGACGGCACCACCCCTGTGTCGCTGCGTGATGCCAGCCTGCCGGTGCAGATTCCCAGCCTGTTCACCGTTGCGGTCAATGTCTAAATAGGGCGGGTGCTATGGATCGAATCTTTGCCATCGTCAACCTGGATGACGTATCCGGAGTGGTCAATGCGGCCGGACAAGCGGTGATCAATAGCGCCCGTCACTCGCTGGATGGCACCCAGCTGGTGCTGGACTTCAACCATCATCGCGCCACCATTGACGGATTGTTTCTGCCTGGTACGGATGTGGATGCGGTGATCGCCAAATGCGAGATGCTGACCCATGCCGAAGCCCGTGCGTTGATGAAAACCCCCGGCTGGGATCCAGGTGAAATCTGATGGCCTACGCGCTGCAGTTTGATGGCGTCAACGACTATGTTGATATCGATGTGCCCTTGGCTCACTCCGAGGGCAGTGGCTACGATGCCGAGTTTGAAATCGTGTTCAAAGCCACCGATGCAACGTCTTGGCTTCGACCGACCTCGATGGTGAAATCCGGCTCCTATGCCGACCGGATTCTGGCCAATCAGGATTCAAAAACCTTCCGTGTGTATCGGGGTACGTCTTACGTTTACTGGACGCTGACCGGGCTGGATTTCACCGAGTTTCACAGATTCACCATCCGAGTACTGCCCGGTACCGGTAAGCTGATAGAACTGCTGGTGGATGGCGTCAGCCAAGGCACCAAAACCCAGTCAAGTGCAGGGCTGGGCAACTTCGGGGTATTGGGGGCCAGTTCCGGCGTATACAGCGCCCTGCAGATTCAGTACGCCAAGTTCACCGACAGTCTCGATTCAGCCAATGATCGCTTCTACGATGCTCGATCGACCAGTAGCGGTTCGCTGTTGCCTGAAACCACGGCCAACGCCGGTGATGCACCGCTAATTGGTTTCCCAACCGACGATATTCAATGGGTAGATATCGGCGGTGGAGGCGGCAGCCCCGACCCCATCACCACCCTCCCCACTGCCGTCACCATCAGCCCCACCACCGCACTGATCCACCGTATCAACCAGGTGGCGGTGCAGTCGTCCGCTGTGGGCGTCAGCCCGGGAGCTGCCCTGATCAACCGGGCCAACCCGATCAGCGCAAACATTGCAGCGGTGACGGTGAGCCCGACGGATGCCCAGATCGATCGGGTGAATACCGTCACTGCCCAGCCGTCGGCCGTTGTGGCCAGCGCCCAGGCGGCGGTGATCAACCGCGTTAACCAGATCACCAGCCAGCCAACCGCGGTGGCGATCACGCCACAGAATGCCCTGATCACCCAGGGGCGGTTGGTGGTTGCGATTCCGGCCACTGTGGCCATCAGCCCCACCGATACCCAAATCGATCGAATCAACCAGATCACCGCGGTCCCGACGGCGGTCAACGTCAGCCCGCAGAATGCACTGATCAGCCAGGGACGGTTGATCACCCTACTGCCGACGGCGGTGGCGGTGGCCCCCATAGCTGCCCTGATCGATCGGGTCAATCAGATCACCGCCATTCCGACCCTGGTGGCCGTGGCCACTACCGATGCACTCCTGGTCCCCAGCCATGCCCTGGCAGTGCTGCCGGCATCCGTCACGGTCAGCCCCACCGATGCCCAGATTGACCGGGTCAACCGCATCCAGCTGCTGCCGGCGTCCATCGCCATCACGCCCACCCCGACCACTGTCGGCCAACCGACGATCCAACGCCGTCGGATTCTTACCGGTGCGCGGATCTCCGAGCCCGGTGGTGTGGTTGGTCGCTGGAGCAACCCCGGCACCACCATCAAACTCCGTTTTCAATAGAGGCCCGCCATGAAGCCTATCGCCAACACCACCGACCACAGCTTCAACCTGGGCTTTGAGGTCGAGATTGATCTCACCGGGTTCACCGAACTGCGCTTCGGCCTGCGCCGCCCCGACAGCAACAGCTACCACTTTCGCACCTTGCCCCCCAGCAGCTGGAATGAGCTGCAGGCGGGGGATGTGTTGGATGTGCTGATCGAGCCCGGTGATTTCACCGTACCGGGGCGCTACAAATGCCAGGTGTTCGGCCGCGAGGTGCGCGACGGCACCGAAGTGCGCAGCCGATCGTCGGAGCCGGTGAGCTTTGAAGTGGGTGGCGTTATTGCGCCTGATCCTTGGGCTTTAGATTAGCGGATCTAGGCACGGAGTGAAGCACTACGTTGATATCGGGCTGAGTCTCAACGGCCTGTTGCAGCTTCAGTAATACCGCTTCCAAGCGCTGTAACTGTTTAGTATCGAGTTTGATCGAATCAGGTGCTGGTGTGGCTAAGACGGCTTCTAGTTGCTGGAACTGTACCGCATCAAGACGAAGAGTTTCTGGAGGCTCCGTTGATAATAGATTTGTAAGCTGATGGTACTGATCGACATCCAGTCGGATCGAAGATGAAAGTTGCCAGGCAGTAGTGAAGATCGAAATCAGGATGGAGGCTAAAACCGCCAACTGTGCTACCTGGAGAGACTTACTGGATTGTTCTTGAGCGATAACGGAATTCTGATTTGCTTGTCGCGCCGTTTCTCGGGCCAGCTTCAACTCACGATACTCGATAAGCCGAAAATAGTACTCTGCTTTGAGACTAGTAGGCTGATCAAAATAAACACACTTATTATTCAAGATATGCTCATGCAAATTTCTATATGTTGAGGGTTCAAATGAATAGCTCTCAATAAAAATACGACGAAGAGAGATCGCCGGTGTGTGATTCCAATCTTCTCCATTCCATAGATTATCTAAAGCAGCGTCAGCTAACATTTCACGACAGCTCACCTGCCGATCATGCATCCGCTCCCCATACTCCAGCAGCCAGATAAACAGCGTCTGTTCTTCCTGATTCATCACGGGCCTCCGTTCCAAAAGCCCGCAGTCTACCCGGTATAACCGCCCCGTACATCCTGCCCCGCTCTACCCGCGCGCGCGCGTTGTGCATCATCGACTCCATCGCACCGTCAACCTCGCAGGACATGCAGGAGAAGAAACCATGCCAGCCGATTACCATCACGGCGTTCGCGTCATTGAGATCAACGAGGGCACCCGCCCGATTCGTACCGTTTCCACCTCCGTGGTTGGCCTGGTTGCAACGGCCGATGATGCCGATGCCACCTATTTCCCACTCGATAAGCCAGTGCTGATCACCAATGTGCTGGAAGCGCTGGGCAAGGCCGGCACCACCGGCACCCTGGCCAAGGCCCTGGATGCCATCGCCGATCAGACCAAACCGGTCTGTGTGGTGGTCCGGGTGGCCGAAGGGGTCGACGAAGCCGCCACCAATACCAATGTGATCGGTGAGGTCACCGCCGGCGGCCAATATACCGGCCTTAAGGCGCTGCTGGCTGCCGAAGCCCAGGTTGGCGTCAAACCCCGGATTCTGGGCTGCCCGGGACTGGATACCCTGCCGGTGGCCACCGAGCTGGCCGGTATCGCCCAGAGCCTGCGGGGATTCGCTTATATCAGCGCCTGGGGCGCCGCCACCAAAGAGGACGCCGTTACCTACCGCGACAACTTCAGCCAGCGTGAGCTGATGGTGATCTGGCCCGACTTTGTCGGCTGGGATACCGTCGCCAATGCCGAATCCACCTTCTGGGCCACCGCCCGAGCGCTGGGCCTGCGCGCCAAGATCGACCAGCAGACCGGCTGGCACAAGACCCTGTCCAATGTTGGCGTCAATGGCGTCACCGGCTTGAGCCAGGATGTGGACTGGGATCTGCAGAACCCGGGCACCGCCGCCGGCCACCTGAACGAAAACGAAGTCACCACGGTCATCAACAAGCAGGGCTTCCGCTTCTGGGGCTCACGTACCTGCAGCGACGACCCGCTGTTTGCATTTGAGAACTACACCCGCACCGCCCAGGTACTGGCCGACACCATCGCCGAGGCCCATCTGTGGGCGATCGACAAGCCGATGCACCCGTCATTAGCCCGCGACATTATCGAAGGGGTCAACGCCAAATTCCGTGAGTTGCGGGCCAAGGGTTACATCATCGACGGCAAGGCCTGGTTTGATGACACCGTCAACAGCAAGGACACCCAGAAGGCCGGCAAGCTGTATATCGATTACGACTACACCCCGGTGCCGCCGCTGGAAAACCTGATGTTCCAACAGCGTATCACTGACCGTTACCTGGTGGACTTTGCCGCCCAGGTTAACGGCTAAGCCCGTCCGGCAACCCGACAACTGATAGAGGAGCCAGACCATGGCACTGCCCCGCAAACTGAAAAACATCAACCTGTTTAACGACGGTAACTCCTACGTCGGCCAGATCGACGAAGTGGTGCTGCCGGTGTTGACCCGCATGATGGAGGAGTACCGCGCCGGCGGGATGAACGCCCCCATCGACATCGATCAAGGCATGGAAAAACTGACCATGGAGTGGACCGCCGGCGGCCTGATGGACGATGTCCTGAAGCAGTTTGGTATCACTGCCCATGACGGTGTGATGCTGCGCTTTGCCGGATCTTACCAGCGCGAAGACAGCAGCCAGGTGGACGCGGTTGAGATTGTCACCCGCGGCCGTCATACCGGCATCGACATGGGTACCGCCAAGACCGGCGAAGGAAGCCCGATGAAGGTCACTTCCAGCCTCAGCTACTACAAGCTGACCATCAACGGCGAAGAGGTGATCGAGATCGATGTGGTCAACATGATCGAGAAGATCGACGGCGTTGATCGACTAGCCGACCACCGCAAGGCTATCGGCATCGCCTAATCCCCCGATTCGCCCGACCGGCCCTGGCCGGTTTGGGCACTCCCCCAACGCACTACCCGTGGACGCAAAACGATGACTAAACCCGACAACAGCTTTGAACTGGACAGCCCGATCACCCAGGGCGAAAAGACCATCGACAAACTCACCCTGCGCAAGCCTGCCAGCGGTGAACTTCGTGGCCTGAGCCTGACCGCCATCCTGCAGATGGAGGTGAACGAACTGCAAAAACTGCTACCCCGTATCAGCTCGCCGACCCTGACTGAGCAGCACGTTGCCGAGATGGACCCGGCCGATCTGATTCAGGCGGGGGGCATCATTGCCGGTTTTTTCGTGCCGAAGGCGAAGCAGGAACAAACCTCCCTGACTGCGTAGAGGAAGCGATGGCCGATATCGCCGTGGTGTTCCACTGGCGACCGGCCGATATGGACCCGATGCCACTTGCCGAACTGGCCCGCTGGCGTGACAAGGCCCGGGTGCGTTTTGGAGCTGATGATTGAGATTTGCTATGATGAACCCAACCACAGCCACCACCCGGAGCCAATCCCATGGATGTCCTGATCTGGACAATCGCGATTATCGCCAGCCTCAGTTTGATCGGCTGCGTGATCGGTATGGGCGAGTTGCTGGCGTCCGTCGTTCGTTCTCTGCGGACAACCCCCCACGACTAACCCCGGTTTACCCTTGCTATAACACCACCGGCCTCCTGCAGGAGGTGCAGTCATGAGTCGTGATCTACGCCTGCAGCTGATCCTGGATATCGTCGAGAAGGCCAGCGCCCCGCTGCGCAAGGTGGACAAATCCGCCGGTGCGACCGCCGACACCCTCAAGCAGACTCGTGACCAACTCAAGCAGCTGCAGCGCCAGCAAAAGGATGTGTCCAGTTTCCGGGAGCTGCAACGTGCCACCAAACAGAACCGCAGCGAGTTTGCCCAGGCCACCGAAGTCAGCAAGCGCTTGAAGCGGCAGTTGGAAGCCACCGAAAACCCCACCAAGAAACTCACCCGTGAACATGAACGCGCGGCCCGTCGGGTGGAGCAGCTGAAAAGCAAACAGATCGGCTATCTGAAGACCTTGAAGGATTCGCGCGCCAAGCTGGAGCAGGCCGGCGTGAGCACTCGCAAGCTGGCCGACTACCAGAAACAGCTGGACAGGCGCACCCAGCAGGCCAGCGAGTCGCTGGAGAAACAGAAACGCCACCTCACCGAACTGGCCAACAAACAGAAGCGCCTGGCCCAACTCAAGGGCAATCTGGACCGCGCCCGCAACGGCGGCATGATTGCCGGTGCCCACGGGGCTGCGGGTGTGTTTGCCGGTCAACGGATGCTGTCGGGGATGGCGGGTGCAGTCATGCCCGGTATCGAGTTTGACGCATCGATGAGCCGGGTACAGGCACTGACCCGGATGGGCAAGGACGACCCGGCCATGCAGGCGCTGCGTGATCAGGCCCGGGATCTGGGTGCCAATACCAGCTTTACCGCCACCGATGCCGCCGGCGGCCAGGGATTTCTGGCGATGGCGGGCTTTACACCCCAGGCGATCAAAGCAGCGATGCCGGGCATGCTCGATCTGGCCAAGGCGGCGGGCCAGGATATCGCCACCACCGCCGATCTGGGCTCCAATATCCTGTCGGGCTTTAACCTGCAGGCAGACCAGATGGGCCGCGTGGGTGACATTCTCACCGGCACCTTTACCCGTTCCAACACCAACCTGCAGATGCTGGGTGACACCATGTCCTATGTGGCCCCGGTGGCGTCGGGGTTGGGTAGCGACCTGGAAGAGGTGGCCGCCATGGCCGGTAAGCTGGGCGACGAAGGTATTCAGGGTAGCCAGGCCGGTACCGCATTGCGGGCCATCTACTCCCGTCTGGCCGCCCCCACCAAACAATCGGCTCAGATGCTGGCCGAGCTGAGCATTGCTACCAAGGATGCCAACGGCAACCTGCGCCCGATGGCCGACATGCTGGAAGAGTTGCACCAGGCCACCGAAGCGATGGGCGATACCCAGCGGGCCGAGATCTTCAAGCAGCTGGCTGGCGAGGAGGCATTCAGCGGGCTGTCGGTGTTGGTTAAACAGGCCGGCAGCGGTGAGCTGCAAACTCTGATCAAATCCCTGCGCGAGGCCAACGGCGAAGCGGCCAAAACCGCCGATGTGATGGGCGACAATGCCCGCGGCGACCTCAACGCACTGGCATCAGTCTGGCAAGATCTGGGCATCCAGATCGAAACCACCAACGACGGCCCGATCCGTGAGCTGATCCAGAACACCACCGAGATGGTCCGCGGTTGGCGCACCTGGGCAGCCGAGAACCAGGAAACCGTTGCCATGCTGATCAAATGGGGAGCCATCCTAGGCGTGACTGTCACGGTGCTGGGTGCACTTGGCATCGCCCTGGGCGGTACCGTGATCTTTATGGGGGGCTTTATCAAAAGCCTGATGTTTGTTGGCCCGCTGCTGATGAAGCTGATTCCGGTGGTCAAAGGCTTATCGTTGATGCTGATGGCCAACCCAATCGCCTTGGCCGTGGCCGGCGTTGCGGCGTTGGCGGTGGCAATCTACAGCTACTGGGACGAGATCAAGGCCCTGTTTGGTGGTGCGGTTGACTGGATGAGCGAAGTGGGCGGCGACATTATCAACGCCCTGATCGACGGCGTGCTAAACCACTTTAAGCGACTCAAAGACAGCTTTTTGAAAGTGGCCAACTACGTCCGGGGCTTGTTTGGTGGGCTGTTCGGAGGCGACAGCAGCACCCCGGCCAAGCAGGTGGCAATCGACACCCGCCAGCCGTTGCAGTCACCCCAGGCGGCCGCGGCTGGCGGCCCATCGGTGGGGCAGATTGTGATCAACGCCGCCCCGGGCATGGACGAGCAGACGCTGGCGAGACTGGTGGGCCAGGAGCTCGACCGCCGCACCCGTGGCGCCCAGGCCCGGCGCCGCTCCTCCCTGCGAGATAACGACTAACCCCAGCAATAGGAGAGCACCATGCTGATGACCCTTGGCCTGTTTGTCTGGGGCCTGGATTCCGCCTGCTACCAGGAGCTATCACGGCAAACCCAGTGGCGACACGCCAGCAGCAGCCGGGTGGGAAAGCGCCCTGCCAACCAGTTCGCCGGCCTCGGTGACGACACCATGACGCTAACCGGTTGGATCGCCCCGGAGCTGGCCGGCAGCCGCTTGTCTCTGGAGGAATTGCGCATGATGGGCGACAAGGGCAACCCCTACCCGCTGGTGACCGGCAACGGTGAAGTACTGGGCCTGTGGATCCTGACCGCCCTGAACGAGGGACAATCGCTGTTCTATCCCAACGGCGAACCGCGGCGGATCTCGTTTAACCTGAGCCTCAAACGGGTGGATGATGACCAGATCGATCGGGTCGGCTTGATCACCAATCCCCGGGAGCTGCTGCAATGAGCCGCGACAACCCCAGCCACAGCATCCCCAGCTATCGGCTGAAGGTTAACGGCCGCAACATCACCCCAACCCTCAACGGCCGGTTGATCTCACTGAGCCTGACCGACAACGGTGGCAACGAGGCCGATCAGCTGGATATCACCCTGGATGACCACGACGGCAAGCTGGCGATTCCACCCAATGGGGCCACCCTGCAGCTGTGGTTGGCCGACGCCAACGGCCACCTGGTGGATAAGGGCACCTTTACCGCCGATGAAATCAGTCACGACGGCGCCCCGGATACCCTGACCATCCGCGCCCGATCGGCGGACTTTCGTGGCAGCCTGAAGCAAAAACGTGAACAGGGCTGGGACCAAAACACCCTGGCCGAGATTCTGACCACCCTGGCCAAGCGCAACGGCCTGGAACCGCTGATCAGCGACGAGATCGGCCCCACCCTGATCGAGCACATCGACCAGACCAACGAAAGCGATATCAGTTTTTTGACCCGGCTGGCCCACCAGCACGATGCCCTGGCCAGCGTCAAAGCCGGCCACCTGCTGCTGATGCCCCGCGGCCAAAGCCGCAGCATCAGCGGTAAACCCATCCCCACCCTGTCGCTTAGCCGTCAGCACGGCGACCAGCACAGCTACAGCCTGGAAGATCGAGACAGCCTGTACTCCGGCGTCAAAGCCCGCTGGAACGATACCGCCACCGCCCAGGTGCAGACCGTAGCCGTCGGTGATGCCAGCAAGGCCAAGCTGCTGCGCCAGGTGTTTGCCAGTGCCGAACAAGCCACCAACGAAGCCAAGGCCGAATGGCAGCGGCTGCAGCGCCAGGGGGCGCAATTCACCCTCACCCTGGCCACCGGCAACCCGGCCATCTACCCGGAAACCCCGGTCAAGCTAAGCGGCTGGAAACCGCAGATCGATGAAACCGACTGGCTACTGACTCAGGTGGTGCATAGTCTGGGTAATGGAGGCTATACAACAAGGTTGGAAATGGAGACACGGCCCGCCGGTAGCGCCTGATTCTTGTCCTATCCCTGCTGCCTAGATAAAGTCAGGGGCTGATCAACAGGGAATAGTGACATGGACAACGACGCACCAGAAAACCCGCAAACAGACCACACCCCAGATTCTGAGCAACTGAAGCTAGATCAGTTTATAGACCTGACAAAAACACTGGCCTGGATAGCTGTCGGTGTTGTCGTCACCATCTTCGGGGTCACCATTCTGGAATCCACCACCGAGATGGGCGAAGTAATTACCAGCCATAAGAAAAGCTACTTGGAAACACTGGGGACAGTTGGCGATTTCTTTGGTGGGATATTAAACCCTATTTTTGCTTTCCTGGGTTTATTAGCACTGTTAAATACCCTTCGCTTGAATCAGAAAGAACTTGCTCTAACTAGAACAGAAATGAAAAACATGGCTAAAGCACAAAATATGCAGGCCATACTAATGAAACACCAAGTAGTAAAAGAAGACTATATTAGAATTGCTACTAATAACTGTGAAGAAATCGAGATACAACTTGCTAAGAAATTATTTATAAAAGGTTCACCACCAAGTCTCAATATGCGAGGATTTTCTAGTCTAAGGTCAAATAACAAGACCATAACTTCACGCCTAATATTCTCGCTCAAGAAAGATGACATAATAAATTATAACGAGCTAACAGATATTGATGGCATGCATATACGCGATATTGCTCACACTGTACTTGAGAATATCAACTCTATAGGGCTACGATCTATAGAGTTAAAAACTATAAGTAAGGACACTGTGCTTTCCGATCACTATAGATTTTTATATCGCGAACTATTTATAAGCCTTATCAATAATAAACATTATGTTCCTTTTGATGATTTTCAGGCTTATTTTATATTTCAAATTGCAAAATCACTTTATGCTGACGATGAAATTTTGCCAGAGATCATAGCTCAGGCAACTAAGTTCAAAAGGCTAGTCGATGGTCCCTAATTCTGGATGTTGGTATAAAATTTCCTCCCGCTCAACCATCACTGATTTCGGTGCATCGATCCCCATCTTGGTTTTCTTCTGCCGTGGATCCGGCCTATGGATACTAAGCCGGATCTGATCACCAATCAGCAGTACCTGTCCGGGTTCGAGTGTGGTGATGTACATGATTAGCCTCCTTGCTGACCCTGTTCTCGACAGTCATATATCAACTGCGCAACGCTATCTGATTTAATCACATGAACGACAAACGAATTTTTATTTTCTTCAATTAATGCGGGGGTTGTCTCGTAAACAAAATAAGCCGAATTCAAGCCGGTTATATTATAAAGAATACCGTCGTCCCCAAACCTCCTTATAAAACCGCCCATATCATGCTTTAATTTAATATCGACCTCACAATACTGACCATTTATAATTTGATTATATGATTTCCCTGAAGAGACAATCGATATTAAAGATAAAAATGCAAACATCGTTACAGGTAAACCAATCTTAGTTGCAGTATCTACTGCTGATGTATCATAATAAGGAATATAATTTTTCAATCTAACAATCCATAACCGAGACTTGCATAGCTCATAAAAGAAAGCTAGTACGATAGCAATTACTAATAAATGATACCATTCAAAGCCAAGCACACTGAACAAGGCCCCAATTGAAGCAACGATAAAATCATCAATGTCTGCATAATCAGACAAAGATATTTGAAAATGACTCAATAAAAAATGCTGACTTAGCATCCCTAGTATTGATAATACCAGGGATATAAATGCTGCATATATTAAAAGTTGAGATACTGTAATCTTGTTTGGCTCAATAATATTTGGCATTAAACATCCATATTTTCTCAAATGATTTATTCATCTATACATTGATAGAAATAATTAAATAACGTCGACTTCATCCTGCAGCTCACCAGTCACCAGCATCTGATGAAACTGCGGTTCGCTGAGAATATAAACACCCTGGGCCCGGGACTTTTCCAACTTGGTCGGTCCGGCATTGGGGCCGCCCACCAGGAAAGTCAGTTTTTTGGATACAGTTTTACGCACCAACATCTGGGCATCGGTCGCTTTCTGCTCTAGCGCCGCGCGCTGGACCTTGGGGAAGCCGGTAAACAACACTTCGAGTTGATTGGGCTTTTCCCGGATTCGCGGTGGTGGTGGCGGATTGGGCGTGTTGAGGACTTCATGCTTTGATAGATACTGACTCACCCGGTCTTTACGGAAGGTTCGATAGCGGCCATCGTGCACACAGGTGCCCTTGATATAATGGCCGGACTCTTGCCAGGTTTTCAGTTCGTAGCGTTTGAGTTCATCTTTGGCATTACGATATTCAAATATCATCGACCTCTCCTTGTCGTTATTGGTATTCCTTGATCAGGGTTTTGATCGCCTCCCTGACCGGTTTGGGCAGCTGTTGCAGCTCCTTATCTGTTTTGGCCTCCCGGCCGGTGACGTAGTAGTCCAGCGAGATATCGAGCAGATCACACAATCGGGCCGCCACGCTTAGCGATCGGGGCTCCCCGCGGCCATTCTCCCAGGCCTTGTAGGTGCTGACACTCATGTGAAGTTGCTGGGCAACGTCCTGTTGTCGCAATCTCTTTTTTAGCCGGGCCCTCCGTAGCCGTTCGCCGCGCTGGTTGTTCATATCCACGGCCATCAGACTACCATTGTCTGAGCCGGGTTCAGCCAAACTGACCCTTTACGCCCCACAACGGTGCAACAGAGTCAGAATAGACGCCCCTACATGTCATGGGTGAAACAAACGCTATATAGTCGCGTCTTTGCTACGGAATGGCACATGGATGTTTAATAAACAGGAGGTTTGCACCATGACGGCAGCAGTATCCGCCAATAACCTGATCAAATTTCCACCTCTGAAGCACACCGGCTGATCATGGAGCTGCTGAGCTTTGACACGGCTGGGCTCACGGATGAAGAGTTCGCCCGGGCCTACCTGCAATGGAAACAACGCGCCCGACAATACAGCCGACGGATTCGATCAAATCACTGCAAATAAGGCGCTGGTCACAGCGGCATCGATCTCCTCTGACTGTTCGTCTGCAATAAACTGCTCCAGCTGCGAGCGCAGCACCACCGCATAGGCCGAGCTGATCACCCGCGCCTGGGCATCACTATCCAGGTCAAGATTTTGCGCGTGAATAATCCGGTTCAAGTCTCTGATGATCTGCCGTAGCGCTTTAACTGCTTCAGGGCTATCCACCTTTGCCGATGGTGGATTTTCTACACCAGTCAAAACGTAGGAAATATCCACCCCTAGCGGCGCCATTTTTCCAACCAGCTCTGCTGGGCACTTTTGACGGCCAGAAACCACGTCTTTTAGGCGCTGCGGGCTGGCTTCTCCCATCTCCCGTGACGCTGCAGCCATGGAATATCCGCAGCGCTTCAGCTCTGATCTAATTCTTTGGGGTATATCTTCTACCGTTTCTATTGACATGGTGTATTATTTCTACGAATATTAAATTGTCTAAGGCAATTAAGAGCACTTTACCCAATGGCTTCTGCTAACTCCAATCAAGCCCGCGTGACGCGGTCCCCCAACGGATGCGACGGCAAGCCCGTTTTGGTCGCCCTGACCAAGGCTGAGCGCAAACAGCTCGAAGATCTGGCCGTTGCCGACAACAAATCCCTGTCCGCCAAAAGCCGCGAGCTGATGCTTGATGGCGGCTTGATGGATGGTGCCACAGCTACCCCCTAAGCCTAGTCTGCAGGGCCATTTTCCTCACCGGGACTGGCGCTGCCCACAGTGATTAAAAGGATCGTTCACTATGTCACGCGCTGATAATCAGATTCTCCCGCTGGGCCTGGCCTGCTACCACGCCGTCCGTGATTACGGTGGTGTGCCCAAGATCGCCGCGGTGTTTGGCGAAAGTGCCAGCACCCTGCAGAACAAGCTGTGCCCTTCGTCGAATAAGTCGCAACGGATCACCGATCTGGATATCGAGCAGATCCTGTTGGAAACCCGCGACCCGCGCATTCTGGATGCCATTTGCCAGCCGCTGAACGTGGTCTGGCTGTGGGGCGATGACTTTGCCGGGGCGGCCGGGGATATGGCGATGCTGGATAACGTCACCGAGCTGGTGAAGCGCACCGGTGAACTGGCCGGCGAGATCCAGGCGGCACTGGCCGATGGCAAGGTCGACCCTGACGAGCTGCGCCGGATGCAGTTCGCGCTGTATCGGTTGCAGCAGTCCAGCTATGGCGCGGTGACCTGTGCCGCCCAGTTCAGCGAATAGCGGGGGCCGTCATGAGTGGGATCTACAAAATGCAGTGTCCCCACTGCCAGGGCCCGATCCGGGTGCGCAACAGCGTGGCAATGCATCCGCTGCTTCGCTCTACCTTTCTGCAGTGCATGAACCTGGCCTGTGGTGCCACGTTCCGCGGACAGGCGGAAATCACCCATGAGATCAGCCCGCCGGCAACGCCCAACCCGGACATTAATCTGCCGATGGCACCGGCGGCGATTCGCCGCATGGCCCAGCACGACAACAACGAACAGCAGATGGATTTCGACGATCTGCTGGATGACCAACAAAGCGCTTGAGCGGAGCCGTTGCGACGATGGACCCGAAGTTACGATCTGACATCCTGGACACCCTCAAGCGCGACTTTAAGGCGCAGGAGCGCGGCACCTATCTGCAGAAGATTGAGTGCCCGAGCTGCCACAAGCGTGAGGCCTTTGTTGAGACTGACGCGCCCTGGATGGTGAAGTGCGGCCGCGAGAATAAGTGCGGCGACCAGCACCATGTGAAGGATCTGTTCCCCGACTTTTTCAACACCTGGACCGAGCGCTACAGCCCCAAGCAGGGCGAACCGGCCAACCCGACGGCGGTGGCCGATGGTTATCTGCGCGATGGCCGTGGCTTTGATCTGATGCGGATACGGGGCTGGTATAGCCAGGAGTATTTCCAGAACCACGAAACCAACGAAGGCACCACCACGGTGCGATTCAAACTCCCCAACCCGAACAGCTACTGGGAACGGTTTCTGGATAAGCCGCAGCGCTTCGGCAAGCAGAAGGGCCGGGCTTTTGGTGAGTACAAGGGGTTGGTGTGGATTCCGCCGATGTTCAGCTATGCCGATCTGGCGCAGCAGAACGAGATCCACATCACCGAGGGTATCTTTGATGCGATCGCGCTGCTGCATGCCGGTTATGCGGCGGTGTCGTCGATCAGCTGCAGCAACTACATCGATAAGTTTCTGGCCGAGCTGGCCAAGCATTGCGCCCAGGGCAAACGCCCTACCCTGATCTGGGGGCTGGATGGCGATCGTGCCGGCAGAAAATACACCCTCAAGCATGTCAACGCCGCCCGCAAAGCCGGCTGGCAAGCCACGGCGATGCAGTGCCCGACGGTGAAGGGTCGCCGCTTCGATTGGAACGACCTGTACCAACGCGGTGAGCTGACCGACTGGCACGTTGAGCAGTACCGCTACCACGGTGAACTGCTGCTGGCTGAAACGGCCGGCGAGAAAGCACTGTTGATGTATCACCACCGCACACGCCGCACCTTTTGGTTTGAATTCGACAACAACCTGTTCTGGTGGAAGCTGGATATCGAGGCCTACGACCGCGAGGTGAACCGGGTGGCCGACGGCAGCGCCGAGAACCTGAGCCCCGAGCAGCGCGACCAGTTGCTGCAGAGTGCCGGCACGGTAACCCGGATCTGCACCGCGATGCCCCGCCCGCTGTACTACCAAGCCAACAGCATCACCGATGAGAGCTGGTACTACTTTGCGGTGGAGCTGCCCAACGGCCGCACCCGCAAAACGACCTTTACGGCCAAGCAACTGGCCAGCTCCAGCGAGTTCAAAAACCGTCTACTAGCAATTGCCGAAAACGCCTGGTGGTTGGGGACCAGCAAGCAGCTGGACCAGATCATGCAACAGCAGATGAACCATATTAAGACGGTCGAAACCATCGATTACATCGGCTATTCGAAGGACCACGAGGCCTGGGTGTGGAACGACCTGGCGGTAAAGGGTGGCCGCAGTTACGGCATCAACAGCCAGGACTATTTCGAGTTTGGCAAGCTGTCGCTGAAATCGCTGAGCAGTTCGGTGGAGCTGACCATCAACCCCACCCTAGCCGAGTACAACGCCAACTGGGTGCATTCGGTGATTGGGGCGTTTGGCAGCGATGGGGTGATCGCCCTGGCTTTCTGGCTGGGCAGCCTGTTTGCGGAGCAGATCCGCGCGCGGCAGAAGTCTTACCCGTTTATGGAGATTGTGGGCGAAGCCGGGGCCGGTAAGTCCACCCTGATCGAGTTTTTGTGGAAGCTGGTGGGCCGTGCCGATTACGAAGGCTTCGACCCCAGCAAGTCCACGGTGGCCGCCCGGGCCCGTAACTTCTCCCAGGTATCGAACTTGCCGGTGGTGCTGATTGAATCCGACCGCGAGGTGGAGAGCGCCAAGCAAAAGCAGTTCGACTGGGATGAGTTGAAGACCGCCTTCAACGGCCGATCAGTTCGATCACGCGGGGTGAAGAACAGCGGCAACGATACCTATGAACCGCCGTTTCGCGGCAGCTTTGTGATTGCCCAGAACGCGCCGGTGGATGCCGGTGAAGCGATGATGTCGCGGATTGTGCATCTGTTCCTGACCCGTGAAACCCAGACCAACGACAGCAAGGCCCACGCCGAGTGGTTGGAGCGGGTGCCGATGGAGCAGGTGTCTGGCTTCATCCTGCAGGCGACCCGGGCCGAAAAGCAGATTCTGGCGCACCTGGAACAGCGCTGCCCGATCTACGAGGCCGGGCTGATGCAAAAACCCGAGGTGCGGATGGTGCGGATTGCCAAGTGCCACAGCCAGCTGATGGCGTTGGTGGACTGCCTGGGTGATGACGGCCTGAAACTGATCAGCGGCCAACAGGTGGACGCAGCCCGCCAGAGCGTGGAAGCGATGGCGGCCGAGCGCCAGCGATCGCTGAACAAGGACCACCCGATCGTGACCGAGTTCTGGGAGGCCTACGAGTATATCCAGATGTCGTGCTCCGAGAACATGCTGAACCACTACGGCCTGGATGATCAGAAGATCGCCATCAACCTGAAGCAGTTCGAGAAAGTCTGTGCAGACATGAAGTTGCGCACCCCAGACCCGCGTGAACTGAAGCGATTCTTGAAGGGCTCCAAGAGCCGCAAATTCAAAGATTCCAACCACCCCGTCCACAGCCAGCTGCTGGGGAAAACCGTTAAGTGCTGGATCTTCGAATCCCGCTAACTGGAGAGCGAAACGATGAAGGCAACCACCATTCCGATGCAGGCCGACGCCAGTTTTTTGGAGTACTGGAAACAGGGCATCCGCCAACTGGGTGTCGGCGCCCTGGGTGCTTTTGATATCCGAATAAACGATTACCGACTGGCTGACTCACTGGAGCAGATCGGCCTGGCCAAGGACCAGTCCCTGGTGCAGTTGCTGCCGCTACTGACGCCAGACCAACAGCGCCTGCTGGTGTTGATGGCCAGCTGCATCAGGCCGCTGCTGGGGCGTGAATTGAGCCTGCGCAGCCACCTGATGGATATCGACCAACTGACGCTGATGCCGCAGGAGATGCAGCAAACGGCCGGCGGTTTGATCCGGACCAGTTCAGAGCAGTGCATGAGATTCAAGTTAACCAACGGCTCAGCGTGAACCGCTGAGTGATTCGAGCGGGCACCGGCAGTCTGTTGGGCAAAACGGTTCTGCCGGCTGGCCGCACCACCACACTGGAGAGTGAAACGATGAATACAACCACAAGGCCCGAGGGGCAAGTTTACACCAACGACGAGAACGGCGAGGGGCTTAATTTTGAGCTGGTGCCGGAGTTGGATCTGATCAACCGGAGCAAACGCCAGACCATTGTGATCGACGGGGTGAAATCTGGAGTACTTACCGACACCGAGCAGGAGGCGTACCGATTCCATGCTGCCTTGACCATCGATAGCTTGAAAGATGGCGTGACAGGCCTGGCGCAGGGATTCGGGCAAACGCCTGAGATTGCCATTAGCGATGCCATCCTGAAGGGCCGCCGAGAAGCCAACAGCTATCTGCAATCCCTGGCCCGGTTACAGCAGAGCCTGGGGATGCGGCTGGAGTCTCTTTTCACCACTGCCAAAACCCAGATCGACCGTGACCTGGACGCCATCGAGCAGTTGGTGGATCTGCGGATCGATCGGGCCGAAGCCCTCAAGGATAAAGCCCTGGTCCATGAAGCCATGGGCCAGGCCGGCGAACTGATGCAGTTGCTGCACCACTGGGAAGTGCAGACCGAAGAGTTGATCGACAAAGCCGACCAGACCGGTGATGAGTTGGGCGCCTGGGATAACGATAGCGAGGAGCAAGTGGCATGAGCGGACAGGATATGGACTGGCGTCGCCAGCAGAGTGAGCGCATCGAGCAGGCACTGGAACAGAAGCCGATTGACTGGCGCTTTTACACCCCAACCCTGGATGAAACCTATGCCGCGCTGAGCGATGCCCAACTTGAGCAGTTCAACCGCTTGGCGGCCAACCTGCAGGAAGAATATGGCGAGGTTCCGGCCGGCTTCAACCTGGTGGGCTGGATATGGGCCCAACTGGCCCGCCTGCAGCACAGCGGTATGGTCGACCCGATGATGGTGACCCACGTGATCGATGAGGCCTACCAGCAATTGCAGCTCCACCTGGTGGAACAAGCCGACCAGGAGGTGACGCCATGATCGAGCTGATCAGAACCGAACAGCCGCTGATTGTCGGTATGGCCACCCTGCCCGTGGATGGAGATGGCCTGTTCGTTGCCCCGGGTGGTGGACGTATCGCCACCCGGGCCCAGGCCTCAACGCTTGGCCAACAGATGGACCAGCTGATCCGCAAAGGGTTGGCTGCAGGACGGAGGATTGATCGTGTCTAAGAAACGTCGAACTAAGCGACCCTCTTCGGTGGATCGATCTATCAACCGGTGTGTGCCCGGGTTTTTCCTGCAGTTTTCCCTGGTCGACCCGCTGGGTGATCACGATAAGCCACTGGAGTCCAGGGCCGCACACTTGAACCCGGTGATGGATCTGCGCCTGACCAAGGACAAGTTTTGGAATGCGATGCGACAAGTGCTGCACAACCGCCCGTTTAAGTGGCGTATCACGGTGAAAATGGAATTCGTGGATGACTACGGAAAAACCTATATCCGCCCGTCGGAAATGGTCGCTTACTGCCGACTCCCCGACGCCGATGATCACTACCTGGCGATGATCGAATCCATGTTCGATGACGCCAATATGCGCCACTACCGAACCACCCATGTGATGCAGGAGGTACTGAAAGGCCAAGTGATTACCGAGGCTGATTTTACTGGTGATGAACGGGGGGCTGCGTGATGTCTGGCAAGCCCATTCTGTTCAACGCCGAAATGATCCGTGCGCTGCTGATGGGTCGAAAGACCCAGACAAGGAGGCCAGTGACCGGGACGGCGCTGCAGTGGTTGACCGTGTCGGGCTTTACGCCCGGATTTGTCGCCGCGGCTGAAAATGGCCTTAGCCCGTTCGGTTACCAGGGCCACCTGTTGTATGTGCGGGAAACATTCAACGAGGTGGTGGATACCTTCAGCGGCGAGCACGTCCGCTATCTCTACGCGGCCAATATGGCGCGCAATGACGGCAAAACCATGCGCTGGAAACCGAGCATCCATATGCCCCGCCAAGCATCGCGGCTAACCCTACGGATCGGCGAAGTCCGAATCGAACGGGCCAGCGAAATCAGCACAGAAGATGCCAAACAAGAGGGTATCCAGCTGGATGACGACCTGCAGGGCTGGCACCTGGAAGATGGCCGTTTCTTCCACGCCGCCCGAGCCTGCGATAGCTACCGCCAACTATGGAACGTCCTATACCCGGACCAGGACTGGTGCTGGGTGGTGGTGTTCGAGGTGATCCAACAAAACATCGATCAATACCTGGAGGCGACCGATGAAACGATTTGATGAACCGGACCAGCCACTGCAGAGCTTCCGACCCATAGCGATCACGCTGTTGATGTCGACACTTGGGCTGGCACTGACATTCGGCGCACTGGCGAAATGGGGGTAACGGTGGAGGTAAGCGGCGATGAAAAATAGTAAAAGGCACGGGAGCTACGAGGATATTTGCACCCCATGCTACTGGGAAGGTGTGAGAGGAGAAGAGTCGTCCGCTTCACCGGCTTGTTCAACGGCCCGGCGGCAAGCCTTGAATGAGATTACAGAGGTGATCGCGGGTCACGCGGCAGGGCACAACAATACGCCGGAGAAGTGGCGGGAAAATGCCGAGCTGATCTTTTCGATTGTTGAGCGATCAATAGGCCGTTGAACCCATAGATAGCGGGCCGCTAAGCGGTCCCGCTTATCGACCTGTTATAACGGCATTGAAAGGAGTGCAAAATGCCAGACGGATATGAAGTCCGAAAAAAAACGGTTCGGGTCTACTTCTACTGGGAAGGAGAGCTGTGCCGCGAAACGATCGGCCCGACAACGACGAAAAATATTGAACAGGCAAAGCGCCTAGCTAAGATCATCCGCTACGAGATAGACAGCGAATGCTTTGACTACTCTCGCCACTTCCCTGACTCTCCCCGAGTACTCAATTCAACCCTTGGCCATTACCTGGATCTGCTGCTGGCCATCAAAGAAAACGAACTGGCCTTCAGTAGCTATCGGGGTATTGAATCGAAGGCGCGAAACCACATCCGTCCGAAATGGGGCGCGATGCAAATTAAGGATATCGATCACCTGGATCTGCAGGAGTGGATAAGAAATGATCTGAAGAAGCTGCACAGCAAAACCATTAAAGAGATCGTGAGCATTCTACGCCAGGTGTTTGTGCTCTACAGCACTCGCAACAAGACAGCATTCAATCCCACTGATGGGATAACCATTCGATTGCCCGATGCAGAAGATCCGGACCCGTTCACTCTGGATGAGATCAACAAGATACTGAGCACCCCAACCAAGCGGGTGCAAGAGCTAAACCTAATCAAGTTCATGCTATGGGACGGACCGCGACTTAGCGAGGCAATGGCCTTGGCCTGGGAAGATGTGATCAGCCTGGAAAAAGGCCTGGTCAGATTCCAGCGCGCCCAGGTACGCAACCGGTTCAAGATAACTAAAACGAAACGGAGTACACGAGCACACAAACTTCTGAAGCCGGCCCACGAGGCGCTACTGGAACAGTACAGCGTGACCGGACACCTACCCCCGATCGAGGTGGAGGTTAAGCAGCGAGATAATCGAACTGTTCGATCAGTAAAGATCCGCCCAGTATTTAGGGCATCGAGAGCGAATAAGCCTCTGTATGGTGATCAGGCGATCCGGGAAAGGTTCTGGAAAGTCCACCTCAAGAGAGCAGGCGTCCGCTACCGTGGCCCCAACCAGTGCCGCCACACTTTCATCAGCCAGATGCTATCAACCGGTGAAATTCCACTTCACTGGATAGCCCAACACGTCGGGCACACAACCACCGAAATGATTCAGAAGACTTACGGAAAATGGATCAGACAGGATGGTGCCGATATCTATACCCGCATCGAGCAAATATTCGACCTGTAGCACACAATCGGCCCCTGTTCTAAGGGGCTGATATTCCCAAATCATTCCCTGAAACGTTCCCCACGGCTCAAAAAACAACCGCTTATGTTTCTAACTTACTGTTTAACTTGGGAAAAGAAGTGGCGGTGAGGGAGGGATTCGAACCCTCGATACCTTTCGATATACACACTTTCCAGGCGTGCTCCTTCGACCACTCGGACACCTCACCGTTTTGTCGTTTACGTTCATCGCAGTGGATGTTTAACGTCGCCGTAAACCTCGACGTTGTCCTCGTTTTCGAGGAGCGCGTAATTTAAATGAATGCCCCGAAAAAGGCAAACCCCAAGCAACGATTCAGCAGGTTTTTTTACAACTTTTTCTTTAGCGGTTGGGATCACCGCAAAAATTGAACAAAAAAAGCCCAGGGACTGGGAAGAAGGTAGCCCCCGGGCTTAAAAAACCTACCGAATCAATCAGCTTGGCGACGCAGGAAGGCTGGAATATCCAGATACTCCAGATCGTCGTCGGTGCCGGTTTTACCCAGCTCCATCTGCGTAGGCATCGGTTTGGATTGCGGCTGAGACTGCGACTTATCGGCAACCGTACGGGCAACCCGGCCCTTCTCACGGTTAACGGTAGGCAGCTCAAGCTGATTGAAATCCAGCGTGCCGTCACTCTTGGTGGCCTTGGCCTTGCTCGAAACCACCTGCATCGGCGTGGCTTCGCGATTCCCCAAACCGGTCGCAACCACGGTGACACGTAGTTCTTCGGTCATTTCCGGATCGATTACGGTACCGACCACCACGGTGGCGTTGTCGGAGGCAAACTCTTCGATGGTGTCACCCACCTCGCTGAATTCACCCAGACTCAGGTCCAGACCGGCGGTGATATTAACCAGAATGCCGCGCGCGCCCTGCAGGTTGATATCTTCCAACAGCGGACAGCGGATTGCCGCTTCGGCGGCTTCGCGGGCACGGTCGGGGCCGGTAGCGAAACCGGTGCCCATCATCGCCATGCCCATCTCGGACATCACGGTCTTCACGTCGGCAAAGTCGACGTTGATCATGCCCGGACGGATGATCAGATCGGCGATACCCTGAACGGCGCCTTGCAGTACACCATTGGCTTCTTTGAAGGCGTCGGTCAGCTTGGCGCTGGGGCCCATCACCTTCAGCAGCTTTTCATTCGGAATGGTGATCAGCGAGTCAACGCTTTCGGCCAGCGCTTTCAGTCCCTCATCGGCCACGCCCATCCGGCGGCGACCTTCAAACGGGAACGGCTTGGTCACCACGGCAACGGTCAGGATACCCAGTTCTTTGGCGATCTCCGCCACGATCGGCGCGCCACCGGTTCCGGTACCGCCACCCATGCCGGCGGTGATAAACACCATATCCGCGCCATGCAACATTTCGGCGATCCGGTCACGGTCTTCGATAGCCGCCTGACGGCCAATTTCCGGATTGGCACCGGCACCGAGCCCTTTGGTCAGCTCACCGCCGATATGCAGCACGCTGGCTTCGGTCAGGTTCTGTAGCGCCTGGGCATCGGTGTTGGCACAGATAAAATCGACACCCTCAATCTCGCTGGTCAGCATGTGCTGAACCGCATTGCCACCGCCACCACCGACGCCGATCACTTTGATTACGGCGTTCTGTGGTACGTGATCTACCAGTTCAAACATTGTCTTCTCCCCTTAAAACTGATTCTTAACTTAAGTAATACGATTTGGCCTTCCTGGCCTTATAGTTTTTTCTTTATCGCACCTCGTACGGGTGCTTTTGGTGCGACTTTTAGCCGCTAAAAATTATTCTGGAACCAACCTTTCATCCGGCTGAGCATGTTGCGCCGGTTGGCCAGTTGCGGATCGATACCCGGCATGCGCCGACCGTCCATCGCCGAACCCGCATTGGCCGGCAATTCCTTCTCCGCGTACTGCAGCAGTCCCACGCCGGTGGCGTAAATCGAGCTGTGCAGAATGTCTTCCAACCCCACCACGCCCTGCGGCTTGGCCAATCTGACAGGCATATGGAAAATTTCCTCAGCCAGCTCCACCGCCCCTTCCATCCGCGCGGTACCGCCGGTCAATACGATGCCGGCTGCCACCAGGTCTTCGAAACCGCTGCGGCGCAGTTCGGCCTGGACCAGCGAGAACAGCTCGTCGTAGCGGGGCTCGACCACCTCGGCCAGGGCTTGGCAGCTCAGATCCCGCGGCGGACGATCACCGATGCTCGGCACCTTGACCACTTCGTCGGCACTGGCCAGCTGCGCCAGCGCGCAGGCGTATTTGATCTTCAAATCTTCGGCATGCGGCGTCGGTGTCCGCAGCGCCATGGCGATGTCGCTGGTGACCTGATCGCCGGCGATCGGGATCACCGCGGTATGGCGGATCGCGCCGCCGGTGAAGATCGCAATGTCGGTGGTGCCGCCGCCGATATCGACCATGCAGACACCGAGCTCTTTCTCGTCCTCGGTCAGTACCGCGTAGCTCGAGGCAACCTGCTCGAGCACCATGTTGTCGACCTCCAGGCCGCAACGCTGAACGCACTTCTCGATGTTCTGGGCCGCGTTGACCGCGCCGGTGACCAGATGGACCTTGGCTTCGAGGCGGATACCGGACATCCCCAGCGGTTCCTTGATCCCCTCTTCGTTATCGATCACGTATTCCTGCGGCAGGATATGCAGGATTTTCTGGTCTGCCGGAATCGCCACCGCCCGGGCCGCATCGATCACGCGATCCAGGTCCTGCTCAACCACTTCGCCGTCGCGGATCGCGACGATGCCGTGGGAGTTCATCGAACTGATGTGGCTGCCGGCAATACCGACCGTGACCGAGTGGATCTTGCAGCCGGCCATCAGCTCGGCCTCTTCCACCGCCCGTTGGATCGAATGCACGGTCGACTCGATATTGACCACCACCCCTTTCTTCAGACCCCGGGATGGGTGCGAACCGATTCCGACCACTTCGATCGTGCCGTCCGGGCCCACTTCTCCCACCAGCGCCACCACCTTGGAGGTGCCGATCTCAAGGGCGACGATCATCGATTTATCTATATCGAGCATGGACAGTCTTGAATCTGGTAATCAGTTAAGCCGAACTAAATAACTCACGCTAGCTAAGTCAAATGCAATTATCTTTCCAACTTTTAGCAGCGGCGCGCTATTTTATAAACCTTTATTTAACCGTCAATCTTTATTGGCGGTAAATTTCATTATTATCGCTATCGGCAATTTTTTGCCGCCCTTGACCCTAAAGCGGCACTTTTTTTCATCCTTTTTTTGCCGGGCAGCCGTAAATAAAAAAGGCGCCCGAAGGCGCCCTGATTAAAAAACAACCAACAACTGTGCTTGTTATAGCGACGGTGGGTTATTTGCGCTGACGATTACACAATCCACATCGCCGATGTTGCGGAAACGGTGCGGCAAATTACTATCGAAGAAATAGCCATCTCCCGGAGATAATACGCGGATCTCCCCGTCTACGGTCAGTTCAATTTCACCCTGGACAATAACACCGCCTTCCTGCCCGTCATGGGTCAGCATTTCTGAGCCGGTATCAGAATTAGGCGGATAGGTTTCATGTAGAAGAGAGAGTGTTCTATTGGGGTGATTATGGCCAACGAGGCAAAGACTGATTTCGCCGTGACCTAAATCGGGCATTTCTCCAGCCGGATAAAAGACCTGCTTTTTCTCCGGTACATCCAGAGAAAAAAACTCCTGCAGTTGCATCGGCAAGCCATCGAGAACCTTTTTTAATGAACTGACCGATGGGCTGACTCGATTCTGTTCGATCAGAGAAATCGTACTGTTGGTTACGCCCGCTCGCTTAGCCAGCTCGCGCTGGGATAACTTTTTTTGGGTTCGAACCTCTTTTAGTCGGGCGCCAACATCAATACTCATCGCTTATTCCTATACACCCGGAGGCGTTCAGCTTCGGGGGCCTCGTCCGGACCCGCCGTTTGTTATGTGTCAATGATTATACACAGCTGTGTTGATGAAAACAGCAAGCCACAACTCAGTAAGCTCATCATCCATTAGGCGAATTTGATGCGATTCCACCGAAAATACTGATCTTTTTCTTAGAATTGAGGTCCTCCGGCTTTATACAAATGCCCAGCCGGATCCTGCTGTGGATTAAATACGCCTGTGGATAAATCATCCCTGATTTAGCGGTTGTGGTGATTGGCCGGCAATTAGCGCTAATCCCTAAGCTGCATGACACATTTCTGAATCATGGTGTTCTCGGACAGCAGGTCAAGACCTCACTTCTTGCGAGCAGCTCCTGACCAGATATTCCAAACCATTGACTTTAATTTCATGGAGCAGGCTCAGCTGTTGCCCTAAACGCCCCTGAGGAAATCCTTTTTGAGCAAACCAGACCACATAGGGCTCGGGTAAATCGATCAGCAAGCAACCTTTATACTTACCAAACGGCATTCGCTGTTTGGCTAATTCGAGCAGAATTTCCGGATCCCCGATAACCGTTTCCAAACCAATTTCCTCAAGGCTTTATCAGGGTTAAGTCGTTCTCTTCTACCGCATCAGGAGCGGTAATCGTCGGCTTAATGTCAGAATCACTACCCTCGACCAAAGCTTCGGGTAAATCTTTTTTGGCTCGTACACCCAGTTTTTTCAATGCGGTGGCACGATTGACCAGATTTCCTTTACCGGTAGACAAGCGCCCCATTGCCGTCTCATAAGAGCGACGGCTTTGATCAATGTATTTACCCACATCCTCCATGGCGGCCACGAATCCGACAAACTTGTCATAAAGTTCACCACCGCGTTTGGCAATTTCCTGGGCATTGGCATTTTGCTTTTCATAACGCCAGATATTATTGATCGTGCGCAGCGTAACCAGCAGCGTTGACGGACTGACCAGCAGAATATTGCGCTCAAAGGCGTCGCCAAACAGCGAACGATCCTGCTCGATGGCGGTGAGAAAAGCTGCCTCCACCGGGATAAACAGCAACACAAAGTCGAGCGAACGCACCCCTTTCAAGGATTCGTAACCCTTATCACTGAGGCCTTTGATATGCCGTTTGACCGACAACAGGTGTTCACGCAACGCCGCTTCACGCTCAGCCTCGTCATCACTGGAGCAGTAGCGCTCATAGGCGATCAGGGAGACTTTGGAATCGACCACAATATCTTTGCGGTCCGGTAGGTGAATAATGACATCCGGCTGCAGTCTCCGCCCCTCTTCATTCTGGGTACTAAACTGCAGCTCATACTCGTAACCGCGACGCAAACCCGACTCTTCAAGAACTCGCTCCAGCACCAATTCGCCCCAGTTACCCTGGGTCTTGTTCTCGCCCTTCAGCGCATTGGTGAGATTAACCGCGTCTTCGCTCATCTGCAGATTCAGCTGCTTAAGCTGATTGATCTGCTCTGCCAGCCCCTGACGATCCCTGGCTTCCTTATCATAGACATCGTCAACCCGGCGACGGAAGTCGCCCAGTTGATCCCGTAGCGGCTGCAGCAGATGCTGAATCTTCTCCTGCTGTTGGGAGCCGAATTTACGACTGTTGTCTTCAAAGATCTGTTGCCCCAGCGCCCGGAACTGCTGCACCATTTTCTCGCCGGACTGCTCCAGCATCGCCAATTTATCCACATGGTGGCGTTGTTCGGCCTGAAGCTGCGCCTGCAGCTCTCCCAATCGGGTCTGCTGTTCGAGGTGTTCCTGCCGCAGGGATTGCAGCTGCTGATCTCGCTGAGTCAACTCAGCTTCCAATCGCTGCAGACCCTGAATCCGCTCGCGACTACCGGAGAGCTCCACCTGCAACGCGGTATTCTGTTCCGACAGCTGCTGCAGTTGCTGCGCCTGCTCGCTGAGTTGTTGCTCGATCTGCTGCTGCAACAACTGCTGTTGCTCGACCTGTTTCAGTCGACGCATACGCTGCGGAAGACAACCCAACAACCACCCCAGCAGCAGGGAGATGGCAATCAACCCCGTCAGCAACAACGGCGGGGATTGTTCGATCCAGGCGCTTACCAGTGCAGCCATAACAGCACCGGACTGGCCAGGGAGAGGGCACCGCTGAACATAAAGCTCTTCGACAGGCCGAACAGGCGTTCAATCACCAGCAGATGGATGACCGGGAAGGTCAGGACCAGGCAGAGTACCGGAATCCACCACTCCAGACGGGTGAAGCCGTACCAAAGCGCCGCGATCAGAACCAGTCCAAAAATATTACCCAGCATCACGACACGCTGCAGTTTGGCTTCTTCACGCACCCACGCCGGGCGCTCCTCTTCCGGCATCTTCATCAGCTTGCTGGCAGCGATGGCGGCGCTCATCGGAAAAACCCCGCACAGCAGAAAAACAATGATCGGTTCCAACAGAACTCTCCTGCAAAATTTCACTCAAAGGCCATTGTACGGCATTAGTGTTCATCCCCACAGCATCGAAACAAGATGAAAATAACTCATTTTCAAGGCGACACACCCGCTACGGATTGACGTCAGTGAGTATTTGATTTATCAAGGGATTCGCCGCATTAGTTGAAAGATGACAGTAGCTGTTTGCGACCGGACGGAATAAAGCGTTGACCTATCTTGATGACAGTAGCCTAAGCCGCTATCGGGGATTGAATTTTCTCGGGCTGATCAGTTGTATCGGCGCGTTGGCTTTTGCCGTCATCTACCTTCAACAACGCTTGGGTTTGGAACCCTGCCCGCTCTGCATGGCGTCACGCCTGATGGTCGTGGCATTGGCCGCCACCTTCCTGCTGGCTTGGCTGCACAATCCCAGGCAGCTGGGACAACGATGTTACGCCCTGTTGGGGATTCTGCTCAGCCTCGCCGGCATCGGACTGAACCTTCGCCACATCTGGCTGCAAAGCCTGCCTGGCGAACAAGTCCCGGAGTGCGGCCCCGGACTCAACTACCTGTTGGAAAACTTCCCGCTGCAACAGGCCTTCTCGATCATCCTGTCGGGTTCCGGCGAGTGCGCCGAAATACAGTGGACCCTGTTCGGCCTGAGCCTGCCGCAGCAAACCCTGCTGCTGTTCCTGTTTCTGCTGATCCTCCAAGTCACCCAGTTCCGCAAGAAAAAGCGTAGCTATTTTAACTAGCGCATCAGCTTCCTGGCCGGGATCTACAATCGCTCGACCTCTGCCGTCGCACGGCGCTTATCTTCTATCGGATTGAAAAAAGTCAGCCGTTGATCTGGATTGATACCGGATCCCGCCGCTATATTGGCTACACTTACCGGCGCTGCCCTGAATGACAGTGCTAATACCTATCTTTATTAAGGGTTTAGACCATGGAACAAATAAGCCTCGAAAGTATGGAGAAATACTCCGACATCATCGTTGAGTACGGAGCCCTCTACGGCAGCCAACTGATTCTGGCGATTCTAACGCTGATTATCGGCCTCTGGATTATCGGCGCAATCGTCCGGGGTTTTGACAAGGCATTGAAAGCCGCCAAGGTCGAGCAAACCCTGGCGATCTTCCTGGAAAAACTGGCCGGCACCATTCTCAAGGTACTGCTGCTGATCAGTGTTGCCGGGATGGTCGGTATCGAAACCACCTCCTTTATCGCCATCTTCGGTGCCGCCGGTCTCGCCATCGGCCTGGCGCTGCAGGGTAGTCTGGCTAACTTCGCCGGCGGGGTTTTGATCCTGCTGTTCAAGCCCTACAAAGTCGGTGACTTTATCGAAGCCCAGGGTCAGTCGGGGGTCGTCAAAGAGATCCAGATCTTCAACACCATCCTGCACACCGGGGACCGCAAGACCATCATCATCCCCAACGGCCCGATCAGCAACGGCACCATCACCAACTACTCCCTCAGCCCGGTCCGCCGGGTCGATATGGTCTTCGGTATCGGTTACGACGATGACCTTAAACAGGCAAAAGCGATTCTCGAGCAACTGATCGCCGAGGATGATCGAATCCTCAAAGACCAGGACAACCAGGTACTGCTATCGGAGCTGGCCGACAGTTCGGTCAACTTTACCGTGCGGATGTTTGTTAACTCGGCCGACTATTGGGGTGTGTTCTTCGATATGAATGAGAAGGTCAAGCTGACCTTCGATGAGCAGGGCATCTCAATTCCTTACCCGCAGCAGGATGTTCACCTGCAACTCCCGGAAGGCTTCAATCAGTCCGTTTGATCAACGCCAACCCACAGCCGCACGCCATCGTCGTGCGGCTTTTTTTGGCTTCGGCGCCGGAAATGGCTTAGTCGACGCGGCCACTTCCGCTTCTGCATCGGCAACCACGTAACGGTCCCGGCCCTGCTGCTTGGCCTGGTAGAGCGCCGAATCTACCCTGCTGAGGGAAGTTTCGACGGAACTGTTCATCTCCAACCGGCCAACGCCGATACTGAGACTAAAGCGAATCTGTTGCTGCCCGGGCAGGTCGATTCCGGTGCTACGGCAGGCGTTGAGAATTCTTTCGGCCAACAGCACCGCATCGCCGGGACGAGCTTCCGGAAGAACCGCCAGAAACTCCTCACCGCCGAAGCGGGCCACATAATCCGAACTGCGAACCTGATTCCGCAGGATATCGGAGAATACCTTCAAAACCGTATCACCGACCTGGTGCCCGAATCGGTCATTAATCTGCTTGAAATGATCCAGATCCATCATCAGCAGCGCTACCGGCCGCCCGTTGCGCAACAACTGACGACGGATATGCACCAATTGATTCATCAAGGTACGACGGTTGAGCAAACCGGTTAACGGATCGGTGGTAGCTTCTTCAAACAGCTGAATCTTCATCTGCAGCTGCGAGATTTGGGTCCACAGCGCCACCCCCATCAGCAGACACATCAACCACATATTGGCAAAGCCGCTGAAGCTCCACAGATCGCCCTGCAACAAGGGACCCAGCGATAGCAGCGAGATACTCAGCAGCGCCAGCCGGACACCCTCGAACAGCGTCAACGGAAACACCGAGTGCATCACGATAATCAGAAACGGGAGAAAGCTGTAGCAGATCAGGTAATCGCTGAAAGGAACGGAGGCAAGAATCATCAGGCTGGCCAGATGAAAGATCGCCGGCATGATCATCAGTGCAAACAAGCGTTGATGGGCCTGCCGCAGGCTGACCTCCTTATCGGGAACCCCCGACAGCATCAGCAACATCAACGAAAAGAACAGCCTCACCACCGCCATCAGCTGAAACTCGGCAGAGTCCAACAACAGGAAGTCGACCGGAATCCATAGCGGTGTCAAAATCGCAAACAACAACGCCAGCATCCGTACCCGGCTGTTGATATAGAGCGCACGGCTATCACTGAATCCAAACGCATGCCCGCGTCGGGATAGCAGCAGCTGCAGCCGAGCCGGGTCGACGAAGCCATTGAGGTGTTGCTGAACAAGCTGGATCATGTGCATCGGGTGACTACAGACTCAAAAAGATCACGGACGCAAAAGCGATAGTAAGCCGATCCCTCGGCTTACTTCTCTCAGGTTGGCGGGCATTATACCGGGGTATGATAATTCAACAATTATCATCATGTGATTAAGGACAATATTTGATCACTTCCCGGCTTCCTGCTAGATATCATCGAACCCTAAAGCCACGCAAACGGTTGGCATTGGTGACCACGGTGACCGATGACAGCGACATCGCCAACCCGGCAACCACAGGGTTGAGCAGCATACCGGTAAACGGAAACAGCAGACCGGCGGCGATCGGAATCCCGATGCTGTTGTAGATAAAGGCCCCCCAGAGGTTCTGCCGGATATTGGTCAGGGTGGCCCGGCTCAACTCCACCGCATCGGCCAAGCCATCGAGCGAATCGTGCATCAAGGCCACATCGGCACTCTCGATCGCTACATCGGTACCACTGCCGATGGCAAAACTGACATCGGCCAACGACAGCGCCGGGGCATCATTAATGCCGTCACCGACCATCGCCACCACCTCTCCACGCTGCTGCAATTGAGCCACATAATCGAGCTTGTGCTGCGGCAGCAACTCGGCCTGGTATTCATCAATGGTCAATGCTTCGGCAACGGCCTGGGCTGACGCAGCATTATCACCGGTCAGCATGACCAGTTTCACCCCCTGTCGGTGCAGACGCTGCAGCGCCGGTGCCGCATCCTGACGCAACGGATCGGCGATCGCAGCCATCGCCAGCAGTCGACTATCATGGGCCAGATAGACCTGGGTCCAGGCTTGCTGTTGCCAACGCTGTTCAACATCGGCTAACGGATTGAGATCGATATCCTGCTGCTGCATCAAACGGCGATTTCCCAGCAGAATGGATTGGCCGTTATCGGTCAGCGCCCGTACGCCCAACCCATCCAGGGTTTCAAACCCCTGCACCTCCAGTTGCTCCACTCCTTGGCTGTCACAGAATCGATTCAACGCCGCCGCCAGCGGATGTTGGGAGTTTTTCTCCAACGCATGAATCAGGTTTAATGCTTGGCGCTGATCGACCCCATCCGCCAGCGCCAATTCGACCACATCGGGCTGCCCCTGAGTCAGGGTACCGGTTTTATCCAGCACCAGGGTGGTGATCTCGCTGGCCCGCTGCAGCGCGTCACCATTACGGATCAGGACGCCCATTTCGGCCGCCTTGCCGATCCCGATCATGGTCGAGATCGGTGTCGCCAATCCCAGCGCGCAGGGGCAGGCGATAATCAGTACCGTGACCGAGCTGACCAACATATACACCGCTTTCGGCTCCGGCCCCAGCCACCACCATAGCAGGGCGCTGACCAGCGCGATCAGGATCACCACCGGCACAAACACCGACGCGACCCGATCCGCCAACTGACTGATCGGCGGCTTGGAGTTCTGGGCCTGCTGTACCATCGAGATGATACCCGCCAGCACCGTATCCCGACCGACACGGGTAGCACGATAAAGCAACGCCCCCTGGGTATTCATCGTACCCGCCGCCACCGCATCGCCGGCCTGCTTGACCACAGGCAGGGGTTCGCCGGTCAGCATCGACTCATCCAGCAGGCCTTCGCCCTGCTCCACCTCGCCATCGACGGCCACGGTCTCGCCGGTCCGCAACCGAATCAGGTCACCGGGTTGAACCAGCTCCACGGCCAACTCCTGCTCCACCCCGTCGCGCAGCACCCGGGCTCGTTTGGGCTGAAGATCCAACAGTCCGCGAATCGCCTGCTGCGTTTGTCCCCGCGCTCTTAACTCCAATACCTGCCCCAGATTGACCAGGCCGATAATCAAGGCCGACGCTTCGAAGTAGAGTCCACGAGATTGGGGCGGCAGCAGCTCGGGAAACAACACCACCAGCATCGAATAGAGCCAGGCCGAACCGGTTCCCAGCGCAATCAGGCTGTCCATATTGGCACTGCGGTTGCGCAGGGTTTTCCAGGCCCCGGTGAAGAAATGACCGCCGCAGTAGACCATCACCGCCACGGTCAGCAGCCCCACCAGCCCCCAACCCAACTGTTGAGTCGGGGTCTCAACGGCCATACCGAACACCATTCCCCAGACCATCATCGGCAGTCCGAGCCCCAATGCCAGCAGGCTGTGACGGCGCTTTTGATTCATCTCCTGCTGCCGTTGTCGCTGTTGCTGCTGCTCCAATAATTCAGGATCCTGGATCGCTTCAGCACCGTAACCGGCCGCGACGACTGCCTGAATCAACGCCTTATCGGCGGCGGTGCCGGAGACCTGGGCGGTTCGGTTGGCAAAATTGATGTCGGCTTTAACAACGCCGGGAACGGCATCCAAGGCCTTTTGGACACTGTTGACGCAGGCGGCGCAGGTCAGCCCACTCAGCGCCAGCTGAACCGCCGCTCCAGCCGTGTCGTTTGCAGCCTCGGTCGCGACAGAGGACTCCATCGTGGGATCAGGCGTCGCTACTGACTCCGCTTCAGTTATCGGCAAAGGCTCAACCTTCTGACCGTTGTTGCCCTCCGTGGAGCGAGTCTGCGGGGTTAAGGCAAGCCTTTCAGCCGGGTATCCCAGCGAACTTATCAGCGCAATCACTTCGGTCTCAGCCAGGCGACTAATGACCTCGGCTTCCTGGCTGTCGAGATCGACCTGGATATCACCGTCACTGTCCTGCTGCTGGATCTGTTGGCGGATTTTATTCACGCAACCGTTACAGCTCAGCCCGTCGAGCTGCAACTGGATGCGGTGATGAGGAACAGAAGCGAGTTCGCAGGCCGGGTAACCCAGTTGATTGATAACCTCGAGAACTTCGTTCAGCGCCAGTCGGCTATTGACCTCGGCCTGCAAGCTATCCAGATCGACCTGAATATCACCGTCGCTGTCACGCTGCTGAATCTGCTGCCGGATTTTGTTGACGCAGCCGTTGCAGCTGACGCCTTCGAGTTGAAGCTGGTAGGCCATGGAGCATCCTGTGGTTCGTTCTAGGGTTCTGCCCGTGATGCCTAACTGTAAACCCTAAAGTGAACTTCAGGGTCAACCACTTTCTTAGCCCCTCATCAAAACGGTGGAGTGTCTGCGAATCGGCTCAGCGCCAATCCTTCTTGCGAAGCGCCACGTAGCTGCCGCTAAAACGGAAACAGCATTGCCCGGCCTCAATGACCTCGACCTGAAGATCGCAGCGGGCCTTGCCCCGCTCCCTCAGGCGCTCGACGAAGGCTGCTATCTGTTCAGGCTCAGGCATCCGGGTCTGGAGACGGAAATCACGGGTCACCGGCAACATGTACTCCAGCCGGCTGTCGCGGATAACCACATCGTAGGGCTGATCCTCGCCCTGCAACAGCAGCGTGATCGCGCCCCAGCCACAGAGGTTTGCACCGGCACTCAGAGCCCCGGCAAACGCCGTCCCCTTATCGTTATGGTTTGCTTCCAGCGCCAGCTCGAAGGCCAGATCCCGTCCATCGTAGTCGATGCCGACAAACCCCATATGGTTGGTCAGCGGAATCTGTTGATGAATCAGCTGCTGAAACTGTTCAATTTGGGCGTGGGTATCCATGGTGTCGATCTCTCCTTGACGGACGGAGTTGTGCGTATCGTTACCCGAACCTAGTTGGCCGGCCAGCTCTGAACATAATCGGTCGGATCCAGCGGGCAGAGTGTTTTCATCTTCTCAGGCTGCGATCCCAGATAAACGAAACCGATAATCTGCTCATTGTCGGCCAGACCCAGTCCTTTCATGACCTGGATGTTGTAAGCCATATCGCCGGTCCGCCACATCCCACCGATACCTTGGGCAAAAGCGGCCAGCAGCAGGTTCTGCGTTGCGGCACCCGCGGCGATCTGCTGCTCTACTTCCGGCACTTTCGGATGCGATTGGATTTTGGCGATCGCCACGACGACTAGCGGTGCCCGCAGCGGCATATTGCGCAGCTTGTTCTGCTTCGCTTCGCTCATCTCCGGCTCGTCAGCCAACCCGGCTGCCAGAAACAGCTCACCAAGCCGGGCCCGATCATTACCGGCGACAGTCAGAAAGCGCCAGGGACGCAGGGCACCATGATCCGGAGCCCGCACCGCGGCCTGAAACATGTTCTGCAGCTGTTCCTCGGTGGGAGGCTGATCACCCAGCATCGGCGATGAGACCCGGTTGTGCAGCAGTTCCAAGGCATCCATTGTGATTCTCCGTACGGTTATTGTCTGACTCTAATTAGCAGCTTTGTCGATCAAGCCCTATTGGCGCAGCAAGCGGATATTGTCCGGGCTGAACGCTTCGGTGCTGCGATAGGGATTGATATCCAAACCGCCCCGTCGCACATAGCGGGCATAGACGCTCAGCTGCTCCGGCTGACAGCGTTGATAGATATCCAGAAAGATCTGCTCGACACACTGCTCATGGAAATCCCCGTGCTCACGGTAGGAGATCAGGTACTTGAGCAACCCTTTGCGATCGATCGGCTGGCCGCGGTACTCGATCTGGATGCTGGCCCAGTCCGGTTGCCCTGTCACCGGGCAGTTGGACTTGAGCAGATGACTGTACAACTGCTCATCCACCGGATCACCGTCGCCGCTACTCAGTAACTGCGGCGCCGGCTGGTAATGCTCGATCTCCACATCCAGCTGATCCAACGACTCCCCTTTGAGGGGTTCGATGATGCCGGTCGCATCCAGGGTCTGGATCGCTACGGTCACCGGACCGCCGAAGGCCGTACTCAGGTCTTCCACCAGGTGTTGCTGCACCTGATCCATCGAATCGAAACGGGTCAGATTGAAGGAGTTGAGGTAGAGCTTGAATGACTTCGATTCGACGATATGACTCGAATCGCAGGGAATACGAAACTCGGCGATCGCCACCTGGGGCTTGCCCTTCGGGTCCAGCCACGACAGCTCGTAGGCATTCCACAGATCGAATCCACGAAACGGCGCCTTGTCATAGCCCAGCTTCTGCCAATTGTTGGCCCGCTCGATCGAAAACAGCTGAGACGGATCGTAGTGACACACATACTGGGTGTCCTGGCCCAGCGGTGCCAGTTTGATCGCGTCGTGATTATCAGAACTCAATGGCGGATCCCCTTTCCGGTTCGCAGCAGGTGAAGTGCAAAGCTATACAACGCCACGATAAAGACCAGGATGATGCTGAAGGCAAAAGTCAGGTCGATATCGCTGACTCCCAGAATCCCGTAGCGGAAGGTGTTGACCATATAGAGGATCGGGTTCGCCATCGACACGCCCTGCCAGAATTCCGGCAGCAACTGGATCGAATAGAACACCCCACCCAGGTAGGTCAGCGGCGTCAAAACAAAGGTCGGTACGATCGCGACATCATCAAAGCTGTTGGCGTAAATAGCGTTAATAAAGCCACCGAGGGCGAACAGCACCGCGGTCAGGAACACCACCGCGACAATAACAAACAGGTTGTGCACCTGCAGATCGGTGAAGAACAGCGACAACAGGGTGACGATCAGGCCGACCCCCAATCCGCGGGCCACCCCACCGAGCACGTAACCGATCAGAATCACCGACGCCGGCACCGGTGACACCATGATCTCTTCGACATGACGCTGGAATTTGGCGCTGTAGAACGACGACACCACGTTGCCGTAGGAGTTGGTAATCACCGACATCATGATCAGCCCCGGAACGATGAACTCCATATAATCATAGCCATCCATCTGCCCGATTCTGGAACCAATCAGGTTGCCGAAGATAATGAAGTAAAGAGTCATGGTGATCGCCGGGGGCAGCAGGGTCTGGGCCCAGATCCGCAAAAACCGCCGAATCTCGCGACTGACAATGGTGATCAGCGCGATGCTATTGTCTTGAATCCGCATTATGACTCCAGGTTCTTCTCGACCAGCCGGACAAACAGTTCCTCGAGCCGGTTGGTTTTGTTTCGCATGCTCGCCACCTGGATATCCTGTTTCTGCAGTTGACTGAAGAGCTCGTTCAGGCCTTGCTGCTTGTCCACTTCGACCAACAGCGTGTGGTCGCCCTCAAGCTCAATCGAATAGCCGTCAAGACGCGGCAGCTGTTGCAGCGGTTGGGCCAGATCCAACACAAAGGTCTCTCGGTTAAGCTGACTCAACAGCTCCCGCTTCGAGGTGTTGGCGCGAATCTCACCACGGTCGATGATGGCGATGTTGCGGCACAGGCTTTCGGCCTCTTCGAGATAGTGAGTGGTCAGGATGATGGTGGTACCGGCCTCGTTCAACTGCTGTAGGAACTCCCACATCGAACGCCGAAGTTCGATATCCACCCCGGCGGTGGGCTCATCCAGGATCAGCAGTTTGGGGTTATGAATCAACGCCCTGGCAATCATCAAGCGGCGTTTCATCCCACCCGACAGCATCCGGGCCGTGGTATGACGCTTATCCCACAGCCCCAGCGCCTGCAGGTAATGATCGGCCGACTCGTTGGCCTCCCGACGCTGCATGCCGTAATAGCCCGCCTGGGTGACGACGATATCCCGCACCTGCTCAAACTGATTGAAGTTGAACTCCTGCGGCACAACGCCCATCGATTTCTTGGCCGCCACGGAGTCGGTATCCAGGTTGTGGCCGAACACCGATACGCTACCGGCACTTTTATTGATCAGGGTCGAGACGATCCCCAGGGTGGTCGACTTACCGGCACCGTTGGGACCAAGCAGAGCAAAAAAATCACCCTGCTGGACTTCGAGGTCGATCCCTTTCAGGGCCTCAAAGCCGTTATCGTAGGTTTTTCTTAACCCCCGGATAGACAGGGCCTGGGTCATAGTGATTTCCTGGAAAGGTAAGATCGGAAACGGACCCGTCCTATGTTGGGCCACTGCGCTGAGTTTTCAACAGCAGCCCAGAGGGAATCAAAGGAAGTTTTTCGGCAACCGCTGCAGGTATTTTTTCATCTGCATATCGGTCTTCAATACATGATCCAACACCCAGCCCCGCAACAGACCGACAATCTGCTCCTGGACCTGGGGATCGAGGTTCAGTGAATCGCTCTCGGTGGAATCCGCCTCAACCGGTTCGGAGCCGGGTTCACCGTAATTGTCGATCTTGGCGGTCTCCTGCTCCAGAATCACCTCCAGGTCATCCTCGACACTGATGGGCTCGCTCTCCAGTACCCGCTGTCGCAGGGCCGCCATCTGCTCCAGGATGCGCTGGTGCTCCATCTTGTGGTCGATATAACCGGGATATTTCATTTTCAGCTGGGTCTTCTCCTCCTGACGGAAGTGACTCTGGGTATACTCCTCCAGCTGTTCGAACAGCTGCTTCAGGATCGCCCGATTGTTATCCAGCTTCAGTGCCAGTTCGACCCCGTTAATCAGGCAAAAAAGGTACTTGTGCTCATCATCGATAATCAGATTGCCGACTGACATCGCATCTTGCCAAACCACTGGCATAATAGACCTCCCAGCCCCACAACGGGGTCTATTCCAATTGACATGAGTTGCCGACCCGATGAGCCAAGCCCCAACGATCCACACCCAACTTCAACAGCTGTTTCAACAAAGTGTCCAAGCTCTCGAGGCAACCGGCAGCGAAGAAGCGGTTGAGATCATCGAGCAGCGCTTTGAACAGATTTTTCAGGCGATCGATCAAGATCAGGAATACAGACACCTGGCGCAGGATACGATTTCCAGTCTGATCACCATGCACCCCAACCTGACCCCACTGATTCCCCGCCTGCTGCTATGGCAACTGGGCGGGACCTGTCTGCATTTTCTCAGCGATGAGGAGATCGAACAGTTCAGTCAGCAAGATGAGCTGCATTAACACCCTAGCCTAACTTACCTTTAATCCCAATCGGTTAAAGGTATTACTGGCTGAAGTTCTCCTGCCAGAAGATCATCCGGTCGTTACCGCGGTAGCGACCGAACGAGGCCTGTCCTTGGGGGTTCTGATCACCGCTACCCTCCCAGTCGAACTTCAACCAATCATCAACATCCAAGATCAGATCGACCTGGCCTTCTTTACCCACACCCGGCGCCTCCAATACCAACGGCAAGCCACTGGGACTTTCACCGCTACTTACGACCGCGCTACTCGCCGATGCGGTGATCAAAGTATCACCCACATTCAGATTGTCAGAGCCGTAATCGCTATGATCCAAACTGGCCTTAGAACTGCTATAGGGGGTACAGCTGTCATCCGAATGCAAAACAAAACGACTGCCGTTGTAGTACTGCACCTGTAGCGGTACCTCCAAATCCTCCGTTTCCGGACCAAAGGCATTATTAACGACCAGTCGGCCATAGCGGATTTTGGTATCACCCAGCTTCCCATGCCCATTGCTACCGTCACCCTCAACATCCAGATTGAAGCTATTTAGGACAGTAGGGTCTCCTCCGATCGAGCTATCCTTGGGCGCGATGCCGATCGATAGATTATCAAAAGGCCCATCAACGCCCCCCGAGCGATGCACGACCAACTCTAAGACCATATCAAGCACCCCCTCTGTCCACACAACGTTACCTGCTTGCTCGAGCCGTGAGGGGGCGATCAGGGCACCATCATTCACCACCGCTAGGTTCAACTCTCCGCGCGAATTGATCCTTGCGAAATCGCCCTCGTAGTTGGTGGTCGTCCCACCACCGGTATTGCGTGCGGTAAGGGTAAAGTCCACGCCAAATTTCTCACCCATGTAGGTGAAGTCGGAACTAACGCAGCTACTCAGAGCGGTTCTGTTACTGAGGTTAGGGCCACTGAGCAGGAAGTGGTCCGGATAGAAGCGTCCAACATAGGGCGCCGTACCGGTTACGTCACCCGCCCCCAGATAGCTGCCATCGGTCAAGTTAGCCGTCAGACTGATGATGCCCACCTCACTCCATGACAGGTTTGATTTGGTGCTGGCGCCGGCGCTAAAGCCGCTGAAAGTAGCATTACTCAAGGCAGGATTCGTCCCGCCTGCTGGTAGAACCAGTCCCTGAGTCAGGGTCACTGTTTCTGCCGTACTTTCCTGACCGAAGTTTGCCGTCACGCCGTTATCCGACAGATCGGCGCCGCTATCGGGAACACCGTCGTTGTCGCTATCATCGCTCGAGGCCCAGGGCACCGCCGTTACCGTCGCAGTAAAAGCTTCCCCGGCGGCTTTAAAGGGGGATCCTGTTGCTGTGCTGGCTGCAGGATTGCCCGTTACGTCGATATGGAAGGCAAACGGTCGAACAGTAAAACTGGTCGAGCTACCTGACAGCACAGTTTCTGACACGGGTTCCGATTCAGCTAATGTCAGACTAGCGCTCATCTTTACCTGACCGACATCATCGTAAACAATCGGAATGGGTGCTCTGCCCTGAGCATCAAAGTTCAGACTGACAGTGTCTGGTAACACCCGCTCAATACCCGACCGGTCTAGCAGGCGAAACTCCCGCCCACTTATGCAGCTGCTCGGATCAAGGCATTGATAACCCAAAGCAACATCCAACGACTGATTCTGAACTCGTGCCAAACAAGCTCCTGTATTGGGATCAGTCGTGATAGCACGAAGCTGTAGGGTAGCAGCGTTTGGAGGTAGGTCTGAACGATTTCCGGCTATCTGATGCGGGAGCTCTTCCGAACTAGCACTGGCATCATAGAATTTCAGCACAGCTTCTCTAAAAGCCAGCCTGGGATCTTCACTGCTGTCTCCATCCTTATCGGTGGCGCTGTTATTATCAGTGATATCGATATCCATATGCGGAGCACCGGTAACTTCCGTATGGGCCAGAGCCAATACCACTGACGACTCACCATCGGCCCAAGCGTAAGTGGCGATACCGTCGTTAGCTGTACCGTTGGCAACACTGCCGCCGCCAGAGCTCAAGCTCCAGTCACCAAAACCTGTATTGGTATTGAGCGTCATTGTGACACCGCTACCCGGCTCGACCGCTGCATCGCTGCTGTCGTGGGCGGTGATAGTTATTGAGGAAGCTTCACAGGTGACACCCTGCTCGCTGTGACTGATCGCATAGTGATCCACCTGGTTATCACAATCGGTGTCCTCAGCTTCGATTTCGATATGATCGACCACGAAGCTTTCGCTGCCGCCGCCATAGAAACTCGTAACCCGCAGCCGTATCTGGGTGTTGGTAGAGATATAACTACTGATATTGAAGCTGCTGCTACCACTACTGGTGCCGCTGATACCGGTGTAGTTCTGTAGCACCGTCCAGTTGCTGCCGCCGTTGGAGGAGATCTCCAGTGACACCTGATCATTGCTGTCAACGCCGCTGGTGGTGCGATGATTCAATCTCAGGGTGGCCGTGTCATAGCCCGATAGATCGACCTCGCGAGTAACTCCAGGTGTACCGCCGGTATTCGGATTATCATCCAGATAGAGTTCACCGTTGAAAATCTGAACATTGCCGGTCGTAGCACCGAGGCCATCACCATCGACTTCGCTCCAAGACCCAGCCCAGTCAGCATCGCCGTCATTATTGCTGAAACCGGCCACGGTAAAGTTGTCCCGGAAGGTAACCGTACAAGACGTTGTGGTCGGACAGGTCCGCTCGGCGGCATCCCAGTTATCCCCGGCCAGGGTGTTGTTGTAGATACTGGTGACCTGAGACGCAGACACAGCTTCGTTGAAGATCAATAGCTCATCAACCAAGCCTCGCCAGTCCTGCCCGAGATCGAATCCGCCGCCGACGGAATCCTGCTCCTGTCCCAGAATCAAGCCCCCGCTATCGATATCCAGAGCCGACGTCGAGCCTGTGGTACAGCCCTGCAGGCTCGCATCACGGTAAATACAGTTCTGGCTTCCACTACGGGTCCAGACTAAGTGGTGCCATTGATCATCGGCGATATTGCCGATACTGATCGACGCGGGGTCGGTACCTTTCAACCAGGGTTCGAACGAGGTCGCGCTCGGAAACCACATGATCAGCTCGTTGGCCTGCGAACTGTTGGCCCCGGATAACAGCGCCTGACTATTGGTATTGCTGGTTTTCACCCAGGCCGAAATGGTGAAATCTGTGGCGCCATTCAACGCGCCAGCGCCGAGAGAAAGATAATCACTGGTACCGGTAGCCGACAGATCAGCCGCATTACAGAGCTGCCCACTCACAGGATCTGCCGAATTGGCAAGTCCGTGGTTGGTTCCTTCGCTATCGACCACCTCATTGGCCGCGCCACTCCAGCCGGTTTCATCAAAGCGCCAATGGGCAACCGGTCCGCCGGAGCAGCTATGAGTTTCGGCTCGGATCGCAGCAATCTGAGCGCTACTCAGCGCTTCCTCGTAGTAGCGAACCTCATCAAGGTTGCCGAAGAAACGATTACCGCTCTCGCCGCTGTTGGTTTCACCCCCAATCGAGGCAGGGCCACTATCCGTGCCCCAAGTTCCGCTGTAGCTTCCATTGGTGGTGTTCAATAGGGTGCCGTCGGCAGAGTAAACGTAAATGGTCTTCTGCTTATTGGTAATGTCGGCAACGGCAGCCACAAAGTACCAAGTATCGTTACTAATGATAGAAGGAGTATCGAGGCTAACCGGACTGGTGGCACGGGCGTAAAAACGTAAGCGCCCAGACCCAGGGTCCCCCAGACTCAATGCATACCCCCCTGTATTTGACTGGTCGTCAGCAAACACACGCTGACCGGAACGGGAGACATCGCTGGACCGTATCCAGGCCGTCATGGTGAAGTCGGTTGTCGAATTCGGGAAATTGTTGAGCGCCAGATAATTCCCGTTCGAGCTACCGGCATCGTCAAAATAGCCATACCCACAAGTACCGGGGTTCCCAGCCACCGCTGGCGTGGCACTGGCTGTGGTGGCGCCATTAACCGCGACTGCGTGATAGTTATTGCCGGTATTATCGACCACCTCATCGGCAGTGCCGTTCCAGCTGGCCTCGTCCATCCGCCATTCCGCCAGCAGGGTACTACAGGGGTTATAGGCGATCTGAATATCATCAATGTACATGCCCACCACCGCATTAGAGCCGGTAGCGAGGAACCGGATCTGGGTATTGCTGGCAATATAAGGCGTTAAAGGGACACTCTCGGCCGTCGCTGAGAAATTGCTCGATGATATGTTATAGGTACGAAGGGTGCTCCAGCTGCTACCCCCATTCGAGGACGCCTGCAACACAACAGTTTGAGAGTTCTGGGTGACACCTGATCGATAGTTAAAAGTGAGCGTTGCCGTAGTTGAGCCACTCAGATCCACCTCCCGACTGGCGCCAACGTTGGAATAGCTCTGCGCAGAATTGCCATTGACTACCCCAAGCCGTAAACAATTCCCACCGGTACAAAGATCGTTTCTAACCCGGACCAAACCAGAGCTAGCCCCATCACTCTCACCGATCTCCTGCCAGTCTCCTGCCCAATTGCGGGTGCCATCATTTTGAGCGTAGGAAACAGAACCAAAATTATCGGCAACCGTCGCGGCACCACAACTGCCCCCTCCGCTACCACTGGCATCAATACCAAAATCATCTACGAAAAATTGATCATTGTTCCCAAGTGAGGACGAGGTAATAAACCTGATTTCAGTGTTCGTCGAGATATAGCTGCTGATATCGGTACTGTAGGTCCCACTATCGTTACTGGAACCACTGAAGCGTGTCAGCTGCGTCCAACTACCACTCCCGCCTGTACGTATCTCTAAATCTATCCAATCGTTGCTATTGTCTAAGCTGCTTTCTCGATAATCGAAGCTTAAGGTTGCCGAGCTATAGGCACTTAAATCCACCGAACGAGAAATACTTCGATCGTCGTCTTTTAACCGGAGTTCTCCGCCGGTGATTCTGATATCCCCACCGGAAGGGCCATCACTCTCACCAGACTCAGTCCAACTCGTTGCCCAGTTTTCCGTCCCGTCCTGATTCGAGTAACTGGTTGAGTTGAACTGATCATAAAACGTTAAAGACAAACCACCGCTAGAAACAGTAATCGCATTCGACAGAGTAAATATTGTAGAGCCACCACCACTACAATTATCGTTTTGATAAGCTTCAAAATATGCGTTGTATGTCCCTGGTGTTGTTGGAGCAGTAATCGTAAAGGTCTGATCATGGGTACCGGCAGAAGTACTGTCATTATGATCATTGCAGGTATAACTTCCACCCGAGCTAGTTGCGATAAGCCAATCGGTCGATTCCCAATCGTTACTGCTGCCGCCACCCGTTGTAGTCACATTCAAGCTAACGGTAATACTGGCTCCCGGTGTAACGGTGACACTACTGCCACCATTGACGGTGGCCGAATTGATCGTACGAGCAGCCTGTGCCGAGGAGGAAAACAGCACTGTAAGGGCCAATGGCAATATCACTAAAAGCAAGTGACGACAGTTACTCAAACTTTTAAAGCGCATAGGCCAGCCAACATCAGAATTCTAGGTTTGGTCAAATTCCAGCAGTAATGGCAATAGCGAATGCTAACCATGCCTGCCATGACTCTTCCAAGAATACTACATTGCCAACAAAGACATAGCCTTAGCGACGAGACTGTTGACTCAGGTCGTTAGGAAAGTAAGGGGGAGAAATAAAGATTGGAGCGGGAAACCGGGTTCGAACCGGCGACCTCAACCTTGGCAAGGTTGCGCTCTACCAACTGAGCTATTCCCGCGATGGCGTCCCATAGGGGGTTCGAACCCCTGTTACCGCCGTGAAAGGGCGGTGTCCTAGGCCACTAGACGAATGGGACGCAGCCTTGAGGATTTGGAGCGGGAAACCGGGTTCGAACCGGCGACCTCAACCTTGGCAAGGTTGCGCTCTACCAACTGAGCTATTCCCGCGATGGCGTCCCATAGGGGGTTCGAACCCCTGTTACCGCCGTGAAAGGGCGGTGTCCTAGGCCACTAGACGAATGGGACGTCGCGCTTCCTTTGAATCCTCATCAAAGGAGGCGCGTATAATAGGGACTTAAAAAAAACGCGTCAAGCGACCAACGGCACTTTTTTTCAGAAAATTTAACAGGCTATAGAAGAGCCACCAGCCGCCCTCTCCGATCGAATAAAAAACACCCAGCAACGATCAATTTCCACTCAATTTTGCTTTTGAAAACCGCACCGACAAACAATCAAACCCGCACCGGATCGGATTGCCAATTCAAGCAAATCCCACAACCGCCGATAGAGCGCAGTAACCTGGTTGAAAGCCATTGCCGTCATAAGGGCTTCAAGCTATCTTGGTAGCTGGAAAAACCTAGGGTGTTAGATGTCCCCTGACCACCGGAGAGCTTATGAGTCCTGCCACCATCGTCACGTTGATTATCGTGGGTATCGTCGTGATGGTGGGCGCCGCCTTTGTGGCCCAGTCGATGGAAAATGCACGCAAGGCGCGCGCATTGAAAATCAAGGTAATCAACGAGCGCATCCGCCGCATCAGCTCGATGCTCAGCGATATCCCACACAATTATATGACCGCCGACCTGCGCCAATTCATGCTGACGCTGCTCAAGCGCAACTGCCATGAGATTCTTGAACTCGACCCCCGTCATGCCAGCGCGGGTGCCCTGGCGAAAAAAATCGACGAGCTTCAGAAGCAGGAATTCAAGAGTGCTTTGGATTCCCTCAAGCCTCCTTTCAGCGACCCCATCAGCGGCCAAGGACTGCGTGCCCGGATCAAGGACCTGGTCAACACCATCGTGGCGATGAGCAAAGAGGGCAGCCTCGACAAAGCCTCTGCCGTGAAGTACTCCAATCAGGGCAAGATGATGTTTGAACTGATCAGCGTCGACATCGCCCTGATCACTGCCCGTAACGCGGAGCAGAACAAGAAGGTCAAGGTCGCAGCCGTCCACTACAGCAATTGCTTAAAGAAACTCAAGCGGATCAATACCAAGAACCTGTTCAATAAGCGGATTCAGCACCTTACCAACAAGGTCAAACAGCTCAAGCAGCAGATCGCCGAAGCCGAAGCGGCGTCCAAACCGCAAACCAAAGAGCAGGATGAATGGAGCAAATTCGAAGAGCAGCAGAACGACTGGAAGATCAAGCAGGATTACGAATAGCCAATCAGCTGGTGACGATCACCAACCACGCAATTCAGCCCACCAAAACTGTTTCTCGAGACGCAGCTCGGCACAGCAGGATTTGATCCTTCCACCCCATGCCATCGTCAGGCAAAGAGCCGCTACCGGACAGCGCTACGCCCCGACTAAGAGAACGGCCTGCTGAGTTGCGGGATGTACCGAGCGGCACAGGAAGTAAATTCGATCGACCAGATAATGGTCGGGACGGCAGAATTAGATCCTTCCACCCCATGCCATCGTCAGGCAAAGAGCCGCTACCGGACAGCGCTACGCCCCGACTAAGAGAACGGCCTGCTGAGTTGCGGGATGTACCGAGCGGCACAGGAAGTAAATTCGATCGACCGGATAATGGTCGGGACGGCAGGATTTGATCCTTCCACCCCATGCCATCGTCAGGCAAAGAGCCGCCACCAGACTGCGCTACGCCCCGACTAAGAGAACGGCCTGCTGAGTTCCGGGATGTACCGAGCGGCACAGGAAGTAAATTCGATCGACCGGATAATGGTCGGGACGGCAGGATTTGAACCTGCGACCCCTTGCACCCCATGCAAGTGCGCTACCAGACTGCGCTACGCCCCGACTAAGAGAACTGCCTGCTGACTTCCGGGATGTACCGAGCAGTACAGGAAGTGAATTCGATCGACCGGATAATGGTCGGGACGGCAGGATTTGAACCTGCGACCCCTTGCACCCCATGCAAGTGCGCTACCAGACTGCGCTACGCCCCGAATTCAGGCAATTACAGCTGCCTTGCGACAGCGAGAGCGAATACTACCCCATCCCCCAAGTCAGTGGAAGAGCCGGTTCGGAAAATTCGGACTAGACCGATTTGAGGGTAACGAGCAACTGCTCAAGTTCGGAAATTGTCTGTCGAATCAACTGCTGGGAGCGCTGATTATCATCATCGGCCTGCTCGCCATCGAGCCATTGACGGGCACCGGCAATGGTAAAGCCCTGCTCGTATAGCAGATGAGAAAGCTGACGCACCAGCAGCACATCCTGGCGCTGATAGTAACGCCGGTTGCCGCGGCGCTTGACCGGCTGGAGCTGCTCGAACTCCTGCTCCCAATAGCGCAATACGTGAGGCTTTAGCCCACACAAAGACGCTACTTCACCGATGGTGAAGTAGCGTTTGTCGGGTATGGGAGGAGCCGGCTCAGTCTGCTGAGTCGGCATAGGTTTCGACTTTTTCTTTCAGCTTCTGTCCGGGACGAAAGGTAACCACTCGGCGAGCGGTGATAGGCACTTCCTCACCGGTTTTAGGGTTCCGTCCCGGCCGCTCACGCTTGTCACGCAAATCGAAGTTACCAAAGCCCGAAAGTTTGACCTGTTCGTTCTCTGACAGACAAGTACGAATCTCATCGAAGAACGATTCGACCATCTCTTTGGCTTCACGCTTGTTCAAACCGATCTCGTCGAACAAGCGCTCGGACATCTCAGCTTTGGTCAAAGAGCTCATGGAGCCTCCTGTGCGAAATAAGCCCTTAGTGTCGTTAGCTTCTCAGCGCTGCACCCAACTGTTGTTTGGCGGCAGACACAACGGCATCAAAGAACTGGTTGACTTCCTCGTCATTAAGCGTGTGCGATGGATGCTGCCAGGTCAAGCTGAGAGCCAAACTTTTTTTACCGTTTTCAATACCTTCGCCGCTATAGACATCAAACAGGGTGACATCCTTGAGCCACTCACCGGCTTTTTCGCGGGTCAACTGAAGCACCTTGGCAACCGCCACCTGCTGATCTACCACCAGCGCCATATCCCGGCTGGTACCCGGGTACTTGGACAGCTCGCTAAAGGTCGGCAGACGGTCAACCATCACCGCATCCAGCGCCAGTTCAAACAGGAACACCGGACCGTTAAGCCCCAGATCTTTGCATAGGCTGGGGTGCAGCGCACCGACGTAGCCCACCAGTTCGCCATCGCGCTTGATCGCAGCGGTCTGCCCCGGGTGCAGGGCCTCATGTTGCGCCGCTTCGAATTCAAACGCATTGGCATCGCCATTGACCGCCAACAGCGCTTCCAGGTCGCCCTTCACATCAAAGAAGTCGACGGCACGCTTGTGACCCGTCCAACCTTCCGGATTGCAGGTACCGAACAGTGCGCCAGCAATCACGTCATCCTGGGTCAGACCATTGTCACCCGGCACAAAGCGCTGACCGGTTTCAAACAGACGAATTCGGCTCTGCTGGCGATGCTGATTGTGCTGCATCGCTTTGATCAGGCCCGGCCACAGGGTGGTCCGCATGACCGCCATATCAGCAGAGATCGGGTTGGCTAGCGCCACCGGCTGGTGCTTGGAGTCAAACTTAGCCAGCATGCCCGGCTCGACAAAGCTGTAGGTAATCGCTTCCTGGTAACCACGGGCCACCAGCAGACGACGCAGATCCGGCAGGCCTTTTTGGGCTTCCGGCTGCGGGGTCAGTTTCAGAGTCGCATGGTTGGTACGAACCGGCATCCGGTTGTAGCCGTAGATACGGGCCAACTCTTCCAGCAAGTCCTCTTCCAGCGATACGTCGAAACGGTACGCCGGCACATCGACCCGCCAAGCGCTATCGCCGTCGGCACTAACACCCATACCCAGACGGGTCAGAATCTCTTCGACTTCGGCAGCCTCGATGTCCAGCGACAGCAGCTTCTTGATCCGCTCGGCACGAAGCTTGACGGTACGAGATGCTGGCAGGTGCTGTTCAAGCGCAACTTCGGTGATCGGACCGGCCTGACCGCCGACGATCTCCAGCAACAGAGCAGTAGCACGCTCGCTGGCCTTAACCTGCAGTTCGGGGTCAACACCACGCTCGAAACGGTGCGACGCATCGGTATGCAGACCGTAGGAGCGCGCCTTACCGGCAATCGCCAGCGGGTTAAAGTAAGCACACTCAAGGAAGATGTCACGGCTCTGCTCGGCAACACCGGAGCCTTCGCCCCCCATGATTCCGGCCAGCCCCAGCGGACCTTGATGATCGGCGATCAGCAGGGTGTCGTTGTTCAGCTCGCATTCCTGCCCATCGAGCAGGGTCAGTTTCTCACCGGCATCGGCCATCCGAACGCGGATACCGCCGTTCAGGGTCGCCAGGTCGTAGGCGTGCATCGGCTGACCCAGCTCCAGCATTACGTAGTTGGTGATGTCGACCACCGGATCGATGCTGCGAATACCGCTACGGCGCAGCTTCTCGACCATCCACACCGGCGTAGTCGCGGTCGGATCGATCCCCTTGATCACACGACCGACAAAACGGGCACAACCCTCTCCAGCTTCGATTTCGATCGGGAAGGTATCGTCAATCGTGGCTGCAACCGGCTCAACCGCAACTTCGGTCACCGGTGCTTTATTCAGCACACCCACTTCACGGGCCAGACCGGCAATGCTGAGGCAGTCACCACGGTTGGGAGTCAGGTCAACCTCGATAATCTGGTCGTCGAGATCGAAGAACTCACGCAGGTCCTGACCCGGCTGGGCCTGAGTCGGCAGCTCCATGATGCCATCGTTGTCTTCGTTGATACCCAACTCCTCACCGGAGCAGAGCATGCCGAAAGACTCGACCTGGCGCAGTTTGGCTTTCTTAATCTTGAAGTTACCCGGCAGTACCGCACCCACTTTCGCAAAGGCAACCCGCAGGCCTGCACGGGCGTTGGGTGCGCCGCAGACAACCTGAAAGGTTTCACTGCCATCACTGACACGACAAACCTGCAGTTTGTCGGCATTGGGGTGTTGCTCAGCAGCTTCGATCTCACCGATCACGACACCGCTAAATTCCGCCGCTGCCGGCTCGACACCGTCTACTTCAAGACCTGCCATGGTGATCTGCGCCACCAGTGCGTCTGTCTCAATGGCGGGGTTTACCCACTCCCGCAACCACTTCTCACTGAATTTCATCGCCTGATTCCGTCTATTCTGTTGCCGTAGCCGTTCGGTTCACGCTTGAACGGCTCGCTGGTTAATCCTGAGTCGATTTATTTGAACTGCTGCAGGAAGCGCAGATCGTTCTCGAAGAATAAGCGCAGGTCATTGACGCCGTAACGCAGCATCGCCAACCGTTCTACCCCCATGCCGAAGGCAAAACCGCTGTAGGTTTCGGTGTCGACGTTGCAGGACTCAAACACCTTCGGGTGAACCATGCCGCAACCCATTACCTCGAGCCAGCCGGTATGACTACAAACTCGGCAGCCTTCGCCTTCACACATCACACAGGCGATATCGACCTCAGCTGAGGGCTCAGTGAACGGGAAATAGGAGGGACGGAAACGTACCGCCAACTCCTGCTCGAAGAACTCACGCAGAAACTCTTCGACGGTGCCTTTAAGGTCGGCAAAGCTGACGTCGGTATCAACCAGCAGACCTTCCACCTGATGGAACATCGGAGTGTGGGTCAAGTCGGAGTCGCAACGGTAAACCCGTCCCGGACAGATAACCCGAATCGGCGGTTCCTGCTGCTCCATGGTACGGATTTGAACCGGCGAGGTATGAGTCCGCAGCAACGTGTGGGCGTCGAAGTAGAAGGTATCGTGCATCGCCCGCGCCGGGTGATGCGCCGGGATATTCAACGCCTCGAAGTTATGGAAGTCATCCTCGATCTCCGGCCCCTGCTCAACGCCGTAGCCGACCCCGGCGAAGAAGCGCTCGATCCGCTCCATGGTACGGGTTACCGGATGCAAACCACCGCTGTGCTGGCCGCGACCTGGCAGCGTGACATCGATGGTTTCTGAAGCCAGCTTGGCGTTCAACGCTTCGGCATCCAGCGCCGCTTTACGCGCGTTGATCTGCTCGGACAGCTGCTGCTTGGCTTCGTTGATCTTGGCGCCTGCCTGCGGCCGCTCTTCGGCGCTGAGTTTACCCAGCCCTTTCAGCAACTGGGTCAGCTCACCCTTTTTGCCCAGAAACTGCACCCGCACCTGATCCAGTTGCTGTGCATCGGTGGCGTTATCTACGGCCTCTTTACCCTGGGCCAACAGGCTATCTAGGTTTTCCATCTTCGGTTCCGACTACCGTGGGCATTGTATGCCCCATTGTGGTTGCCCCCATCGTGATTACGCTGGGCACAACCTGAATCTGTTGTTGCTCACTCTGCTTTTGCAGGTGACGTAACTTTGTGTCTCTTAAAACAAAAACAGGGGAAGGATTTTCACCCTTCCCCTATTCAAAACAGTGACTAACAAGTCACTGAGCGATTCAATGCAGATCGCTGTTGATTAGGCCAGGGCACCCTTGGCTTTTTCAACGATCGCACTAAAGGCCTCTTTCTCGTGTACGGCCAGGTCAGCCAGAACCTTACGGTCGATCTCGATAGAAGCTTTCTTGAGACCGGCGATCAGGCGGCTGTAGGACAGACCGTTGATACGTGCTGCGGCGTTGATACGGGCAATCCACAGAGCACGGAACTGACGCTTGCGCTGACGACGGTCGCGGTAAGCGTACTGACCTGCTTTGATGACTGCCTGTTTGGCAACACGGAACACACGGCTACGGGCACCGTAGTAACCTTTAGCCTGCTTGAGAATTTTCTTGTGACGACGACGAGCGATAACACCACGTTTTACGCGAGCCATAATTCCTTCCTTCTAACTAACTTATCAATAACCAGATTAAGACTGGCGCAACATGCGCTTAACCAGAGCGACGTCAGAAGCGTGAACTTCTGAAGTGCCACGCAGGTGGCGCTTACGCTTGGTGCTCTTCTTGGTCAGGATGTGGCTAGTGTGGGAAGACTTCCGCTTGAAGCCGTTCGCGGTCGCTTTAAAACGCTTAGCTGCACCGCTGCACTTTTTCATTTTAGGCATAACAAAAAACTCCACGCATTCGTTGATTTCTATATAACCCCAGTCTCTTCAACCCCGTTCCGGCCTAAGCTGAAACGGCAAAAGCCCGCTACGTCACTGCGAACAGCGACGATGCGGACTTGCTATGAAGACGGGTTACTTCTTCTTTTTCGGGGCGATGACCATGATCATCTGACGGCCTTCCATCTTCGGATGTTGTTCGACGGTACCCAGCTCTTCGAGGTCGGCTTCGACCCGTTTCAACAGCTGCATACCCAACTCCTGGTGGGCCATCTCACGACCACGGAAACGCAAAGACACTTTGGCCTTATCTCCCGCTTCTAGGAAACGTACCAGGTTGCGTAGTTTTACCTGATAATCCCCCTCTTCAGTTCCTGGACGGAACTTCATCTCTTTGATCTGAGTCTGCTTCTGCTTCTTTTTCTGAGCCGCTTTCTGCTTCTTCAGTTCAAAAACATGCTTGCCGTAGTCCATTAGCTTACAGACCGGCGGCTGCGCATCGGGCGCGATCAGTACAAGATCCAGTGATGCCGTTTGTGCCTGCTGGAGCGCTTCTTCCAGGGTAACAATACCCAGCTGCTCACTTTCGGCGCCTACCAGGCGAACTTCGTTGGCCTCAATCGCTTCATTGATGATGGCCTTCTTGCTCGCGCCCTTGCTGCTTCCTCTTTTAATCTTTTAGCTCTCCGCTACGGCCCGACCTTTACGTGCAACATCCTGTTCCAGTGTCTGGACAAACTCTTCGATGCTCATCGAACCGAGATCTTCTCCGGTTCTCAAACGTACGGTCACGCTCTTAGATTCGACCTCCTTATCGCCCACCACGAGCTGATAAGGAACCTTCTGAATTGTGTGCTCGCGGATTTTAAAGCCGATCTTTTCGTTTCTCAAGTCCGCATGGACTCTAAATCCACGATCTTTCAGGGTTTTGGCGATTTCTTGGCAGAATTCGGCCTGATTATCGGTAATATTCAGAATCACCGCCTGCATCGGCGCCAACCAGGTCGGCATCGCACCGGCATAGTTCTCGATCAAAATACCGATAAAGCGCTCGAAGGAACCCAGGATCGCCCGATGCAACATCACCGGTGTTTCCCGCTCACCCGACTCATTAACGAACTGTGCATCGAGACGGCCCGGCATTGAGAAATCGACCTGAATAGTACCGCACTGCCAAACCCGGCCCAGACAGTCCTTCAGCGAGAATTCGATCTTGGGACCATAGAAGGCACCCTCGCCCGGCAGCTCTTCCCAATCCAGACTAGCGGTATTCAGCGCATCGGCCAGCGCCTTCTCAGCCTTATCCCAGCTCTCATCGGAACCGACCCGTTTTTCCGGGCGAGTCGAAAGTTTGTAGATCACCTCGGTAAAGCCGAAGTCATCGTAGACTTCGTGGAGGAAGTCGATAAAGCGTGCCACCTCAGACTGGATCGCATTTTCGGCACAGAAGATGTGCGCGTCATCCTGAACAAAGCCACGAACCCGCATGATTCCGTGCAGCGCACCGGACGGCTCGTTACGGTGACAGCTACCGAACTCGGCCAGTCGCAGCGGCAGATCACGGTAGGAGCGCAACCCCTGGTTGAACACCTGCACGTGACAGGGGCAGTTCATCGGTTTGATCGCGTAGTCACGGCTCTCGGAGCTGGTGGTGAACATCTCGTCGGAGAATTTATCCCAGTGACCTGACTTCTCCCACAGGGTGCGTTCGACCACCTGCGGCGTCTTGATTTCCTGATAATCATGCTGGGTCAGCTTGGCGCGCATGTAGCTCTCGATCTGCTGGTACAGGGTCCAGCCGTTCGGATGCCAGAACACCATACCCGGCGCTTCTTCCTGCAGATGGAACAGGTTCAGCTGCTTGCCCAGTTTACGGTGATCGCGCTTCTCGGCCTCTTCCAGACGGTGCAGGTAAGCCTTGAGAGCCTTTTTGTCTCCCCAGGCGGTACCGTAAATCCGCTGCAGCATCTCGTTGTTGGAGTCACCACGCCAGTAAGCGCCCGCCACCTTCATCAGTTTGAAGGCTTTGATATGGCCGGTTGAAGGCACGTGAGGGCCACGGCACAGATCGATAAAATCGCCCTGCGAGTAGAACGACAGATCTTCCGCCTCGGGAACCGCCTGCAGCAGCTCAACCTTATACGCTTCACCCATCTCGTCGAACATTTTGGTGGCTTCGTCGCGACTCATCAGCGAGCGGGTGACCGGCAGATTCTGCTTGGCCAACTCAGCCATCTTCTTCTCGATCTTGGTCAGATCTTCCGGCGTAAACGGACGCTCGTAGGCGAAGTCATAATAGAAGCCGTCCTCAATAACCGGACCGATGGTCACTTGCGCACCCGGGAACAACTGCTGGACCGCCATCGCCATCAGGTGGGCACAGGAATGACGAATTACTTCCAGACCATCCTCATCGCGAGCGGTGATAATCGACAACTCAGAATCAGCGTCAATGACGTAACTGGTGTCGACCATCTCTCCGTTAACCCGACCGGCTAACGCAGCCTTAGCCAGGCCCGCACCAATGGAGGCGGCGACATCGTGAACAGAAACGGCTTGATCAAATTGACGGGTACTTCCGTCAGGAAGGGTGATTACAGGCATGTTAAATCCTTTCCAGTGGTGACCCCTACCAAAGGCCACATGAATTGATATTTTTGAAACAGATTTCCAAAAAGGCAGACGCCCGAATTCATTCTTACCATTGACCGGGCGTTAACAAGCGCAGCATTCTAGCAGCGGCAGGCGAGCGACAACAGACTCGAATCAACAATTTATTTGACCCCAGAAAGGTTGCCGCTTTATGACAGCAGCAGTCCCCGCGTATAGGCGATATGCTCCCTCGCCGCTCGACGCGCTCCTTCGGCATCACGATCCATGATGGCTTGAAAGATATGCCGATGCTGGGCACCGATATGCTCCGGGTAGCGCCCTTTCTTCTTGAATGTCTGTGACAGCACACCATAGATCGCGTTGAAGTAACGGGTATAAAGCAGCTGACTCAATGACAGCACCAACAGGTGGTGACTCTGCTCGGCGATCCGCATATGAAAGCCCAGATCCAGCTTGGCTTGGCGCAATGTGTTGGCCCCCGCATTACTTTGCCCCATTCGGGCATACTCCTGCGCCAACGCCTGCAACTCATCATCGCTGGCCCGATCGGCACAGTAGTAGGCCGCCTCCCCTTCAAGCATCTCTCGCATCTCCAGTACCTGCTGCTGCAGCGCCAATCCCGGCTCAGAGATCGATTCGGAATCATCTTGAAAGAACGGTTCCAGCAAATTCTGACAGCGACTACCGCCGCCATGCTGAGTTTGCACCAACCCGGCTCCGCGAAGCTCGTTGATCGCTTCACGCACCGTCGCTCGCGAGGTTTGAAACCGCTGCCCCAAGACGCGCTCAGAATCCAGCTTGGCTCCCGGACGAATTTCACCTTCGATTATCGCCTGCTTCAACAAAGCCGCTAACTGCTTAGAACGACTCAGCTGGACCCGTTCACCATTCTGACGCTGCATTTAAAGACCCAAACTATACTGGTGTTCATCGATAGACTCGCCATACCGCCAGACTGAACTGACCCAAAAAACCAACTTGGTCAGACCAGTTCCAGCAATTAGTTTAGCGCCGATTCAATGACAGGATAAAGTAGCCTCAACTAATAACGAGGGCACAAGCCCCAGTGACCGCCGGATAAACACATGACCACTACCCCAACCCCCACTACTGGCCGCTCGCCGCAGGTAGGCCTGTTCGTCACCTGCCTGGTCGATATGTTCCGCCCCAGCATCGGCTTCGCCACGGTTAAACTGCTGGAGATGGCGGGCTGCCGAGTCGAAGTTCCTGACACTCAAACTTGTTGCGGACAGCCGACCTATAACTCCGGCGATCGCCGCTCCACTGCCGAGATCGCCCGCGGCGTGATCGACAGCTTCGACGGTTACGAATATGTCGTCGGCCCTTCCGGCTCCTGCATCGGCATGCTGCACGATTACCCGCAGCTGTTTGAAAAGACCGACCCCTACCACGATCGTGCAGTAGATCTGGCCAAGCGCGCCTTCGAGATCACCTCGTTTCTGACCGATGTGATCGGTGCCGACCTGAGTCTGGAGAGCTACGCCAAGAAAGTGACCTACCATGATTCCTGTGCCGGCCTGCGTGAACTGGGTATTAAAAAGCAGCCACGCCATCTGCTGGGCAAGGTTGACGGCGTCGAGATCGAAGAGATGGAAGAGGCCGAAACCTGCTGTGGCTTTGGCGGTACCTTCTGCATCAAGTACCCGGATATCTCCAATCGCATGGTCGGCAACAAGACCAAGAACGCTGCCGCCACCAAGGCCGACGTCCTGCTCGGTGGCGACCTGGGTTGCCTGCTGAATATGGCCGGCAAGCTCAAGCGCGAAGGTGAAAAGCTCGAGGTACGCCACGTGGTCGAGGTACTGGCCGGTATGACCGACACCCCGGCCATCGGCCAGAGTGTTGAAGAGTTCAACTACGAACTGGCGCAGGAGGCATAAGGGGCCTATGCATGGTTTTTATAGGTTTTCTGGAGTCCAGCCTGATTCGCAATCAAGGCGTGGATTTGCAGGCATGTGTCAACCTGTCAAAAAGACACAACACCGAGTGCGATTCAGGCTGGGCTCCCCTGCGGGCAAAGCCAGATATGCACATTCTCATCGTTATGCCCTTTGCCAATGGCAGCCAGCATTGACTGCAGGCCATGCCTAGATAATACACATATCTGACTTTGCAGAAATGCCATAAAAACCATACATAGGCCCCTACGATGGAAATCAAAACCCCCGAATTCAAAGCCAGCTCCCGCATCGCACTGGAAGATGTATCGCTGCAGAAAGCCCTTGGAAACCTGCGTGACGGCTTCCCGCAAAAGCGTGCCGCCGCCGTGGCTCGAATGCCCGAATTCGAAACACTGCGCGACCAGGCCCGCGACCTGAAAAATCACACCATCGAACATCTGGATTACTATCTGGAGCAGTTCGAAACCAACGTAACCAAACATGGCGGCCAGGTTCACTGGGCCCGTGACGGCCAACAGGCTCGCGAGGCCATTCTGAAAATCTGCCAGAGCGCCGACGCCAAGACCGTCACCAAGGGTAAGTCGATGGTGTCTGAAGAGATCGCCCTGAACGACTACCTGGAAGAGAACGGCGTTCAACCGGTCGAAACAGACCTGGGCGAATACATCCTGCAGCTGCGCGAGGATCACCCCAGTCACATCATCGCTCCTGCGATTCACCTGAACCTCGACGATGTCAGCGATATCTTCTCGAAGAAGCATGGCACCGAGCGCACCGATGACCCCGCCGCCCTGATGCAGGAAGCCCGTGAGATGCTGCGCAAGCAGTTCGTCGGTGCCGATGTGGGCATCACCGGCGCCAATTTCTGTGTCGCCGAAACCGGCAGCACCATCATCGTCACCAACGAGGGCAACGGCGACCTGACCCAGACCCTGCCGAAGGTCCACGTGGTCATCACCACCATCGACAAGGTGGTACCGACGCTGGAGGATATGACCCTCTACCTGCGACTGCTGGCCCGCTCGGCGACTGGCCAGGAGTTCACGGTCTACAATACTCTGTCCACCGGACCGCGCCGCGAAGAGGATCAAGACGGTCCCGATGAATTCCACGTGGTACTGCTCGACAACGGTCGCAGCGAGATGGTCGGTACCGATTTCCAGGACATGCTGCGCTGTATCCGCTGCTCCGCCTGTATGAACCACTGCCCGGTGTATGGCTCCGTCGGTGGACACGCCTACGGCTGGGTCTACCCCGGCCCGATGGGTTCGGTGTTGACCCCCAAATTGATCGGCATCGACAAGGCCGGCCACCTACCCAACGCTTCCACCTTCTGCGGCACCTGCGAATCGGTCTGCCCGGTGCGTATTCCTTTGCCGAAGATGATGCGCCACTGGCGCGAGCGGGAGTTTGAAAAACACCTATCACCCACCGGCTTCCGCTTCGGCCTGGGCGTCTGGTCTCAATTCGCCCGCCGACCCAAGCTTTACCGCTGGCTGGCAAAGCTCAGCTCGCTATCGCTGAAGACCCTGTCCGGTAAGAAGGGCCGACTGAAATCCCTGCCACTGAAGAACGGCTGGACCGCCTGGCGCGACCTTCCCGCCCCCCAGGGCGGCACCTTTATGGATCAGTGGAAAAAGGAGCAAGGAAAAAAACAACAGGGCAACAAGCAGCATAAAGGAGGCCAGCAATGAGCCAGAACGCACGCGATCAGATTCTTGGCAATATCCGCCGCGGCCTCGGTCGAGGTGAACTGAGTCAGCAAGCCCAGACCCAGCTGAGCGAGCGAATCAGCCAGCATCCCCGGCACACCATTCCGGCCCGTGGTCAGCTTGATACCGAAGGCCAGGTCGCCCTTTTCCGCTCAATGGCCGAAGAAGCGGCCGCCGAGCTGATCGATATCGACTCACTGGAGAAGCTTCCCGTCGCCGTTGCCGAGTTCCTGCAGCAAAACCAGCTCAAGCAGCTGCTTCGCGGTAGCGATGCGGCGCTGGAAGCGCTGGACTGGAGTCCGCTGGAAGATATTAAAGTGGAGTCGCGCCCAGTCCAGGCTGGTGACCCGATCAGCCTGACTCTTAGCTTCGCCGGTATCGCTGAAACCGGCACCCTGATGCTGCATTCGGGCCCAAACAGCCCAACCACAATGAACTTCCTGACCGACATTCATCTGGTGGCGCTGCGCCAAAGCCAGATCGTCGGATTCTACGAACAGGCCTGGCAGCAACTGCGTGAGACCGTGGGAGAGAACTGGCCAAGAACGGTCAACATGATCACCGGCCCATCCCGCAGCGCCGATATCGAGCAACGTCTGCAGATGGGTGCCCACGGCCCCAAGCGGCTGGTCATCTTTATGATCAACGACTAGTCCATGCAGGACCCGCATCTTGCGGGTCCTGACTCTCTCGTCGCGCTGCCTCGCAGCTCACCAAGCAATGGCACTAGACCTTGAGACCACTAAGGTCTAGCATCGCGGCCCATGAATCTGCTACTACTCCAACCCGAGGACTTTATCGACAGCACTCGGGCCCGTATCAATGACCGCCGTCTTCAGCACGTGCTGAATGTTCATCGCGCCCAAATCGGCGACAGCCTCAAAGTTGGTCTGATCGATGGCCCGATGGGCCAGGGCAGCATCATCCAGTTGAATCAACAACAGCTGGAACTCGAGGTTCAGCTTGATCAATCGCCACCACCCCAACTACCACTAACCCTGTTGCTGGCGTTGCCGCGCCCCAAGATGTTGAAGCGGATCTTTCAAAGCTGCGCCACCCTCGGCGTACAGGAGCTGATCCTGATCAACAGCTACCGGGTCGAGAAGAGCTACTGGCAAACCCCGTTTCTGGCTGAAGACAAGATTCGTGAGCACTTGATTCTGGGACTTGAGCAAGGCATGGCAACCCAACTGCCCAAAGTGCAGTTGCGCAAACGCTTCAAACCCTTTGTCGAAGATGAACTGCCCTTAATCTGTCAAGGCAAACAAAGCCTGGTGGCCCATCCCTACCATGCTCAGCCATGCCCGCGCGGACTGACACAGCCGACTGTGCTGGCCATCGGCCCGGAGGGCGGCTTTATCCCCTACGAGATCGATAAACTGGCCGATACCGGTTTTCAGGCGATCGACCTGGGCCAGCGGATTTTGCGGGTTGAAGCGGCGATCGTCGCGGCTTGCGCCCGGTTGTTCTGACCACAACTCAACCCCTGATCTCGATTTCCCAAGCTTTTTTTCGGGCCCACTAACCGCGGTTAACTTCAGCAAGACCGCAACCCGTTTCACACAAAATTGATCCTGCTCATTTGTCGCATCAAACCAACACTAAAGTTATTGAAAATAAGATTGACTTTTATTTCCGATATAACGAGAATTCTTCTCATTATATTTCCGTTTAATTAGTGGATCTTAATACGATGAAAAAACTCGCTGTTCTTGCCGCTCTACCCCTGGCTGCCGCCATCATGCCTGCCCAGGCTGCCGAAGAGGTCAACATCTACTCTTTCCGCCAAGCCTTCCTGATCAAGCCGATGCTGGATGCCTTCACCGAAGAGACCGGCATCAAGACCAATGTGGTTTTCGCCAAGAAAGGCCTGGTCGAGCGACTCAAGAATGAAGGCAAGAACAGCAAAGCTGACCTGCTGCTGACCGCCGACACTGGCAACCTGATCTATGCCGTCAACCAAGGCCTGGCTCAACCGGTACAAAGCGAAGTTCTGGATGCCAACATTCCCGAGCAGTACCGTGATCCCAACGACAACTGGTACGCCCTGACTGCACGCTCTCGGATCGTTTACGCCTCCAAAGACCGCGTTAAGCCGGGCGAGCTGAAGAGCTATGAAGAACTGGCCGATCCGAAATGGAAGGGTCGTATCTGTACCCGTAGCGGCAAGCACTCCTATAACCTGTCACTGTTCGGCTCCATGATCGCCCACCACGGTGAAGCAGAAGCCGAGAAATGGCTGGCCGGCCTGAAAGACAACCTGGCCCGCAAGCCCCAGGGTAACGACCGCGCCCAGGTGAAGGCTGTGTACGAAGGCGTCTGCGATCTGGCGATCGGCAACACCTATTACTTCGGCAAGATGCTGCACAACAAGAAGAACCCGGAGCAGGTAGACTGGGCCAACTCCGTCAATCTGGTCTTCCCGAACCAGGAAGATCGCGGTGCTCACATGAACATCACCGGTGCAGCCGTCACCAAGCATGCCCCGAACCGTGACAATGCCATCAAGCTGATGGAATTCCTCAGCAGCACCAAGGGCCAGGAGATGTACGCCCAGGTCAACTATGAATTCCCGGTCAAGCCCGGCACACCGCTGTCAGGTCTGGTCAAGGAATACATGAGCGACTTCAAGGCTGATTCCCTGAGTCTGGCGACCATCGCAGAAAATCGTACCAAGGCGGCCAAACTGGTTGATAAGGTACAGTACGATCACTGATAATCTCTGATCGTTTCTGGAGGGCGGCCAGGTGTCGCCCTTTTGTAGTTTTTGGCTCCTGAATGACCAGCAGATCTGAATCAATCGCTCCCTCACAAACCCTGCGAAGCCCTAACAAGGGACGGCGCTGGCTGGTTGGTTCGCTGATCATCGCAACCCTGGTCTGCTTACCGGTCGCTTCGATCTTCTGGATCTCTCTCTTCCCCGAAGAGAATATCTGGGCCCATCTGTCCGAAACCGTTCTCCCCCACTACATAGAAACTACGCTGCTGCTGCTGGCAGGCGTCGGCGGCCTGTCGATCGTAATTGGTGTCAGCACTGCCTGGCTGGTGACCATGTGCCGCTTCCCCGGCAGCCGACTGTTTGAGTGGGCCCTGTTACTGCCCTTCGCCATCCCGGCCTACGTGATCGCCTACGTCTACACCGACCTGCTGGAATATGCCGGCCCGGTACAGATGGCGCTAAGAGACTGGTTTGGCTGGCAGACCGCCCGCGACTATTGGTTCCCGGACATCCGCACCCTCGGTGGTGCAATTCTGATGCTGTCGCTGGTGCTCTACCCCTACGTCTATATGATGGCTCGCGCGGCGTTTCTGGAGCAGTCGGCCAATATCCAGGCCGCCAGTCGCACCCTGGGCTGTAACGCCTGGCAAAGCTTCTTTCGGGTCTCTCTGCCCATTGCCCGCCCTGGTATCGCAGTGGGACTGTCGCTGGTATCGATGGAAACCCTGAATGACTTCGGTACGGTCGACTATTTTGCGGTCAAAAGCCTGAGCGCCGGCATCTACGATACCTGGCTCAATATGGGCAATCTCGGCGGGGCGGCTCAGATTGCCAGTATGATGCTGATCTTTGTCGTCATCCTGATCAGCCTGGAGCGAATCAGCCGTTCTCGGCAGAAGCAGTTCAGCGGTGCCGATCGCTACGGCAATCTTGAGACCTATCCGCTAACCGGCTGGCGCGCAGCGGGCGCACTACTGATCTGTGGCCTCCCCTTCGTCGCCGGCTTCTTGCTGCCGCTGCTGTTGCTGGCACGCTATGCCGTGATCTACTTCGATGAATCCTGGAGCGAAGACTTCTTAACCATCGCCACCAACAGTTTCGTACTTTCAGTGCTGGCTGCACTACTGTGCTGCCTGATCGGACTACTGCTGGCCTACAGCTCCCGGCTACACGGCAGCAACCGACTGATGAAGACCGGCATCCGCGCCTCAGGCCTGGGCTATGCCATGCCCGGTGCAGTACTGGCGATCGGCGTTATCATCCCGTTCGCCGCCTTCGATAACGGCCTGGATGAGTTCATGCGTGAGCAGTTCGACCTCTCCACCGGCCTGCTGCTCAGTGGTACCGCCTTTGCCATCCTGTTCGCTTACGTGGTGAGATTTCTGGCGGTCGCCGCCGGTTCGATCGAGTCCAGCCTGATCAAGGTCACCCCGACCATGGACATGGCCTCACGCTCACTGGGGCTCAACAGCATGCAGACGCTGCTTCGGGTTCATCTACCGTTGATTCGTGGCGGGATTCTGACCGGTGCTTTGGTCGTTTTCGTCGACTGCATGAAAGAGCTGCCGGCCACCCTGATCCTGCGTCCGTTCAACTTCGATACCCTGGCAACCCAGGTCTATCAATATGCATCGGATGAAATGATCGAGCAGTCGGCGCTGAGTGCGTTGCTGATTGTACTGGTCGGTTTGATTCCGGTGATCCTGCTAAGCCGCTCGATCACCGCCTCCCGCCGCTGCTGACGCGACCTCCTCGAAACCGGCTGGGTCGCTTTGCAGCCAAACGCTAGACCGCGGTTTGGAAGGCCACCAGGTTGTCGGTCTCGACCCGCAACCCCACCTGCTCTCCCACCTGATAGTCATGATCGGCACTGACAAAAGACGACTCTACCAGACGCCCATTGGGAAGCCTCAGGGTATAGAGGGTCGAGGTGCCAAGAAACTCGCGCTTTACCACCTCTCCCTGAACGGAGCAGTCAACACAACCGGGGACGATTTCGTGAGGACGCAGGAACACATCCAGCTCCACACCTTGGTGCCATTGTGTCGCCTTACCTTTGACCAAACCGATATCGGTTTCGACCAAGCCGCCCTCTAGGGCCCGGCCACGGACAAAGGTACCTTCGCCGACAAAACCGGCCACCTTGAGGTTAGCCGGATGATGGTAAACCTCAAACGGTGAGCCCCACTGCTGCAGATAGCCATCCGCCAGGATTCCCAGCTTGTCACTCACGGTAAACGCCTCATCCTGATCATGAGTCACCATGATGGCTGATATCCCCTCCTCTTTAAGAATATCGCGCACCTCAACCGACAACTGACGACGCAACTCGGCATCCAGGTTAGAGAAAGGCTCATCCATCAATAACAGCTTCGGCTTCGGCGCCAACGCCCGTGCCAGCGCAACCCGTTGCTGCTGCCCGCCGGAAAGCTCATGGGGGTAGCGATCGGCCATACCCTTGAGCTCAACCAACTGCAGCAGATGCTCGATAGTACTATGGCGTTTGCTGCGGCCTAACTGGCGCAGCCCGAAGGCGATGTTGTCACGTACGCTCAGGTGTGGAAATAACGCGTAATCCTGGAACACCATGCCGATATTACGCTGCTCCGGAGGCACATTAGATTCCGGCGTAGAGATAATACAGCCATTCAAATTGAGATGGCCGCTGTAGATCGGATTGAAGCCGGCAATCGCCCGCAGCACGGTGGTCTTACCACAGCCGCTTGGGCCGAGCAGACAAGTGACTTCGCCCTGCTCAACCGTAAAACTCAGCTGTTTAACCACTACCTGTTGCTGATAACGGCACTCGATCTGCTCAACCGCCAGTAATGACGCCATGTTGACTCCGAAGACGCCGAATCGAAACGATAGAATCCGGCGCGAAACATAAAAGGCAAAGAAAAACCTAACAATAAAGTGCAATGATAAGTGCTAATCATTCTTGCTAGCAATCATCAACTTGATCTAGCTTGATAAGAATCAGCTTAAGACGAGATGGAACGGTGAAGACGCGACCAGTCAAACGATGGTCCTGGGTCGGTTTTTCGGCCTGGCGCGATATCGCTATGGCCAACGATCTTCTCTTTTGACAAATCGGGGTAGCTGACCAGAAGCAGATTGATCAAATCAGCCAAGCGCTGGTACTGGGCATCGGTGTAAGGCATATCATCGGCGCCTTCTAATTCGATCCCGATAGAGAAATCATTGCAGGCCTCTCGCCCCTGATAGCTGGACACTCCCGCATGCCAGGCCCGGCGATCAAAGGCAACAAATTGTGTGATGGTGCCATCGCGCTCGATCAACACATGGGCGGAAACCTCCAGTCCTTCGATCTCGGCAAAGAACGGATCGGCCTTCGGGTCCAGACAGTTGGTGAACAACTCTTGGACATGGCCGCCGCCGAACTGTCCCGGCGGCAGGCTGATATTATGAATCACCAACAGATCGACCGGTGCGTCGGGGCGTTCATTTTGGTTCGGCGAGGGACAGTGCGATACCGCCTGAAGCCAGTGATCTGTAATTGAAAGGGTTTTGGTGGACATTGATGCCACGTCCAGTTCTTAAATGAATGCCAGTATAACCTCTGCCGCAACGACGGTAATCTGTTAAAATCTCAGCCAAATTATGACGCAGCACTACGGCGCCGTATTTGCCCCGATATCGTTGCGTATCGACCGACATTTTGAATGAGTTAGTACCATGTCTGCACCGGAACACCTGAAAGCCGATCTGGAGATCACCGTCAAACGCGCGCTGGAAGAAGATATCGGCAGTGGTGACATTACCGCAGCCCTGATCCCCGCTAATCAGATGGCTAAGGCCGAGGTGATCAGCCGCGATGAAGCTACCATATGCGGCCGGGATTGGGTTAACGAAGTTTTCCGCCAGGTCGACCCGACCGTCAAACTGCATTGGCACGTCAACGACGGCAACCGGGTTGCACCTAACCAGCCCCTATTCACCGCCGAGGGCCCCGCCCGCTCGCTGCTGACCGCCGAGCGCTGCGCGCTAAACTTCCTCCAGACTCTCTCCGGCACCGCCAGCCGCAGCCACGACTACGCCGAGAAAGTACGCACCACCGAAGTCAAGCTACTCGACACCCGAAAGACTCTACCGGGCCTCCGCAACGCGCAGAAATACGCGGTCTCCTGCGGCGGCTGTTACAACCACCGCATCGGCCTCTACGACGCCTTCCTGATCAAAGAAAATCATATCGCCGCCTGCGGTGGTATCGCTAATGTAATCGCCCAGGCCCGCCATAACGAGCCCGGCAAACCGGTTGAAATTGAGGTGGAAAATTTGGAAGAGTTCCAGCAGGCACTTCAAGCCGGTGCCGATATCATCATGTTGGACAACTTCTCCCTGGCCGAAATGCGCCTAGCGGTCGAACAGGCTGCCGGCAAAGCCAAACTCGAGGCCTCCGGCGGCATCACCAGCGAAACCCTGCTCAGCTACGCTGAAACAGGGGTCGACTATATCTCCATCGGCACCCTGACCAAGGATTGCGATTCGGTGGATCTGTCGATGCGGTTTATCGACTAACGTCCGCTCGTTTAACTTGTCTTGTCCTGATATAGGTTGACATCCTTTCAGGTTGAAAACGCCCGATGCACCTCATCGGGCGTTTTGTATTTTAAGGCCATATGTGGCCGCCGTGTATTGTAGAGTCGGATCGACTCATCAACCATGATCGTGGCCTGATCTAGATCCTCTGGCTTTCTCAGCAGATACTCACCTTTCAGAATCCCGTTTACTCTTTCCGCAAGCGCATTCTGATAGCAGTCATACCCATCCGTCATCGAACAACGCACACCGTGCTCCTTATGTACGGCCTGATAGCGCTTTGAACAGTACTGTATCCCCCTGTCAGAGTGATGGATAAGCCCGGCGCTACCTTGGTAACCATCCAAGGCCTTCTGATAGGCCGTTAATACGGACTCAGCCCTCAAATCACCGTGTACGTGATAGCCGACGACTTTGCGTGAATACGCATCGGTAACCAGGCTCAGATAGGCCTCTCCGTCCCTGACTGGAAGATAGGTGATATCCGCGACCCAGATCTGTTCTGGCCGTGTGGCTTGCTCTTGCTCTGCACCGGGCTTTAGCAAGTTAGGATGGCACCAGAAACGATGATGACTCTGCGTAGTCTTGTGATATGCCCGGCGTCGCTGGACCAATAAGCGGCGATCCCTGAGCAGTTCAAATAGTTTGTCCCGGCCGATTTTACATTCCGTTTCGGCATTGAGCAGGGACAGTAGCTTACGCGCTCCCAGCCGAGGTTGCTGCATACGCTCACGTTGAACAAAGCTCAGTATGGAACAACGCATCTTTGCTTGCTGTTTCGCTCGCTGGCGTTGCTGATAGTAGGCCTGTCGGCTGATACCGAGGATTTGGCAAGCTCGAGTAACCGTCAGCCCTGTGACCTGCCGTTCTTCGATGACTTGCCGCGAGGCTTTTTTACGACACGGACCCCGTGATCCCGTTTGAGCACATCAACCACCGCTTCGAAGAACTCCGCTTTTTGCTGGGCATCTGCCAACTGTTGCTCAAGCTCCTTGATCCGCTGCTCTGGGGTAAGTTCTGAAGGCTTGTCTGACATTAGTTTTGCCTGGTGATCTGATCCTTGAGACCAATCTAGCCTGCCATGCTTACGTAGCCAAACTAATACGGTTGAGCGACCTTGGATGCCGTAACGCTGCTGTGCCTGCTTATAGGACAGTTCACCGGCTTCTACTTGGTCGACAACCGACAATTTAAAGGCGAGGGAATAATCTTTCTGAGTACGTTTAGTCTTTGTTTTCATGTCACTTCCCGAGTTAATGATCGAAAAGTGTCAACGTTATTCAGGACGGGACAACTCCATCAAAAAAGGCGACATCTTGTCGCCTTTTTATTCACTCAGTAATGATTCGATCATTTCACCCGACAGCGGGCATATCCGATAACATCCCAGTCATCACCACCGCTTTTCTGCAGTTTCAGTACATCGACCACATCAATCGCTACACCCCGGGCACCGGTCGCATCAAACTTTTCGCACAAAGAGCTTGCAAAAGCATTTCGATCAGCAACCTGCTCTTTAATTATGCCAATCGATAGATTGCTGTGATTCCAAACATGGGACTTAATAGCCGGCTCGGATAGCACAATCTGATTGAGCTGCTCCTTTTGCTGATTTGTCAGCTCCGGCTTTTGTATTTCCACTAAATAGACCAGAGTTCCCGCCACCACACACATTAAGAAAAAAATGGTGGTTTTGGTTTGCTTAGATAACTGGCGAAGGTTCATACACCCAAATACACCCAGAATAAAATTAACAGCTATAAATACCAAAAGCCCCGCAAATGCGGGGCTTTAATTTACTATCTTAGCAAGCTTTAGTCATCACACAAGCCAGCACCTAAACAACCAGAAGCGGAATCCACGGTCCAAAGGATTTGGCCATTGGTCAACGCAGCGTCGATAATATAATCGTCTGCAGCCGCAATCCCGTCTACCGCAGCAGGCGTAACGGTCATGGTAATTGCCAATGAAGTAGCGCCAGACAACGCCAGACTAGTGACACGGGTACCACCTGCTGCACCAGTAATAGCCTGAGCTACCGATCCATTTTGTGCAGATGTGCATTGTGTCAGGTCATTCTCAACTTGGCCGCAGACTTCAATGGCAGACTTAACGCCATTACTGGCCATAATAACTTCAGAATATGCAGCCTTGGCCACATAAGTCTGGTACGCCGGCAGCGCGATAGCGGCCAGAATACCGATGATCGCTACCACGATCATCAATTCAATCAGGGTAAAACCTGTTTGTTGCTTTTTCATAGCATCGTCTCCTAAACGTTTGATACCCACCCACTCCTGGGCAAAGTGTCCTGATCTTATCGGCCGCTATTGGCACTCACAAGTCGTTATCGGTTAAATGTCGGCTTTTTTTAGCCGCTCCCTGTTATTTGGGTAGTTTCGAGTATAGGGAGCGTTTTCTGGCAAGTACATAAGTGCTATGGTTTAACGCGTGTCTCTTTGACTTAACTCAATACTTTAAAATTTGGCTTGATATGGGCGTACAACCTATCCAACCACTGACGGGACTGGCCCGCCGCTTGGTCAATGACAGCATACTGTCGTCCGAGAATGCCACCCAAGCACTGAATGCAGCAAACCAGCAAAACATCTCCTTTATCAGCTATGCAGTACAGGAAAGACTGGTCAGCGCCTACAAGGCCGCTACAGCGGCAGCCGATGAGTTCGGTGCTCCCCTGCTGGATCTGGATCAGTTTGATATCGGCTCGATCCCTCAAGAGCTGGTACCGGAAGAGCTGATCCGAAAACACCAGGCTCTACCACTAATCAAACGTGATAATCGGATCTATGTCGCCGTGGCTGATCCGACCAATATCCAGGGGCTGGATCAGATTAAGTTCAGCACCGGTATCAAGACCGAAGCGATTGTGGTTGAAGAGGATAAGCTAACCGAGTTTATCGACCATTTTTTAGAGCAACAATCGAGTACCGAGCTAGATGGTCTAGATGATGCTGATCTGGAAAATCTGGAGCTCGATGAGATCAAAGAGCACGGAGTCGATGAAGACGACGATGCCGATGACGGTGCTGGAGATGCGCCCATTGTACGTTTTGTCAACAAAATCCTTTTGGATGCGATCAAGTCCGGCTCCTCCGACATCCATTTTGAGCCCTACGAAAAGTCTTACCGTATTCGCTTCCGCACCGATGGCATCTTGCGTGAAGTGGCCAAGCCACCAGTCAACCTGACGCCCCGGCTAGCCGCTCGCCTTAAAGTTATGTCGCAGATGGATATCTCCGAGCGCCGTATCCCCCAGGACGGCCGGATCAAGATGAAGATCTCCAAAACCAAGTCGATCGATTTCCGGGTCAATACCCTTCCTACACTATGGGGAGAGAAGATCGTGCTGCGTATTCTGGATGCATCCAGCGCCCAAATGGGAATTGATGCGCTGGGTTACGAGCCAGATCAGAAAGACAGCTACCTAAAAACATTGGAACAACCCCAAGGCATGATCCTAGTGACCGGCCCTACTGGTAGCGGTAAAACAGTTTCGCTTTATACCGGCTTGAATATTCTCAATACCGACGAGCGCAATATCTCTACCGCCGAAGATCCGGTCGAGATCAACTTAGAAGGCATCAACCAGGTCCATGTAAATCCGAAAGTCGGATTAACTTTCGCCTCGGCCCTTCGTTCGTTCCTACGCCAAGACCCTGATGTGGTTATGGTGGGTGAGATTCGTGACCTGGAAACCGCTGAAATTGCAATCAAGGCTGCCCAAACCGGTCATATGGTGCTCTCAACCCTACACACCAATAGCGCACCCGAAACCCTAACCCGTCTTCGGAACATGGGAGTTCCAGCCTTTAATATAGCCACCTCGGTTTCTTTGGTCATCGCCCAGCGCCTCGGCCGCCGACTATGCAGCAGCTGTAAGCAACCAGTCGAGATTCCCGAACCAGCCCTAAGGGAAGAGGGTTTCAGTCAAGCCCAGATTGATGCGGGCATCACCGTCTACGCTCCCGTCGGCTGCAACAGCTGTGTCGGCGGCTATAAAGGCCGAGTTGGTATCTACGAAGTAATGCCGATGACCTCAGAAATTTCAGCACTGATTATGAATGACGGGAACTCGTTGGAGATAGCCGAACTGGCAGCCAGCCAAGGAATCAATAACCTCCGAGCATCGGGCTTGTTAAAAGTAATCCAGGGAGTCACTAGCCTTGAAGAGGTCAATCGGGTGACGAAGGTTTAATTAGCAAAGGCTTGATCCAGCGCTATAGCGCAGGCCCGAAACTCTGGTACATTTCCTTTAGTTTTTGACCGAACACTCAGATCGAGTTCGACGGAACAGGAAGAAAGCATGGCGGCTAAAGAAGCAAAACTTGTAACCTTCGCCTGGGAAGGCAAAGATAAAAGCGGTAACAAGAGCAAAGGCAAGATTGAGTCTGAATCTATCGCTTTTGCCAAAGCCCAGCTTCGCAAGCAAGGCATCATTCCATCAAAGGTGGTTAAGCAACGAGCCTCAATGTTCGGTAGTTCGGGCAAGAAGACCACACCGCTGGATATCGCTGTGTTCACCCGCCAGTTGGCAACGATGATGAAAGCGGGGGTACCAATGGTACAGGCTTTCGATATCGTCGCCGGAGGGGTCGAAAAAGATGGTCTGAAAAAAATGATCATCGATATCAAAAACGATGTCTCCAGTGGCTCTAACTTGGCAGCATCCCTACGCAAATTCCCGATCTTTTTTGATGACCTGTTCTGCAATCTGGTCCACGCTGGTGAGCAGTCCGGTGCACTGGAAACCATGCTTGACCGGATCGCCACCTATAAAGAAAAAACCGAAGAGCTCAAAGCCAAGATCAAGAAGGCGATGACCTATCCGATTGCAGTCATCATCGTGGGCATCATCGTATCGGCAATCCTATTGATCAAAGTGGTACCGCAGTTCGAGTCAATTTTTAAAGGCTTCGGTGCTGACCTGCCAGCTTTCACCAAGTTTGTAATTACCCTATCCGAGTACGCCCAAGCCTACTGGTTTATAGCACTTGGAGTCATCGTCGCCAGTGGCTTTTTAATTCGCGCCACCCATCGCAAATCAGAAGGGTTCAGGGACGCCGTTGATAAGTTCAGTCTTAAAGTTCCAGTAATTGGACAGATCCTACACAAGGCAGCTATTGCCCGTTTTGCACGGACCCTGGCCACTACCTTCGCTGCCGGTGTACCGCTGGTCAACGCCCTAGAATCCGCTGCTGGCGCCTCAGGCAACGTGATTTACCGGACCGCCATCCTACAGGTCAAAAATGGCGTCTCTACGGGCCAATCACTGCAAAATGCCACCCGTATGACGGGCGTTTTCCCGAACATGGCCGTACAGATGATCGCCATTGGCGAAGAGTCCGGTTCGCTGGATGAGATGCTCGACAAGGTCGCCTCCTTCTATGAGAACGAGGTCGACAACGCCGTCGACAGCCTGACAAGCTTGATGGAGCCCTTCATTATGGCAGTACTTGGTGTACTGGTTGGCGGACTGGTTATCGCCATGTACCTACCGATCTTTAAGCTGGGTGCGGTGGTCTAATTTGCGGCATGGCAATTATTGAAGTATTTAGCGCTTATCCAGGCTTATTGATCGGTTTTACCCTGATTCTGGGGCTACTGGTCGGTAGTTTTTTGAATGTAGTGATCTACCGCTTGCCGGTGATGATGGAGCGGGAATGGCAGCAACAGTGTCAGGAGCTACTGGCCGACCAGCAATCATCACATCCTCAAGCCGAGCCTGAGCCGGTTTTCAATCTGGCGGTACCACGTTCCAGCTGCCCCAAATGTGGGCATCAGATCACTGCGCTCGAAAATATTCCGGTGCTGAGCTATCTATGGCTCAAAGGCCGTTGCTCTGGCTGCCAAACCTCAATCTCTGCCCGCTACCCATTGGTGGAACTGGCCACCGGTTTGATTTCAGCACTGATTGCTTACCAGTTCGGCGCCTCAGCACTGCTGATACCGCTACTGCTGTTCAGCTGGGTTCTGATCTCGCTGACAATGATCGACTTCGATCACCAACTTCTGCCTGACTCGTTAACCCTTCCTTTGCTTTGGCTTGGGCTGATCGTCAATGCCTTCGGGCTGATTACCGATCTGCACAGCGCGCTCTGGGGCGCCGTGGCCGGATACCTGTCTCTGTGGAGTGTGTATTGGGCTTTCAAACTGCTAACCGGCAAGGAAGGGATGGGCTACGGAGACTTCAAACTGCTGGCCGCATTGGGAGCCTGGATGGGCTGGCAGATGCTGCCGTTAATCGTTGTACTCTCTTCGTTGGTCGGTGCCGTTATCGGTATTACTCTGACCGTTGCAAAAGGTAGGGATCATCAACAGCCGATGCCGTTCGGCCCATTCCTCGCCATTGCTGGCGGCATCGCCCTACTTTGGGGCCCCGCTTTGATCAACCAATATCTGCAGATTCTAGGCTAACAAAACCTGCTATGAGTTGCTTTATCGTAGGCCTGACCGGTGGCATCGGCAGTGGTAAAACTACCGTCGCCAATCTTTTTGCGGCCAGAGGAATCGAGCTGGTCGATGCGGATGTTGTCGCTCGTGAGGTGGTGGAGCCCGGACAACCGGCGCTTCAGGCTATCGCAGAGCGCTTCGGTGCAAAGATCCTTGGAGCGGATGGCAGCTTACAACGCGCCGAACTTCGTAAGATTGTATTTGCCAATCCGGAGCAACGGATCTGGCTGGAGAATCTGACTCACCCGCTAATCCGCCAACGGATCATTGAACAACTGCAGCAGGCGCAATCAAAATATGCCCTGCTGGTTTCGCCGCTACTGCTGGAGACCAACCAGCGGCAGCTATGCCACCACATCCTGGTCGTCGATCTCCCTGAATCACTTCAGCTTGAGCGTACGGCTCGTCGAGACAGCAACAGTCTTGAGCAGGTCAAAGCGATCATGAAAGCCCAGGCCAATCGAGCCGAGCGACTAAAGCAGGCTGACAGCCTGATCGACAATTCGCAACCGCCTGATGCGCTAGCGAGCCAGGTTGATAAACTGCACCAGCAATTCCTATCCTTAGCTAACGCATTCGACGTTAATCGATAATCTGAGAACCTAAATGCCCGTTATCAACTGCCCCCATTGTCAGAAGCCGATCGAATGGGACAGCAACAACCCCCACCGACCTTTTTGCTCCGAGCGCTGCCGGCTCATTGACCTTGGCGCCTGGGCTAACGAGGAATACCAGATCAGCAAGCCGAGCGGCACGGAAGTAGCGATGGATCCGGAGGAGGCCGAAGAACTGCTCCATCAACTCGAACAGGCGGCAGAGCCACCGCTACACTGACTGGAATCACTGACTGCGGGGCTACCTGGATAGTCCCCATCTCCCCTTCCAAAGGCAACACTAGAGCTTGCGGCTGATAAAGGTGCCGATCCCTGCCACCCCATGGCCGCCGAGATCTAACACCTGCGATAGCTGCTCCCGTGACAAGCCACCCAGGCCATAGACCGGCAACTGCATCTGCGCCACCAAAGACTCAAACGCGGACCACCCCAACGGTTGGGCCTCAGGATGGGTTTCGGTCGTACAGACCGGCGACAGCAACGCGTAATCCAGCTCCAACTGTTGAGCCGAATGCAGCTGTTGCGCGTTATGGCAAGAAGCACCAAGCCACTTCGTCTTCAGCCGTTGACGATCAGCGGGGGAGAACTCCGCCAGTAACCGGCTGTTCAGATGAATCCCATCGGCATCGACCTGCTCGAGCATTGAAGGATGACGGTTCAACAGTACCTTCGCACCCTGTCGACGACAAAGCGCCAGCACCTGTTCCGCCAAATCCCGATACGATCTATCGTCAAGATGATTGGCCCGCAGTTGAACCAGACCGACGCCGCTATCTAGGGCCGGTTCTAGCCGCTGTAATAACAGTTCAGCGGGTAACTCGGGAGTAATCAGGTATAACTGAGGTAACTGCAGAGCAGTGATAATCGGGCGGTTTGCCGCAGGAAAGTCAGCGGCCTCCAACATGTCGATATCCAATCGATACAGAAGCTGCCCTTCCCGCCCCTCAGGCTCACCTTCGAATGCAGTGACACGCCAGACATCCAACAAGACCCGCTTGTCCGGGTAGTCATAGGGAATACGGATCAGCGGTTCGAACTGTGTGGGGACAATCCCCAGCTCCTCTTCAAGCTCACGAACCAAGGCCTGCTGCGGTGTTTCATCCGGCTCCAGCTTACCACCCGGAAATTCAAGCAGGCCACCCTGATGCAGATGGGCTGGACGACGGCTGATCAACAAGCGGCCGTCATCCAGATAGATCGCCGCTGCGGCGACATGAACAACCTTGGTCACAAATAGGCTCGTCGATCAGCTACGGTAGTCGGCATTGATCGTGACGTAATCTTTCGACAGGTCGGTGGTCCAGACGGTTTCTCTGACGTCACCGCGTGCCAGCTCGACCCGGATCAGGATATCTTCCTCATTCATCACCGTCTGTCCCTGCTCCTCGGTGTAGTCCGCCGCACGGCCACCATTCTCGACGATGCAGACATCCCCCAGGTAGATCTTCAATGCTTCCAGATCCAACTGCTCGACACCGGCATAACCAACCGCCGCCAGAATACGCCCCCAATTGGGATCGGATGCGAACAGCGCCGTCTTGACCAGCGGCGAGTGGGCAATGGCATAAGCGACTTTCAACGCTTCAGCACTGTCGTCGGCACCATTGACTTCGACACTGACAAACTTGGTTGCCCCTTCACCATCCCGGACGATCGCCTGGGCCAGCTCCCGCAGTACAGACTCAATGGCCTCGGCGAACTGATCCCACTCAGCTTGACCGGGCGCACAAACAACGCCGGACGCACCGGTTGCCACCAGCATGCAGGAATCGTTGGTGGAAGTGTCGCCATCGATCGTGACCCTGTTGAAGGTGCGCTCGGCCACCTCGGACAACAAAGCTTGAAGATCCGCCTGCTCAACCTGCGCATCGGTGGCGACATAGGCCAGCATGGTCGCCATATTTGGACGGATCATCCCTGCCCCTTTGGAGATACCGCTGACGCGAACGGTTTGACCATTCATTTCCAAGGAACAGCTGGCGCCCTTGGGCCGGGTATCGGTGGTCAGAATACCGCTGGCGGCAGCTTCCCAGCCATTCTCCGACAGCGCGTCCACGGCAGCAGGTAGCGCCGCATAGATTTTCTCGACCGGCAGCTTTTCACCGATAACACCGGTCGAAAACGGCAATACCTGCTCGGCTTTCACACCAACCAATTCGGCCAGTTTGGCGCAACAACCACTGGCATCAGCCATCCCTTCGGCTCCAGTGCCCGCGTTGGCATTACCGGTATTAGTCAGCAGATAACGGGGCTGGCCGGCAGCCAGGTGTTTTTTGGACAGCGTCACCGGTGCGGCGCAAAACGCATTGCGAGTAAAGACACCGGCAACACTGGCGCTTTCCGTTAGCTCCATCACCACCAGATCCAATCGTCCCGGGGTTTTGATGCCGGCGCTGGCGGTACCGAGGCGAAAGCCGCTGATCGGTTCAAAATTCGGAAGGGTGGCAGGTCCTACGGCCATGGTCTAACTCCTTAAACTAAAAGGGATCCGACTGTGTTGCAGCCGGATCCCATTATTGAATATACGGCCCCATAGGGCAGTCGTGCAGGTAATTGGCAATTACGCCAGCTTACCGTGGCACTGCTTGTATTTCTTGCCGGATCCGCACGGACAGGGTTCGTTGCGACCAACTTTACGGTCTTCGCGAACGAACGGCTGGCTGGGCTCGGCACCCTCGGGCTGCTCCTCCTGGCCACCGTCTCCCATCGCATTGGCTTGGGCGTGCTGGAACTCCATCTGCTGACGCTCCATCGCTTCGCGACGCTGGCGCTCGATCTCTTCGACCTCTTCAGGCTGACGCACCTGCACATGACAGATGATCCGAACCACATCCTGCTTGATGTTGGCCAGCAACTCCTGGAACAGTTCAAAGGACTCGCGCTTATATTCCTGCTTCGGATTCTTCTGCGCGTAACCCCGCAGATGGATACCCTGACGCAGATGATCCATGGTAGCCAGATGCTCTTTCCACAGCGTATCGAGAACCTGCAGCATGACCTGCTTCTCGAACAATCGCATCGACTCGGTACCGACAACCTCTTCTTTCTCGGCGTAAGCATCCAAGACCGACTGCAGAATCTTGTCGCGCAGGGTTTCTTCGTGCAGTTTGTCGTCGTCGTCCAACCACTGTTGCAGCGGAAGCTCCAAGTTCAGATCGGCCTGAATCTGTTTCTCAAGACCCGGCACATCCCACTGCTCTTCCAGACTCTGGGGCGGGATAAAGTCGCTGATCAGGTCGTTGACCACCTCTTCGCGAATCGCGCTGATGGTCTCGGATACATCGTCGGTGCTCATCAGCTCGTTACGCTGATCGTAGATTGCACGACGCTGATCGTTGGCGACATCATCGTATTCCAGCAGCTGCTTACGAATATCGAAGTTACGACCTTCCACTTTACGCTGGGCTTTTTCGATCGCGTTCGAGACCATCTTGTGCTCGATCGCCTCACCTTTCTCCATTCCCAGCGCCTGCATGAAGTTACGCACCCGCTCGGAAGCGAAGATTCGCATCAGGTTGTCATCCAGCGACAGGTAGAAGCGGGAAGAACCCGGGTCACCCTGACGGCCAGAGCGGCCTCGCAGCTGGTTGTCGATCCGACGCGACTCGTGGCGTTCGGTACCGATGATGTGCAGACCGCCGGCAGCGATGACCTGCTCATGGCGCTGCTGCCAATCCTGCTTGATCGCTTCGATCTGGGCTTCGCTCGGATTGTCCAGCTCGGCAACCTCCGCTTCCCACTTACCACCCAGCACAATATCGGTACCCCGACCGGCCATGTTAGTAGCGATGGTCACGGCACCCGGACGTCCTGCTTCGGCCACCACATGGGCTTCACTTTCGTGCTGCTTGGCGTTCAGGACGTTATGTTTGATCTTCTCTTGAGTCAGCAGTTTGGAGATCACTTCTGACATCTCGATCGACGCGGTACCCACCAGCACCGGCTGCTGACGTTCCTGACAATCACGCACATCGGCGATAATGGCGTCGAACTTCTCCGGCATGGTCAGGTAGATCAGGTCGTTGTGGTCGGCCCGCTGGACCGGACGGTTGGTCGGGATAACCACCACATCAAGACCGTAGATCTGATTCAATTCGAACGCTTCGGTATCGGCGGTACCGGTCATACCGGACAGCTTGTCGTAGATCCGGAAGTAGTTCTGGAAGGTGGTCGAAGCCAGGGTCTGGCTCTCGTTCTGGATCTGTACGCCCTCTTTGGCCTCCACCGCCTGGTGCAGACCTTCGGACCAGCGACGCCCCGGCATGGTACGGCCGGTATGTTCGTCAACGATAACGATCTGCCCACCCTGGACGATGTAGTCAACGTCCTTGGTGTAGACCACATGAGCACGCAGGCCGGCGTTGATGTGGTGCAGCAGGTTCAGGTTTTTGGGCGCATACAGGGATTCGTCTTCGGCCAGCAGGCCCATCTCCATCAGCAACCCTTCCACGTACTGGTGACCCTCTTCTGTCAGTTCGACGGTACGTTGTTTCTCATCGATGCGGAAATGGCCGGCAGGCTCTTCAACCCCTTCCTGGGGCTCAAACTCGGGCTGACGCTCGAGCTTAGGAATCAACAGATTGATCTTCTGGTACAACTCCGAGCTGTCTTCGGCCGGACCGGAGATGATCAGCGGCGTCCGCGCCTCATCGATCAGGATCGAGTCCACCTCATCGACGATGGCGTACTGGAGTGAACGCTGCACCTTGTTCTCGGTGCTGAACGCCATGTTGTCACGCAGGTAATCGAAGCCGAACTCGTTGTTGGTACCGTAGGTGATATCGGCCTGGTAGGCCTGTTGCTTCTCTTCCGGGCTTTGGCCGGAATAGATCACCCCGACACTCAGACCCAGCGCGTTATACAGTTTGCCCATCCACTCGGCATCACGGCGGGCCAAGTAGTCGTTGACGGTTACCACATGCATGCCCTGGGCGGGAATCGCATTCAGGTAGGCGGCCAGCGTTGCTACCAGGGTTTTACCCTCACCGGTTCGCATCTCCGCCACACGGCCTTCGTGCAGGGTCAGACCACCGATCAACTGGACATCGAAGTGACGCATCCCCAGTACCCGCTTGGAGGCCTCACGACAAACCGCGAAAGCCTCGGGAAGCAGCTTATCGAGGCTCTCGCCCTGTTCAAAACGCTCACGGAACTCGGCGGTTTTCTCGGTCAGCTGCTGATCACTCAGCTCGGCGATCTGCTCTTCAAACGCATTGATCGATTTGACCACCTTACCCATGCGTTTCAGTTCGCGATCGTTTTTACTTCCAAAGATTTTCTTGAACAGGGATGCGACCATAATCAGTGTCTTAATTTCGGCAAATTGTCTGGCCCCGAAGATTGCTCCATGGGGGCGGAAAATAATTAAATGGGGGCATGATACCGAGATTTCAATACAGGGTCGAAGGATTTAGAAAAGCGGCAGTTCAGGACGTTCCCTGCCGGCATAAATCTCAGATTTTCAACCACTCAGAGACACAAAAGCCGGAATGGATCACTCCACTCCGGCTTCTGGTTGGTATCACGGCATTAGGCTCACAATCAGCCCGTCAGCACCGGCTTCATATAGGAGATCGGCGCGCTGTCATTATCCTCGAAGGTTACCACCTCCCAGGCATCCTGCTGGCCTAACAGTTCACGCAGCAGCATGTTGTTCATATAGTGACCGGACTTGAAGCCTTTAAACTCGCCGATCAGACTCTTGCCCAGCAGGTACAGATCACCTACCGCGTCCAATACCTTGTGCTTCACGAATTCGTCGTTATAACGCAGGCCGTCTTCGTTGAGGACCCGGTAATCGTCCACCACGATGGCGTTATCCATACTGCCACCCAACGCCAGGTTATTGGCACGCAGGTATTCAATATCGCGCATAAACCCAAAGGTGCGGGCCCGGCTGACCTCTTTAACGAATGAGGTGCTGGAGAAGTCCAGCGCGCACTCTTTATTCCGGCCTTCAAACACCGGGTGATCAAACTCGATCGTGAAACCTACCTTGAAACCGTCAAAAGGCTCAAAACTGGCTTTCTTACCCTCGTGCTCGATCGAAACCTTGCGCTTGATACGAATAAACTCTTTTGCCGCTTCCTGTTCACGGATTCCGGCCGATTGGATCAAAAACACAAACGGCGCCGCGCTGCCGTCCATAATCGGTACTTCTTCGGCACTGAGTTCAACATAGGCATTATCAATGCCCAACCCCGCCATCGCCGACATCAGGTGCTCGACGGTAGACACGCGCACCCCATCGTTGAAAAGGTTGGTGGACATGGTGGTGTCGCCGACGGACTCGGCCCAGGCTTTGATCTCTACGACCGGATCCAGATCAACCCGCCGGAATACAATCCCGGTATCTACCGGGGCCGGTTTCAAAGTCATATAGACTTTTTGACCGGTATGCAGGCCGACGCCGGTGGCCTTGATGGCGTTTTTGAGAGTTCTCTGTTTGATCATGGAAAGTCGCTAAATCCGTCAAAAAAATTAATCGCGCACTATACCAAAGTCGTGATTTTCTTTACAGCCAATCAGTCCGCCTGACGGCGCAGAAAAGTCGGTATATCCAACAGTTCCGGCTCGTCATCGGTTCCCGTCTTTGGTACCGGTATTTCTTCCTGTTCCGGCTCTGACAACACTTGTGCCAACGCAGTTCCCTGGCGTCGGCGAACAATCGCAGGAATTTCCATCGCTTCGAAATTCAGACTGCCGTCACGGTGGCGCTGCAGCGGGGTATTGCTGTTCTGTGCCGGCTGACGCTTCCCCAGCCCGGTCGCCACCACGGTCACACGAAGCTCATCGGTCATCTCCGGATCGATCACGGTACCAACCACCACGGTGGCTTCCTCAGAGGCGATCTCATGGATCACTTCACCGACCTCATTGAATTCGCCCAAGGCCAGATCCAGACCGGCGGTGATATTAACCAGAATGCCCTGGGCACCCTGTAGGTCGATATCTTCCAACAGCGGACAACGGATCGCCGCCTCAGCAGCCTCACGAGCACGATCTTCGCCGGTGGCGAAACCGGTCCCCATCATCGCCATGCCCATCTCCGACATCACGGTCTTCACATCGGCAAAGTCAACGTTGATCATGCCGTCGCGGGTGATCAGTTCGGCAATACCCTGCACCGCGCCCTGCAGAACCCCATTGGCCTCCTTGAAGGCATCGGTCAGCCTGGCGCTGGGCCCCATCACCTTCAGCAGTTTCTCGTTCGGTACCGTGATCAACGAGTCGACACTTTCAGCCAGCGCTTTGAGGCCGTCGTTGGCAATCGTCATCCGCTTACGCCCCTCGAACGGGAAGGGTTTGGTTACCACCGCCACGGTCAAGATACCCAGTTCACGCGCCACCTCGGCCACCACCGGCGCCGCACCGGTACCGGTACCGCCACCCATGCCAGCGGTGATAAACACCATATCGGCCCCTTCGAGCATCTGCGCAATCCGGTCTCGATCTTCGATCGCCGCCTGGCGACCGACCTGCGGATTGGCACCGGCACCCAACCCCTTGGTCAGTTCATTGCCAAGCTGCATCACACTGGCCTGCGCCATGTCCTGCAACGCCTGGGCATCGGTATTGGCGCAGATAAAATCGACTCCTTTAATCTCACTGCCCAACATATGACGGACCGCATTGCCGCCACCGCCACCAACGCCGATAACCTTGATCACCGCCCCCGGTGGTGTCTGATCTACCAATTCAAACATCTCCCTCTCCCCTGGGAATAACCCCAACTCTCAACCTGTCTCTTACACTCACACCGCCCCTCCGAGCGCCCATCTCAGGAGCGGCCAAACCCTAAAAATTATCTTTAAACCAGCCCTTCATTCGCTCCAGCATTCCCGGAAACGAAGATCCCGCCGACGGCATTCGCAATCCGCGTCGAGCCTCCATCGCCGAACCCGCATTGGCCGGCAACTCCTTCTCCGCGTACTGCAGCAGTCCCACGCCCGTGGCGTAGATCGAGCTGTGCAGAATGTCTTCCAACCCCACCACGCCCTGCGGCTTGGCCAATCTGACAGGCATATGGAAAATTTCCTCAGCCAGCTCCACCGCCCCTTCCATCCGCGCGGTACCGCCGGTCAATACGATGCCGGCTGCCACCAGGTCTTCGAAACCGCTGCGGCGCAGTTCGGCCTGGACCAGCGAGAACAGCTCGTCGTAGCGGGGCTCGACCACCTCGGCCAGGGCTTGGCAGCTCAGATCCCGCGGCGGACGATCACCGATGCTCGGCACCTTGACCACTTCGTCGGCACTGGCCAGCTGCGCCAGCGCGCAGGCGTATTTGATCTTCAAATCTTCGGCATGCGGCGTCGGTGTCCGCAGCGCCATGGCGATGTCGCTGGTGACCTGATCGCCGGCGATCGGGATCACCGCGGTATGGCGGATCGCGCCGCCGGTGAAGATCGCAATGTCGGTGGTGCCGCCGCCGATATCGACCATGCAGACACCGAGCTCTTTCTCGTCCTCGGTCAGTACCGCGTAGCTCGAGGCAACCTGCTCGAGCACCATGTTGTCGACCTCCAGGCCGCAACGCTGAACGCACTTCTCGATGTTCTGGGCCGCGTTGACCGCGCCGGTGACCAGATGGACCTTGGCTTCGAGGCGGATACCGGACATCCCCAGCGGTTCCTTGATCCCCTCTTCGTTATCGATCACGTATTCCTGCGGCAGGATATGCAGGATTTTCTGGTCTGCCGGAATCGCCACCGCCCGGGCCGCATCGATCACGCGATCCAGGTCCTGCTCAACCACTTCGCCGTCGCGGATCGCGACGATGCCGTGGGAGTTCATCGAACTGATGTGGCTGCCGGCAATACCGACCGTGACCGAGTGGATCTTGCAGCCGGCCATCAGCTCGGCCTCTTCCACCGCCCGTTGGATCGAATGCACGGTCGACTCGATATTGACCACCACCCCTTTCTTCAGACCCCGGGATGGGTGCGAACCGATACCGACCACTTCGATCGTGCCGTCCGGGCCCACTTCTCCCACCAGCGCCACCACCTTGGAGGTGCCGATATCGAGGGCAACGATCATGTTATTGTGCTGTTCCAACATCTGTTCCTATCTGCTCGTTTTAGCTTGTCGCTGGCTGCTGTAGCGCTGTTTGTTGCTGTTTTACTGCTTGTTACTTTGCTTTCGCCGGAGCTGCCGGGGTCGGCGGTTCGGTCCAGGTCACTGCCAAACCGTTGGTATACCGGACATCCACCTGCTTGATCCGCTCGGCGTAACGTCCCAGCAGGTCCCCATAGACCTGCTTAAAACGCTGTAATTTCTCAATCACCTGGCCCCGTCCGACCACCAATCGGATGCCGTTCTTCAAGGTCAGCGTCCAGGCCCCGCGGGGTTCCATTTCCAAGCCGTCCAGTTCCAACCCCAGCGGTTGCAGCATCCGACTGAAATGGTGGAACTGTGCCATCAAGCCCAGCGAACGGTGCTCCGGCCCCATCAGCTGGGGTAATTGTTTGAATCGATCCTGTTGCTGTCGGGCAAAATCCTCCGCCGGACTGAAAATATGCCCCTCTTCATTGACCAGCCCTTCACTGCCCCAGCGCGCGATCGGTCGCTGTTCGCGCACCACCACTTCCAACTGATCCGGCCAACTGCGTTTCAGCTGCACCGAATGAACCCAAGCCAGCTGCTCCAGGCTTTGCTTGAATGCCTGCAGATCCAGCTGCGCGTAGCTGCCCGTCGGCAGCTGCCATAACTGCTGCTGCAGCTGCTCTGAAGACAGCTGCTTGAACTGCCCCGTCGAACGGTCACTGCCGACCTGAATCTGCTCCAGCGGTCGCTCGATCCAGCCCTGAAACTGCTGTCCTGCCCAGACCAAACCCAGCAGCCATAAAGGCAACTGCAACCACAGCCAGATCCGATACGGATCCAGCCAGCCTCGAGCCGAGACAGAGGTCGGTTCGACGGCCGCCGCGCTCATTACTCAGCGGTCTCCAAAATCTTCACCACCAGCTGCGAAAAGCTCAGTCCGGCTTCAGCTGCCGCCATCGGTACCAGTGAGTGATCGGTCATGCCCGGTACGGTATTGACCTCCAACAGCCAGAAGCCACCGTCACGATCCTGCATCAGATCGACCCGTCCCCAGCCCTGACAACCCACAGCCGCGAAAGCCGCTTCCGAAAGCGATCGGATCTGCGCGTCCTGCTGCGCGCTCAAGCCGGTTTCAAAGTGATAGTGGGTATCATCGGCCAGATATTTGGCTTCGTAGTCGTAGAACTGGTGTGGCGTTTCCAGCCGGATCACCGGCAATGCCTGGCCGTTGAGTACCGCCACGGTAAACTCGGCTCCCTCGATCAGACGCTCGGCAAACACGCAACGATCCAGCTCCCGCGCCTTACGGTAGGCCCGCTCCAACTGCTCAACGGTATCGGCCCGGGTGATCCCGATACTGGAGCCCTCATGATCGGGCTTGACCATCGCCGGTAACGGCAGCTGCTTTGCCAATTCGGTCCAGTTCGAATCGTCATCGAGCATCATATGGGATGGTGTCGGCAGGTCCTGGCTCAGCCACAACTGCTTACAACGAACTTTGTCCATTCCCAATGCCGAAGCCATCACACCGCTGCCGGTATAGGGTTTGCCCATGATCTCCAACGCACCCTGGATGGTGCCGTCTTCGCCCTCCGGGCCATGCAGGGCGATAAAGGCTCGATCAAAGGGTTGTGCCTGTAGCTGCTGCATCGGTGACAGGTCGCCCTGCTCGCCGTAAAGATCGATACCAAAGGCATCTACACCCGCTTCCAGCAGCCCGTTCAAGACCGCCGCGCCACTCTTGAGCGATACGGCCCGCTCCGACGAACGACCACCGTACAGCACCACAACCCGCCCGAAGCTGCCTGGATCACGCTGACTGGGTTGGATCTGAATGCTCATCACTGCTCCTCCTGCGGCGGGGTTAAGGGTTGTAACTGTCGTTGGGCCAGATCAGCCGACACCACACCCACATCGCCGGCGCCCTGGGTCAGCAGCAGATCGCCCGGTTCCAGAATGTTCTGCAGCAGACTGGCAACATCTTCGCCACGCTCGACAAACACCGGATCGACTTGGCCTCGTGCTCGGATGCTTCGACACAGACTGCGACCATCGGCACCGGGGATCGGCTCCTCACCGGCGGGGTAGATATCCATCAGCAACAACCGATCGGTCTCCGACAACACCTGGACAAAATCTTCATAGAGATCGCGGGTACGGCTATAGCGATGGGGCTGATACATCATCACCAACCGCTTATCGGGCCAGCCCTTACGGATTGCCGCGATAGTTGCAGCAACTTCCCGCGGATGGTGGCCGTAGTCGTCCACCATCATCACTTCCCCACCGGCTTTACCGGCAGCGGCATTGATCGGGAAATGGCCCTGAATCTGGAAACGTCGGCCCACCCCTTCGAAGCCGGACAGGCCCTGCTGGATCGCCTCGTCGGCAACGCCTTCGTCGGTGGCCACGGCAATACAGGCCAGCGCATTGAGCACATTGTGCATCCCCGGCATATTGAGGCTGATCTGCAGCGGTGCCAGGCCGTCCGGACGTAGTGCGGTAAAGCGGGTGGTCATCCCATCCTGCTCGATATCGATAGCGCGGTAATCGGCTTCCTCGTTGAGGCCGTAGGTCAGCACCGGACGGCTGATCTCCGGCATGATCTCGCAGACCACCGGATCGTCGGTGCAAAGCACCGCCAGCCCGTAAAACGGCAGGTTATGGAGGAACTCGACGAAGGTCCGTTTCACCTGGTTGAAGTCGCCGCCGTAGGTGTCCATATGGTCGGCGTCGATATTGGTCACGATCGACACCATCGGCTGCAGATGCAGGAAGGAGGCATCGCTCTCATCCGCCTCGGCCACCAGATAGCGGCTCTCGCCCATGCGTGCGTTGGTGCCGGCCGAAGTCAGCTTGCCACCGATCACAAAGGTCGGATCCAGTCCACCACGGGCCAACACCGATGCCATCAGGCTGGTGGTGGTGGTCTTACCGTGGGTTCCGGCCACCGCGATGCCGTGACGGTAGCGCATCAGCTCAGCCAGCATCTCGGCGCGACGTACCACCGGAATCCGGTTTGCCCTGGCAGCCATCACTTCCGGGTTTTCTTCCCCGACGGCACTGGAAACAACCACCACATCTACCCCATCGACATTTTCCTGGCGATGGCCGATTTGGATCTGCGCCCCGAGACCGTTCAGCCGCTGGGTTGACGGTGAGACCCGGATATCGGATCCCTGCACCTGATAGCCCTGATTCAACAGCACCTCGGCAATCCCGCACATGCCGACCCCGCCGATACCGACGAAATGGATCCGGCGGATACGACGCATCTCCGGCAGTTCGTAAGACAGACGCCCGGCGCGCTTACTCTGTTGATCGCTCTGTTTAGCCATTGAGGGCATACTCCTGACATTGCTGGGCCACCACCGTGGTTGCTTCCGGGGTCGCCAGGGCGCGGGCTCGTTGAGCCATCGCCGCTAATTCTTCTCGATTACTCCCTTGCTGCAGCAGTTGCAGCAGTCGGGTCTTGTCCAGCTGCGGTTGCGGCACCAGCAGCGCGGCCTGTTGTTCGCTCAGATAGCGCGCGTTGGCGGTCTGGTGATCGTCCACCGCGAACGGAAACGGCACCAGTACCGACGCCACACCGGCGATCGCCAACTCGCTGACCGTCAAGGCACCGGCCCGACAGATCACCAGATCGGCCCAGCCGTAGGCCGATTGCATATCATCAATAAAGGGCACCACCCGAGTCTGCTCATTCAACTCGATACCCGCATCGGCGTAAGCATTAAGGGTGTCTTCCAGGTTGTTGGCCCCGGTCTGATGCCATAATTGTGGTCGCTGCGATTCCGGCAATGCAGCCAGCGTCTCGACCACACACCGGTTGATCGCTTGCGCCCCAAGACTGCCGCCTACCACCAGCAAGCGAAGCGGTCCCTGGCGCTCGCCATATCGCTGCGCCGGCTCCGGCAGCGTGCCGATCGTACTACGTACCGGATTGCCGGTCGCCAATGCCTGGGCGCGCCCTTCGAACGCACCGGGGAAGGCCTCCATCACTCGGTCGGCCAACCGGGCCAGCAGCCGGTTGGTCATTCCCGGAATGGCGTTCTGTTCGTGGATCAACAACGGCTTACCCAGCATCCAGGCCGCCACCCCACCCGGGCCACTGGCAAAGCCGCCCATACCCAGCACCGCCACCGGTTGAACCTGTCGAACCACCTGCCAGGCCTGCCACAGCGCCCGCAGCAGCTTGAATGGCGCCAGCAACAAACTCAGCTTGCCTTTGCCCCGTAGTCCGGTGACCGAGATGCTGTGCAGTTTGATTCCGGCCTCGGGTACCAAGCGATTCTCGATACCCCGTTGGCTGCCCAGCCATTCGATCTGGTAACCCTGCTGCTGCAAATACTCGGCGGTGGCCAGAGCCGGGAACACATGACCACCGGTACCACCAGCCATCAACAGAACCGTTCCGCGAGCACTCATGATCTTGCCCCCGCCGCTTTGCTGCGCTTACTGCTACCGGCCGCTTTTTTCGAGCCTGTCGAGTTCTGTTGTCGATAGCGCTCCAGTTGAATCCGACACAGAATCGCCAGCATCACCAGACAGACCAGCAGACTGGAACCTCCATAACTGACCAGCGGCAACGTCAGCCCCTTGGTCGGCAGCACCCCGGCATTCACGCCGATATTGATCAGCGCCTGACCGGCGAACATGATTCCGATCCCATAAGCCACATAGCCGTGGTAACGCATGCCCTGCTCTTCGGCTCGGCGACCGATATAGAACACCCGGATAATCATCAGCGCATAAAGCAGGATCACCACCAGTGCTCCGATCAGCCCTAACTCTTCGGCCAGCACCGAGAACACGAAATCGGTATGGGCTTCGGGCAGGTAGAACAACTTCTGGACGCTGTTGCCCAGCCCCAAACCGAACCACTCACCCCGCCCAAACGCAATTTGGGCCTGGGCCAGCTGATAGCCGGCGCCGAAGGGATCGGCGAACGGATCCATAAACGAAGTCACCCGCTCCCAGCGATAGGGGGAAGAAACCACCATCACCACCGCTGCCGCAATGGCCCCCATGACCACCAGCAGAAACTGCCACAGCACCATGCCGGACAGGAAGATCATCCCCAACACGGTGCCGCCCATCACCACTACGGCACCGAAATCCGGCTCCAGCAGCAACAAACAGATAAACAGGCTCAACACCGCCATCGGTTTAACAAAACCACTCCACTGGGTCCGAACCTCATCCAGCCGACGTACCAGATAGCCCCCCATGTAGAGCACCATAAACAGCTTGGCCAACTCGGACGCCTGAAGATTGACCGGCCCCATCCGGATCCAGCGGGTGGAGCCGTTAACTTCACGACCGATCCCCGGCACCAGCACCACCACCAGCAATGCAAAACCCACCAACAGCCACCAGTGACCGGTTCGCTGCCAGAAATCCATCGGCACCAACAGCGTCACCATCGCCGCCATCAGCGCGACCACGATAAAGGCTCCGTGCTTGAAGGCGTGGTAGAACGGTGAACCATAATTCTCGTTGGATACCTCCATCGAGGCCGAGGTAATCATCAAAAAGCCGATCAACAGCAGGCTGATTGAGCTGATCAGCAGCAACGGATCGTACGGTCGTCCGCCGGTAGACAGGGTCGGCAGCCGCCAGTTTAGCGTGGGAAGACTCAGCGCCAGTCTCATGCCCCACCTCCGGCTACCGAGTTCAATGCCCGTACGGCTTCGACAAAGCAATCTCCACGATGCTCGAAACCTTTAAACATGTCGAAGCTGGCGCAGGCCGGTGACAGCAGTACCAGATCACCCGGTTCTGCCAATCCTTGGGCCAAGCCCACCGCCTCTTCGAGGCTCGAAGCCCTGACCCGATTCAACTCAGAACCCAGGTCCGACTCGATTCGCGGACCATCACGACCGATCAACACCGCAGCGCGGCCAAAGCGGGTCATCGGCCCGGCTAGGCCATCAAACTCGGCTCCTTTGCCATCGCCACCGGCGATCAGCACGATCTTGGCTCCCGGCTCAAGCTCAGGCCCCAGCCCTTCGATAGCCGCCAGGGTGGCGCCGACATTGGTGCCTTTGGAGTCGTTGTAGTAGCTGACCCCGTCCAGCTCACGAACCCACTGGCAACGGTGGGGCAGGCCTTCAAACTCTTTCACTGCCTCGAGCATCGGCTCCATCAGCAGCCCTACCGCCTCACCCAACGCCAGCGCCGCCAGCGCGTTGGCCTGGTTATGGGCACCACGCAGCTTCATCTGATCGCAAGCCAGCAGCAGGGTCGGCCCTTTCGCCAGCCAGGTCCGGCCCTCGTGTTTCACCAGGCCGAACTGCTTCAGGTCCGGTGCCCCGAGTCGGAAAGCGGTTTGGGGCACACCATCAGGCAGCAACGGCAGAGTCAGGTGATCGTCAAAGTTGTAGATTCCATGCCGACAACCAAGGTAGATCCGCTGTTTGGCGGCATGATAGGCGGCCAGATCCGCGTAGCGGTCCATATGGTCCGGGCTGACGTTCAGCACCGTGGCTGCCGCCGCCCGAAGATGCTCGGTGGTTTCCAGCTGAAAACTCGACAGCTCCAGTACATACAGCTGCGCGCCCTGATCTTCCAGCAGATCCAGTACCGGTACCCCCAGATTGCCGCCGACCCCGGCCTTAATCCCGGCTCGCTCGGCCATCAATCCCACCAGCGTGGTCACCGAACTCTTGGCATTGGAGCCGGTGATCGCCACGATCGGCGTTTCGTCGTGCTGAACCTGCTGACAGAACAGATCGATATCGCCCAACACGTCGACACCGGCCTGCTCCGCCGCCAGGATCGCCGGCTCATTGCGCGACACGCCTGGACTGACGATCAAGCGTCCAGCACGGCTGAGCCAATCGCTGTCCAGTTCGCCGCAACGCACCTCGACTTGCGGAAATGCCTGCTTGAAGGCGTCAAGATTCGGCGGCAGCTCGCGGGTATCGGCAACCGCAAAGGGCGTCCCCTTAGCCGCCAGATAACGGGCACAGGACAACCCGGTCTTACCCAGACCGATCACAATGCTGAAGTTGTCGCTGCCGATCAGTTGCATAGTCTTGCTGTCTCGCTTGCTCTCTAACGTTGTTACTTGTTTATTCGAACCGGTCGCCGCCTAGCGAAGCTTCAGCGACGCCAGCCCGATCAGCACCAGGATAACGGTGATGATCCAGAATCGAACGATGACCCGGGGCTCCGGCCAACCTTTGAGTTCAAAGTGGTGATGAATCGGTGCCATCCGGAAGATCCGCCGCCCGGTCAGCTTGAATGAACCCACCTGCAGGATTACCGATACCGTTTCCATCACGAACACGCCGCCCATAATCACCAGCACCAGCTCCTGGCGCACGATCACAGCCACAACGCCCAGCGCGGCCCCCAAGGCCAGCGCGCCGACATCGCCCATAAAGACCTGGGCCGGGTAGGTGTTGAACCACAGGAATCCCAGTCCGGCACCGACCATGGCACCGCAAAACACGATCAGCTCACCGGAACCGGCTACATAGGGAATCTGCAGGTATTCGGCAAATTTGACGTGACCGGACAGATAGCAAAACACCGCCAGTGCTCCGGCCACCAAGACGGTCGGCATGATCGCCAGACCATCCAGACCATCGGTCAGGTTGACCGCGTTGGAGCTGCCGACAATGACGAAATAGGTCAGTACCACGAAGCCAATTCCCAGCTCGATCGCGTAGTCCTTCATATAAGGGACCAGCAGATCGACCTCGACCGGACTCTCGGCGGTAAAGTAGAGCACCAATGCTGCACCCAAGCCGCCAACCGACTGCCAGAAGTATTTCCAGCGTGCCGGCAGGCCACGGGAGTTTTTCTCCACCACCTTGCGGTAATCATCGACCCAGCCGACCGCGCCGAACAGCAGCGTCACAACCAGCGTGATCCAGACGTATCGGTTGGACAGATCGCTCCACAGCAGGGTACTGACCGCGATCGCAATCAGAATCAGAGCGCCGCCCATGGTCGGCGTACCGGCCTTGCTGAGATGAGATTCGGGGCCGTCATCACGCACCGATTGGCCGATCTGATAGTGTTGCAGCTTGCGAATCATCAGCGGACCGAACAGCACCGAAATCAGCAGTGCCGTCAAAACCCCCAGAATCGCCCGCATTGTCAGGTATTGGAATACCGAAAAACCGCTAATATAGTTCGATAAAAAGTCCGCTAGAATCAACAACATCGGTCAATTACCCCTCTTCTCCAGCGGCAGCGATCAGCGCATCGACCACCTGTTCCATCGCCGCACTACGCGACCCTTTAATCAAGACACTGGTTTGCTTGTCCAGCAGAGGACGAAGCTGTTGCAGCAGTGTTTGTTTGTCCTCAAAAGCCTTTGCACGCACGGAGCCCTTGGCTGCAGCCTCGGTAAAGGCTTCCACGGTATGGCGGGAAAGCTGCCCGGCGGTGTAGACCGCATCCAACCCCTGTTCGGCAGCAAAGCGACCCAGCTCTTGGTGCAAAGCCACCGCATCCGGGCCCAGCTCGGCCATATCCCCAAGTACCAGACAGCGGGTTCCCGACAGCGATGCCAGCACACGAATCGCCGCCTTCACCGAATCCGGGTTGGCGTTGTAGCTGTCATCGATAATTCGCGAGCCGTTCAGGCCGGGCTGAGGGGCTAGCCGCCCCGCCACGCCACTGTAGCTCTCCAAGCCTCGACGGATCGGCTCCAGTTCGAAACCCAACGCATTGGCCGCCGATGCCGCCGCCAGCGCATTGGCGACCATATGCCGCCCCATCACCTGCAGTTTGACCTGGCTCTGACCATCATGGGTATTCAATACGAAGCGACAGCAACCGTCGTTGGCGGTCTCCAGATGACTGGCAAACAGATCTGCCATCGGTGAACTGAGGCTGAAGGTGCGCAATTTTCGCCCTTCCAGTCGCTCCAGCCAATAACCGGCATTGGGGTCGTCCAGATTGACCACGCCAACGCCATCCGGCTGCAAGCCGTCAAAAATCTCACCCTTGGCTTCGACCACCCCCTGCAACGAACCAAAGCCTTCCAGATGTGCGCCACCGGCGTTATTCAGTATCGCCACATCGGGTCGTGCCAGATCGGTGGTATAGGCGATCTCGCCGCGACCGCTGGCCCCCAGCTCGACCACCGCGTACTGGTGTTCGGGCTGCAGTGACAGCAGGGTCAGCGGCGCACCGATATCATTGTTCAGGTTGCCGCGAGTCGCCAACACCGGCCCCCGCTGTTCGAAAATCCGTGCCAGCATCTCTTTAACACTGGTTTTACCACTGCTTCCGGTAACGGCAACCAAGGGGCCTTCAAAGGCCTGACGATTTAATCGCGCCAGCTGTCCCAACGCAATCCGCGTATCCTTCACCAGCAGCTGCGGGAGTTCGATCGGTTGCAGTTCGGACACAACTGCCGCCACCGCACCCGCCTGTTTCGCCGCCTCAACAAAGCGATTGCCGTCGAAATTCGGCCCGTTCAGGGCAACAAACAGATCGCCGCTCTTAAGGCTGCGTGAATCGGTACTGACGCCCTGGATACGCGCCTCACCCTGACAAGCTTGAGCCGCCAGTGGCTGCTGCAGATCGCTGAGTTTCCAATTACTGAGCATCGGTTCCTCCCAGAATCTGAGTTACGGTTTCGATATCGCTGTAGCGATGGCGCACGCCATTGATCTCCTGATAATCTTCATGCCCTTTACCGGCGATTAAAATCACATCTTCGGGCCCGGCTGCCGCGATTGCCTGGGCAATGGCCGCGGGCCGATTCACCTCGGTCCGAACGCTGGCAGACCTCTGAACCCCGCTCATGACCTCGTCGATGATCGCTTGAGGGTCTTCGGTGCGCGGATTATCGCTGGTCACCACCAGATAATCCGCCTGCTGCTCCGCCGCTTTCGCCATCTGCGGCCGTTTACCCCGGTCCCGATCACCACCGCAACCGAACACACACCATAGCCGTCCCTGAACGTGCTCTCGCAACGAACTCAAGGCTTTATCCAACGCGTCGGGGGTATGGGCGTAATCGACCACTACCAGCGGCTGATTCGGCTGGTCAAAGGCCTGCATTCTGCCTTCGACACCTTCAATTTGATTCAGTGCCGTCACCGCAGTCTGAATATCAATACCCGCGCCGATCAACACACCCAACGACGCCAACAGGTTATCCAGGTTGAAACGTCCCAACAGTGGGCTATCGATGCCGACAACGCCCCAGGGCGTATCGATCTGCGCTTCGATCCCTCTGCGGTTCAACCGACACTGGCTGACCTGAAGCTGCAGCGCCCGGGACTGCAGATCCTGATCCAAGGGTTGTTCTCCGTAGGCCAGTACCTCTACGCCTGCCGGAATCCGCTTAATCAGGGCTCGACCGAAGGGGTCATCGCTGTTAACCACCGCGTGACGGATCGGGTACTGCAACAACAAGCGGGCCTTAGCCTCGCCGTAGGCCTCCATGCTGCCATGATAATCCAGATGATCCCGGCTCAGATTGGTAAACACCGCCTGCTCAAAAGCCACGGCGCTGACCCGTCCCTGTTCTAACGCATGGGACGACACCTCCATCGCCACCGCACCGGCCTGTTGCTGCTGCAATTGTGCCAGCAGTCGCTGCAGCTGCACCGCATCGGGCGTGGTATGAGTGGCCGGTTCCAACGAACCCAGAAACCCGTTACCGGTGGTGCCGATCACGGCGGCACGCTGGCCAAACCGCTCCAACGCGGCCGCAATGAAATGACTGCAGGAGGTTTTGCCGTTGGTACCGGTAATCCCGACCATATGCAGCTTGCGACTCGGGCTGCCGTAAAAGCGGTCAGCCAACTCACCCTGCCGGTCCGTCAGGTGCTCAACCCGTATCACCGGTACCGATAGCGAAACCAGGGCACCGTCATCCTCGGTCAACACCGCCACCGCCCCGGCGGCAACGGCTGCCTCGGCAAAACGGTTACCGTCGACGTTCAAACCACGACAGGCCAGAAACAGATCGCCGCCTTGAATTCGGCGGCTGTCATTTTCGATCCCACTGATCCTTAGTTGCCCCACCTCCGGCGGCAGAGCCAGGTCCGGCAACAGCTGTTGCAATGTCATCTCGCGGCTGCGTTTCATGGACTGCTCCAGGCCAGCTGTTGTTCCAACGGCATCGGCAATTTATCCGGTGCAACATTCATCAAACGCAAGGTGCCGGCCATGATACGCGAGAATACCGGAGCAGCCACCTCACCGCCGTAGTACTCCTGCCCCTGCGGCTCATCGACCACCACCACCGCAACAAAGCGCGGATTCTCAACCGGTGCAACGCCGGCAAAGGCGGCTACATACAGATCTTCCTCGTAGCCATTTCGACCAACCTTATGAACCGTGCCTGTTTTCCCGGCGACCCGGAAAGCCGGAACCTGTGCCCGGCGCCCTGTTCCCCCTTTAAGGGTGACCTGCTCCATCATCTCCAACACCTGCCGAGCCACCGGCTCGGGCATAATGCGCTCGGAATGGATCGAATCCCCCTCTTTAATCTTCAGCAACGACAGGTCCGGCTTGATCCCGTTACCACCGAACGCCAGATAGGCCTGAGCCAGCTGCAGCGGCGTCACCGACAGGCCATAGCCGTAGGACATCGCAGCCCGCTCAACCACACGTTTCTCCGGCACAAAGGGAAGCGACCCGACCCGCTCTCCGGGGAAGCCGGTACCGGTGTCACGCCCCAAACCGGCGTTATACATCATATTGCGGACGGCGCCGGGCTCGATGCTGAGCGCCAATTTAGTCGCACCGACATTGCTGGACTTGCTGATAATCCGCCCCAGGTCCAACTCACCGTAATTTCGATGATCACGAATGGTCCGGTTCTTAACCCGGATATAGCCTGGAGAGGTATTAATCTTGCTGTTGGCCCGGTATTTACCGCTGGCCATCGCCGCCGCCACCGTCAGCGGTTTCATCGGCGAACCCGGCTCGAAGGTATCGGTCATCGCCCGGTTACGCACATGGGACGGTTTCAGATCACTGCGGTCATTGGGGTTATAGGAGGGCTGATTGACCATCGCCAGCACCTCACCGGTCTGCACATCCAATACCACCGCCGAGCCCGAACGGGCCCGATGCTGCTGTACTGCCGCCTTCAGCTCGCGATAGGCCAGATACTGGATCCGCAGATCAATACTCAATTGCAGATCCTGTCCCGGCTTGGCTTCGCTGAGCGCTTGGATCTCTTTGATGGTCCGGCCTAAACGGTCTTTGAGAACTCGCTTCTTACCCTTCTCGCCGCGCAACCAATCCTCGTAGGCCAGCTCCATGCCTTCCTGGCCCTGACCATCGACGTTGGTAAATCCGACCAGATGGGTGGCCACTTCGGCTGCGGGATAGTAGCGTTTGTATTCGCTCTGACTGAACACGCCATCCAATCCCAGTGCCAGCACCTTATTGGCTTCAACCGGGGCCATGTGGCGGCGCAGATAAACGAACTTCTTTCCGGTACTACGCTTGAGAATCCGCTCCAGACGGCTGTCCGAGAATTCCAACGCCCGTGCCAGCGCTTTTTTCTGAGTTTTGTCGGCCGAGAAGATACGCGGATCGAACCACAGGCTTTGCACCGGAGCACTGACGGCCAGGGGCTCGCCGTTCCGATCCAGAATCATGCCCCGATGGGCCGGAATTGGAACCACGCGCAGGCTTCGGGCATCGCCCTGACCTTTGAGAAAATCATCTTCGAACAGGTGCAGATGTACGATTCGGGCCGCGATCACCAGCGCCAGCACAGACAACATCAGCAACACCAGCCGGAAACGCCAGCGGTAAGGCAAGATCACCGGTTCACTCATCCCGACCTCCTAACGTACGACTACAATCTCTTCGGGTGAAGGCACATACATACCCAGCTGCTTGGTCACGGCCCGTTCGACACGCCCATGGGCGGCCAACGCACTCTGCTCCAATAACAACTGCCCCCACTCCACCTCCAGTGCATTTCGTTGCTGAATCAACTGCTGTTGTTGATTGAACGCCTGACGGTATAAAAAAGCACTGTATATAACCGCCAATGAGCTGATCACGACTGCCGTCAGCAGCAGCACCAGCAACATCGAGCGTGCCGACAGACTCAAATCCGGCAGACTCGCCTTAAGACGTTCGGCACCGACCAGCACTCGTTTGACCATGATCAGGCCAGCTTTTCTGCAACCCGCATCACAGCACTGCGGGCCCGCACATTCTCAGCCACCTCGGGCGCGCTCGCTTTGCGAGCCTTACCGATCGCTTTCAGACGCTGATTCAACTGCGCATAAGGAACCGGCAGACCCGGAGGCGCTTCATCCCCTCGGACATGCTTGCGAATAAACCGTTTGACGATCCGATCCTCCAGCGAATGAAAACTGATCACGACCAGTCTCCCCCCCACTCGCAGCCCCTCCAGCGCCTGCTCCAGGCAGGCGGTCAGATCGTCAAGCTCTCGGTTTATATGGATACGTATGCCCTGAAACGCCCGGGTCGCCGGGTTTTTACCTTTTTCCCAGCGGGGGTTAGCCGCTGCGATGATATCGGCCAGCCGCTTGGTGGTCTCAATCGGCTGTTTTTGCCGCTCTTCGACGATGGCTCGCGCCATCCGCCGTGAAAACCGCTCCTCACCATAGAGGTAAAGAACATCGGCAATCTCTTTCTCTTCCGCGCGAGCGATCCATTCAGCCGCACTCTCACCGACGCTGGTATTCATCCGCATATCCAGCGGCCCGTCGCGCAAAAAGCTAAAGCCACGCTGGGGATCATCCAGCTGGGGGGAAGAAACGCCCAGATCCAGCAACAGCCCATCGAGCTTGCCGTGCAGGCCCCGACGTTTCAGCTCATCGCCCAACTCGGCAAAAGAACCGTGCACGATCTCGAAACGCGAATCCTCGGCCGACAATTGCTGCGCCACCTCGATCGCCTGCGGGTCCTTATCGAACCCCAGCAACTGCGCACCGGCATCGAGTTGCGACAGGATCAGTCGGGAATGACCGCCACGCCCAAAGGTCCCATCGGCATAACAGCCGGCCGGATCGGAGATCAGCAGTTCGACCGCCTCATCCAGAAGCACTGTCTTATGTTTAAATTCATCACCCATGTTCACACCTACAGCGACAGGGTCTTTAAATCGTTGGGCACCAAACCCGCCCCTTCTGACACATCAAGATATGCATCACGGGTCTGGTGCCATAACCGCTCACTCCAGATTTCAAACTTGTTGCCCTGACCGAGCAGCACCACGCGGCGCTCGATCTCGGCAAAGTCCCTCAGCGGCGCCGGCAGCAACAGTCGACCGCTACCATCCATATCCACCTCGGAGGCATGCCCGATCACCAGACGCTTCAAACGACGGGTGGCCGGGTCAAAACTAGGTACCGAGTTCAGTTTCTGCTGCACAATCTCCCATTCGGGCAGGGTGTGCAGCGTCAAGCACTGATCAAACGGGTCAACGGTGACGAACATCTTGCCGTCACAGCGATCCGCGATGCGTTCACGGTAGCGGGTTGGCATCGCCATCCGCCCCTTCGCATCCAGATTGATCTCGCTGACACCGCTGAACATGGTTGGTTATAACCTCAGAATAAATTCCACTTTTACCCACATTTTCCCACTATAGCACACTAAGCAATCAGAAATACCACTTTTACCCACTAACCACCACCTCTTCACGCGGTGGATCGGCAGGGTATGAATCGGGCAAATACAGCCCTGTTATTTTCGACAAAGAAAATACATAAAATTGTTTATATTCAGTGTGTTAAACAGATTCGAACTATCTACCTTCCAGCCAACATCATGAACAGAATCCCGTTTAACGCCAGCCATGGAACAGCCGACAAGGCGACGGTTTCCTCCCTTGGGCAACTCAGCGATAATGCGCCCATTTCCCACCCAACCCTGGAAACAGCCCCCGATGACCACAACCGCAGCGCTACAACAACTAGGTGAAATCGACGTCGAAACCTTTTTGCGCGATTACTGGCAGCGCAAACCCTGCCTGTTCCGCGCCGCCTTCAAAGATTTTGTGGAAGTCATCAGCCCGGACGAGCTGGCCGGCATGGCCTGCGACGAGGAGGTAGAGTCACGGCTACTGATCACAGAGCCGGAGACCGGACAATTTGAACTGCGCCACGGTCCCTTTGAGGAGTCGTTGTTTGGAGAGCTTCCGGCCAGCCACTGGAGCCTGCTGGTTCAGGGGGTCGACCAATGGATCCCGGAAGCGGCTGATCTGGTGGAGCAGTTTCGCTTTATCCCCACCTGGCGGCTGGATGACCTAATGATCAGCTACTCCACCCCCGATGGTGGCGTCGGTCCGCACTATGACAACTACGATGTCTTCATCATCCAGGCCCAGGGGCGCCGTCGCTGGGAGATTGGCGGCCACTACACCGAGCAGCAGGCCGAATTTCTGCCCGATCAACCGGTGCGCATCCTGAAACACTGGCACCCCGAACAAAGCTGGGAGCTGGAACCGGGCGATATGATCTATATTCCGCCCCGTGTCGGCCACAACGGCGTCTCGTTGAGCGACGACTGCGTCAACTATTCGGTGGGCTATCGCGCTCCCCACGCCCACGAACTGCTGCGCCACCTGGCCGGCTACTGCGAACAACACTGCGCCGATGAGATGCGCTACAGTGACTCATCCTTGGAGTTACGCCGCAACCCCGGCGAAATCACCGATGGCGACCTGCAGCGTGTACGCCAGTTGCTGATGCCGATCCTGGACGACCCGCAACAACTCCGTCGCTGGTGGGGTGAGATGGCCACCGAGCCCAAAGACCCGCAACTGGACCACAATGCCGAGCCGCTGACCGCCGATCAAGTTCCAGCGGCTTTGGCGCAACCGGGCCAGGTCAGACGCTGCGAAGGGATTCGCTTTGCCTTTAGTTGCGAAAACGATCGCTGCCACCTCTTTGTCGACGGCGAGCATCACCCGCTCGCGACCGCTGAGCTGGAGTTGGTGCAATTGCTCTGCAACCAGAATCGCTACGACCGAGAACAGCTGGCTGACTGGTACCAACACCCGGGCCCTGCAGAGCTGCTAGAGTTACTGTTTGCTCGCGGCCAGCTCTATCTGGACTAGCGCTGCCAGGCGGTAGATTGAAAAGCCGATTATGATCACGATCAAAATAACAATATAAAAGCTGCGGAAATACGCTACCCCCCTTCCTTTATGAGGGATAGCTACTTAGTATCTCTGGAGTTTTGTGACGGGAGTAGGAGCCTCATATGAGTTCGTCAAGCATCGCCAAACAGCAAGGAGCTGGGATCGGACTTAAGATCGATATCACTCTGGCGGCTATTTTTATATCGCTGCTGGTTTTCTCATCCATCTACCAATACAGCAACCAACAGAAAATGGTTGAGGAGATGGTGCTGGATCAGGCACGCGTGCAGGCGGAGAGCTTCTTCGACAACATCAATACGCTGATGTTGACCGGCCAGATGAGCCGTCAGGATATCGCCCGCGACAAAACCATGAGCCATGAGACCGTGCTCGACGCCCGAGTCCTGCGAGCCGACAGCATCAAAACGATCTATGGTCCGGGCCAGGCCACCGCCCAGCCTGCGGATGAATTCGATCGCCTGGCACTTCAGGGGCAACCCCAACAGAACATCTCCAGCACCCCGAATGGCCGGGTGCTGACCCTGGTCACCCCACTGGAGTCATCCGACAACTTCAAGGGCAGCGGCACCAACTGCATGACCTGCCACCCATCCAGCCAAGGCGATATCCTGGGTGCGGTCAGAATTGATTACTCACTGGCGGCCTTTGACCAGCATGTGACCAATCAACTCTGGACCAACATCGTCCTTAGCAGCCTGCTGTTGCTGGTGGGCTGGATCGTGGTTCGGATCATCCTGCGCCGAATGGTGATCGTACCGCTGGGCAAAGTCAGCCAGACGATCCACGCCATCGAACAGAGCGCCAATCTGGACCTGAAAATCGAACTCAACCGCAGTGACGAACTCGGCACCGTGGCCAACAGCTTCAACGGCATGATGGATAAGTTCCGCTCCATCATCATCCATCTGAACCAACTGACCGAACAGCTGAGTCAGCAATCGGTCAGCTTCCGCGATACCGCTCAACATAGCCTGTCATCGATTCAACAGCTCAACAGCGAGACTGAACAGGTTGCCACGGCGATGACGGAGATGGACCAAACCGCCCAAGGTGTTTCCGATAACGTCAACGAAGCGGCCAAAGCCACCGAGGCAGTTGAGCAGCAGACAATTCAGGGACAGAAGACTGTCGCAACCGCCATCTCTGGGATCGAATCGCTGGCCTCCGAACTGCAGACGGCCGACAGCATCGCCACCCAACTGCACGAAAACTCCGACGCGATTGTCAAGGTCGTTGATGTGATCGCCGGTATCGCCGAACAGACCAACCTGCTGGCTCTCAATGCGGCCATCGAGGCGGCCCGGGCCGGTGAACAGGGACGGGGCTTTGCGGTTGTCGCCGACGAGGTTCGCGCACTGGCGACCCGAACCGGCCAGTCGACCAATGAGATCCGCAGCATGATCGAGCAGTTGCAGCAACAGACCCAACGAACCAGCTCAGTGGTCGCTCAGAGCTGCGAATGGGCGCAAAGCAGTGTCAGCCAGAGCCAGGAGACCGGCGCGGTGCTGACCGAAGTCTCGAATGCCGTCAGTAACGTTGCCACCCTCAACAGCCAGAACGCTGCTTCGGCCGAGCAGCAACAGATGGTGGCCGGTGAGATCAATAAAAACGTGCTGGCGATCAACGATATTGCCGGACAGGCTCAGGACAACGCTCAGTTGATGGCCGATGCCAGCGACGAACTGGGACGACTGACCGAACAACTGAACAGCATGATCGAGCAGTTCCAGGTCAACAGCTAGCCGGCAACGGCAAGCACTGAGTAGCAATAATAAAGCCCGCGCCGGTTATCCGGCGCGGGCTTTTTTGTTCGCCTAACTGGTTGGTGTAGGTTTATTCGTATACGTGATAACAGCAGCGATAAAGATCGGGATCAGGCTTTGACACCAAACGATCAATCCGCTGATGCAGCCTTTCGATATTGACCCCTTCGGCCTTCAACTCCGACTCGATATGCAGCAGACGCTGCTTCTGTGCACGGGGGTTTGCGTACAGCGACAGGATCAGTTCAGCATCATGTTGGAGCAGATCACTTTGTTGACTCATCAGGAAGACCCTCCTCAGGGCTTGTTACCACATGAAAAAAGCTCTCCCGGCAAGTATAGACAAGCTCACCGGAACGCAACCCGGTAACGAAAAATACTGTCCCAAATCAACAAGCGTCGCCCAATTAGCTGCCTCAGCTTGACGCCAACCGATGACTGACCCTAGATTCAAACCAGACAACAACCATGGAGAAGGTCACATGCGCGCCCTACCCCCATCCGCGTCAACGGCAACCCTGGCAGCGCTGTTATTGTCACTGGCAGGCAGCCCGGCACAGGCCCATTTCTTTGCCGAAGCTCATGACTGCGAGGCACCGGAAAAACCGCTGGAATTTATCACCGAACTCGACCGGCAACAGTTCGAACAGCAGGTGGAGGCCTATCGAAACTGCCTGCAGAACTTCGTCAATAAACAGAATGCGGCGATGGAGAAACACCGCAGCGCTGGCCAGCGTGCAGCAGACAGTTGGGATCGTTACCAGCAACAGGTCCTAGGGGTGACTCCGACGGAACAGCCGACCGAGCCGGCCACCACTCAGTAGTTTCGAACAGCCTAGTCGGCCCGTTCGAGGGTCCGACGAAAGCATCGACGGTATGCGTCGGCCTGCTCAGGCCAACGCAACCAGGCTACCGACAGCGCACCGACACTACCCTCCCCCAGACGCTGCTGCTGAGACTGGATCAAATCAGCAGCGTGCTGCGCTTCGCGCTCCACCGATTCCAGATCTCCGCTGTAGAGGCAGTCCGATGGCACCAGCTCCGGATAAGCCAGCCGGTCCGGCAGTACCGGCAACGCGCCCGCCTCAATCGCTTCCAGCACAGCCACTCCCTGGAATTCATGAATCGACGTCGAGATCACCAGCTGCGCCCAGCCCAGCCAGCGCTGATAGTCGGCTCGGGACTCGGCATAACCGAACTGCACCAAGCGATGCGAAAAATCCTGCCGAATCTGTTCAAAGGATTCCGGGATCTGACGAAACTGCTCCCCCAGCAGCGCGATTTCGAAGTCCACCTGACGGGCCTCCAGCTGCTGCAGCAAGGCCAGCAGCCGGTCGGGACCCTTATCGTACTCCCACCGTGCCGCCCATAGCAGTCGAACCGGCCCAACCGACGGACAACGACCGGGGTCAGAAGCCATTGAATCCGGCAGCGCCTGTGGCGCCTGGGATTCCCGATCCCGTAGCGGGACGGGCAACACCTAGGTACGCCCCTGTAGCAGCGACTCCAAATCCCGCGGTCGATGATCGGGCAGCCGTGAAAGCAGCGCTCTAGCGCCGCTAAAAAAGCTATCCCGGTTATAGGCTGAATTAAACAGCACCCTATCGGCCGCTAACGCTCCGTAGATATTGACCATCTGCGCCTCGACCCCGGGATGCTGAGTCGCACTCTTCGGATAGGCAAACTGATTTTCGTGAAAATAGAGCAGTGTCGGAGTCGCCGCCAGACTCGGCACCAGCCCTTTAAGCGTCGCCAAGTCCACCATGGAGGTCGCGATCAGCAGATCGTAGGACTGGTGCAACACTTCATGCTGCTCCGCCAACCACGACAGCGGCGCACCACGGATACGCCAGCTGAAATAACGTGCCGGCAGTGTCAGCAATCGCCAGTCATGCTCGGGCAGCGCCTCCATCATGCCCTCGCACCAATAGCGGTGACTGGCGGCATGGTAGGCACTGAGCAGCAAAATCCTCAAACCTGTCTCTCTCTTCCGTACAACTCGATCACTCGCCTCGCTCCGCGCCCGGCCCTCAGCCTATAGCCTTCAGCCGCAAAAATACGCCGTCAAAAAGCGACTAAACTAAAGGCGAGAGGTGCATAGCACAAGGATTCTCACCATCAAAAAGGATTATTAGGATGGAACAATTACCTGAATTTGATGATCTGGTGGCGCTGGCCGACGCAGATCCGCAAGCCTTCGATGATCTGCGCCAACGCGCATGCCAGCAATATATCCAAACCGTTCCCCGGGCGCATCGACACAAACTCCGCGCCGTTCAGCACCGGGTTGAAGTCACCCTGCAGCGGGCTAAGACCCCCATTGCCGGGGTCATTCAACTATCCGGCATGATGCATGACAGCCTCTATCAGCTGTCGACCAAACTCGATCAAATCTATCCCCACTCCAAAGCTCCCGCATCGGAAACAACCGAGCACGACAACCTAGTCCTACTGCAGGAGTGGAAGCGGAAACACCACTGACCCTCTGCAATCCATGGTTTGCTAGGCAAGCATCTCGATGAACTAAACTGATCCCGATGTGCAAAGATCACCTTTGCACTTGAACAGAGGCCGGACGGGATGCTTAGATGCCAGCTTCGGCCCCCTGTTCATGCAAATGGATGCCTGTCATGGATGCGTTTTATCAGCAACTTCTTCGATTCCGTTTACTGGTTGTACTGGCTGCCATCGTACTGGTGGTAGCCGCCGCTGCCGGCGCCCAGAAACTGGTATTTAAAAGCGACTACCGGGTCTTTTTCGGGCAGGAAAATCCGCAGCTGCAGAATTTCGAGCGGATGCAGAAAACCTTCGCCAAAAGCGACAACGCCCTCTTCATTCTGGCCCCTAAGGACGGCAACGTCTTCAGCCAGCAAGCCTTGGCCGCGATGGCCTGGCTGACCGAACAGAGCTGGCAGCTTCCCTATTCCACCCGGGTCGATTCGATCACCAACTTCCAGCATACCTATGCCGAAGAGGACGACATGATCGTCGAGGATCTGGTGTTCGACCCCGAGGCTCTCGATGAGCCAGAGGTGCAGCGTATCCGCCAGATCGCGCTGAACGAGCCCCTGATCGTCAACCGGCTGTTATCGGCTGACGGCCGGGTTGCCGCGGTTAATGTCAACGTTCACCTGCCGGGCATCAATCTGGTGGAAGAGATTCCGGAAGTTGTGGTCGGCGTTCGGGCCCTGCGCGACCAGCTGGTTGAACGCTACCCGCAGATTGACGTCTATCTCAGCGGTATGGTGATGATGAACAACACCTTCGCTGAAGCTTCGCTCAACGACAGCGCCACGCTGGTACCCTTGATGTTTCTGGCGGTTATTCTGCTGATCGGCATACTGATACGCACCATCGGCGGCCTGGTGGCGACTCTGGTGATCATCATCGCCAGCATCGCCGGCGCGATGGGACTGGCCGGCTGGTACGGGCTCTTCCTGACCGGACCATCCGCTTCGGCGCCTACCATTATTTTAACCCTGGCGGTCGCGGACTGTGTCCATATCCTGAGCACCTTCTACCACGAGATGCGCTCCGGGGTTGAGCAGAAAAAGGCCCTGATCAACAGCCTCAAGATCAACACCCAGCCGGTGATACTAACCAGTGTCACCACCGCGATCGGCTTTCTGAGTATGAACTTTTCCGACTCACCACCCTTTGCCGATCTGGGTAACATTGTCGCCGTCGGGGTCATGCTGGCCTGCGTTCTGGCGTTGACGCTGTTCCCGGCAATGCTGGCCTTGATGCCGTTGAAAGCGACGCTCCGTACGGAAAACCAGAATACCCTGATGGACCGGGTCGCCCGTTTCGTTATCGACCGCCGCACACCGCTGCTGTGGGGCTCGGTGGCCCTGATTCTGCTCACCATCGCTCAGATTCCGCGCAACGAGCTCAATGATGATTTCGTCAAGTACTTTGACCAGTCGGTGGAGTTCCGCCAGGCCGCCGACTTCAGCGATGAGCACCTGACCGGGATGTCGATCCTTGAGATTGAACTCAGCAGCGGAGAAAGCAGCGGCATCAACAACCCGACCTATCTGCAACAGGTCGAAGACCTGACCAACTGGTTGCGTCAGCAACCCGAAATGGTTCATGTGAACAGCCTGACCGACATCATGAAACGGCTGAACCGCAACATGCACGGTGACGATCCGTCCTACTATCGACTGCCCGATAACCGCGAGCTGGCAGCCCAGTATCTGCTGTTATATGAGATGTCATTGCCCTATGGCCTGGATCTGAACAACCAGATCAATGTCGACAAGTCCGCTACACGCCTGATCGCCACCTGCCACAACCTGACCAGCAACCAGATCATTGACCTGGAGCGCCGTACCGAGCAGTGGCTGGCCGAAAACGCCCCGGGGCTGAAGAGTGCCATCGCCAGTCCGTCGCTGATGTTCGCCCATATCGGCAAACGCAATATCGAAAGCATGCTGATCGGCACCCTTACCGCGCTGGTGCTGATCTCGGTGCTGCTGGGCTTTGCCTTGCGTTCACTCAAGTTCGGTATTATCAGTCTGGCCCCTAACCTGATCCCGGCGGGCCTTGCCTTTGGTTTATGGGGTATGTGGGTCGGCGAAGTGGGATTGGCCCTGTCGGTGGTGACCGGGATGACCCTGGGGATTATTGTCGACGATACGGTCCACTTCCTGAGCAAATACCTGTATGCCCGACGACAGCGTAATGACAGCGCCAAGCAAGCGATCATCTATGCCTTCCACAGCGTCGGCAAAGCCCTGTGGATCACCACCGTGGTGCTGTCGGTGGGCTTCCTGATCCTGTCGCTGTCGACCTTCAAGGTCAACGCCGACATGGGACTGCTGACCGCGATCACCATTGTGATCGCGCTGGTGGTTGATTTTATTCTGTTACCCATTTTGATCTTGCTGTTCGACAAGGAGTCGAGCCAGACCAGCAGTGATAACCCGGCCGCCCCGGCCACATCCCGTCAGGAGATCTGAGATGTTGCGTTTACTACCTTCACTGAGCCTGCTGTTGCTGCCGCTGTTATCGGTACCGACACTGGCCGCCGATGACCCCGCTGTGACCCGCGGCTACGAAATCGTCACCGAAGCCGATAACCGGGATAAGGGCTGGATCAATACCGAATCGCGCATGAGGATGGAGCTGCGCAACGCTCACGGTGATGTCAGCGAGCGCCAACTGCGCACCAAAACCCTGGAAGTTGATGGCGACGGCGATAAGGGATTGACCATCTTCGACCAACCTCTGGACGTTAAAGGCACCGCCTTCCTGACCTTCTCCCACGCACTGGAGCCGGATGATCAGTGGATCTATCTACCGGCCCTGAAGCGGGTTAAACGGATCTCATCACGGAACAAATCCGGCCCCTTTATGGGCAGCGAATTTGCCTACGAAGACATGGCTTCGTTCGAGGTTGAAAAGTACGACTATCGCTATCTGCGCGACGAGATCCTCGACGGGATCGACTGTTTTGTGGTCGAGAGTTATCCGCGGGATAAAAACTCCGGCTACACCCGTCTCGTGACCTGGTTCGACAAGGCGGAATATCGGGCTCAGAAGATCGATTATTTCGACCGCAAAAACGCGGCACTGAAGACCCTGCGTTTTTCCGAATTCAAGCACTACCTGGATCAATACTGGCGCGCCCACCAGATGCAGATGATCAACCATCAGACCGGCAAGAGTACGCTTCTGACCTTTGACGAAATCCGCTTTCAGACCGGCCTGAGCGACAGAGACTTCAATAAAAACAGCCTCAAGCGAGCCAAGTAGATGAGCAAGACTGTCCTTCACGCCACGACGCTGACCAGCCTGCTGGCCGCATCCGCCCTGATCACCGCCAGCGGCAATAGCTTGGCGCAGGAGGTTACCCAACTGAGCGGTTCGTTCGAACTGGAGCTGCGAAGCTTCTTCGATAATCCGCTGGATCCGCGCCAACACAACAACAGCCTGTCGATGGCTGCTACGCCGGAGTTCTACCACAGTTGGAACGATGATAAGGATGCTCTGACCATCACCCCCTTTATCCGGATCGACCAGCACGACGCCGAGCGCAGCCATGCCGACCTGCGTGAGTTCAACTGGCTCCATGTCGGTGACAACTGGCAACTGCGAACCGGTGTCGGCAAGGTATTCTGGGGCAGCACCGAGTCCCAACACCTGGTCGATATCGTCAATCAGACCGATGGCCTGGAGGGCGTCGACGGTGAAGATAAGCTGGGACAGCCGATGCTGCATTACAGCTACCTGCTCGACGCCGGCGACATCAGCTTCTTTTGGTTGCCCTATTTCCGCGAGCGTACCTTCGCAGGAGTTGAGGGACGCCCCCGTACCGCCCTACCGGTCGACACCGATCGAGCCCAGTACGAATCAGGGGCCGAGCAATGGCACCAGGACTTTGCCCTGCGCTGGAGCTATTCCTTTGACTCCCTCGACCTGGCGCTGTCGCACTTTCACGGCACCAGTCGCGAGCCAACCCTGCTGCCCGACACCGGCAACCCGGCAACCGCGACTTCACTGATCCCAAGGTACGAGATCATCGATCAGACCAGCCTGGATCTGACCAGCGCCCTGGGTGACTGGCTATGGAAGCTCGAAGCGATCCACAACAGCGGCCTGGATGCCGGCGATTACAATGCCGCGGTCGGTGGCTTCGAATACACCTACGTCGGCTGGCTCGACAGCGACGCCGACCTGGGTCTGCTGATGGAGTATCACTACGACAGCCGCGGTCAGCGCTCCACCCGGCCGTTCCAGGACGATATCTTCGCCGGCCTACGCATTACCCTGAACGATTTCCAATCGACCGAGTTTCTGGCCGGGCTGGTTTATGACCGTGACAGCTATGCCCGGATGGGCTTTATCGAAGCCAGCCGTCGCCTGGGCAGCCAGTTCAAGCTCAGTGTCGAAGCTCGCCTTTTCGACAATCTCTCCTCGACGGACCCACTCTACGGGCTGCGCGAAGACAGCTTTGTGCAGCTGACACTGGAGTATTTCTTCTCCGAGCAGCTATAAGGCTCAACAGTGAAGCACAAAAAAGCCGGGACAGTTCCCGGCTTTTTTATCGGAATCAGGTCTGTTATTCGAGGCCTTGAATAAAGTCCTTCGCCTGAGCGATGGATCGATCCATCTCCCGAACCAAGCCTTTGACGTCGGAATCGAAGCGCCCGACCTCCCCTTTAAGCGCGCTGATCTTCTCGGCGTTGAGGTTGTGCTTGAGGAACAACACCTGATCCTTGAACACCGCCAGCACCGGTTTGACCTTGGCCTCGGAACGCTTCAGTGACTTCAGGTATTGCTGATAGCGGCTCTTGGTGGTGCGCAGCTTACGGGCACTGGAATCACGCAGGGTCTTGCTGGTGTACTGGTCCAGTTCCTTCTGCCACTCGTCAAACAGTGCATCGGCCACAGACTCGATCGAATCAACCCGATCGCTCAGCTCCTCTGCCTTGGCGGCGCTGTCTTCGTAGGCATCATTCAAGGTCTCGTAACGCTCTTCCAGCTCGGTGCTCTCCAGCTGCAGCAGGGCGTTAAACGCCTGATAAGCCGACTGGAACTCCTCTTTGACCTCTTCCTGGGTTTCCGCCGCCGCTTCAACCCGATCAACCAGAATATCGCGTTTGACGTAACCGACCTTCTCCATCGCTCCGTAATAGGCGCTTTGGCAGGCACTCAAGCTGGCGGTCGCCAACAGAATCAACAACAAGCGGACGTAATAACTGGGGGAAAATCGCATCAAAGGCTCCTGCCGGTCTGAGGTATTGCGCTAAATCCAAGCCGACTAGCCTAACCGATCACCTGGCCGGTCTCAACGACCCTGCCCGGCCGGCCCCCAGCTTAAGGATTTCACCCTCTGACGGACTTTGCATTCCTCGCTCGCTGAGCCAAAATAATAACCCTATCAACGCAGCCAATGATGTTTGCTATGAAGTCCTATCAATTTTTCACCGCCGAAGGTCGCGGCGGTACCATGCTCTGTGACGATGAGACCCTGGCCGATGCCGTTGCCGAACTGCAGCAACGCTTCAAACAGGTCGTCAAAGTTCAATACGGAAGTGAAGTCTGGGAAGCCCCCACGGCCCCATCTGAGCCCTCCCAGAACAGTTCCGAGCCCTGCCAAACCTGATCCCCTCATGACGGCCAGCCAGTCCTGCGGTGAACTGCTGAATCGCGCCCTGAACCAGCTGCAGCACGGCAGACTGGATCAGGCCAGGGCGCTATGCAAAAAATGCCTGCATCTGGAACCGGATAATTTCAACGCCCTGCACCTCTATGGCGTACTCTGCCTGAAACAGTCTGAGTATGAGCGTGCAGTTGACTACCTGAAGCGGGCCTGTGATCGGCAACAGCCGCTACGCCCCCATGCCCAGGCCTTTAACAACCTTTCCGTTGCCCTGCTCAACCTCGGACGGCTCGACGCGGCCTTAAACGCCGTTCAGGACGCCATCAAACTGGCCGGTAAACAACTGGCCTTTATCGTTAATCGCGCCAATGTCTACGAACTGCAGGGCGATTGGTCAGCCATGGAGCAGGATCTACAGGATGCTCTGCAGCTGGATCCGGACGATGAGCACCTGCTGAGCGGACTGGCACTGGCGATGCGTCAGCAACAACGTCCTGCCGAAGCTCTGGCGCTACTGCAACCGGCCCTGAACCACGCCAGTCCCTGCCACGAACTCTGTTGGGAAGGTCTGTTGTTGATCGGTCTGCAACAGGGCCAGCAGGCGCTGTTACAACAGAGCGTTACCATGGCGTATCGGCTACAACGGGATCCCGGTCACTGGCTCGATCAAGTGGCCGATTATCTGTGCGAACAACAGCACAGCGACCTTGCCCTGCCGCTGTATCAACAGGCCGCAAAGCTCGGACTTGAGGGACCGGAGTTGGAACACAAGATGGCGGCCCTCCGGGGAGATATGCCCGACAGAGCCCCCGATCGTTATGTTGAGCAGCTCTACCAGACCCATGCGGCGCAATTTGAACGTCGACTGCTGGGTAAGCTTGGTTACCGCGCCCCTTGGCAATTGACGGAGCAGCTACAACAACTGGGATATAAACGCTTCGATAAGGTTCTGGATCTGGGCTGCGGCAGCGGCTTGGGCGGCCAGCAACTTCGCCAGGCCTTTGACGTCGAGCACCTCACAGGGGTCGATCTGGCCTCAAAGATGCTGGACCTGGCCCGGACCAAGGCGTGCTATGACCAACTGAATTGTGCCGAACTGGGCCATTACCTCAGCCAACAGCAGGCACAGTTTGATCTGATCTGCGCACTGGATGTGTTGATCTATCAGGGCAAGCTGGAGGCATTGTTTTCGCAGTTGGCAGCACGGTTGGCGAAAGGCGGCTTGTTTGCCTTCAGTACCGAGCTGGCGGACGGGACGGGGTCCAATGACTACCGGTTAAGCCCATCGGGCCGCTACCAACACCGCCGAGCCTATATCGAACGCCTGTGTGCCACCCCACCATGGCAACCCTTGCGACTGGTTGAAATTGACCTTCGCCAGGAGGCAGGCCGGCAGACCCCCGGTCTGCTGGTGGTTGTGGAAAAAGCCGCCTAAGCGATAATCACAACGACGAAGGCCTCAGCGCTGCTGCAACTTGTCCAATCGAGCGTTCAGCTTACGGTTCAGCTTCACCTGCACGGCCAGCGTCGCCGTCAAGGCGATCGCCACCAGGCTGACCAGAAACAACATCCCCAGGGAGGTATCAAGGACCGAGATCCAGCTCTGCTGGGCATAACGACACTGCTCAGACAGTGAAACCACCAACCCACGAATACTGCTCAGGCTGTCGAGCTGCGCAACCACCGAGTTGATCTCGGCAGAGGCTTGGCCCACTTCCTCCAGGCCGCTGCGTAACACCATCGCCGCCACCAGCGACAGCACCGTTATCACACCGGCAATCCAGCACAACAGTACCGGTCCCTCTACACGTTTTGCTGCCATCGACTCTCGGTATCCTAAAAACGGGGAAGTCGATCATTATCGCCTGATTTTTCAATTTGTTGAATCGGCACGCCAGATATCGGTGTCGGGATGAAATCCGTACCAGGCAAACCAGAAACTGTTGATGACCGGCAATTCGCGCTGCTGCTGGTCGAAGATCTGTCCGGAACGGCTGTCGATATCGTATTCGATTCGCAGCTGCTGCCCGCCGATCCTATCGATCAGAGGCTCGCTAGTCGGACGCTTGGCCAGCTCTACAAAGGGGTAGGCTTTGTACTGATCGCCGATCTGAATTCCCAGTACCCGCTCTTTGGGGTGATAACGCTTGCTCAGAAAGGCAACCGGAAAATAGAGTCGGCCGTTTCGGTCGTAATCCCCGTAGGGGCTGCGTTGATAGTCCCGTAGAAACCCGGTTTCAGTCGACAGCAGTCGGGTATCCGGGTGCTGCTGCCGCCAGCGCTGCCAACTGGTCAATGTCGAGGGAAGCAAGGTCAGGCGCTGCCCTTTACGCGCGCCGGTCACCGCTTCACCGGTGATCTGTGACCAGAGCGATTCGGATTGGCGATCGTACAGCAGCAGGTCGCTGTTATAGAGCAGCCCGGAGACCCCGAATGCGACCGGCTTGCCGTCCAGGCGAGCATCGAACACCATCGCCGTACCACACAAGGGGCAGTAGGAGATCAATACCGGTTGATCGCCGAAGCGATCATTGACCAGCTCGTGCCAATTCAGAATAGAGATCGGGTAGGCCCGGCTTTCGCCGGCCAGGGTCAAACCGATCACCGGACTCTCCGGCTGTAGGAAATCATCCTGATCGGCATCGACAAACCGGGGTCGATCAATTGAGGGAATCCCATCTCGCGGTGGTCCACCGGAAAGAATCTGCTCTTTGGGTATCAGACTCCCCTCAAGTTCGAATCCGTTCAGCGTTTCGGCTGTCACCGCCTGACTGAGCAGGCACAGTAAGCATCCCATCACCAAGCCCCACAGCGCCGCCATGTTGTCGGAGCCGGTGTAATCAATGGGTTCCGATACGGCCAGTTCTCGTGCTTCCACAATTGTCACCTCTAAACCCTTATAGGGTTTAGACGACCCGGCGGTCGGGCTGTTACATTAGGGAACCTGCGAACAAGTCTCTGCGGTTTCTGCAAGAGCCTGAAGTGCACAAGTTCTTAGGTTGCTCAACCCCCGGATCAGTCGGTTTTACCCGTCGACCAAGCCGTGTCCGATTAAATACTGTAGGTATCTGGATGAGTGATATCAGTAACAGCCGCAAGGGCGCCCTAGGCCTGAATATCGTGGGCGGGGTGGCGCTGTTGGCCGCTGCAATCTTTTTCATGCAGCCGCAACAATCCTCTACCCCCGATGATCCGGCTTTATTAACGCTGGGTGGCGAGACCCTCAATCACAGCGAACTGCCACCCAAGCTGCGACAGGCGCTGGAGCGGGTTGAACTGAGCGCCTACCGACAACGCCAACAGATTCTGCAGGCCGCCGCCGTTGACCTCTATATCGCCCGAGAGGCCGAAGCCAAGCAGGAATCGATCGAGCAGGTCAGACAACGCCTGCTTCCCCGCCCCCAGGTCAGCGAACGGGAAATTCAGGCCTTCTATCTCGGCAACCAAGAGCGCCTTGGAGCCAGCCTGGAACAAGCGCGTGGTGACATCAGCCGCTATCTGTTTCGCAAGAAAGTGCAGCAACAACATCAACAGTTGGTCGACAAGCTGGTGCGGCTGGAAGAGCTGCAACTGTTGATTGAGGCGCCGATCACCGAAGCCATTGCCTTCGATCTGGCCGGTTTTCCATCCAAAGGCCCGGACGATGCCAAGGTCACCCTGGTCGAGTTTGCTGACTATCAGTGTCCCCACTGCAAGCGTACCCACCAGATCCTGAAGGCGGTGCTGCCGAGCTACCTAGACCGGGTTCGTTACGTTTATCTGGACTTCCCGATCAACCGCAGCGGTATCTCTCGCAAGATCGCCGAAGGAGCGGTCTGCGCCGATCAACAACAACGCTACTGGGATTATCAGGACCGCGCCTTTGCACAGCAGGAACAGCTGACCGAAACCTCAGTAACCGCCATCGCCGAGCAACTGCAGCTAGATCTGCCCCAGTTCAATCGTTGTCTGGCCGACGAAGCCACTGCCGACCGGGTTAAGCGTGCCGAAGCGCAGGCCATCAAAGCGGGACTTAGCGGCACCCCGAGCTTCTTTATCAATGGCCGGGCACTGGAATTGCGCCAGAATCTGGCTGATGAATTGGGCGCGCAGCTAAATCAGGCCCTTGAAGGCTGAACTCTCAAAGGTATGGGTACCTTCAGCGACTTACGAATTGATGGCTAAATCCGGCACCCTGTAATTCTGACAGTGCTATGCCGCTGCTGACTACTCCCCCTTGGGCAATAGCACGGTCAGGGTACAGCCTTCGCCCAAAGCACTTTTCATCTCGATTGAGCCGCGGTGCGCCTCGACAATAGCCCTGACCAAGCTCAGCCCCAACCCCATTCCGGGCTCACTTCGACTCGAATCCCCGCGGTAGAGACGATCAAACACCCGATCCTGTTCAGCGGGATCGATACCGACACCCTGATCCTCGATCTCGATCATCACCTGCGAACTGCCGTCTTCCCAGCGAATGTTAACCGCCCCCCCGGGTTGACTGTATTTGATCGCATTGTCGATCAGGTTACCGAACACCTGATGTAGTCGAACTTTGTCAGCTTTTAACGCCAGCGAATCTTTGGACTGAAGCTGCAACCTAATGTCGCGATCTTCGGCGGTATAGCGATACAGCTCCGTACAATCAGAGATCAACTCACTGAGGTCGACCTGCTCAACGTGGAGTTTGAGAATACCGCTCTGCGCTTCAGAGATATCCATCAATGTCTTGAGCATATTCTCGATTCTTGCACTCTCTTCTGCGCAGTCGAGCAGCGCCTCCCTCAAGACACTTTCATCAGGCTGTGCCACAGCAGCCTCAATACTCAAACGCATCCGAGCCAACGGCGTCCGCAAGTCATGAGCCACCGCATCAAGCGAGTGCTGCATACCGACGATCAGCCGTTCGATCTGGGAAAGTTTGGCGTTGAACAATTGGGCCAATTCACCGAGTTCCGAGCGTGGATTTCTCACCGGAACCCGCGCTTCCAAATCGTTACCACTCAAGCTGCGCACGGTCTGAATCAGATCGTTGACCTGCCGCAGGGCGCGCCAATTCATGTAGTAGGTCAGCAGCAATCCGAAAACAAATAACGGCAGCATCACCCCCAACATGATCGTCCGGGTTTCCGCCAGCGCTTGAGTCCGACCGGCCATGGACTTACCGATACGTAGACGCAAGCCATCGGACAGGGTGATCTGCCCCACCATCAGATCGATACGGCTTTGCGGCAGCCTGACCTCAAGCCAGCGCCCGTCTTCCAACGCCGATAGTGACGGGATTGCCGGGACAGGCCAGGATTGCGGCTGCACCCGCAGCAACGGGGTATCGGTGGCATCAACCAGCGTCAACCACATTTCTGTGCGTTGAAAATAGGGCGTATCTCGTTCCACCACGACTTCCAGTTTATGCAGCCCCGCCGACAGCTCCAGGCGCTGGTAGCTTTCCAAAAACGAGTTGATCAGCTGCTGATCCTTCTGCTGCTGCACCTGAGAGATCAACGCGTTCACGGTAACAAACAGCACCAGCGCCGATAGAAAGAACAGCAGGGCAAATTTGAGCGTCAGATCAAGGGCCGTATTGCGATGCAACCGCTTAAGCAAGCTTGAGGACATAGCCCACCCCACGCAAGGTATGCAGCAGTTTGACGTCGAAGTCCTTATCAATCTTGGCGCGTAGCCGGCAGACCAACACATCGACGACGTTGGTCTGAGGATCAAAGCTGAACTCCCAGACATGCTCGAGGATCATTGTTTTTGACAGCACTCGGTCCGGGTTACGTAGCAGATACTCCAGCAGCTTAAACTCTCGCGGCTGCAGCAAAACCGTTTCTCCGGCCCGAACGACGGTCTTTCGCAGCGGGTCTAAACAGATATCATGAAACCGAAGTTCAGCGTGGAGACCGGCCTCCGCCAGCGGCTTGGCTCGCCTTAACAGGGCCTGAGCCCTTGCCTGCAGCTCACTGAATGAAAACGGTTTGGTCAGATAGTCATCACTGCCGGTTTCCAAGCCTCGCACCCGATCTTCCACGGAACGCTTGGCACTGAGAATAATCATCGGAACGGCTGAGCCGGTGCCGCGTAGCTCTTCGATCACGGATAGTCCGTCTCTACCCGGCAGCATCACGTCGACGATGATCAGGTCGTAATTCCCCTCAATCGCCATGGCCAGGCCATCAGCACCGTCGCCGACGGTATCGACGCAATCACCGCACTCGCTGAAGCCTTTGGCCACGTAGCCGGCAATTTTCTCATCGTCTTCGATCATCAATATCTTCATGGTGGTTAAGTTACCACCGCGAATGGGGTCTGACATCAAGCGAAGCCCAACATTACAACACTGTAATGCGCCGGAAAGGTTGTGGAAATACGGCCTCCGATAACCTCTCTCCACACCTAACGACCTGCAAAGGACAACATTATGAAGAAGATCCGTACGCTACTGGCTGCCGCCGTAATCACCGCCCCTCTGTCCGCTCAAGCCGTCGAGCTGCCAACCCAAAGCTACCTGCCGCTGAACATCGCTCAGCAGCTAGCCAACGAAGCCTTGGCCGCCTGCGCTAAAGACGGCTACAACGTCAGTGTGGCGGTGGTCGATGCCTCCGGCGTCACCCGCACGCTGATCCGTGCCGATAAAGCCGGCCCCCATACGCTGGAGAGCAGCCGCAAGAAAGCCTTCACCTCCGCCAGCATGGGTCGCCCGACGGCTGACTTTGCTGCGCTGATCGAGAAGAAGCCGGTGGTCGCCGGCCTGCGGGATATGGACCCCAATATTTTGATTCTGGGTGGCGGTCTACCGCTGAAGCTTAACGGCGAGAAACTGGGTGGCATCGGTGTGGGTGGTGCGCCAGGCGGCCATCTGGATCAGGCCTGTGCCCAGGCTGCTATCGATAAGATTTTGAAATAAATAGAAGGGGTTTATCCAGAGGCTGGCTGGAAGCGATCCCTCGCCAGCCTCAGTCAATCGTGCCGTCGAAGCGTCGCCAGATTAGTCGCCGGATTTCATCTCGGGCACATTAATCGACGAGGTTTCTTTGACCTCTTCCATCACGATGTAGCTGCGTGACTTGTCCACATTCGGCAGGCTGATCAGCAGCTCACCCAACAGCTCGCGATAGGCCGACATTTCGCTGATTCGAGCCTTAATCAGGTAATCAAACTCACCGGAAACCAGATGACATTCCATCACCTGGGGGATTTTCAGCACTTCGCGCTTAAAGTCTTCGAAGATGGTGTTGGAACGGTAGGTCAGACTGATCTCGACAAACACCAGCAATCCGGCTTCCAGGGCTCGCGGATCCAGATTGGCCGAATAACCTCGGATAATGCCGTCTTTCTCAAGCCGACGAACCCGCTCCAGACAAGGGGTTGTACTCAGGCCCACTTCGGCGGCCAGATCTACATAGGACATCCGTCCGTTGTTCTGCAGTTGACGCAGGATATTACGGTCGATGCGATCAAGTTTACGGGGTTTTGCTGCCACCGGGGCTGGTCCTCAATTTAAAACACAACTACAACACAATCGTCGGATTGCCTTGGCAAGGACAGCAAGTTTAGTAACTAAGATCGCCAAATACCAGAAAAACAACTTTTCCAGCTCCGAGTAGCTAGACCGTCGCCGCCAAAAACAGGTTATCGCTGCTGTTGCTGCGATTGTCGATCAAGTCCTTCAGACTCTGGTCAAACATCGGCGAATCGGCCGGATAGAGCCCGCACATCCGCAACGCCTTTCGCAGATCCACCTGCTGGCCCAGGTAGTCATAGGCCACCCGGACACAGGCCGGATCTCGCTGGGCACTGTCGGAAACCCCCAGGCGCAGGCCGGATAATCGACTGATCCGGCTCTTGTAGGTCGGATACAGAATGGTCTGGGTCACCTCGTTACCGGTCAGGGATTCGTAGTCGACCATAAAGATCCGCTCGCTGAGGAAGAACGCACAGCCCAGATAGCGGGCGTGGAAGGTACGCCCGCCTCCCGGTGGCTTGAGACGCTCGACTCGACGGTAGACCACCTCCCCCTGTACCCGGGTCAGTTCCACCAGGTTGCGCAGGATATTGCCCGGAAACGCCATCGAGTAATAGATCTCGAAGTAGTAGCCCAAATACTGGTCAAACCGGTTCTGTCCGTGGGCCTGCAGCTGTTCGATATGACGACTGAACTGGCGATTCTGGGGCTGATTGGTGGTGTTGGGGCGGACCTGAATAATCTGGGCAAACTGATTATGGGGCAGAAAGATCTCATACTCCTCCACCCCGAAAAAATCGCAGATCCGACGCAGAATATACTTCGACGGGGTGCTGGTACCGTTGAGATACTTGTTGAACTGAGAGCGATTGATCGGGACCAATCGGCAAACTTCAGCGATCGACTTGTAATAACTGCACAACAGGCGCAAATTCTTGCAGAAGTTATCACCCATACCCGCTCGTTCTCCCGACAACGGTCCCTTGATCAGTAACGCCTGAGACGCCGTGGCTGGACAGGGTGCCCCGACTCCCGTGGAAACGACTACTGCGCTGCAAAAGCATCCCCAATGGATGCTAGAATAGCAACAGCTAGCGCCACACCGTAACAGATAGAGGAGTTGTTAGCATCTATCCTGTCTGGGATATTGCAGGTCTTGTGGTGTGAAGCCCCAGTCCATCAGCCCCGCGTTCGCGCATCAACCAAGTTTTAATCAATGAATAAACGAATCTACATTCTCTACACCGGCGGAACGATCGGCATGCAACGCTCGGAGCAGGGATATGTGCCGATGCCGGGACTGGCGGACCTCATTGCTCAGAAGATGCCGGTACATCTGTCGGCCAATATGCCCGACTATGAGCTCGAAGAACTGGATCATCTGATCGACAGCACCAATGCCACACCGGCCGACTGGCGGACCATCGCCAGTCGTATCCGCGACAACTACGACCAATACGACGGTTTTGTGGTGCTGCATGGCACCGATACCCTGGCCTATACCGCTTCTGCACTATCATTTATGCTGCAGGACCTGACCAAGCCGGTGATCGTCACCGGCTCACAGATCCCGCTTTGCGAACTGCGTAACGACGCCCAGGACAACCTGATCACCACCCTGGTACTGGCACGCAACTATCCGATACCGGAAGTGTTGCTCTACTTCAACGGCCGTTTGTTACGAGGCAACCGCGCCACCAAGGTCAAAGCCAGTGGCTTCGATGCCTTCGACAGCCCCAATTTCCCGTGGCTGGGCCAGGTCGGCATCCATATCGAGATCAAGCAGCACCTGACTCGACCCTGCGCCGAGAAACCAAGGTTCGAGCTGCCTGGCTACGGTAAGCAGAGGATCATCACCCTGAAGCTATTCCCCGGCATCGATGCCCAATTCCTGCGCCATCTGTTGAACCAGCCGCTGGATGGCCTGATTCTGGAGTCATTCGGGGTCGGTAATGCCCCTGACCGTGAAAGCGAATTTCTGCAGCTGTTGCAACAGGCCAATGATCAGGGCGTGGTGATCGTCAATCGCTCCCAGTGCCTGCAGGGACGGGTCGATCACAGCAGCTACGCCACCGGATTAGCACTGGCGCAGACCGGTGTTATCAGCGGCTTCGACATGACCCTGGAGGCCGCTTTCTGCAAGCTGCACCACCTATTGGCCAGTGGTTTGGATCAAGATCAGATCCGTCAGAAGATGCAGACCAGCCTTTGCGGTGAGCTGACGCCGGCCAAGTCGAAAAGTCCCCAGAGGTAAGCGCCGGCACGGATGATAGCCTGCACCAAAGACCGATAAATATAAAAGAAACGGAAGCAGATTGCCTCAGCTTAGTCGCTGATAACCAGGCGGCGACTCAGAATCCGAATCGCTGACCGGTTGCGCTACCGTCGGCTGCATCAGCCATGAAAGTCCCTGGTCGTAACTGCCAAAGCACTCGATCAGCAGCCCATTAGCCCGACAGGTCAAAATTCCGAAGCCCAGATCAAAAGCCGTTTCACCGCAGACATACGCGACCTGGCGACCACGAAACCACTCGGAAAAGCAGAGCGAGAGTTCAAAAACCGCCTGACGGTCCAGCTTCGGACCACCTTGGAAGCTGGAACGATCCTCCAGCAATAAACGGCTAACCTTATGCTCCAGACAGCAGCTGGCAATATCCAGAAAGGCCATCCTTATCGAAGACGGGCAGACTCGCCCCGTCATTAAGGCGTGTAACATCTCACCCCGGCGACTGATATCGATCCGAGCAGCACCGATCGCATCCATAACGACTCCTGAGAAATTACCGTCTAGTCCCCATCAGCGGGTAACAGACCAAACGTCGGTATTTATCTGTGCGTTCGATTTACCCTAGTACAGGTATCAGGCTTTTTCCTTTTCGGGTCATAAGGTACTGCGATAAGCGGGTTGAGAATCAGGCACCGTTCAACTCGGCACACAGATCCCGATAATCCTGTCGCTGGGTAAACCACAACAGGTCATGGCGCACGCCAAGCTTGCGTTCGGCGTCATCCGGATCGTACCGATAATCCGCCAATGGACGGGGATCAATGCTGATCTGTTGCAGACCGATATTCAGTTGCTTCAGCGTGGGATTCAGTCGTTCGGCCTGGCTCACCAGGCCAAGATTATGTTCGGTGTGACCGGCACCAACAATCATCACCACCGGGCCGCCCTGAGCCGTATCGGCCATCGCAACCAGTGACGCGGCCATCCTAAAATTTCGCTCGCGCCAGGTACGATAAAGGCGAGTCAGCAACGGCTCCTCGCCCCAACCACAATGGCCGTCGACAAAACGTCGATACATGAATTCACGGTAGGGGCTCTGCTCCAGTTCAAGGCCCTGCAACTGCTGTCGCTCCACCGCACTGAGCTGATCGATATCGGTACGGCTGAGCCGTAGTTTGATACTTGGGGGTAGATCAGCACCGAAGATCTCCAGTTGATGCTGTCGAGCCAGTTCGATCAGCTGAAAATAGTAGCCCCACTCCTGATCCGGGCGTTTCTCCCAACCCAACTGGCGGCGCAGGCGCTGCTCTGGGCTCTGTTTCGATCCCGGCCCCAGCGCCAACAGCGACGCCTGGCCGTTAACATACTGGCTCAGATAACCGCTCTGACCGATATCGAAAAACTCAAACCCCAACACCGGTCGCTGGCCAAGCTCGATCAGGCCTTGAATGATCCGCAACTGGATCTGATGGTGCTCGGCGTTGTCGTGTCGCTCAGCCAGATAGACAACATCGGCCTCGGCAGCCCGCTCGAGCAGCGCCGAATAGTCCAACGGTTGTCCGCTTCGGGCATCGATGATCTGACCGATCAGTTCATCTTGCCGTGGCGGCACAGTCTGACTTTCATGACCCAGCAGGCTACAGCCACTCAGCGTAACCAGCAGCAACCCCGTCAACCCGACCCGTTTCATCATGCTCAGATTCATCCTCTACTGTTGTCTCAAGCGCCAACTCAATCCCTATCCGGCGGTGATAGCCAACGTGATTACCGCCTAGGGTTCCATATTCGCCGACTACGATAACCGTTACTATAGGGGCTCAACCAGCCCCAAGGTTCCATCGACACCTATCCGCTAACAATTGAGGCTTCAACCCATGAATCTGATTCTGGTCAGCCGCTGCCTGCTGGGAGAACCGGTGCGCTACGATGCCAGCCCCAAAACCCTGGAGCACCCGCTGTTGAATCGCTGGCGCGATGAGCAAAGACTGGTGCCGATCTGCCCGGAGCTGGCCGGTGGCTTGCCCTGCCCGCGCCCTGCGGCCGAAGTGGCCCAGGGACGCGGCGATCGGGTGATCGACGGCCAGGCCAGCGTCCTCTGCCGGGATGGCAGCGATGTCACCGACGCCTTTATTGCCGGTGCCGAAATCGCGCTGGCCCAGTGTCGCCGGCAGCAGATCCGCTTTGCGCTGCTCAAGGCCCGTAGCCCGTCCTGCGGCAGCCAGGATGGCTACGACGGCAGCTTCAGCGGCACCCTGGCCGAACAAGGGGTCGGCGTCACCGCCGCACTGCTTAGTCGCCACGGCATCAAAGTCTTCGATGAGTCACAACTGGAGCAACTGGCCGCCGAGCTCGATCGCGACTGAGTACGCTTGAAGCACCGAGTTCTGCTCCGTAAAATGGCCCCCTTTATCTTTTACGATTCCGTCTTCTCAATTCAGCCGAGCCCATACCATGCGCGCCAGCCAATATCTGATTGCCACCCTTAAAGAAACTCCGTCTGACGCCCAAGTGGTCAGCCACCAGCTGATGCTCCGCGCCGGCATGATTCGCAAGATCGCCGCCGGTCTCTACACCTGGCTGCCGATGGGCCTGCGCACGCTGCGCAAGGTCGAGCGGATCGTCCGTGAAGAGATGGATCGCTCCGGCGCTCAGGAAGTGCTGATGCCGGCGGCCCAACCGGCCGAGCTGTGGCAGGAATCCGGTCGCTGGGAGCAGTACGGTCCTGAGCTGCTGCGGGTTAAGGACCGCCACCAGCGCGACTTCTGCATCGGCCCGACCCACGAAGAGGTGATCACCGATCTGATTCGCAACGAGTTGAGCAGCTACAAGCAGCTGCCGGCCAACTTCTACCAGATCCAGACCAAGTTCCGGGATGAGATCCGCCCCCGCTTCGGCGTGATGCGCTCCCGTGAGTTCATCATGAAGGACGCCTACTCGTTCCACACCGACGGTGAGTCGCTGCAGCAGACCTACGAGGTGATGCACGCGACCTACACCCGGATCTTCGAGCGCCTGGGGCTGGACTTTCGTCCGGTACAGGCCGACTCCGGCTCCATCGGTGGTGACTCCTCCCACGAATTCCACGTATTGGCCGAATCCGGAGAAGACGCCATCGCCTTCTCCGACAGCTCCGATTACGCCGCCAACATCGAAAAAGCCGAAGCCCTGGCTCCGGCTGGTGAGCGCCCGGCAGCAACTGCCGAGGTGGAGCTGGTCGACACCCCCAATGCCAAGACCATCGCAGAACTGGTCGAGCAGCACGGGCTGCCGATCGAGAAGACCATCAAGACCCTGATCGTCAAAGCCAGCGAAGAGATCGACGCCGACTATGTCGCGCTGTTGGTTCGCGGCGATCATGAGCTCAACGAGATCAAAGCCGAGCATCTGCCGCAGGTAGCCGAACCGCTGGAGTTCGCCGATGAAGCCCAGATTCGTGCCGCCATCGGCGCCGGACCCGGCTCCCTGGGTCCGGTCAACCTGCCGATGCCGGTGATCGCCGACCGCACCGTCGCCAAGATGGCCGACTTCGGCGCCGGCGCCAACATCGATGACAAGCACTACTTCAACATCAACTGGGGTCGCGATTGCGCCGAGCCGGAAGTGGCCGATCTGCGCAACATCGTCGAAGGTGACCCGAGCCCGGACGGCAACGGCAAGCTGGTGATCAAGCGCGGCATCGAAGTGGGCCATATCTTCCAGCTCGGCACCAAATACTCCGACGCGATGGATGCCAAGGTGCTGGACTCCAACGGCAAGTCGGTTGTCATGTCGATGGGTTGTTACGGTATCGGTGTCACCCGGGTCGTTGCGGCCGCAATCGAGCAGAACAACGACGACTCCGGCATCATCTGGCCCGACGCGATCGCACCGTTCCAGGTCGCCCTGATTCCGATGAATCCGGACAAGTCCGAGGCGGTACGCGAGACCACCGAACAGCTCTACACCGAACTGCAGGCCGCCGGCATCGATGTACTGATGGATGACCGTAAAGAGCGTCCCGGGGTTAAGTTCGCCGACATGGAACTGATCGGCATTCCTCACCGGGTCGTGATCAGCGATCGTGGTCTGGGTAACGGCACCCTGGAATACAAGGGCCGCCGCGACACCGACCGCCAGGATATCGCCACCGATCAGTTGGCCGAGATGCTGAAGCAAAAGATCCTCGGGTAAACCACCGAGGCAGACATCAAAAACGGGGCTTATTTGCCCCGTTTTTTTTCCATCTCATCTCGGAACCCCTAGGATATAAAACGACACAGGCTTGGGTGAAACGCGATGACTTTAGCCCCGATCGAACTGGAACAGCTGGCGATCGCCTTTATACCGGCGCTGCTGGTGGTGGTGCTGATGTGGCGCTGGCAGCTGAATTACCGCAAAGCCCTCTACGGCATGGCCCGGATGCTGACCCAGCTGCTGCTGATCGGCTATGTACTGATCTATATCTTCCAGGCCGACTCCAGCCCGATCGTGATGGCTGTGCTTGCAGTGATGCTGATCGCCTCCAGCTGGATCGCGTTGGGATCGATCGAAACCCGGCGCAGTTCGATGCTCGGAGCCAGCTTCGCCGCGGTACTGCTGGGTGCCGGGTCGATGCTGCTGCTGATCAGCCAAGGGGTGCTGCAGCTCGATCCCTGGTATGAACCGCGCTACCTGATCCCATTGGCCGGGATGCTGTTCGCCCATGCGATGAACAATGTCAGCCTGGCAGCCGAGCGCTACTTCGCCGAACTGGCCAACGGCAACAGCGATGAAGACGCGGCCAGAATCGCTTTCCAGGCCGCCCTGATTCCGGTGGTCAACTCGCTGTTTGCCGTCGGCCTGGTCTCCCTGCCGGGCATGATGACCGGCCAGATCCTTTCCGGCGTCTCCCCCTTCATCGCCGCCCGCTATCAGATCATGGTGATGTGTATGCTATTCGGCTCGTCGGGGCTGACCACGGCAATGTTCCTGTACTTGATCCGCCGCCGCCAAGGTCTTTCTAAAATATCAGGGGGCTAGCCCTCTCAATTAGCCTTTCAATTAGTGGCTTTTTCGCCCACCCTGATTGAGCGATCCTGTCATAGGCCCAACCAGCCCTTGGGCGTAGACTTGATCGATTTTGAACACTCAAAGCGCGACGCTGCGGCGCACGACGATGGACAGGTGAAAGATGAACATAGTGATCAGCGGTACCGGCCTTTACACCCCTCCCGACAGCATCAGCAACGACGAACTGGTAACGGCATTCAACCAGTACGTCGACCTCTACAATAACCAGCACGCCGAGGCGATCGCCACGGGTGACAGAACCGCGCTGGAGTATTCAAGCAGCGAATTCATCGTCAAAGCCTCCGGTATCCAGAGTCGTTATGTGGTCGACAAAGCGGGGGTTCTGGATCCGACCTTTATGCGCCCCAGAATACCGGAACGCCCGAACGAGCAACCGTCGCTGCTGGCCGAGATGGCCGTTAACGCCGCTCGCCAAGCGCTGGACAACGCCGCCTGCAGCGCCGAAGAGATCGACCTGGTGATTGTCGCCTGCTCCAACCTGCAGCGGGCCTACCCGGCCATCGCGATCGAGGTGCAACAGCTGCTGGGCTGTGGTGGTTACGGCTACGATATGAACGTCGCCTGCTCGTCGGCCACCTTCGGTATCGGCGCAGCTGCCGATGCGATCCGTTCCGGCACCGCCCGCCGGGCGCTGGTGGTCAACCCGGAGATCACTTCGGCCCACCTGGATTTCCGCGACCGTGACTGTCACTTCATCTTCGGCGATGTGGCCACCGCGCTGGTGATCGAAGCCGAACAGGATTGCCGCGCCGAGCAGGCGTTCCGCATTCTGGGTACCAAGTTCGAGACCCGCTTCTCCAACAACATTCGGAATAACTTCGGGTTTCTGAACAACTCCCACCCCGAGACCCGGGACAGCCGGGACAAGCTGTTTATGCAGAACGGTCGGAAGGTGTTCAAGGAGCTGCTGCCGATGGTGACGCAGGTGATCGGCCAACACCTGGAGCAACAGCAACTTCAGGCCTCGGACTTCAAGCGCTTCTGGCTACACCAAGCCAACCTGACCATGAATCTGTTCGCGGCGAAGAAGCTGCTGGGACGCGATCCGGAAAGCCACGAGTTGCCGATCGTACTGGACCGCTACGCCAACACCAGCTCGGCCGGATCGGTGATCGCCTTCCATCTCCACAGCGCGGATCTCCAGTCAGGGAATCGGGGGATTCTCAGCTCGTTCGGCGCCGGTTACTCGGTCGGCAGCGTGCTGCTGCAAAAGTGCTGAACCCTGTCGGCCAGCAAGCGACATCCGGTTAAACCGGCTCTGCGCCGGCCCCCAGTTGCTGGCGCAACAGTTGGATCAACGTGTCGCTGACGGCATCGACGCTGCTGGCATCGGCATAGATGCCATCGATCGCCAAACGACAGAGACCGTGGAGCGAACTCCAGGCCACCTGGGCGTAGCGTAGCGGTTCGCAGCCCGAGGGGATGGTCCCCTCCAGCTGCCATTGCTCAACCAGTTCAACAAAGCGCCGGAAGGCCGCGTGCCCCTCTTCGATCAGGTGCTGGCTTGGTTCGCCGCTCTTCCAGATGCTCTGGCCGAACATCAGGTTATAAACCTCCGGCTGCCCCATCGCAAACTTCAAGTAGAAGCGCACGAAAGCCTCCAGTTTGGCGCCGGCATCGAGCTGGTCGTTGGCAGCGATCGAGTCCACTTCGGTGGTGAACTCCCGAAAACCACTGATCGCCAACTCGGACAGCAACGCCTGCTTATCGCGAAAGTGGTGGTAAGGCGCGGTGCGGGAGACACCGACTCGATCGGCCAATTTGCGCATGCTCAAGCCTTCGACGCCAGCTTCGGCAATAATCGCCGTCGCGGCTTTGAGCAAACTGGCGTGCAGATCCCCGTGATGGTAGCTGTTCTTGGTGTCGGTCGCTGTCATTGCCCGTTCGCACCTCGGCACGATCCTGTCTGGTTTTGCTCGATTACCAACTCATTGCCCTCGTCGTTGTCCTGCCTGAATCCAAGCACCTCAATCTTGACGGCACTAAAATTAACATGAAGAATTCAACATACGCCTCCGTATTGATCATTCATACCAACTAGGCAGCACAACCACGCTTACGCCATCCGGTAGCAGGACAACAGCATGCTCAAGTCAGAATACAACGCGTTCTTCCACCAGGAAGGTCACTGGTTTGTCGGAAACGACCCGGCCCGAGGCCCCTGGAGCACCGATGCCTGCCACGCCGGCCCGCCGACGGGCTTGATCGCCCGGGCGCTGGAATTACGGGTGACCGACAAGCAACTGGTTCGATTGACCGTTAACCTACTCCGCCCGATCCCGATGGATGGCTTTCGGATTGAAACCGAGATTGTCCGTGACGGTCGTTCGGTCTGCACCGCCTCGGCGCTGCTCAAGGATCGTGACGGTCGGATCTGCGCCAGCGCCCAGAGCCTGCATATCCGCCACGGCAAAGATATTGCCCTGCCCACGACAACGATCGATAGCCCCTGCTTTGACCAAGCGATCCCGGGCCAATTTCCGGTCCGTGAGCACCATCACGACCTGCCCTTTTTCGCCGACGGCATCGAGGTGGCCTACCCTCCCGGTCAGGATGACAGCCCCGGCCCGACAACCCTGTGGATGCGAACCCTGCCGCTGTTGGAAGGCGAGACTCCGTCACCGTTCCAGCGACTCTGCCCGCTGGCCGATTGCGGCAACGGTATTTCCCGCAACTGCGAACTGTCCGAGGCACGCTTTATGAATCCGGACGTCACCATCGCGATCCACCGACTGCCTGAATCCGAGTGGCTCGCCTCCGAAGCGGTGTCCCACTGGCCTCCTGGCGGCATCGGCACCGCGGTCGCCACGCTGTTCGATCAAAAAGGTGCGATCGGTACCGCTATCCAGACCCTGCTGGTCGAGCCCCACCAGTAATCTCGACTTTCCAGTCATTTCAGCATGCTCGGCTCCAATCGGGCCGAGCATGCCTTGTTCTATACCTCCAGCAATCTTGACAGCGTCTATTTTTGCTTATATTTTAACCCAATCTTGACAGTGTCTAATTCGAATTACCGCCATACTATTCTGACTCACAGAGGCCAGACCAACAGAGTCCAGACCAGAATCTGAGCGTCAGAAAGCACAACAACTAAAACGATCTGTGACCCTCTACGGAGACCGACGATGACCGCATCCGCCTACCCCAATCTACTGGCCCCGCTCGACCTGGGATTCACCACCCTGAAAAACCGCGTACTGATGGGCTCGATGCACACCGGCCTGGAGGAGCGTAAAAACGGCTTCGAAAAGATGGCCGCGTTCTACGCCGAACGTGCCCGTGGCGGCGTCGGCCTGATTGTGACCGGCGGTATCGGCCCCAGCATGAACGCCGCGGTATTCCCCGGCGCGGCACTGATGGCCAGCGAGCAGGATGTCGCCAATCACCGTAAGATCACCGACGCCGTGCATGCCGAAGACGGCAAGATCTGCATGCAGATCCTCCACGCCGGTCGCTATGCCTATAACCCCAAGTTGATCGCACCCTCGGCGATCCAAGCGCCGATCAACCCCTTCACCCCCCACGAGCTGACCGAAGAAGAGATCGAAGCCGAGATCGACAGTTTCGCCCGCTGCGCCGAACTGGCCCGCGAGGCCGGTTACGATGGCGTCGAGGTGATGGGTTCCGAGGGCTACTTTATCAACCAGTTCATTGTCACCCGCACCAACCAGCGTCACGACAACTGGGGCGGCGAGTACGACAACCGGATCCGTTTCGCCACCGAAACCGTCAAGCGGATTCGCGAGCGCGTCGGTACAGACTTCATCATCATCTACCGGCTGTCGATGCTGGATCTGGTCGAGAACGGCAGCAACTACGACGAGGTGGTTGAACTGGGCCAGGCGATCGAACAAGCCGGCGCCAGCATCATCAACTCCGGCATCGGCTGGCACGAAGCTCGGATTCCGACCATCGCCACCAAGGTTCCCCGTGCCGCCTTCACCTGGGTCACGGCCAAGGTACGCCAGGCACTAACGATTCCGGTGGTGACCTCCAACCGGATCAACACCCCGGAAGTCGGCGAAGAGGTCCTGGCCCGCGGCGATGCCGACATGGTGTCGATGGCGCGTCCGTTCCTGGCCGACCCCGAGTTCGTCAACAAGGCCGCCGAAGATCGCAGCGACGAGATCAACACCTGCATCGGTTGTAACCAGGCCTGTCTGGATCATGTATTCCAAGGCAAGCCGGCCAGCTGTCTGGTCAACCCCCGCGCCTGCAACGAGACCGAACTGAACCTGATCGCCACCGACTCGCCCAAGAAGCTAGCGGTGATCGGCGCCGGGCCCGCCGGTCTGGCGTTCGCCACCAGCGCCGCCCAACGCGGCCACCAGGTAACACTGTTTGATAGTGCCGATCAGGTCGGCGGCCAGTTCAACATCGCCAAACAGATCCCCGGCAAAGAGGAGTTCTACGAAACCCTGCGTTATTTCGCTCGTCAGATCGAGCTGACCGGCGTCGAACTGCGCCTGGGTACCCGTGTCGATGCCGACGAACTCAACAACAGCGACTTTGATCAGATCATCATCGCCACCGGTATCTCACCGCGCACCCCGGCCATCGACGGCGTCGAGCATCCGAAAGTGCTCAGCTACCTGGATGTGATCAACGGCGCCGAGGTCGGTCAGCGAGTTGCCGTGATCGGTGCCGGCGGCATCGGTTTCGATGTGTCCGAATACCTCAGCCATGCCGGCCCCAAGCCGAGCCAGAATATCGAGCTGTTTATGAAGGAGTGGGGGGTCGATCTCGAGCTGGCAGCCCGTGGGGGTATCGAAGGGATTGAACCGCAATTCGCCCCCTCGCCGCGACAGATTTACCTGCTGCAGCGTAAGAGCAGCAAGGTCGGCGCCAACCTGGGCAAGACCACCGGCTGGGCTCACCGTGCCGGCCTGCTCAAGCGGGGCGTCCAGATGCTGCCAGGCTGCGAATACCACAAGATCGATGATGCCGGCCTGCACCTGAGCGTCGGCGGCGAAGAACAGCTGCTGGAGGTGGACAACATCATCCTCTGTGCCGGCCAGGAACCGCTGCGCGAACTCACCGAAGGCCTTAACAAACCGTTCGAGCTGATCGGCGGTGCCGATGTCGCCGCCGAACTGGACGCCAAGCGCGCGATCGATCAGGGCACCCGACTTGCTGCACAAATCTGATAAAGCCTAGCTAACGCCCGATAGTCCAGTTGAGGAAAACGCCGCGTTTCCTCGACTGGCCTTGGCGGTCACTGCAGAAACGGCGTTAATACAGGCCTTTGTTACTATCATCGTCAACTATGAAGTAACTGAAGACGAACCAATTGGCTATCTGAACTTTGATAGAACGAGAAACTATCGACTTAAAGAGCCCTCCTCCAAAGCCCTACTCAATAGCTGGAACCGACACAAAGAAGGCCTTCAGACTCTTTGCATCAACATAAGTTTGCCTCTTATGATTCCTCATTGATATAAATCTTGTCCATATAAATAATCGTATAATTTTAAAAGTATCACCACGCATTAAGGTAGGATTAGATCTGGCAGATAGATAAGCCAAAGAGCAAATAATAGTTAGAAGAAGCCTCAAGAAGAAAATAGTGAAAAAAACTAGAAGAACAAATTCACTCATAATTCAAAGAAAATTCTTTTGACCAAACATATCGTACAAACAGGATCGGATTACCAGCGCAGTGAATAATACAAACAAAATCTTCACGGTTTTTTTTATTGCGATAGTAGTCATTTTAGTCTTTGCTTAGCTCATCCTACATTCTGTCTTCTTTAATTCTTGGCGCTCACTATATATTCAGCTGAGTTTATTACTTCATCAACACAATTTATTACTATATCAACAACACTTTCCCAATCACGCATATCTCTCTCAGAAATAACAGCAGCAACAGATAGCACTTCATTGTGATTTATTTGAAATCTACATGCTCCCGTTGCCATCCATGTTGTTCCATCACACTCAAATGTAATTTTCATTATCCTTCGTCGACTGTGAATTTCTTTCAACGGCATATATCGTAGATCATAAATTGTTCCATTTTCTCCTTTTCTGAATGACTCCATCATCCGTATATTGCTATTGTATCTCTTGCTTTGCCTACTAGCCCCCCTATAGTATTTTTTATCGATAGAATGCTTCTCTCTTGTAATCTCTATTTTAATTTTGTCTTTGTTGTTTACGCTAGGTGGTAAACTAATAAGTACTCGATCTATTTTCCCATTATTTCTTTTTATTTCATGATTAATGTTATCAGGCATCTTATTTGAAATAATCTCTAAAACTTGGCTTTTCAATGAGTCAGAAACCTCTATATCATATAACATCTTCCCACCAAAAAACTGCCTATAATATTTAAAATCAACACATTTTCCTATTAGAATACGGTCGAACGGCCTTCTATATTTTGCAAGAGAAAACTTTGCTAATTTTTTATCTATTCTAATAAAAACACTATCTGACGCATTACGCCCTCTTTTTTTCTTTACTATACATCCATAGCTTGACTCTATAACCTTTACATGATGTTTTTCTTCAATATAATCAACAACAGGAATCAAAAAAAATACTGAAAAGAACAACTTTGTACTGATTTTTTTAGCGTATATATAAATGAAAACTAGTATTATCCCGCTTATCACAATCCAGTGCATATCTTTTACTAATCCCTTTTAATTCAATGCTTTTGTATCTTTAAGGATACAGAAAACAGTTCCATTACTAGCGTACTATCATCACGGCTTGGGGCGGCTAACGACACGTAGTTGGCACCAATTACCATCAGCGTGAAAGGCAGCTTTGTTTCAATAGCTACCATCACCGACGTTAATCTAAATGTCCGTTTATGTCTCTAGATTCTTTTATCTACTCTGTTGAGCCTACAAAGCACCACCATCAACAAATATCCGATCATATTCGTTTTAGGATCAATGGATAATACCTAACCACCCCCCATCTTTCTGACTTCCATCAAACCAACTCCAGATCGGCGGCTCCTGCACTAGCGATCCCCCCACAGCGGTCATAGAATGGGGTCTTTCTAGCCTCCCTGCTATCCCGCAAATAGCAGGCACCGAGCCAAGATTTTGCCATGCCGACAATTGCCGACAGGATCCATCTTTGCTTCCACCCGGCTGCACTGCTGCAGTTGGCGGCGCTGTGTCTATTGCTGCTGGGGCTGACATGGCCTAGTTATGCCGCTACCCGGAGCCAGCCGCCGGTTGATCAGGAACTGCGCAGCTGGCTGGTCGAGGCGGTCAATCAAGCCGACAGTTTTGAGGATCGTTTCGATGCCGAGGTCTGGTTGGTGGATATGTCGGCTCGGATCAGCCGTTACGTCAAGGACGATCAGGAGCGGCTGCATATTCTGCGTTCCGCCCACCGTGAAGCCAAACGGGCCGGGTTGCCGATCGATCTGGTGATGGGGGTTATTCACACCGAGAGCCTGTTCCAGCGTTTTGCGATCTCGGTGGTGGGTGCGCAGGGATTGATGCAGGTGATGCCGTTCTGGAAGAACGAGATCGGTCGCCCGGAGGATAATCTGACCGATATCGACACTAATCTGCGCTACGGCTGTACCATCCTGAGCTACTACCTGGAACGTTCCAAGGGAAACCTGAGCGAAGCGCTGGCGCGCTACAATGGCAGTTACGGCAAGATGAAGTACCCGAACAAGGTCTACGCGGCCCAAAACCGCTATCTGGATTAGGCCCTACTATCGAGATTTAATCCGCTTGTTAGCGGACCTCAAAACCGTCGAAGCTCTCCGGTTCGTCGATCAATGTCACTTCTACATCCGCCACCCGGGCCAGTTCCGGTCCGACGCTGAGCCAGGCTTCGAGCTGACGCACCGCATTGGGTTCGCCCACCAGCATCGCCTCAACCCGACCGTCCGGAAGGTTGCAGACCCAGCCGGATACATTGTGGTACTCCGCCTGCTCGCGGGTAGCCTGCCGAAACCAGACCCCCTGAACCCGACCGGTAATCCAACAGTGCAACCCTAACCTTTCCATACGACCTCCCGTTAACTGCTGGGACTGATGATTGAAAACATCCGCGCTGAGATGGATGAAACCTCAGCGTGGCATACTATTTAGCCGCGGTGCGCAGCTTGCTGTCGATCTCTTTAACCGTTTCCCGTTGTTGACCGAACAACTGCGCCAAGTTGGTTCCCAACTGCTCAACCCGAAAATCGGTGACATGGGCCAGGGATAGACGCAGCTGATCGGACCAGTGTTGCGGGTCATCGCAATACGCTTGGCTCAGCGCATCCGGTAATGGCCAATGCAGTTTGCTCTGAAACTGCTCCAGGGTCAGGGTATGCAGATCCCGGCACAACAGGTATTGGCCTTTGTGATTAACGCTGACCATGCCGGCCCGTTTCAACTCTTCCAGATAGCGTGACAACAGCAGTACCGAGAGTCCGGGCAAGCGTCGCGCCAGCTGTGATTCGTACAGGCCATGACCGAGCTGTTGCGCCCGCCACAGCTGCTCCATCATCGCCAGACCCCAATACAACGGCGGCGCATCGATCCCTCGGCGACTGGAATCGTAAGTACTCAGGCAACGAACGAACTGCGCCCCCAGCAGCACGATGATCCAGGAGATATAGATCCACAGCAGAAACAGCGGTACAGCGGCGAAGGCCCCGTAGACCAGCTGGTAGGACGGAGACAGCGACACGAACATCGCAAAGCCCCGCTTGGCCGCCTCGAACAGCAGCGCGCTGAGCAGCCCGCCCACCATGGCGTGCCGTAAACGCACGGTGCAATTGGGTACCGCGGCATAAAGCAACGTGAAGGCCGCGCCGCTGAGCAATAAGGGCAGCAGTGCCAGCAGGCGTTCTCTGCCGCCGATCACATCGGTGGCATCGGAGACCAGCGGCAACGAGGTGACATAGGAGGTCAGGCCCAGACCCAGGCCCAGCAGCACCGGCCCCAGGCTCAGTACCGCCCAATAGATCAAGAAGCTCGGCAACCCCCGCCGTGGCTCGCGTACCTGCCAGATACGGTTGAAGGTCTTCTCGATCGATTTGAGCATCATAAAAGCGGTGATGACCAGAAACAGGATACCGATCCCGGTGAGGGATCGGGCCTGACCGGCAAAGCCTGACAGGTATTCTTTCACCGCGGCGCCGGTACTGGGGACGAAATTATCGAAGATCATGCTCTCCAACTGCGGCCCCAATCCCTGAAAGCTGGGCACCGAGGCCAGCATCGCGTAGGTCACCGTCATCATCGGCACCACCGCGAACAGGGTGGTGTAGGTCATCGCCGCTGCATTGAGAATCCCCTGGTTGGCAATAAACTGCTGAAACAGATGCCGAAGGAATCCCAGACTGGTGCTCGAGCCGATTGCAGAAGTGAGGTTTTTCATCAAAGGACCTTAAACCTTAGTTTTCGTAACTTGTTAGCGCTGATTCTACGGTTAGAATAGCCCGATTGATAACCGTTTAGACACCGGAACCCTGCTATGAGCACAATCACCCTCTACCACAACCCGCGCTGTTCCAAATCCCGCCAGGCCCTGCAGCTGCTGCAGGAGAAAGGGGTCGAACCCCAGATCCGCCTGTATCTGGAGGATAGCCCCAGCCGCGAAGAGCTGGTCACCCTGCTGGGACAACTCGGTATCGAGCCCCGGGCACTGTTGCGCAAGGGCGAGCAGGAATACAAGGACAACAACCTCAAGGACACCGAGCTGAACGATGATGCCCTGATCGATGCGATGGTTCAGTTTCCGCGTCTGATCGAGCGCCCAATCGCCATCGCCGCCGATAAGGCCGTGGTGGGTCGTCCGCCCGAAAACGTGCTGGATCTGGTCTGATGACCGACCCACGTCCTTACGTTCTGATCCTCTACTATAGCCGTCACGGCGCCACGGCCAAGATGGCCCAGTATATGGCCCGTGGCGTCGAGGAAGCGGGGATCGAAGCCCGGCTGCGCACCGTGCCTGCGGTTTCGCCCGATACCGAGGCCAGCCTGGATTCGATTCCGGCCGAGGGTGCGCTCTATTGCAGCGACTCGGATCTGCGCCACTGCGCCGGCCTGCTGCTGGGTTCACCGACCCGGTTCGGCAACATGGCGGCACCGTTGAAGTACTTTATCGACGGCACCAGCGGACTCTGGACCAACGGCGCCCTGATCAACAAGCCGGCCGGGGTGTTCAGCTCCAGCGCCAGCATGCATGGTGGTCAGGAAACCACGCTGCTGAGTATGATGCTGCCGCTGATGCATCACGGCATGCTGATCTGCGGCCTGCCCTACTCCGAGCCCGGTCTGAACCAGACCGACGGTGGCGGCACCCCTTACGGCGCCACCCATGTCGCCGGTGAAGACGGTAACCGCGAACTCAGCGAGATCGAACTGCAACTGTGCCGCGCCCAGGGCAAACGGCTGGCCCGTCTCGCCCTGACCCTGGCCGCTAACTCCGATGGGAAGACTGTCTGATGCCGATGATCAAAAACAAGCTCTCCATCGAGCAGCTGCAACAGCGGGTCCACTACAGTGGCCTGGCCACACGACTCTCTCTGCTGGGGCTGATCGGCCTGCTCAGCGCCTGGATGCTGTGGATCTCCCCGCCGGCACTGGCCAACCCGATCACCATCTGGCTGGTGTTAACCCTGCCGCTGGTCGGCTTTGTTCCGGCGATCTTCGGTGGACGGGCCCGCCCCCATATCTGGCTCTGCTTCATGATTCTGGTCTATTTCTGCAGCGGCGTGATCCACGCCATGACCGATAAGTTCATGCTGTTGGGATTGGCCAAGACGATGCTGACGGTGGTGCTGTTCTGCAGTGCGATGATGTACGCCCGCTGGAAGAGCATTCTGCAGGGAATGGAATAGCCCCAGAGTCCAACTCAACCGCCTTCGGTCTGAGCGGATTTCACTTGCGCGTCTAAGAGCGCTGCAGTTCAGGGCCTTGCGGCTCGGACGACGGCGCCTTAGCCGCCGGCAACTCGCCCCTGCCGGCCTGATAGAGCGCCCCGGCCTCCAACATAATCAGCACCATCAGGGTCAGCAGTACCGGTGCCACCGCCACCCGCTGTAAGGCCACGAACATCAGCGCTTCCATCCGTGGGTCGGCCTGGCTCATCGACAGCAGCCAGCCCGCACCGATCAACGAAGCCCCCACCAGATAGGCCAGCAGCAGAATCCGATTTCGCGCCACGGCCAGACGCCAGTGGGCGGCGATAAAGGCCTGCGGGCTACCGGTTTCCCGCTCTAATTGGTTTGCCTTCCAGTGAGTAAACAGTATCACCGCCAATGACAGACTTAAGGGGCCGGCCACCAGCCACCAACGATACGCCAGCAACGCCGATCCCTGGGGAAGAAAGCTGCCCGCCAATACGGCGATCAACATCAATAAATTGATCATCAGCAGATTGATCATCGAAAGTTCGTGGGGGGTACGGGCCCGGCATCGGGTGGATTCGGAGAGGGAAGCATCCATGGCGGTGGTCCTTGCTGGCTGAGAGCATCCTTTCGGCTCAATCAAGAATCGCTTTATTATCTATTTCTAATAAACAAAAAGCCAGCATCGGATCCAGGTCAACCCTGACCTGAAAACCAACAAGTGCAGAAATCAATCCGATATCGGCAGTTCCGTGCCGTCGACTACCAGTCCATGATCTCTTTGACGAAAGGGATCGTGATCCGTCGCTGCGCCGCCAGAGAGGCTCGGTCGAGCTGATTGAGCAGTGCGAACAGTTCACCGGTGCGGCGCGGGCTGCGATGCATAATGAATTGCGCCACATCGTCGGCCAGATCGATCCCCCGTTGTTGGGCGCGGGCTTTAAGTGCCTGGCACTTACCCTCATCGTCCAGCGCCTGGACCCGATAGACCAATCCCCAGCTTAATCTGGAAGCCAGATCAGGCAGCTGCAGTGATAACTGGCGTGGCGGCCGGTCGGCAGCGATCAGCAGGCTTCGCCCCGCGTCACGCAGACGGTTGAACAGATGGAACAGCGGTTCTTCCCACTCCGGTGAGCCGACCGCCAACTGCAGCTGATCGATACAGACCAGATCCAGTGACTCGAGCCCTTCCAAGACCGAAGGGCCATGTCCCAGCAACTGGTCCAACGGTAGGTAGAAGGCACTGCGCCCGAGCGCACCGGCCCGGTGACAGGAAGCCTGCAGCAGGTGAGAGCAACCGGCGCCGCTCTCCCCCCAGAGAAACAGGTAGGGTTCCCCCTGCCCGGCAGCCAGTTGCTCAAGCTGGCGAACCACCGATTCGTTTCGCAGCGGGTAAAAGTTTTCCAGTGTCGTATCGTCCCGCATGCCAAAACTCAGCGCGAGCTGGAACGGGTTATCGACGTCGAGACTGTCTGGCTGGTCGAACAAGGGTGATGAGGTCCTGGCGCTATATCTAACTCACTCCCGGTGGAGTGGTCTCGGGGAACAGGGTCGCTGATTATAGCCCAAGCAGATGAAGCAACGAAGGACTAAACCCGATCGATATTGCGACAGGACCGCGGCCTCCTCAGGGCAAATCATAATGAACCGGAAACCCCTTTTACGTCAGGTTCAAGGGGCAAATTCAGTCGCCAATAATCGATGCAATAGCCTGACCACAGCCTCACGCCCGGCCCCGTTGCTGTGGGCAAAGCCCAGCACCAGCCCATGACGGGGGGACGTGCCTTGAAGGTAATAGCTGGATAAGGGTGTACTGCCGAATCCATTGCGCAGGAACGCCTGACAGAGCGCCTGGTCATCAACCCCGTCAATCTGCAGCACCAGGTGCATACCGGCACTTTCGGCCAACGTTTCGACCCGCCCGGCCAGCGGCTCCAGCAACGCCTGGAGGTGATCCCACTTGTGCTGGTAGCACTGCCGCATCCGTCGCAGATGGCGGACAAAGTGCCCCTCGGCGATAAAGTCGGCAGCCGCAGCCTGCAGCAGCATCGGGATATCACCACCCAGATAGCGCTTGGCCTTCGCAAAGGTCGCAGCCAACGCTTCGGGCACCACCAGATAGCCCAACCGACTGGCCGGCAACAGGGTTTTGCTGAAACTGCCCATGTAGATCACCGGCGTATGCGGCGCCATCCCCTGCAGTGCCGCGATCGGCTTGGCGTGGAAGTGAAACTCACTGTCGTAGTCGTCTTCGATGATCCACAGCCCCTTCGAGGCGGCCCAGTCGAGCAGCTGCAGGCGCTGACCGGCACTGAGGATACCGCCCAACGGGTATTGGTGAGTTGGGGTACAGTACATCAGCCGCGCCTGGGTGTGAGACGGCAGTGCCGTCGTATCGACACCCTGCGGTCCCATCGGTAGCGGTTCCAGCTGCGCCCCTCGTGCCAGAAGGGCTTCGCGAGCGCCGGCATAGCAGGGGTTCTCCACCAGCACCTGCTCCCCCGGATTCAACAACACCAGCGCGCACAACGCCAATGCCTGCTGCGCGCCCTGGGTGATCAGTACCTGCTGAGGTTGGCAGCGCACGCCTCGGGAGGCGGCCAGGTAATGACTCAACGCCTCTCGCAGGGGCTGGTGTCCCATCGGATCATCAAACCCCATCAGGCAGGTTCGATCCGAATGGCGCTTCAGGATGCGACTCCAGGTGGAGGCGGGAAAGCGTGTCAGGTCGGGCAACCCCACCGTAAAGGGCAGATCGGCGGCTCCTTGCGCGTCTTCCGCCCGCATCCCGTGCTCTTCGAGCCCCTGCGCATAACGGGATAACACCGGGGGGCGGACCGAGCTATCCCAAACCGAGGCCTCAAGACCCAGACAATCCTGCGGAAGCTGCCGGTTGACATAGCAACCGCTGCCCATCCGGCTGCTCAGAAAGCCCTCCTGTTTGAGCTGATCCAGCACCAGGGTGATGGTATTGCGGCTGACGCCCAGCTCCTTTGCCAGCCGCCGACTCGACGGCAGGCGAAAACCCGGCTGCAGCCTTCCCTGAAGAATCAGTTGGTGCAGTTGACGATACAGCTGCTGCTGTAACGGCCTGGAGCGATCCAGCTGAATCTCCTCCAGGTGGGGGATCTCAATAATTGGACTCATTATTTTTTAATAATCGGAACTACAGATAGATCCAATAGCATAGAACAATGGTTACCTCATTCGCCAATATCAGGAGTAGAGCCGATGCAGAGTCATCCCCAGCCGGCAACTGTCGAATCGAACCAATTATCCCCCACCGAACGGAGTCGGATTCGCCGCTGTGCCGACCGCGCCAGCTACCGTCGCGACGATATCTACCGCCTGATTGATGATCTGAAAACCGGCCATATCGGCTTTGTCAGCGATGGACTGCCGGTGGTGATACCGATGACGGTATGGCGGGTCGACGATCACCTCTATTTTCACAGCCTGAATAAAAGCCGCTTGCACAAGCTTTGTGAAGCCGGCGCCCAGCTGTGTATCTCCTTCGCCGAATGCAGCGAATGGGTACTGGCCAAGTCCGCCTACCATCACAGCGCCAACTACCGCTCTGTCGTGATCTATGGTCAAGCAGAACGGGTCACCGACCCGCAGCAGTTTGACCGGGCCTTCGAAGTCGTCATCAATCAGATCGAAGCGGGACGCTGGGAGCAGGTCCGGGCTCCCAACGCCAAAGAGCGTAAGATCACCGCGCTGATGCGGATACCGATCGAAGAAGGCGCCTTCAAACAACGTCAAGCTGGCCCCAGCGAAGAGCCGGAAGATATGGGCCTGCCGGTCTTGCACGGCACCGTTCCGGTTTGCCCCTTTCATGCCGAAAAGCAAGGTAGCTAGCCCAAGGGGCATGTTAACGGCGGTTATGCCCACGTAACCGCCGTAATCACTAGGCTTCTGCTCACTACGCCTTGTCGCTAACCTGCTCGATTTCCTTGCCCTATGTCACGCTAGTGACACATTCTCCATTTCCTGCAACAACAGCCGCTAGTCGCTGTTATGACATATTGTTATGGTTGACTGCAGATGGTAAATCCTGCACTGAACGCATGGATATAGCCGCTTCAGAGATTAGTCAGAATCATGCAGGTTACTACCGACCAAAAACTGCTTCGCTTGATCAAGGTTGCCCCCGTGGTGGTGGTAATGATCTTTGCCGTGCTGGTCAATATCTTCGTGGTTCAGGACAACCGTAGCCAGGTCAAAAAAGATACCGCGAATCTTCGCAGTGACTTTCTGGCACAACAGCGGGAACAGATTAAGGCCCAGATCGATCAGGTTTACCGCCAGATCGAGTACGCCAAGGCCAGCACCGAAAACCAACTGAAAGAAACCATCCGCGAGCGGATTCTCGAAGCCTACGGCATCGCCGAGACAATCTATCAGCGGAACTGGGACAAGCCCGAAGCCGAAGTCACCCGCCTGATCACCGAGGCGCTACGAAGCATCCGCTTCAATGACGGACGCGGCTATTTCTTTATCTATAAAACCACCGGCGAAAACGTCATGCATCCACTGCTGCCGCAGATGGAGGGCACATCCAAGTGGGACCTGCAGGATGTCCGCGGCAGCTATATCGTCCGGGAGATGGGCGCCAAGGTGAAAGCCATGGGCGAGGCTTACTACCACTGGTGGTTTGTCAAACCCACCGATAAAACCAAAGAGTTCGAGAAGATCGGTTTCGGCAAGTATTTTGAACCCTACGACTGGTTTATCGGAACCGGCGAGTATCTGGTAGACGTTGAAAACGATATCAAGACGCGCTTGCTGAAACGGATCAACAGCATCCGTTTTGGGGAAAACAGCTACCTGTTCGTGTTCGACTACCAGGGTAAGGTACTGGCCCATGCCCTGAAGGACACGATCGGCACCAACCAGCTGGCCGATCGCGACAGCAGCGGCCAACCCTATATTCAGAACCTAATCCAAACCGCACAACAGGGCGGTGGTTATGTGCGCTATATCAACCCTTACACACCGAGTACCGGCGAAGCCTCGGATAAGCTCAGCTATGTGCGAGGGGTTGATGACTGGCAGTGGGCCTTGGGCACCGGGATCTATCTACAGGAGATCGAGGCGTATCTGGGTCAGCGCGAACAACAGATCCTGAGTCAGCACCGAGATAATCTGACCAAGCTGCTGGTGTTGAGCTTCCTGGTGACCGCGATCGTACTGCTGATCTCCCTGAGTCTCAGCAAGAACATCGCCAACCGTTTCCACAAACTCCAGCGCCGTATCTCCCACGATTTTGATGAGTTGGAGCAGACCAAGAACCTGATGCAGCAGATGGCGCAACACGACGCGCTGACTGAACTGCCGAATCGCCTGCTGTTGACCCAGCAGATTCAGCAGGCGATCGAACTTTCAACCAGTACCGACAAGCAGCTGGCGGTCATGTTTGCCGATCTGGACGACTTCAAGAAGATCAACGATCTCTATGGCCACTCCACCGGTGACAAGTTACTGCAGGCGATCAGTCACAAGTTTGCCGAGCTGATCGGTCAGGAAGACTCGGTGGCGCGCTTCGGCGGCGACGAGTTTGTGTTCTGCTTCCCGCAACTCGACTGCCATAACGATGCCCTGAGCCGGGTCGAACTGATCAAACAGGTCTTCGCCCAGCCCTTTGAAATAGACGGCAAGCAGCTCTACTCCAGCTGCAGCATCGGGGTGGCGATCTATCCGATCGACGGCAACGAGCCGGAAGAGCTGATCAGCAAAGCCGACATCGTGCTGTACAAGTCCAAGGCACGGCAGAAAGGCGATGTGCTGTTCTTCGATCAAAGCATCAACGAACAGGTGCAGCATGACTTTCTGCTGGAGGAGGAGCTACGCCACGCCCTGAGCCGTGACGAGTTCCATCTGACCTATCAGCCACAACACCAGATCAACGACGATCAGCTCCACGGCGTCGAAGTGCTGCTGCGTTGGAATAACCACCGTCTGGGGCAGGTGCCGCCGTTTGAGTTCATCCCGCTGGCCGAAGACACCGGCCTGATCCACGATATCGGCCTGTTTGTGATCGAACACGCCTGCCGCGATATCGCCCGGTTCAACGCCGGGCGCAACGAGAATATTCAGCTGTCGATTAATTTGTCGCCAAAGCAGTTGATCGCCAAGGACTTTATTGCCCAGCTGGTGAAACGGATCGATCCCACCGGGCTGCCCTACCAGAGCATTACTCTGGAGATCACCGAGAACGTCTTGATCAGCGACCTGGTGGCGGTCACCCCGGTGCTGCAGCAGCTTCGCGACCTGGGCTTCTCTATCTCGCTGGACGACTTCGGCACCGGCTATTCGTCCCTGAGTTACCTCAACACCCTGCCGATCAACGAGATCAAAATCGACCGTTCCTTTATCAACAAACTGCTGAGCAACGATCAAAGCGACTCGTTGGTGAAGACCATCATCGCCATCGGGGCCTCCTGCCATATGAAGGTTGTTGCCGAAGGCGTCGAGACCGACGAGCAGCTGCAGCGTTTGTCCCAATATCGGTGCGACATCGCCCAGGGTTACCTGCTGGCCAAGCCGATACCCTTTGATGAGCTGTGTACGCTTTACCCCTCTTGCGAACCGAAACTGAGCGCCGAGCCCAGCTCATAACAACCCCGAGGCGGCAACAGCCCCGGCATCGCCGCATAGTATGGCATGGTAGATTCTCGGTTCAGGGGGCGCTTGACGGACGATTGGGTGACTCGCTGCCGGAGGCATCGGCCGCTTCAGCGCTCGCATCTGCACAACCATCCGCAGCCTGATACAGGTCGCTGTCCAGATAGCCGGCGTGCAGGTGTCGCAGCAGAACCATAATCACCGCCGCTACCGGCAAAGCCAGCAACACCCCGGTGAATCCGAACAACTGGCCACCGGCCATAATCGCGAAGATGACCGCCACCGGATGCAGACCGATCTTATCGCCCACCAACACCGGGGTCAGGAACATCCCTTCGAGCAGTTGACCGGCACCGAAAACCAGTCCCACCAACGCCAGGTAGTAGAGCTCGTTAAACTGCAGCATCGCGGCGATCAACGACGCTCCGATACCGACAATGAAGCCCATATAGGGAACGATACTGGCCAGTCCGGCCAGCAACCCGAGGATCAACGCCAGCTTCAGTCCGACCAGCGCCAACCCCAGGGCATAGAAAGCGCCCAGACAGAGCATCACCAGCAGCTGCCCTTTCATGAAGGCACCCAGCACTTCATCGCACTCACGGGCCCAGCAACTGACATGGGGTTCGATATTGCGCGGCAACATCAACCGGATCCGCTCCACCATCGCATCCCAGTCGCGCAACAGGTAGAAGGCCACCACCGGAATCAGGGTCAGGTTGACCAGCCAGCCGACAAAAGCCAGTCCCGAACGGGTGGCCTGCCCCAGCAGCTGGCTGGCCAGATCCCCACCGGTCTGCCAGTGCTGCATCAGCACCTGACGCAGCCGGTCCAGCTCCAGCTTCGGGGCCGGCATACCGGTCACCCGCTCCAGCCAGGGGATCAGGGTCTGCTTGATCCAATCAAACAGCAGCGGCACCTGACTGACCAGGTTGTCGATCTGCTGGCCCAGTTTCGGCAACAGCAACAGCATCGAGACCACCAGGACCAGGCTCAGCACCGAAAAGACGATCACCACCGACAGCGTCCGCGACAAGCCCTTCTGTTCCAGACGGTCGGCCAGCGGATCGCCCATGTAGGCCAGCAGCATACCGCTCAGAAAGGGAAACAGAATCGGTTCGAGCAGATAGAACAGGCCGGCGCAGATCAGCACCAGGGTTAACACCAGCCAGCGTTGTGAATCGGTCATCGTCGCTTCCTTGACTTGGTGGCTTATTATCTGGGGGATTACTTATCTAGGGTCTACGGATCAGGGCAGCCAACGGTAATACAGCTGACTGGGCTGGTCCGGTTCCGAAAATTCCAGTGGCTGTAGCCGCTTGTTCAATCCCAGGGCGCCGCGGAGCTGACCGATGGTGCCATCGATCCGCAACTGCAACTGCAGCCGGTCCTGATCAAGCTGCTGCAATTTAACCTGCTGCACCGCCGGCAGATCATTGAGGTAGCGTCTGATCTCAAAGTAACTGTCAATCGAGTTGACCTGATCCACCTCCAACAGCACGGCCCCGGGATCCAGATCATCGGTAGAGGCGACGAAGTCGACAAACAGCAGATCGGCGGCCTGATCCACCGCCGATCCCAAATGGGTCCGCAAGGTTGAGCCTGCACCGTCGAAGTTATAGCGCTGCCCCTGCCCCTTGAGCAGCAGCCACTGGCTGCGCCAGCCTCCGCCACTACGATAGAGCCGACCCACCAGCACCGAGTCCGCCTGATAGCGGCTTGACGCCCGGCTGATGGAGTCGGTAAAAAAGCCCCAGGCATCCCCGCTGGACAAGGCCTGCTGGTCCTGCAGATCCAGCAGCGGCCGGAATACCGGCAGGCCACGCTCGACGGCCCGGGACTTCATCGCCAAAAACGCCGGATCTTCCTCATCCCCGATAAACTCACGCTGACCGTTGCGCTCTTCCAGCAGCCACACCAACACCCCGGGGCGGATCGTTCCCAGTGGCCGCAACCCCGCATCGGAGAGTAACTGATTGATCAGCGTACGCTCGAAATCGATCGTCAACCGGTGGGCCAACACCTCGCGGCCATCGTCGGTGGGCAGGGGCTCGTTGGTCTGTTGATAACTGAATTGCTGGATATAGCGATTCGCTTCGGCCATCGCCGCTTCGATGGTCGCCTGACGCACCACATCGCGCCGACCGCTGACCTTGACCAACACCTGCGCCAGCGCCTGACTGACCAGATCCGGCGCCACCCGTACCGACTGCTCGGCCACCAACAGTTCGGCGCTGTAGAGACCACCGATCCGGGCCGCCTGCACATTCCCGATGAGTCCAAGCAGCAACCCGCCCAGCACTACCAGTCTCGTCATCATTTTCAGCCGTCGCACACCCGTTTCCTTCGATCCAGCACTAGCCAATGCCCGAATACCGGGCTCAAGAGGCCAAGCATAAACCAACCCGGCCCCAGCACAAACCGCCGTCCCGCGACCTAGGGACAGCCAATCGCAACATTCATCCGGTTATCGATGAAAAAAACGGCAATTTCGTCTCTCGATAGATGCCCACCAAGAACCGAACTGGTAGAATACGCGCCTTTCAATTTGCGACCCGTTCGCATCTCACACAAGGTCCGCCAGACAGGTTCTAACTCCTATGAGCAACTCTAACGAATCCATCAGTTACAAAGATGCAGGTGTTGATATCGACGCCGGTAACGCGCTGGTCGAGCGCATCAAAGGAGTGGCCAAGCGCACCCGTCGTCCGGAAGTGATGGCTGGTCTGGGCGGCTTCGGCGCCCTGTGCGAACTGCCGGCCGGTTACAAGCAGCCGGTTCTGGTGTCCGGCACCGACGGCGTCGGCACCAAGCTGCGTCTGGCGATGGACCTGAACAAGCACGACAAAATCGGTATCGATCTGGTTGCCATGTGCGTCAACGACCTGGTGGTCGCTGGTGCCGAGCCGCTGTTCTTCCTCGACTACTACGCCACCGGCAAGCTGAATGTCGATATCGCTGCTGACGTGGTTACCGGTATCGGTGAAGGCTGCGAACTGTCCGGTTGCGCGCTGGTCGGTGGTGAGACCGCCGAGATGCCCGGCATGTACGAAGGCGAAGACTACGACTTGGCCGGTTTCTGTGTCGGCGTGGTCGAAAAAGACGAGATCATCGACGGCTCCAAGGTCAGCGTCGGCGACACCCTGATCGGTCTGACCGCCTCCGGTCCGCACTCCAACGGCTACTCGCTGATCCGCAAGATCATCGAAGTCCGTGGTGCCGACATCAACGCTCCGTTCGGCGACGGTACTCTGGGCGATGCACTGCTGGCGCCGACCCGGATCTACGTTAAGCCGCTGTTGAAGCTGATCCGCGAGTCCCAGGTCAACGCTCTGTCCCACATCACCGGTGGTGGTCTGCTGGAGAACATCCCCCGCGTCCTGCCCGAGTCCGCCAAAGCAGTCATCGACGTCAACAGCTGGCAGCGCCCGGAGATCTTCAACTGGCTGCAGCAGCAGGGCAACGTCGAAGCGCGCGAGATGTACCGTACCCTGAACTGCGGTATCGGCATGGTGATCGCGGTTCCGGCCGACAAGACCGACGAAGCCCTGGCGCTGCTGAAGGGCGAAGGTGAAGACGCGATCATCATCGGCTCGATCCAGGCTGCCACCGACGGCGAAGAGCAGGTCGAGCTGCAAGGGCTGGGTAACTGATGCAGGCGGCAGCTCCTGAGAAGCCGCAGATCCTGGTACTGATCTCCGGCGGCGGCACCAACCTGCAGGCGATCATCGACGCGGTCAAAGCCGAACAGATCGATGCTGAGATCTGCGCGGTGGTCAGCAACCGTCCCGACGTCAAAGGGCTACAGCGCGCCAAGGATGCCGGTATCGAAGCCGTTACTCTGGATCACACCGACTACACCAGTCGTGAGGCCTTCGACGCCGAACTGATCCACCTGATCGACGGTTTCCAGCCCGATCTGGTGGTATTGGCCGGTTTCATGCGGATTCTGACCGCCGACTTCACCCGCCGCTACGAAGGAAAAATGTTGAACATTCATCCTTCGTTGCTGCCCAAGTACCGCGGCCTGAAAACCCACCTGCGGGCGATTCAGGCCGGTGATAAGGAACACGGCGTCACCGTCCACTTCGTCACCGAAGAACTCGACGGCGGCCCGCTGGTGATCCAGGCGATCGTCCCGGTCCTCAATGACGACAATCCGATCAGCCTGGCCGAACGGGTGCAGCAACAGGAGCACATCATCTATCCTTTGGCGGTCAAGTGGTTCTGCGAAGGCCGTTTGACCTACAACAACGGTCAGGCGTTGATGGATGGGCAGCCATTGCCCAGCAGCGGTTGCCAACTCGATAGCCGCGAAAACGCCTGACCCGCTAATTAAGAAGGGATCTATGCTGCGCTTCACCTCGCTGAACCGCCGACCGGAGCTGCCGCTATTGCTGGCAGCTCTGCTGTTTCCCGCCATCGCACTAGCCGGTGGTGAACCAAAACCACAACCTGCCGCCGTAGCCCAACCGATGGTCGCCAATTCAACGCTGGCGGGAACCTCGGTGGTCAGCTCGTCCAAGGCCAAGCCGGCCAACCCGGAGACCGCGATCAGCCTGCAACCGTTTCGAGCCTTCTATCAGGCCGAGTTTGATCTGGGTATTCATGTCAATGGCGAAGCGATCCGCGAGCTGACGCAAACGGCCGACGGCCAGTGGCAGCTGTCGATGAAAGCCTCTGCCATCGCTGCCAGCATCGATGAAAGCAGCCGTTTTGCGCTTGAGCAGGGGCGTGTCACCCCGCAGCACTATCACTACCAACGCAAGCTGTTGACCAAGAAGAAAACCATCGAGCATCGCTTCGACTGGCCCAAACAGCAATTGACCAGCAGCATCAAAGGCGATCAACAGCAGTTGCCGCTGCAACCCGGTACCCTTGATAAGGTCGGTTTTCAGATTCAGTTGTGGCAGGACATCAAGGGCGGCGCCAACGAAGCCACCTACCCGGTTGCCGATGGCCGTCAGATCAAGACCTACGAGTTCGACCGTCTCGGCAGTGAGCGGATCAGCACACCAGCGGGCGAATTCGACACCATCAAAGTCGCCCGCGATCGCGGTGATTCCAGTGCCCGTAAGACCTATATCTGGTTTGCCAGCGAGCTCGATCATGTCATTGTGAAGCTGCAACAGATCGAGCCGGACGGCAAAAAGTACACCCTGGTATTGGAGCGGCTGGAGTCGCTCTGAGGCCCGTCGATCGACAGAGCCGATTCGCGCCATCGACAAACCGCCAGCCCCGCCACTGAAGGACAACGGTCATGAGTGAAACCGCCCCGTCAACCGAAGCCAACCTGCGTAAGACCAAGATCATCTGCACCATCGGCCCGGTCAGTCAGAGCCTGGAGATGCTGCAGAAGCTCTACGATGCCGGCATGAACGTGGTGCGGCTGAACATGTCCCACGGCGACCACGAATCCCATGCCAAAGTGATCAAGGCGATCCGGACTCTGAACAAGCGGGTCAAGCACCCGATTCCGATTCTGCTCGACACCCAGGGCCCGGAGATCCGTACCGGCGACATCGCCAACGAGCTGAAGCTCAAGCAGGGCGATGTGATTTCGGTCTCGGTCCGCGGCAGCGAAGACGTCGAGCAGACCTCGATCCACGTCAACTACGACGATCTGGTCGACAGTGTCCAGATCGGCGATCGAATCACCGTCGACAACGGCCTGATCAATCTCGATGTACTGAGCAAGGACAACCGCAACCTGCAGTGCAAGGTGGTCGACGGCGGTGTGCTGAAGAGTAAGCGCCACGTCAACCTGCCCGGCATCCGGGTCAACCTGCCGGCCATCACCTCCAAAGACCGCCGCGACATAGCCTTCGCGATGGAACAGGAGCTGGATTACATCGCGTTGTCATTCGTGCGCGAGGCCGACGATATCCGCCAGCTACGCGAACTACTCGGCCCTAAGGCCAACAAGATCAAGATCATCGCCAAGATCGAAGATCAGGAAGGGGTCCGTAACCTGGAAGAGATCATCGACGAGGCCGACGGCGTAATGGTGGCCCGGGGTGACCTGGGGGTTGAGATCCATATCGAGCAGCTGCCCAACGTGCAGCGCAAGATGGTCCGCCTCTGTATCGAGCGTGGTAAGCGGGTTATCGTCGCCACCCATCTGCTCGAGTCGATGATCGAAAATCCGATCCCGACCCGTGCCGAAGTTACCGATGTGGCCAACGCCATCTACGAGGGGGTCGATGCGGTGATGCTGTCCGGCGAGACCACCGTCGGCAAGTACCCGGTCAAGTGCGTCGAAATCCTCGACCGCATCGCCGGCACCTCCGAAGTCGATCCCGGCCTTCACTTTGCCCAGGGTCTGATCAAGACCGATGAGAAGCAGCACCTGGCCAGCGCCACTGTCGAGCTGGCCGAATCCCTCGGCGCCAAGGGGATCCTCGTCATCACCCGCCGGGGCCTGATGGCCAACTATATCTGCAACTGCCGCCCCCACAACACACCGATCTACGCCTTTACCAATGACCCTCGCACCCGGCGCCAGTTGTTGTTGAACCGCTCGACCCATCCGTTCCGGATCGAGTTCAGCCGCGATCCGGAGAAGACCCTCAGCGCCGCCTTCGAGATTCTGAAGCTCAAAGCCGGTCTGCAAAGCGGCGACCAGGTGGTGGTGATCTCCGATATCCTGGCTGGTACCGGGGTCGACGCGGTACAGGTTCGCCAGCTACCTTGATCGCCCGATGAGCACACCGACGCTGCCGTTTGACTGGGAGGTCAAGTTTACCCGTCGTCGCGGCTCGATCGCGCTGCAGGTGCACCCGGACCGGGTCCGGGTGCTGGCCCCGAAGGGGACTGCACAACGGGAAATCCGGCAGCTGTTGCTCCAACGTCGCGATTGGCTCGAAGCCGCCCTGCTCAAGCACCAACAATATCCCTCGCAGACCAAGTGCTACCAGGATGGCGAAAGCTGGCTGATTGAAGGCCGCCCACACCGACTGGAGCTGGAGCTGGATCTGACCGCGGATTCGCAGGCCAGCCCCAATGTGCGACGTCTCGACCAACGCCTGATTCTGCAACTGTCCCCCGCCCAGGATGGGCCCGAACAACGCGCTCAAGCCCTGCGCGGCTGGTATCAGCAACAAGCCGAAGCGCACTGGCCGGAGAGGATCGATCACTGGGTCACGATCACCGGGCTGGAACCCAGCAGCTTGAAGATACGGCCCTATAAGAGTCGCTGGGGCAGCTGTACCCAAGATGGCCGCATCAGCCTCAACACCCTGCTGGTAATGGCGCCGCCGGAGGTACTCGATTACGTCATCATCCACGAGCTCTGCCACCTGCGCCATCTGAACCACAGCCAGGCCTACTGGGATCTGGTCGCGCGCTTTTGTGACCAACCCAAACAGTACCGGCAATGGCTGCGCCGGCATTCGGAGCAACTTCGGTTCTGATTCACCCCGGCTTTGATAGCCCAAGCACCAATCCAAACAGAGACTTAGGCTAACAATCCAGCCCTGGTGGTGGTCATCCACTGATCTGAATCAACGCCTAACGGGTAAGTAGCTGCTAACCTTTAAGGATATGTTTAACGGCAATTTTTGTAGTAACACCAAATGGAGGCGCAGATGAACGATCTTCGTCTACATCCTCGAATTCCCTGCAGCCTGAGCGCCGAAGTCCACAACGATAGGGATGAGCCGATCAGCTGCCGTATCAGCAATATCTCGCCCGGTGGGATGATGTTGGAAGGCGGTCCCGAGCTGCGAGAGTTTGTCTTCTGCGGCCATCAAACCGATCGAGATCCACTTCGGCACGTCATCGAAATCAACGTCCTGATTAAGCTACCGGACCAGGCCCAACCCTTCCAGAGCCGCGCCCGGCTGCTGTATATCCGCCGCTTGTCGGAACTGCGCTTCAACCTCGGATTCCGCTTTGTCGCCATTGCCCAGTTGCAGGCCAAAGTAATGGAGGCCTATATCTTCAACAGTGGCTCCAACAGCCAGTTGCTGAGCAGCTCCTTCGGCGCCGGTTGAACATCGCCCGAAACCGTCCTTAATCAGACGCTTCCCGTCCAGCTTAAGCCCGGTAAAATAGCGGCTCCAGATACAGCCGTGATCCAGTATGTCCGAGCAATCCCATTTCGATCGCCTGTCCGAACGTTTCGGGCGCAACATCTACGATACCCCCAAAGGGCGCATCCGCCTGCACTTCCTGCAGCAGGACCTGCAGCCCCTGCTGGAGCGGGACCGCGAGCTGTTGATTCTGGACGCCGGTGGTGGTCAGGGTCAGTTTGCCCGCCATTGCGCTGCACTGGGGCATCGCGTGATTCTGTGCGATCTGTCCGAGCAGATGCTTGAAGCCGCCGACCAACTCAATCGAGAGCAGGGACTGGAAGACCGGATCGAGCTGGTCAACAGCCCCATTGAAACCTTCTGCTATCAGGACCCACGCAAGTTCGAACTGATCCTTTGTCATGCGGTGCTGGAATGGGTGCCAGCGTCGGAACCTGTATTACAGGCACTCTCGCAGCGACTGACTGATACAGGCTGTCTGTCGCTGATGTACTACAACCGCCACTCCATCGTGTTGCGCAACGCGCTTCGGGGTAACTTCAGGAAAGCGCTCAGTGATCAGTTTGGCGGAGATGGTGGCGGGCTGACACCCACCCATGCCCGGGAGCCGAAACAGATCGATGCCCAGCTAGCAGCACTGGGGATGAGGATCGAAGCCCAGCACGGGGTGCGCTGCTTCTACGACTACCTGCCCCCTAAGGTGCGCCAGACCTATGCGTTCGAAGATATTCTCGAGCTGGAGCAGCGCTTCCGGGATCAACTACCCTACTGCCAGATGGCCCGCTATATCCACCTGATTGCGGCGAAAGACTAGCACGACCTTGGCTCGGCCCTCCTGGTCTGGTCCTCCCGTCACCGAGCCTCGCTTACCCGCTACCCCGCCGGCTTCTTCCAGGTCAGGCACAGATCCGAATTGGTATGCAGCCGTTCAAGAATCGGCAGCAACTGTTCACGGCTATAGAGATCGCCATGATGACGAGCCACAACCCGGTGGAAAGGCTCGAAACTCTCCCGTGGATTGAGGTTTTGATTCAGTCGCATCAGTTCCTGAACGCATCGGATATCCAGCCCCACATCCAGACAGATATCTTCAATACGGCAGGAGGCGCAGTCCGGTTTCTGTATTTCAATTGCCGGCACCTGACTGACATCGGTCAGTGGAATCATCCGACCGATCGAATCCGGCACCGCATCGAGCGACAGCTCGTTTGCCCACTCGACGCTAGTGCCCGACTCCGTCTTGCGGTGCTGGCGACGATTGACCACTCGAATTCTGAGTACCAATAACCCTGACCCCAGCAACAGCACTGCCGAGAGAAGCATCAGGATATCCTGGCGTAACCCGATCAACAGCAGCGCCGCGAGAATATAACCGAAAGGCAACAGCTCGTAGAGCGGATCATTCCAGTAGTGCCGATTGACAGGGGTTTGGGGAGAGCGGTGGTTGAGTCGCCGGTAATCCGAGCGCAGCACCCAGATCCAGGCACCCAGAAAATAGAGCAACAGGCCGATCACCAGCAGGACGCCACTGTAGAACAGCAGAATCCAAGCGCCGGACACCAGATAAAAATAGGGTTTTAACTCGTAAACCGATTTAGGTAGCAAAACGACAACTTCCGTACATCACATGAACTGATTTGCTAAGTCCGCAATGTAACAGGCTTTTGTCGCCGATAAGCAGGAAGTTGCGCTAAAACTGCTCGAAGTCAAATGATTACGACAAGTTTCAGAACCGGATCGGCTCGCCCCTCTCTAAACAGCGATTTTGGGTCCGATTCTGCTCACCTGATTCCGTCCGGCCTGTTTCGCCTGGTAGAGCGCATCGTCTGCCGCTTGGATGATCGCCTGCTGATTATCGCCGGCGCTGGGATAGAGGGTGCAGACGCCAACACTGATGGTGACGAATTCGCAGATCTCCGAATAGTCGTGGGGAATTTCCAAGGCCTGTACTGCCGCTCGGCATCGCTCCGCCATAACCAGGCTGTTGTCGGTGTCGGCCAGCACCAGCGCAAACTCTTCACCGCCGTAACGGGCTGCAAGGTCCCCCGGCCGACGGGTAACGGATTTCAACGCCCCGGCCACCGCCTGCAGGCACTCGTCCCCTTTCAGATGCCCGTAATGGTCGTTATAGGCTTTAAAGCAATCGACATCAGCGAAAATAAAGCTGATCGGCGCATGATTCCTGATCGCCCTGAACCACTCCTTTTCAAGAAACTCATCCAGATGACGGCGATTAGCCAACTCGGTCAGACCGTCCGAGCGGCTCAGGGCTTCTAAATCCTGATTGGCCTGATTCAAAGCCAAGGTTTTTTCCCGAACGCGCTCCTCCACGATGGATGCGTGTCTTGCGGTGAAATAAACATAAAGCGCGATCAAACAGGTAAAGATCAGGCCTGCCATGCTTAGGAAAAGGCCGAAATTATCACTTCGCTGGGAGACGTAGGCGCTGGAGGGAGAGGCCTGAATAATCCAGTTGCGTCCCCACATCGCCGGAAGCTCCCTTTGGAACGCAATACGAGGATAGGGATTGCTCCCTTTGGGATCCGTGCTGAACAGCAATTCGGGCTGATCCGGCACCGTGGTATCGATCAACTGAATATGGAACTCGGACCGTTTGTCTGCACTCAAGGAGCTGTTAACGATGTCGCCAATCCGGAACACCCCGAGCACGAAGCCTTTAATGTTGTCCTGCCGCCCCTTGACGGTCGCCGGCATACCGTTAAAGATCGGCAGCACCGCCAGAAAGCCCTTCTGCTGCTCTCCCCCCTGAATCAGATTGATACTGGAGGTTGCCAGTGGAGACGCGGTCTGGATCGACTGATTCAGAGAGTTGATACGGGTCGGGCTTGAGCCCAGGTCGAAGCCAAGCGCCGTTTCATTACCCAGCAACGGCTCCAGATAGTAGACCGGGTAATACACCGATCTCTCTTCCACCGGGACCATAAAGCCCTGTGAATTTCGCTGTGTGAATTCATAGCCGGGAATATGGCGCCGCATCGCTTCAACCACCCGTTCTTTCTGGTGATGAGGTACCTTCGGAATCCACTCCAGCGCCTGAATATTCGGGTGGCGGCTGAGTATTTCCCGGCTGACGTCACGGAATCGAGCCAGCCCCGGCGCCTGCGCTTGACCAAATAGGATGGAAAGCGAATGAAGTGTCTCGAAATTGGTCAGCAATTCCCGCTTGAGTAGCTCACCGCCCTCGATGATATCGGCCTGAAACTCACTGGCGATAGTCCGCTCTTCGGCTTGGTTAACCAGATAAGCTGTCGCTCCGGACAAGGTCACACCGGTCATGATGACACAACAGATGAGCAAACTGACTTTAATCGTTGGTCTCATAAACGCTCTCAACTCTTGATCGGACAGCACGCACACGCCCCCTGGCTACAGGGCCATGTGACTGTTTGTTCTATCAGAACTTCTGTTTTATGCCCAATACTTTCTGCATACCCGGACTGAGTCGAAGCCAGCATCGCAGGCCGTATGGTCACCGCCGCACAGGATCTGCAACCTTGCACTACTCGGTACACCTATTGAGATGCGCCCATCGATCCATAGCCCTCAACAGCGCCTGAAGAGTGCTTCGCTCTGCCCTTAGACAACCACCCTGTCCGCCCGATAAACTCTTCGTTCAACGTCAGCGGAGGGCCGGTTAATGTCATCGCAACACTGGGACGAGAAAAGTTTCTGTGAGGATTACTCCAGTACCTGGGAGATCTCAGAGGACGAGGTTCATTACGGCTGGCTGGCACCCGGTGAGCGACAGCTCAACCTGATTGATATCGATCTGGTCAACGCCAACGTGCTGGATATCGGCTGCGGCATGGGCGAAAACCTGATCGCCCTGGCCCACAAAGGCGCCAACGCCCACGGTATCGACATCTCCTCCCATATGCTCGAAGTCGCCCGTAAAAAGCTGGCCCCCTACCATGACAGCCTGACCCCGGTGCATCTGAAGCAGCAAGATATGCGCAAGACCGACTTCTTCCCCGGCATCAGCTTCGACCTGATCCTGTCGGCCTACTCGCTCGAATACCTCAGCAATCCGGGAGAGTTGAAAGAGCTGTTCTACAACCTATTCAAGCGCCTCAAACCCGGCGGCATCTTTATTTTCTGCTTCTCCCACCAACTACAGCACTACCGCCATAACATGCTGGCCAACCATTCCAGCAAGACCGGCGACGACCAGTTTTCCACCCTGATCTATTCATTCCGTGATGTGGTCAGTGCGCTTAGCGAAGTCGGCTTTCTGATCGAACGGGTGGTCGAACAGGGCACCCAGAACCCTTCCCAGCTCAGTTATGAAGAAGCCCGCCAGTTTCCGTACCACTTTCATCCGGGCAAGAACCCCTGCCATCCACAGTTCGACAAGCAGAGTAACCAGGTCCCCCATACGGTGATCTACAAGGTCCGCAAGCTCGACAGCCACGGTCTCAAGCAGGACCAGCAACTGACCTTCAACTACCGTAACAACCAGATCCGAATCTGGGGTCAGAACCGCACCATCGACGAGAGCTTCGACTTTGCGGTCCAAGGACGTACCTATTGTGCCCACAAGCTGGCCCGCTACGACAACGTGGTCGGCCTCTGCGAGGCTTTCAACCTCGAAGTTGAGCCCCAACATCTGCAGCCTTTCGATGAAGCCGAACTCAAGCTCGATCTGGATGGAACCGTTCATCATCGCTCGGTCCCGGCGAACTCGATCCAGGCCCTACTTCACAGTCAACTGCTGCAGGAGGGCTTAAGTCCCTGCTACAGCCGCAGCACCTTCATCGGCAATCAGGAGATGGAGACCGGTCTCTATATCAAGCGGCTCGACCCGATCTACGGCCAGATCGGACGCCTGTTCCCCGACCAGCAGCTCGGCATTCTGGTGTTTATCAACGGCGAGGAACCGGCCCACGGCACCATCGGCCTGGAAGATATCACCGCCACCGTCGGTGACCGGATCCAGGTGTTCTATATCGCCACCCGTTGGGGTAAAGCCTGGCGACCGAAGAGCCGCGCTGACGAGCAATTGGACCTGTTCTGAGCAGTGAGCAAATCGGTGTCGGTGTCATGACGCAGAGGCCCTGAGGGCGTATAATCCGCCCGTCTTCAACCCAGTCCAATACCCGGCATCCGCTCCATGGCCAAAGACTCCGATCAGCTCTACGCCCAACCACTGAATCAGATCGTCGACTTCCAGTTCGACGAGCAGGTCGTTGGTGTGTTTGCCGATATGATCAACCGCTCGGTACCCGGCTATGCCACCGTGGTCAAATCCCTTGGCATCCTGGCCGCCCGTTACGCCCAGGCCGACAGCAACTTCTATGATCTGGGCTGCTCGCTCGGTGCCGCCACGCTGTCGATGCAGCAACAGGTGCGCCAGCCCAACTGCCGATTTATCGCCATCGACAACTCCCCGGCGATGATCGAGCGCTGCCGTGAGCACCTGCAGGTGGCGGCGATGCTGGAGGAGGCCGAGCCACGAGTGGAGCTGGTCTGCGCCGATATCAATGCCGTCGAGATCAACAACGCCAGCGTGGTGGTGATGAACTTTACCCTGCAGTTTATCGCCCCGGATCAGCGTCAGGCGCTACTGCAACGAATCTATGACGGCTTGAAACCCGGCGGCATCCTGCTACTGTCCGAAAAGATCGCCTTTGAAGACAGCGATACCCAGCAGCGGCTGACCGACTGGCATCACGACTTCAAGCGCGCCAACGGTTACAGCGATCTGGAGATCAGCCAGAAGCGTTCAGCGCTGGAGAAAGTAATGCGGCCGGAGTCCCTGTCACTGCACCAACGGCGCCTTGGAAAAATAGGCTTCAGCAGCATTCAACCCTGGTTTCAGTGTTTCAACTTTGTCTCCCTAGTGGCGATCAAGTAACACCGAATCAACCCTTCACCGATATCCATCCGACGCCTGACAACCATGACCGAACCGCGCCATCCGGCCCTCGACTTCAGTGATTTTTTCACCCAACTGCAGCACAGCGAACTGGCCCCTTGGGGCGAGCCCCTGCAACAGCGTATCAACGATAAGCTGACGCGGCTCAACCACGGCGATATGCCCGCCTGGCTGGCCGCCTTTGATGCCCTGCCGGAGCTGACAAGCGACAAGACGGATCTGGATCGTGGCAGCCTGCTGATCGGTACCGAGCAGGGCTGCAGCCCGGAGCAGCGCCAGCAACTGGAGCAGGCAATGCGGCAGCTGATGCCCTGGCGCAAAGGCCCCTACTCCGTATTCGGGGTCGATATCGATACCGAATGGCGCTCGGATATGAAGTGGGACCGACTCAAGGACAGCATCGCGCCGCTGCACAACCGCAACGTGCTGGATATCGGCTGCGGTAACGGTTACCACTGCTGGCGGATGCTGGCCGCCGGTGCCCGCCGGGTCATCGGCATCGATCCGTCGTGGAAGTTTCTGCTGCAGTTCCGGGCACTGAAGAAATACCTGGGCGAGCTGCCGGTCGAACTGTTGCCACTGGGAATTGAAGAGCTACCGCAGAAGATGCAGATCTTCGATACGGTTTTCTCGATGGGGGTTTTCTATCATCGCCGCAGTCCGATCGACCATCTGCTCGAGCTTCAGAGCTTCCTGCGTCCCGGCGGTGAGCTGGTGCTGGAAACCCTGGTGATCGACGGTGATGCCCAGCAGATGCTGCTACCGGCCGACCGCTACGCCCAGATGCGCAACGTCTGGTTCCTGCCCAGTGCCGAAGCCCTATGCGGCTGGTTGGAGCGCTGCGGCTACCAGCAGGTACGCTGCGTCGATATCAACCAGACCAGCACCGAAGAGCAACGCGCCACCGATTGGATGCAGTATCATTCGCTGGCTCAGTTTCTCGATCCGGACGATCCCAACCGCACCGTTGAAGGCTACCCGGCCCCCAAACGTGGGCTGTTTATCGCCCAGCGGCCCTATTAAGCCGACCCGTTCACATCAGACTGATTCGCCTGCTGCTCCAGCTCCTGCGCTCGCGTTGCACTGATAGTACGACCCGGCAGAGGAATCAGTCCCGGCACCTGCCGACAGTACTGGCGATAAGCCTCGCCAAACTGCGCGATCAGTTTGCGCTCTTCCAGTCTTGAGCCAACGACAAAGTAGAGCGTCGCCAGCACACTCAGCAGTAACTGGGCTGCGTCCATCGGGCGACTCCAGATCAGTACCAGGGCAAGGAAATACCACGGATGCCTGACCCGACGGTGCCAACGCCCTAGCTTCAACACCGCCTGCTGATCGGGATCTCGAGCACCAAAATGGCGCAGCCGCCACTGTCGGCTGCCACTGAACTCGGCCATCGAGTAATCGCCCGAGGTACTGAAAAATCCCACCAAGGCGGCAACCGCGATACCGTTCATCAACCATCCGGTCCAACCACTCCACTGCAGCAGCAGCGGGCCGGAAGCTTGCAGATACAGCCACAGCAGCGGAAGCAGCAGCAACACAGCCAGTAGGTTGTAGAGTCCGCGATAGGCCGGCATCAACGCAGGCCAATGCTGCAGACACCAACGTTTGCAGCGGCGGGAAGCCAGCAGGGAGTGCAAGAGACAATAGCCGGTAAAATACAACCCCAGCGCAATCAGCGATGCTGTCACAGACACTCCCCGTTAGATTTCAACGTAAGGATCAGCCTAGCTGATGAACAACCTCAGTGGTCATCTTTACGTTGTCATGGACCGGACAACGATCGCAGACCCGATTGAGAAACTCCGCTTTTTCGGCGTCGCTCATATCCGCATCAATCGTCGCCGAGATTCTGATCTGCTGAAAGCCGGTCCGGTCTTCGGAGGGCTTACCCAGCAGTCCGGCGGGGTTCAGCTCCCCCTCTGCAATCACTTCCATGCCGCGAAGCTCCAGTCGCTCCTGCATGGCAACGGTGCGAGCGATCGTGGCCACACAGCCTGAGATGGAGAACAGAAACAGCTCCAGCGGCGTCGGCCCTTCGTTATTACCGCGGGCATTCTGCGGTTGATCGATGGTCAGGTGATGACCACGAACATCCGCCGTGATGGTATAGCTGTTTCCCATCGTCGCACTGACGCTGACAACCTTGTTCGGCATAGTAGATCCCTCGATAATAAGAAAGCCCTAATATACCTATCCGTATGGATACCGGCAAGCCAGCGTATTAACGACAGTGACCCCTGATTAGAAGCGCGTGATCGGACGCGGATGGCCGTTGGAGTCGATCGCGACGAAGGTAAAACAAGCCTCGGTCACCTTCTCCTCATGATGAGAGTGGTAGCGGGTCACCCAGCTCTCAACCTTGACCTTGATGGAACTGGTGCCGATCCGCTCCACCTGACAATAGCAGCTGAGCTCGTCACCCACTTTAACGGGCTTATGGAAGGTCATCCCGTCCACCGCCACCGTTACCACCGGCCCGCCGGCTTCTTTAGCCGCGAAACTGCCACTGGCTATATCCATCTGCGACATCAACCAGCCGCCGAAGATATCGCCATTAGCATTGGTATCGGCGGGCATCGCCAGGGTACGACTCGATGGAATCCAGTTTTGCTCTGAAGGGGACATACACACTCTCGTCAATTTAGATAAACAGCTATACTGCTCGGATACTACCAAACATATCCGAGCCGAGGCCGCTTATGTCACGTTTTCTTATTCCTGTCTTGAAACGCTTAGCCGTACTGTCAGTCGCGGCTCTAGTTCTGATCGCAACCGCACCCGACCCCATCAACCCCATCGCCAATACCTATGCCAAGGGCGGTAATGGTGGTGGTAACGGCGGCGGCAACGGCGGTGGAAATGGTGGCGGCAACGGCGGCGGTAACAGCGGAAACAACGGCCATAGCGGCGGAGCGGACGAGGATGACAGCCGGGATGCTAAAGGCCACTCAAGCCGTGGGCTGGGACATGGTCACAACCATGCCGATAACGATCAGGTCGATGATGAGGAAAAATCAAAGGCCGACAAGCTGGGTCGGCTCAATGCCGCCAATGCTTCCGATCGTGCTCGCGAGCGCGCAGCGCCTCACTCGGCGGTCGGTCAACTGGCCAGTTACAGCGACCTGGTTAACGACAGCGAAGCGAATGTTGAAGAGCAGGCCCGCCTGGCGCTGGATACCTTGACCACGGCCAGCAACAAGCCGTTAAGCAGCTCGGTAATCGACGAGGTCAACAGCCTGCTGGGCATCTCCGAGCCCAATGCCGTCGTCGATGCGATGAAGTCGCTGCTGGATGATCCCCAGCCGAGCCCGGCGATGACGCTGAGCCGGAAGCCGCACCGGAGTCCGAGTCGACTTCCTGATTATTGGGTTTGTTGCTCGTAAGCCAGCTGTAACGATCTCAAATGACTGAGCAAGGGGTCATCGATCCCTTGTCCGGCCAGTTTCTCCGCTTTTCTGAAAGCAGCAACGGCCGCCCGGGTCCGAGGTCCGGCAATGCCATCTTCAACGCCCGCCGCATAACCGGCATTGTTGAGCGATAACTGCACGAAACGGGTGATGGCACGCCGCTCTTCCCGCGGATCAATCGATACTCGACCGGCAATCTGTCGCTGGATGGTTTGCCAACGCGGATGGCCGATTCGGGCGCTCAGTTTCTTGATCAATAGCGGTGCTGTCTGGTCGCCATTGTGCTCCGCCCGGCTTAACCATAGTAGCGCCATCGGTACATTTTCTCGTCCCCCCAGGCCGCTGGCATAGATCACCCCCATCGCCAGTTGGGCTTCAACCTGACCGTTCGTCGCCGCGCGTTCCATCCACTGCGCCCCCCAGGCAAGCTCAGGCTCCCCACCGCGCCCGTTCAGCATCATCTCGGCCAGGAAGTATTGAGCGGAGGCATGGCCGGATTCCGCCGCTTGGTTAAGCAGGCCTCGGGCGGCAACCGGGTCCTTATCGCCTCCCCGCCCCAGTAACCGATTCATACCCAATAGATACTGCGCCCCGGTGTGGTTGCGCCTCGCCGAGTGAGCCAACAGCACATTGGCTTTATACAGGTCCGCTTTTCTGCCGGTTCTATTTAGAATCAGCGCTTCTCGATAGGCACTCTCGGCATCGGTCGAATCGGCAATCTCATAGGGTTCCGTAACCTTGGTCGGTAACGACAGCTGGCAGCCGCTCAACAGCAAGACCGCTAGGCCCAACAGCAGACCGGATAGCCAACCTCGACCTAGTCGTGATGATGAAATAAGCGCAATCAACTTCTATCCCCTTCCCTTTGCTATCCCGTTTCTAATTTAGATGACGCCTCACCATATCGAAACTCTTGCCAAGCGAAACACTGACCAAGAGAAACCTTAGATATGTAAATAATATTTGACATAGCGAGCAATATATCTAAACTTCGCGGTCTAGGTCTTTGCATCTGAACGAGGAGCCTCTGCTAGTCACGGCTTCCGTGACGAGCCGAGGTATTGTGCCGCAGGTCATTTTTTGCCCTGCGGTTTTTTTTTGCCCTGCGGTTTTTTTTTGCTTCGAAACCGCTAAAGTAGAGCCTCTTCACCAACAGCTTGGATTTGCAGCGGCACTATCTGCACCTTTGCCGCAATCCGTCTTTTTACCATCGTACTTAACGAGAAACGCACATGCACGCCGGAGTCTGGGCCGCCGTTGGCGCCTTTGTACTTTGGGGCTTTCTGCCTCTGTATCTGAAAACTGTTGATCATGCACAGCCCAGCGAGATTCTCGCCCATCGGATTGTCTGGTCGCTGTTGTTTGTGTTGCTGCTACTGGCTCTGAAGCGCAATTGGCGCTGGCTGGCCGACGTTCTCAAATCACCGAAACTGATGGCAACCAGCCTGGGTTGCGCGGTACTGCTGAGTATTAACTGGCTGACCTATATCTGGGCGGTCACCTCCGGTTATATCATTGAGGCCAGCCTCGGTTACTTTATCAATCCGCTGCTGAACGTCCTGATGGGGATGCTGTTTCTGGGTGAGCGACTGAGATCCCTGCAGTGGCTGGTGTTGGCTATTGCGGCCTCCGGGGTGCTCTATATGACGTTCGTGTACGGCCAGCCGCCCTGGATTGCACTGATCCTGGCATTCAGCTTCGGCTTCTACGGGCTGATTCGTAAAGGCTCACCGCTGGGCTCCATCGAAGGGTTGATGCTTGAAACCGTGGTGATTGTGCCTCCGGCGCTGATCTGGCTGTGGTATCTGTCGAGCCAGGGCCAGGCTACCTTCGGCCAAGGGGTGATGAGCGATAACCTGTTGCTGGCCGGCACCGGCATCGCCACCGCACTGCCGCTGATTCTATTCGCCTACGGCGCCAAGCGGATTACCCTGACGTTGCTGGGATTGTTGCAATACATCGGCCCCTCGATCCAACTGGTGATCGGGGTCTGGTTGTTCAACGAGGTCTTCGATGGCACCAAGGTGGTTGGCTTCAGCCTGATCTGGCTGGCGTTGGCTCTTTATTCACTGGAAGGGTTTCTGCATCGGCGTCGAAATGCGGCGCAGCCGGCTTCCGATCGATAGCTGCCAAGCGTCCGTTGTGATAGCTCATCAGCTGGTTCCAGATCGATTGGGTATCGGTCTGGAACAGCAACTCGGGATCACCGGGTAAAATCAACCACTGGCCGTGAATGATCTCAAGCTCGAGCTGTCTTGGCGCCCAGCCCGTGTAGCCGGCATAAATACGAAAGCGCTGCGGCAATGCCTGCTCCAGCAGCTGTTGAAACTGTCCGCCGGACAGGGCGACCCGCAGCTGTTGTAGCAGCACCCCCGGGGTGGAGTCATCGGCCGGATCCGTCGGCTGCTCGAACAACATCACCCGCTGGTCCATCGATACAGGCCCACCCCAGAACAGCTTCTGATCCGCCTTGGTCTCCGCGACCCGACCCTCAAATTCGACGCCTAACGTCAGGCGTGTTGGGCGGTTGATGATTACCCCAACCGCACCGTTGCGGTTGTACTGCAGCAGCATCACCACGGCCTGCTTGAAACGTGGATCCTGCTGTTGCGGCATCGCCACCAATAAGCGACCGGGTTTTAGAAACTTTTGCGGCGCCTGCTCCGCTTTTGGCTCCTGTTTGGCAAACGGATGAAGATAGGGCCAAGCATGGACCACGGATGCCGAACCTAACAGCATCATGACAAGCCCAAGCAGTAACCAGCGTGGCAAGCTGCATCGAGGGTGAAAAAGGGATGACTCAAACATGGACGACCTCCGCGACACTCAGTCCACCGGGCCTTGCGGCACTCAGCGTCCCTGCGAGGGCTGAATCAGCTGAAAAAGAAAGCGGCCCTGTGACGGGTCATCAGGGCCTAAATGGACAGCTAATTAAACTATAGTCGAAGCCGAACAGAGCTGCTCAAAAATTAAGCAACTGTCTGTATTCACTGGGAGAATAGCCGGTCCACTGGCGGAAAGCCCGGGTAAAGGAGCGCGCCTCGCTAAATCCCAACTGCTCGGCGATCTCGGCAACCGGAAGCTGTAGCACACGCAGCTTTTCGATCGCCAGGTCCTGCCTGACCTCATCCTTGATTCTGGGATAGGAGCTACCTTCGGCTTTCAGCCGCCGACGCAGGGTTTGTCCGCTTAATCCGAACTCGGCTGCCAGCTGCTCGAAGGCAGGCAACTGCAGTTGCTCAGCCTCCTGATTCAACAGTCTCGAGCGAATCCGCGCCCGGTAACTCTCGTTATCATCGGGAAGCACCATCAGGGCACGGGGTGAATCTCGAAGAAACTGGGCCAGATCACGCTGGCTTCGGACCCGCTCCTGGGTCAGATAATCGGCATGGAAGCTCAACTTCAGCATCGGTTGATCGAAACGATGCGGACAGGGAAACAGGTACTTCAGCTCGCTACTGTGGGCGGGCCTTGAATAGGGAAAAGCGACCTGTTGCAACCGAATGCCGCGACCGATGACCCAGCTGGCAAAACGATGCCAGATCACCAGCCAGAATTCCCGATAGAAATGGTCGGGATCCAGTTCGGGCCGGACAAAACAGAATTCGATTTCAGCCAGCTCACCACGGTGCTTCAGGTGCATCTGAATATCATCGGTGAACAGGTTATAAAACTCGATCCCCTGCTGCAGAATCGCCTGCAGATTGTCATAGTGCAGTGCATGCCGGGTCATCATCGCAAACACGCCGCGCTTGCAGGGGCGCACTGTACAACCCATAAATTCATCGTCCAGCAAGGCCCAGACCTGCTGCACCAAGGCGGCCATCTGTGCTGCCGGAGCCCTCGGCTGGCTCAGCTGCTGGGGCCAGATGCCAACCTGTTCCAGTAGCGCCTCAGGCGCATGTCCTCGGCGCTCGGCGCAACGCAGCGCGGCCTGGACGTAGTGAATATCAACGGTAGCCATACTCTTCCCGTTTCCGTGGCTGATACCAACGCGTAGATCAGCCTAATCGACCGCCTTCACTGTAACATTTTGTGATCATGCAGGTCACATATCGTCATTTATTGTGATGCTGTTATCACCGATAGTAGCTAATCTTTAAGAGCCCCAGGCCTTGCCAGGCCATCAGCTAGCGTTTAACAGGAAGCTATTATCATGAGCCAAGCCAACGATCCTATCGTCATCGTCTCCGCCGCCCGTACCCCGATGGGCGGCATGATGGGTTCCCTAAGCGCCGTCCCCAGCCCCAAACTGGGTGCGGTCGCCATCAAGGCCGCCGTCGAGCGCGCCGGTCTGAGCGGCACCGATATCGACCAAGTTATTATGGGCTGCGTGCTGCCCGCCGGCCTGGGCCAGGCCCCTGCCCGTCAAGCGGCCTTGGGCGCCGAACTGCCGCTGTCTGCCGGCTGTAACACCATCAACAAGATGTGCGGTTCCGGCATGAAAGCGGTGATGGACGCCCACGATCAGATCAAAGCCGGCACCAGCGATGTGATGGTCGCCGGCGGCATGGAAAGCATGAGCCAGGCTCCGTACCTGCTGCCCAAAGCCCGCGCCGGTTTCCGCATGGGCCACGGTGAAGTGATCGATTCGATGTTCTTCGACGGTCTGCAGGATGCCTACGAAGGCGGTCTGATGGGCAGCTTCGCCCAGTCCTGTGCCGACGAGTACAGCCTGACCCGCGAAGCGATGGACCAGTTCGCCATCAACTCACTGAACAAGGCCAACAAGGCCATCAACGAAGGCTGGTTCGAAGGCGAGATCGCCCCGGTTACCATCAGGTCCCGCAAGGGCGAGCAGCAAGTCACTTTCGACGAGCAGCCCGGCAACGCCAATATCGACAAGATTCCGCAACTGCGTCCGGCGTTCAAGAAAGACGGCACTGTCACCGCCGCCAACTCCAGCTCGATCTCCGACGGCGCCGCCGCGCTGGTGTTGATGCGCGAGAGCGATGCCAAAGCCCGCGGCCTGAATCCGCTGGCTCGTATCGTCGGCCACAGCACCCATGCCCAGAAGCCGTCCGAGTTCACCATCGCGCCTATCGGCTCGGTCCAGAAGCTGCTGGAGAAGATCAACTGGAGCACCGACGATGTCGACCTGTTCGAGATCAACGAGGCCTTCGCCATGGTCACCATGCTGGCGATCCAGGAGCTGGGTCTGGATGCCGACAAGGTCAACGTCAACGGTGGCGCCTGTGCCCTGGGTCACCCGATCGGCTGTTCCGGCGCCCGGATTCTGGTCACCCTGATCTACGCCCTGCAGCGCCTCGGTAAGAAGCGCGGCCTGGCCTCCCTGTGTATCGGCGGTGGCGAAGCGACCGCCGTGGCGATCGAGCTGATCTGAGGACCCCGACATGGATATGATGCTCAACGAAGATCAGTCGATGATCCAGGAGATGGCGCGTAAGTTTGCCGAGGGTGAGCTGGCGCCGGTGGCGGAAAAGCTGGACCAGGAAGGCGATCGCGAGCTGTTTCTGGGCAACCTCAAACAACTCGCCGAACTCGGTTTCATGGGCCTGAACGTCAGCGCCGAATACGGCGGCACCGAAGCCGGCACCGTCGCCTTCAGCGTTGCGATCACCGAGATCGCCCGCGCCTGCGCTTCCACCGCGGTGACCATGTCGGTTACCAATATGGTCGCCGAAGTGATCCAGGTGGTTGCCTCCGAAGAGCAGAAGCAGCGCTACCTGCCCCGTCTGTGCAGCGGCGAATACGCGGCCGGGGGCTTCTGCCTGACCGAAACCGGCGCCGGCTCCGACCCCTCCTCGATGAAGACCAGCGCCGTGCTGGATGGCGACGAGTGGGTGCTCAACGGCGCCAAGCAATTTATCACCAGCGCCGAGTTCGCCGGGGTGTTTGTGGTCTGGGCGGTGACCGATAAGGACGCCCCCAAAGGCAAGGGTATCTCCTGCTTTCTGGTCGAAAACAACATCCCCGGCCTGACCGTCTCCAAGGCGGAGAAGAAGATGGGACAGCACGCCTCGGCCACCAACGAAGTGCTGTTTGAAGACTGCCGTATCCCCAAGGATGCGCTGATGGGCAAGCTGAACGACGGTTTCCGTGTCGCCGTGGCCGAACTGGCCGGCGGTCGCATCGGTATCGGCTCGCTGGCACTGGGCATCGGTCAAGCCGCGATGGACTACGCCCGCGTCTACCTGACCGAGCGTAAGCAGTTCGGCAAGCCGATCGCCAACTTCCAGGGCCTGCAATGGATGCTGGCCGACGCCTACACCGAACTCGAAGCCGCGCGACTGCTGCTGATGAACGCCGCCGCCACCAAGGAACGCGGCGAGCCGTTTGCCAAGCAGGCATCGATGGCCAAGCTGTACGCCTCCGAAAAAGCCAACGCAGCCTGCTACACCGCGCTGCAGATGATGGGTGGCTACGGCTACATTAAAGAGTTCCCTCTGGAGCGCTACACCCGCGATGCCCGCATCACCTCGTTGTACGAAGGCACCAGCGAGATTCAACGGGTGATCATCGCCCGCGAACTGCTGCGCGAGATCGGCTAATCCCCGCCCTACTGATTTAAGGACAGAGTATGAAACTGCAAGATAAAGTCGTTCTAGTCACCGGTGGTGCTTCCGGGCTGGGACTCAACAGCTGCCGCCAACTGGCCAAGCAGGGTGCCAAGATCGCCGCCTTCGATCTGAATGAAGAAGCCGGTAACGCTTTGGCCGACGAGCTGGGCAATCAGGGCTTGTTCCTGAAGGTCGACATCACCAGCAGCGATGCGGTCGAAGCCGCCGTTGCTCAGGTGATCGAGCATTACGGCACCATCGATGTGGTGGTTAACTGTGCCGGTATCGCGCCGGGTGGCAAGGTGGTTGGTCGTAACGGCCCATTGGCGCTGGAGAAGTTCGCTCAGGTGATCAACATCAACCTGATCGGCACCTTCAACGTGCTGCGCGTCGCCGCAGCCCAGATGGCCACCAACGAAGCCGACAGTAATGGCGAGCGTGGCGTGATCATCAACGTCGCCTCGGTTGCCGCGTTCGACGGTCAGATGGGACAGGCCGCCTACAGCGCCTCCAAGGGCGGTGTCGTCGGTATGACCCTGCCGCTGGCCCGTGATCTGGCCAGCCTGGGGGTTCGGGTGATGACCATCGCGCCGGGGATCTTCGATACCCCGATGATGCAGGCGATGGACGACAAGGTGCGTGATCCGCTGATTCAGATGGTGCAGCATCCCAAGCGCTTCGGCGATCTGGACGAATTCGCCGGCCTGGTACAGCACATCATCGAGAACAGCTACCTGAACGGCGAAACCATTCGCCTGGATGGCGGAATCCGGATGGAGCCCCGCTAAGCTCAAAACTGATCGACCAACCCCAGACACAACAAAGCCGCCTCCGAAAACGGGGCGGCTTTTTTATTGCTTCAGCCTTAGCCGGTTGCGTTATAGGTCGTTGATCTCACGCTGAAACTGGTAGCGCTTCGAGGTGACGTAACCTTCCATACGACGCAGCTTTCGATCGATCTCCTGCATCCGCTGCTGAATATCCTTGAGTCGCTGTGCCGCCGGCTTCTGGTATTGAAACAGATGATGCTCCTCTTTTTGGCCGTAAGCGTCTGCTTTTTGCTCGGTTCTGCGTGGCCGTTTGGCCAGCAGGAAGTAACCGGCGATATAAGCGATCACAAACAGCTGGGTCACAAAGATAAACAAGCTGATCGCGATCAAGCGGGCGGCCCACAACGGAATATCGAAGTAGTCCGCCAACCCGGCACAGATGCCGGCCAGCATGCCCCGCTCGGGGTTCCGATAGAGGTTTCGGTTGTAACCATTCGCTTTGTTCGGGGTTTGATCGTACATAGTGATCTCCTTAGTCAGACTCCCGCTTCCAACCGGTGTCCTGGTCGGTCAGGATTCGCTCCAGCGTGTTGATACGCTGTTCCAGGCCTTCAATGGTTCCTGCCATCTGCCGTAGCAGCTGTTGCTCTTCCTGAGACAGACCCTGCTGAGCTTTTCGTTTGCTCCAGTAATGCAGGATCAGCCACAGGGGTGCCACGATGGTGAGAAATACGATCGATGGCACGAAGAAAAAAACCATGGTGCTCATAAGCTGCTCACCTATTCAGCGTTGTTTTTCATCTTGTTTTTTATCGCATCCAGCTCCTGCTGGATATCATCTTCGGCAGCCAGATCATTGATCTCATCGGCCAGGTTGGTCTTCTGTGTGTTGCCCATATCGTAAGCTTCAACCTGCCCTTCCAGATCGTCGAGTCGACGCTCGTACTGGTCAAACTTGTCGAAAGCCCGGTTCAGTGTTTCCCGATTGGTCTTCTTACGAATCTCCAGTCGCGACTGCCCGGTCTGTTCCCGAACCAGCAACTCTTTCTGTTTGGCTTTGGCAGCCTCCAGCTTGCTCTGCAGCTGGCCGATCTCGTCGTTGAGCACTTCCAGCTGCTCATTCAGGAAGCTGAGCTCTTTGTTACCCGCTTCGGCGGCCTCTTCAGCGCGGCGCTTCTCCATCAGTGCGCCTTTGGCCAGATCTTCACGACCCTTGCTGATCGCCAGTTCAGTTTTCTTAAGCCAGTCCGCCGCTTCTTCCAGCAGGGTTTCAATACGACGCTGAAGCTCCTTTTTGTCCGCGATCAGCTTGGCCGACGTGGTTCTGACTTCGATCAGCGTATCTTCCATCTCCTGGATCATCTGACGGATCATCTTCTTCGGATCCTCGGCACGGTCCAGCAGCGAGGTGATGTTGGAATTCACGATGTCCTGAAAGCGAGAAAAAATACCCATGATGGTTCTCCTTGTGTTGTTGCCTAAAACTTCAATTACTCCAGATATAGCGATTACCGTGCCAACTTTAGATAGGCCACTTAACCTAATGTTTTAAAAGAACTTGTTAACAAAAAGCAAAATTAACCATTGAAAGCAGAATGGCTAAAAAATACACTTTTAGCCATATAGATCATTTTGAATGGATTTTTTAGCCAATGGATATGCCAGCTATTCTCGGCGAGTCCGAGCTGTTCAACCAAACCCTGGAACAGCTCAGCCTGGTCGCCCCGCTGCACAAGCCTGTTCTGGTATTGGGTGAGCGCGGGACCGGTAAAGAGCTGATGGCACAACGGCTGCATTACCTGTCCGAGCGCTGGGACAAGCCCTTTATCAAGCTCAACTGCGCGGCCTTAAGCGAGTCACTGCTGGAATCCGCGCTGTTTGGCCATGAGTCCGGCGCCTTTACCGGTGCCAGTCGCCAGGTCAAAGGCTGCTTCGAGCGAGCCCACGAGGGCACCCTGTTTCTGGATGAACTGGCTACCGCCTCCCTACGGGTGCAGGAAAAACTGCTGCGGGCGATCGAGTATGGTGAGATCGAACGACTGGGCGGACAGGAAACCCTGCGTGTCGATGTGCGGGTCATCGCGGCGACCAATGCCGACTTGCCGACACTGGCGCAACAAGGGGAGTTCCGTGCCGACCTGCTCGATCGGCTGGCCTTCGATGTGCTGCACCTACCGCCGCTGCGCCTGCGCGACATGGATATCCTGCTGCTAGCCGAAAGCTTCGCGATGGCGATGTGCCGAGAGCTGGATTGGCCGGTGTTCGCCGGCTTCACCGAGCACGCCATCGAACAACTGATGGATTACCCCTGGCCCGGCAATATCCGCGAGCTGAAAAACGTGATCGAGCGGAGCCTTTATCGTCACCCCGATGCCCAGCTACCGCTGGATGAGATCATCATCGATCCCTTTCTACGCCCCTGGGTAGACCGTATGGCGACAAACGCAGCACCATCGGGAGCTATTCCGACAACGGACTCTGAAAGCCCGGCGGTAACAGCAACCGAGACCAATCCGTTCGACCAGGTGGTAGCGACAGGAGATATGAAGCAACAGGTCACCGATTTCGAGCGCCAGCTGTTACAACAGGGCTTGCGTCACAACAGTTATCAACAGAAGCGCACCGCCAAGCACCTGGGACTGAGCTATCACCAGCTCAGGGGCTATCTGCGCAAATACCCCGACCTGCTAGAGCGCTGAGGCGCCATAAAAAAGCCGCCCTTAGTGAAGGGCGGCTTTCTGAACAACTCAACAAATGGGCGCTTACATCTTCGACTGCAGGTAGTTCTGGATACCGATCTTCTTGATCAGGCCCAACTGCTGCTCCAGCCAGAAGGTATGGTCTTCCTCGGTATCGGCCAGCAGGCCTTCGAGGATTTCACGGCTCTGGTAGTCGCTCTCGGCCTCACACAGGGCGATCGCTTTCTTCAACTCATCACCAACCTCGTATTCAACCAACAGATCGTTGTTGAGCATCTCGGGAACATCCTTACCAACCCGCAACGGGTCACGGTTGACCATGTTCGGCGTACCTTCGAGGAACAGAATCCGCTCGATCAGCTTGGAAGCGTGCCCTTTTTCATCTTCAAACTCGTGGGCGATCCGCTCGTACAGCTCGTTCAAGCCCCAATCGCGGTACATCTCGGAATGGATAAAGTACTGATCCATGGCGGTCAGCTCGCTGGCCAGCAGGCGGTTCAGCTGGTCGATGATTTTTTGATTGCCTTTCATGGGGTTGTCCTCAGCTCATCTGCGACTGCAGGTAGTTCTCGATGCCGGAGTTCTGAATCAGGTATTGCTGCGTCTCGATCCAGTCCACATGCTCTTCTTCGTATTCCAGAATATCCTCGAGCAGATCCCGACTGACGTAATCCTGCTGGTTCTCACACTCGGCGATGGCGGCCCGCAGCGCATCCAGCTGCTCCATCTGCAGGGTCATATCGCATTCGAGCATCTCGGCGGTATGCTCACCGATACGCAGACGATTGAGGTTCTGCAGGTTCGGCAGCCCCTCCAGAAACAGGATCCGTTCGATCAGATCGTCGGCCTGCTTCATATCTTTGATCGATTTCTTATAGCTCTTCTCGTTCAGCTCACCCAGGCCCCAGTTGCGAAACATCCGTGCATGCAGGAAGTACTGGTTGATTGAGGTCAGCTCGATCGTGAGTATTTGATTAAGGTGCTTGAGCACCTGATCATTGCCTTTCATGTCGTCCACCTAGTGACAGTCAGTGGTTGAATACGGTCATTATCAAAAATGATAATCCGCAATTGTAGACTCAATTGCTCGGATTAACCAACCGCTAAGTTATTGATTATTCTACCTAGTAGATGTTATCAAAGCGCGAATCGTTCGCAATCTTAAGTCCATGGGAAAAGGCCGACAAACTCGCGCTGCGCAGCGGAATAAACGGCTTGTTGTGCTGTTTGCAGAATCGCTTAACCCGCAGACAGGCATCGTGGCTGACACAATCGATCGGGCAGAACACCAGATCGGCGTTGACCAGGCCATCACACAAGCCGGCGCGACTATCCTCTTTACCGCCGTCATGGCAGATCAGCTCCCCGTTGAGCGATTCCACAAAAGTCCGTAATCGCGGTGTCACCGTGGCCCGACCACCGATATAGCCGAGCCGTTTTCCTTGAAGATCTAACGCAGCGGCATCACTCCCGGAGGTCTGAGCAGTATCCATGGGCTGACGCTGAATCAGCAACTGCTCCAACGCACGCTCCAGCGTATCGCGCTCTTCCCGGGTTTCATCCAATTGCTCCAGCAACCCTTGCTGGCCGTGCTCCAGTTCGGTCAGGCGCAGGTCACGCTGTACCAGCTGCTGCTCCATCCACTCGAATCGACGGTTGAGGGTCCTGGCCTGCTTGCGACTTTCACTGAGCTGTTCCCAGAGTTGCTGATCCTGCGGTGGTGCCGGTTGAATCAACGCACGCATCGAGTCCAGCGCCCGCTGCTGTGCTGCCAGTAGATCCTCTTTGCGGTTCAACTTGGCGGCATGGTCTAGCTGTATTTTCTCCCGGCTTTGCTGAAGCTCGATCAGCTGCTGCTCCAACCGGGCGGTATATTGCAGGTCTGCCCGGTTCGACGCCCCCTGCAGGTGTGACAGCATATGCACTTCACCCAAAGCTCGATCGGCCAGTACCTGACTGGTTGATTGGTGGCTCAGCAACGCCCAGAACGGCCCGGCAAGCTCGCCACTACGACGACCCTGATCCCAGAACGCCTGCCGCTGTAGATCAGAATCCAGCTTGCTGTAGTGCTGGATCCAGCGCTGATACTTTCGCTCCAGCAGCTTATACACACGCCGCGAAGTGGCACCGTTCTGCCCCACCAGACTGACGATACCGGCATGGAGCTGATAATCGCTCAACCCAGCGCCGATCTCTCTGCGGCAGTTATTCTGCACCTTGCGAAGCTCCGCCATGCTCAAGCAGGTCCCCACCACCGGACAGTGATACTGGCGCGGCATCTCCCAGAGTTTCAGGCGGGCTTTATTCGAGGGTGTTGGCATCGTCGGCTTACATTGATCGCACATTGGAGACTCTATTGACTACTCAAAACATACGAATAGTAATCGATATCATTCGTGTCAATCAATTATCTCTACCGGGAGCAGAACTTAATATGGATCAAGTTGAGAAAGCAGTGCTTGTTGATACGGATTCGCATTTGCATTATTATGACATCCAATCTCACTTGATCAGGAAACGACCATGTACGTCTGTGTTTGCAAAGCCGTCACCGACAGCGAACTTCAGAACAATGTGGAGGCTGGTGCCGAGAATGTCCGCCACGTCAGCCGTTCAACCGGTCTGGGTACCGAATGCGGCAAATGCGTCTGCTTTGCTCGTGAGCGAATCGAACATCACCGCTCTGCGATGCTTGAACTGGCCGAACAGATCGCCTAAAAATCTCTTCGACGGAGCCAACAAATAAGCCCCCGCGATCTCGCGAGGGCTTTTCTCGTACTAGCTCCAATAGCCGTTGCTAACAGCATTACTCTAATGCCACTGCGATGACAGGCAACAATAGGTTTTATTGGAAAGTTCAGCACTAACCATCACTGCCACTTACCGATCCCCACGCTGTCCGGATATTCGTATCCGCGAGTACCGATTCCCCTCACCACTGCCCTCGACCTAGTATAAGCTTGTCCCACACAGCTGCTGGACAGACAAACCGGCAAACAAGTGCTGCCGCGAGACGGATCAAACAGCCCCAAGCAGATTGATCGTAATAAATCACGACCGCCAGCGTCCATCCAGCTATAGATGTTCACGACAGGATCAATAATGAGGAGAAGCCTATGACTCTGGCTACATTTGCCGCCGGCTGTTTTTGGGGAGTACAGGCCCGATTCGATGCCCAACCGGGTGTCACCCAAACCACCGTCGGCTACATGGGCGGCCACCTGGATAATCCGGATTACAAATCGGTTTGCACCGATAGCACCGGCCATGCCGAAGTGGTGCAGTTGGAGTTTGATCCCGCCGTGGTCGACTACCCTCAGCTGTTGCAACTGTTTTGGCAACTGCACGACCCCACCACGCTAAACCGCCAGGGACCCGATGTCGGTAGCCAGTACCGCTCGGCGGTGTTTTTCCATAGCGAAGAACAGCAACAGCAGGCCGAAGCGATGATGCAGCAGTTACAGCAACAATCACCGCGCCCGATCGTGACCCAGATTGTTCCAGCGGCCCAGTTTTACGAAGCCGAGGAGTATCATCAGAAATACCTGGCTAAACAGGGATTGCCCAGCTGCCACCTATAAGATTCAGGACCGCTAGACACTAGAATCCGCAGCTACCGCCCGGACAGCCGCCTCCGGTTGCGCAGGGCGGCGCTTTCGGGTTCTTCAGCGACCGGGCATGCACGACCGCCCCGCCGGTGGCCAACCGCTCCACCGGCGCTTCGGGATCAATCGTACCGGTGTCGATCCCCAGGCGCTCACATAGCTGGGCCCAACTACTTAGCTGCTCATTGATTCCATGACGAACTTCATAGACCTCGCCGGTCGCGCTGCAACGGTAATCGTAGGTGGGCATCGTATTCTCCTGTTCAAAAACCCGGCCGGTGGGCGGCATCTGCCTCGTACCGACAGTACTGGCCATTAGCGGGGCGGCTGTCTATTATCCGATGACCGCCGTCCAAGGCCAATCCTAAAGGCCAACTTTGAAGGCTACCCTGAAAGGAGAGAAGCATGAGCTGTCTGTTTTGCAAGATCATCGACAAGGAGATCCCCGCCGACATCGTCTATGAAGATGAACATGTGCTGGCTTTTCGCGATATCAACCCGCAAGCCCCGCACCATCTGCTGGTCATTCCGAAGAAGCATATCGCCACCATCAACGAAGCCGACGAGGCGGATGCCGAGATCGTCGGCCGCTTATCATTGACAGCAGCTAAGCTGGCAAAACAGCTTGGTTTCGCCGACAGTGGCTATCGCACCGTGATGAACTGTAATGAGCACGGTGGACAGACCGTTTACCACATTCACCTGCACGTACTCGGCGGCAAAGCAATGGGCTGGCCTCCCTATACAGACCAGCTCAAACAAGCATAAATCGCACCCGATATGTGCATCGCAGCATCAGAATTGATCACGATCAGGCGCCGAGTAACAAAGTCGGCGCCACCCCCCTAAACCCTCTTCACCGCACTGCAATATAAGCCTATTATTGTCTTCAGATTCTTATCTGACAGATGCAGGTGACCCATGGTTAAGGATACCCCCCCACCGGCCCACAACCAGCTCGAGTACTTTATCGAGCTCACCAGCAAAACCCCGCCGGTACCCACCGCCGTTATCCATCCTGTCGATGCCAATAGTCTGATTGGTGCCGTCGAAGCCGCCGAACGTAAGATCATAGAGCCTATTCTGGTTGGTCCGGAAGAGAAGATTCGCTTTGCCGCGCAAGAACAGAATCTGGATATTGATCGGTTCCGTATCGTCGATACTCAGCACAGTCATGAAGCCGCCGAAACCGCCGTCGCCATGGCCCGTAGCCGGGATGTTCAGATTTTAATGAAAGGCGGGCTGTCGACCGATGAGATGCTTCGAGCGGTGGTCCATAAAACCCAAGGCGTGAGGACCGAACGGCGTCTGAGCCACATCTTTTTGCTGGACGTACCCAATTACCATAAACCGCTGATGATCACCGACGCAGCGATCAATATCGTGCCGGATCTGAACATCAAGCGCGATATCGTCCAGAATGCGATCTACTTCTGCCAGGCGCTGGGGATTGAACAACCCAAGGTTGCGATTCTGGCGGCGGTGGAAAAGGTCAAATCCAACATGCAGAGCACCATCGACGCCGCCGCACTCTGCAAAATGGTCGATCGCGGCCAGATCACCGGCGGTATCCTCGACGGCCCGTTGGCGTTTGACAACGCCATCTCACTGGAAGCCGCCCGGGACAAACATATCCAATCTTCGGTATCTGGCGATGCCGATATCCTGCTGGCACCCGATCTGGAAGCCGCCAATATGATGGGCAAACAGCTTATCTATCTGGCCGGTGCCAAATCCGCCGGACTGGTGATGGGTGCGCAGGTCCCCATCGTACTGACCAGCCGCGCTGAAAAAACCCTAGGACGACTGGCCTCCTGTGCCCTCGCCGCCCTGCAAGCCACCCGTGGAAAGCAACTATGAGCAGTATCCTGACCGTCAACGGCGGTTCATCCAGCCTGAAATCGGCCCTCTACAAAGTCGTAGCCGATCAGCCGGAACTTCACTACAACTTCAAACTCAGCAATATCCTGGCCCAACCCCGGGCTCAGATTAAGGATGCCGACGGCAACCTGATCACCGATCTAAAACTGGACTTCGCCGCCATCGACGAGAGCGGCCGCCATCAAGCCTGTCTCGATTTTATCTTCGCCTGGATCAACAGCCATGCCCATGAGCATAAGCTGACCGCCATCAGCCACCGTGTCGTTCACGGCGGTGAGCGTTACAGTCAACCGGTCGAAGTCTGCGATCAGCAGCTCGAACAGCTGCGTGAATATATCCCGCTGGCGCCGCTGCACCAGCCCTACAATCTGAAACTGATCGAAGCCTGCCACGCGCTGCTGCCGGAAATACCTCAGGTTGCCTGCTTCGACACCATGTTCCACAGCCAGATGCCGCTGGAAGCCAAGCAGTTCGCCCTGCCCCGTGAGATGTACGACGAGGGAATTCGCCGCTACGGCTTCCATGGCCTGTCCTATGAATATATCTACCGCCAGCTGGAACAGCGTGATTGTGCTCAGCTCAACACCATCGTCGGCCACCTGGGTGCCGGCGCCAGCCTCTGCGCCATCAAGGAGGGCCTTAGCATCACCTCGACCATGGGCTTCACCGCTCTGGATGGACCGCCGATGGGTACCCGCTGCGGCGCTATAGATCCGGGGGTACTGCTGTACCTGATGCGCGAAAAAGCGATGGATGTCGATGCGATCGAGAAGCTGCTCTACAAAAAGAGCGGCTGGCTGGGCGTATCGGGCGGTTTGACCAGCGAGATGGCCGAACTGCTGGCCAGCGACAGCCAGCAAGCCCGCGAAGCGGTCAACCTGTTCTGCTACCGGGTCGCTCGTGAGATCGGTAGCCTGGGCGCGGCACTGGAAGGGATCGAACAACTGGTCTTTACCGGCGGCGTAGGCGAGAACAGCGCCGAAATCCGCTCGCTGGTTTGCCAGCGCAGCCGTTGGCTGGGTATCGAGATCGACGATGCCGCTAACCGCGCCAACGCCGAGATCATCAGCACCCCGGGTAGCCGGGTCTGTGTCCGGGTTATCGCCACCGATGAAGAGCAGATGCTGGCCCAGCACGCGTTGGAAGTACTGGAGTGATTCAGACTCGAATCTAGGCCTGCAAAAACGGGAGCCTGCTCAGCGGGCTCCCTGCTCGATCCAGCGACGGATCAACTGGAATTGCTCCTCGCTGAGCGCTTTCTCCCCCGGCGGCATCTGACTAAAACGCCCCGGCACCTGTTTGATCATATTGATCAAACGGCCCTTGTCCGGCTTGCCGGCAAAATAGCTCGGACCATTCTTTCCTCCTTCGCGAAGGTTCTCCAGCGAATCCATTCGCAGCCCCCCTTTGGGAAACCAGCCTTCATGGCACTCGACACAGTGCTGGTCGAAGATCGGTTTGATCTGATCCTGATAGGTTACCGGCTTGTCGTCGGCTATGGCACCAACCGAAACCGTTAGCGCCGCAGCGCAGCATAGACAGCTCAATACGCTATTTCTGGCAACGATCTGTTTGAGAATAAGACGATTCATGGACTTCACTTGATTTTTGGGTCTACGCATCAACAAATTGAGCAAATTTAGTTGCACTGCAACATAAGAGGAATATGCTAAATATCAACGCTGTATCTTACTATGGAGTCCACATTATGAACGCTGCGTTGATGCAAGGGAAAAAAGTTCTGATCGTCGGCATCGCCAACGATAACAGCATCGCTTACGGCGCCGCCCGTAAACTGCGCGAGCAGGGAGCCGAGCTGTGCATCACCTACCTGAATGACAAAGCTCGCCGCTTTGTCGAGCCGCTGGCCGAAGAGCTGGCCGCCGAGCTGTTGTTGCCACTGGACGTAACCCAGCCGGGCCAGCTCGAAGCGCTGTTTGACGAGATCGAACAGCGCTGGGGAGTACTCCATGGGCTGGTTCACTCGATCGCCTTCTGCCCACTGGAAGACCTGCACGCACCGCTGTCCGAGTGTTCCCGCGACGGTTTCCTGACCGCCATGGATGTATCCTGCTACTCCTTTATCGAGATGGCTCGCTTGAGTAAGCCGCTGATGACCGAAGGCGGCAGCCTGATCAACTACTCCTACCTGGGCAGCGCCATCGCCACCGGTGACTACAACATCATGGGCGTCGCCAAGGCGGGTCTGGAAGCGGCAACCCGCTACCTGGCCCGTGATCTGGGCCCAGCCGGAATCCGGGTCAACTGTATCTCGCCGGGGACCATCCAGACCCGTGCCGCCGGCGGGATCAAAAACTTCGACGCCATGCTCGAGCATAACGCCAGCATGGCCTGCGACGGCAAGCTGCCAACGATCGATGAGGTCGGCAACGCCAGCCTGTACTACCTGAGCGAGCTATCCAATGGGGTGACCGGCACCATTCACTATGTTGACCACGGTGTCTGCATCGCTGGCTGATACAACCTCGAACCACCGACCCAGCAGGCTGCTGTTTCCAGCCCGCTGGGTTATAGTTCAGTGATTGATTTCCACCAGCCAGTTGAGCGCAATGACAACGGACGACAGCACCTCCAACGGCAAGCCCGATACGCTATCCACACCCGCTGAATCTAGCGCTACCCTAGGGGTTGAAGCCGCCAATCCCTGGACCCGGCTGGCCAGCAAGCTGATCTACGAAAACCCCTGGATCAGAATTCGCGAAGATAAGGTGCTGACCCCATCCGGTAGCGAAGGCATCTACGGCTTGGTGAAATTCCGTAATCGCGCGGTAGCGATAATTCCGATCGACAATGAGGGTTACACCTGGCTGGTCGGCCAATACCGCTATGCGCTGGGTGACTACAGCTGGGAGGTTCCCATGGGAGGACACCCGGTGGAACTGGATCCACTCGACGGCGCTCATAAAGAGCTGCGAGAAGAGACCGGTCTGCGGGCACAACAGATGACCGAATTTCTGCGGGTTCAGATCTCCAACTCGGTGACCGACGAGTTGGGAGTCGCCTATCTGGCCCAACAACTGACCCCGGGGGAGACCGACTTCGACGACACCGAGCAGCTGCAGATCCGGCGGCTGCCGTTCGATGATGCTATCGCGATGTGCCTCGACGGTCGCATCCAAGACCTGTTCAGTATCGCCGCACTTCAGCAGCTGGCCCTACGACGCAGTGAATTCGGTGTCTAAGCCCGGAGGTTCTGAGATGGCCTGGTGGATCAGCCTGCTGTGGTTCTGCCTGCTGAGCTATCTGGCTCTGGTCGGGCTGACCTATCTGTTTCAGGACAATCTCGTGTTTCAGCAACGCGCCCTCGATCCGGCCGATCAGCAGCGATGGCAGGCCTATCAAGTTGAATTTGAACGCCAGGACGGAATCCGACTGCACGGCTGGTTCCGGCAAAGTACCTCTGAGGGTGCTCCCTTGCTGATCTATTACGGCGGCAATGCCGAGGAGATCAGCTGGAACCTGGAACCGCTGGGCCGTTTTAATGCTTCGCTGCTGCTGATCAACTACCGTGGTTATGGCCATAGCAGCGGCAAACCTTCGGAGGCAGCGCTGAAGGAAGATGCACTCTGGCTGCTGGATCAGATCACCACCGAGTATCAGATTCCGCTGGCGCGAACCTTTGTTATGGGGCGCTCACTCGGCTCCGGTATCGCCGCTTACGTTGCCGCCGAACGGGCCATTGCCGCGTCGATACTGGTGACCCCCTACGATAACTTTATCGCCCTGGGCCGGCTCCATTACCCATGGCTGCCGGTGGACTGGTTGGCCAAACACCGGTTCGAATCTGATCGATTAGCCGCGCAAATCGCCAGCCCGGCACTGAGCCTGCTGGCGGGCAAGGATCGGATCGTTCCACCCGAACGTGGCCGACGACTGATGTCACTTTGGGGGGGAGAAACCGAGATTCTGGAGTTCGAGCGAGCCGATCATATCGATATCACCGATCAGCCCGGCTACTGGGAGGCGATTGGTCGCTTTATCGAACAACATTCGCCAAACCGAACCAACCGCCACTAACCAGCGACCACCAGGCTGTCGGCTTAAGTTTCTTCGGCCAGCTGTTGTTTGGCCTGTTGCCAGAGCTGGTCGAGAACGGCTTCGTCGGTGCTGCTCATATCCAGACCCTGCGCGGCTGCCAACAGCTCGACTCGACGAAAGCGTTGCTCGAACTTGCCGTTGGCCTGACGCAATACCTGTTCAGAGTCCTGCTTCAGATGCCGTATCAGATTGACGCAGGAGAACAGCAGATCCCCCAGTTCATCGGCGATTGCCTGCTCATCCTGCTGTTGAATCGCCTCCTGCACCTCGACAATCTCGGACTGTAGATTCTCGAACACCGGTGCCAGCTCACGCCAGTCAAACCCGACCGAAGCCGCCCGCTTTTGCAGTTTATGAGCCCGCATCAGTGCCGGCAGGCCGGTTGAGATATCATCCAGTACCGAGGCGGCGTCTGTTTCAGACTCGATATCCGACTCGGCCCGCTTTGCCGCCCGCTCTTCGGCCTTGATCCGCTCCCAGTTCTGTTTGATCTGCTCTTCAGTGAGCTTGTCGGAGCTGCCGAAGCTGGCGAAGGTACCGTCGGGGTAGACATGGGGATGGCGACGAAGCAGCTTGCTGACCAGTCCATCGATAATATCGTCGAACCGGAACTGCCCCTGCTCCGCACAGATCTGGGCATAGAACACCACCTGGAACAGTAGGTCACCGAGTTCATCACAGAGATGATCGTGATCCTGGCGTTCGATGGTATCGATCACCTCGTACACCTCATCGAGGGTATGGGGAACGATAGAAGCCAGGTCCTGTTTCTGGTCCCAGGGGCAACCGTGCTGAGGATCGCGCAGCTGGGCCATCAACCGCAGCAGATCGTCCATTTGGTAAGCCATTGTTGTCGCGTCCTTAATCCATGGGGCTCAGCGAGCTGCCAGAGAGCCTACTCGGTCCCCGGCAGCATGCGGTGTACATCGGAGATATTCGGTAGCTGGCCGATCTTATCCATCACCCGCCCCAGGTCTTCCAGGCGATTGATCTCGAAGGTGATCAGCACCCTGGCGGTGCCCTCTTTCTTGTCGGTCCGGGTATTCACCGAAATCACGCTGATCCGTTCGTTCGACAGCACCACCATGATGTCACGCAGCAAGCCGTGTCGATCCAGCGCATCGATACGGATATCGACCGGATAGGCCTGATTGGCATCTTCGCTGCCCCAGCTGACCTCAATCATCCGCTCGTGATCGCTCGACTCCAACTGCAGCGCGTTGATGCAATCCTGACGATGGATCGATACCCCGCGCCCCTGGGTGATGTAGCCGACGATGGCATCGCCGGGTACCGGTTTGCAGCAGTTGGCCACCACCGTCAGCAGGTTACCGACCCCGAGAATTGACAGGTCGCCGCTACGCGGACTTGCCGGTGCGGGTTCAGAGCGCGGTAACAGATCCAGGTCGAGCTGCTCGTCGGCTTCTCGCTTGGCTTCGATCTGCCGCTGGGCCGCCCCGAGAATCTGGCTCAGGCGCAGGTCTCCGGCCCCTACCGCGGCATAGAGATCATCAACCTCGGCATACCCCTGGCCATGGGCAACCCCTTTGAGATCCACATCGCTCAAGGCCAGACGCTTGATCTCACGTTCGATAATCTGACGACCGTCGTGAACATTCTGATCCCGGTTCTGATCTTTGAACCAGTGACGGATCTTGGCTCGTGCCCGCGATGAGGTGATATAGCCAAGGTTGGGGTTCATCCAATCACGGCTGGGTCCGCCCTGCTTGGCGGTCATGATCACCACCTGGTCACCGGTCTTGAGCTTGGCGGTGAGCGGTACGATCTTGCCGTTCACCTTGGCACCACGGCAGCGATGACCGACTTCGGTGTGAACCCGGTAGGCAAAATCCAACGGTGTCGAGCCGGCCGCCATATCAACCACATGACCATCCGGAGTGAAGGCGTAGATACGGTCATCCTCGATATTACCGCGTAACTGATCGATCAGGTCGCTGGCATTACCGACATCGTCCTGCCACTCCAGTACCTGCCGCAGCCAGGCGATCTTGCCCTCATAACTGTCGCTCTTGGAGCTGGTGTCGGTGCCCTTGTAAAGCCAGTGGGCACAGACTCCCAGCTCGGCATCATCGTGCATGTCGTGGGTGCGGATCTGAATCTCCAACACCTTGCCTTCAGGGCCGATCACCGCCGTATGCAACGAGCGGTAGCCGTTCTTTTTCGGCGAAGCGATGTAGTCATCAAACTCGTGAGGGATGTTTTTCCACAGTCCGTGAACGATCCCCAGGGCGGCGTAACAGTCGCGCACTTCGGGCACCAACATCCGCACCGCACGCACATCGTAGACCTGATGGAAGTCGATGTTCTTGCGCTTCATTTTGCGCCAGATGCTGTAGATATGCTTGGCCCGACCCATCAGCTCGGCATCAATGCCGATGTTGGCCATCTCGGTTTTCAACCGATACAGCACATCGTCGATATATTGCTGCCGATCGAGCCGCTTCTCGGCCAGCAGGCTGGCGATCTGCTTATACGCATTGGGTTGCAGGTAGCGAAAACTGAGGTCTTCCAGCTCCCACTTGATATGGCCGATACCGAGTCGGTGTGCCAGCGGGGCATAGACATCAAACACCTCGCGGGCGACCCGGTAACGCTTCTTGCGATTACCGTTCTTGACCGCACGGATAGCACAGGTACGTTCAGAGATCTTGATCAGCGCGACCCGCACATCCTCGATCATCGTCACCAGCATCTTACGGACGTTATCGAGCTGACCTTCACTCTGCCCCAGCACCGAATCGGGCGTTGGGTGCAGCAGGGTGCCGATTGCCGCCATCTGCAGCACGCCGTCGATCAGCTTGGCGACCGGAGCGCCAAACTCATCACGCACCCGCTCGAGTGGCAACCGTTTCTCACGTACGGCCCGATACAGAATCGATGCGACCAACGCATCCTGATCCAACCGCAGCTCGGCCAGGATTCCGGCCATCTCCAGTCCGGTGACGAAGCTGTTGGTACCCTCTTCCTGCCAGATGTCTTCCTGCGGGCTCTCCTGCTCGTGAGCCCAATGACTGAGCTCGCAGGCACGAACCAACAGCGCTTCATCGGTGACGTTAACATCGGTACGGATGCGCTCGAGCCATGCACTCAGATCAACCGAACCGGATTCGTCCAGCGGGTGGTCCTGACGGACTTTAACCATCGGTGATACTTCTCCTCTTCATCGTCGGTCGGCAACCGACGATGGTGATTATTCTTTGCGGTCGCTGGTGAGATTAATCGTTGAAAACCCCGGTCGACAGATAGCGGTCTCCACGGTCACAGATGATGCAGACTATCACGGCATTTTGCAGCTGCTGATTCAACCGCAATGCGCCAGCTACCGCGCCGCCGGAAGAAACGCCGCAGAAGATGCCCTCCTGCCGTGCCAGCTCGCGCATGGTATGTTCCGCTTCCTGCTGGCCCATATCGATAATGCTGTCAACTCGATCGGCATTATAGATCTTGGGGAGATAGGCTTCCGGCCAGCGGCGGATTCCGGGAATACTGGCGCCGTCTTCCGGTTGCAGGCCGACAATCTCGATGGCTGGGTTCTGCTGTTTCAGATAGCGTGATACACCCATGATGGTACCGGTGGTTCCCATCGAGCTGACGAAGTGGGTAATTTTACCCTGGGACTGCTGCCAGATCTCCGGCCCGGTGGTGTCGAAGTGCGCCTCGGGGTTATCCATATTGGCGAACTGATCCAGCACCTTACCCTTGCCCTGATCCTGCAGGCTCAGGGCCAGATCCCGAGCCCCTTCCATCCCCTGTTCCTGGGTCACGCTGATCAGTTCGGCACCGTAAGCGGTCATCGCCGAACGACGCTCGGCGCTCATGTTCTCGGGCATGATCAGGATCATTCGGTAGCCCTTGATCGCCGCAGCCATCGCCAGCGCGATACCGGTATTGCCGCTGGTGGCCTCGATCAGGGTATCGCCAGGCATGATTTCTCCCCGGCTTTCGGCCCGGTTGATCATGCTGAGGGCGGGGCGGTCCTTGACCGAACCGGCCGGATTATTACCTTCGAGCTTAACCAGCACGGTATTGCTGGTGTTGCCGGGAAGTCGCTGTAGCCGTACCAGCGGGGTGCCTCCCACATATGCTTCGATCGTGGGGAATACTGAATCCATCGATAATACCTACTCGTTTAATTCGGTCTGAAGTGTTCGGTGCTCGCCTGTTTACCTGATCAACCGCATATGGAACAAAAATCAACGCTTGATCGGGGGCACAGCTTATTGCTCCAGCACCACAAAAGCTACTACATGGTCCTGCTCATCGGACAAAGTCAGGTGGATACGGTTCACTCCGAGTTGTTCGGCACGTTCGGCGGCACCGTCACTCAACCGCAGCTGGGGGGCGCCCCACTCATTATGGTCAATATGAAAATGCTGCCAGGAGACACCACGACCGATTCCGGTGCCCAACGCTTTGGACGCCGCCTCCTTGACCGCGAAGCGCTTGGCCAGAAACACGGTCGGTCGCGCATGTTCTTGCCATTGTTGCAACTCATCCGGGGTCAGAATGCGGGCCGCAAACTTTTCACCCAACCGGTCGCTGCTGGCGTCGATCCTGGCGATCTGAACAATATCGGTCCCTATCCCGATAATCATGACAACGCCTCCTGGGACGGATGCGGGGCAACGGGTGATGCCTGAAACAGCTCCCGACTACGCAAAGGTCGGTCACCCAAATGAACCGCCAGCAGGCTCCGCATCAAGCGCTTTGCACTGCGACGAATCTCCTCATTCTGAAAATCATCCCGAGCGATCGCTAATAGCTCATGACCCCGATAGCTGCCGGGCTCGATTTGTGGTGATCGGATAAAGCCCTGGTGCGGATCAAGATGGTAAGCACTCTCAGCCTGAATCGGCTGGCCACTCAAACAATAGTCAAAGTCGATTCCCAGTCCGAGCTGCTGCAACAACTGGCGCTCATAGATTCTCAATACCGGTTCCTGCTGCTGCGGGTCGTTCAGTCGCTCTAACGCCAGCTGATAATAAGCAAACAGCTTGGGTAAGGGGTCTGCTTGGGGGATCAACCGTAACGTCAGCTCATTGAGGTAAAGACCACACCAGAGCGCCCTTCCCTGCAGCAGAGACACAGCACCCATCGGCTCGCCGCTCAACAGAGTCTTCAGCTCAGCTCGCCCGCGCCAGTTTAGCTCCATCAGTTGGAACGGCTGGGTCAGGATACGTTGTTTGGAACGCGAGCCTCGAACCCCTTTAACCACCGCTCGGATCAGCCCTTGCTGCTGGCTGAAATAATCTACCAGCGCGCTGGTTTCACGATAGGGGCGACTATGGAGTACGTAACCCGATTGCCGTTCAAACCGATCAGCCGATGTCGTCATAACCCAGGGTACGCAGGGCCCGTTCATCATCGGACCAACCACGCTTAATCTTGACCCATAGGCGCAACATCACCTGGGTATCGAACAGCCGCTGCATATCGATACGGGCTTCCTGACCGATACGCTTGATCCGCTCACCCCGATTACCGATTAGAATCCGTTTCTGTCCATCGCGCTCAACCAGAATCAGAGCACTGATATGCAGTACCGTACCATCATGGCTGAACTCTTCGATCTCGACGGTGATCTGGTAGGGCAATTCATCGCCTAACTGGCGCATGATCTTCTCACGGACCAGTTCGGCTGCCAGAAACCTTGAGCTGCGATCGGTAATCTGCTCCTCGGGGAAGTAGTGAATCTCTTCGGGAAGGCGCTTGAGCACCTGCTGTTCCAGCAGGTCAACATTGTGACCATGCTTGGCCGATAACGGGATCACTTCGGCGAAGGCCATCTTTTGAGACAACTGCTCCAACTGCGGAAGCAGTGATTGTTTGTCATCGATCCTGTCGGTTTTGTTAACCGCCAGAATGACCGGTAAACGTGAATGCTGAAGTTTCTCCAATACCGCCTGGTCTTCATCGGTCCAGCGATCGCGGTCGACGATGAAGATAACGATATCAACATCCCGTAACGCAGAGCTGGCGGCCCGGTTCATGTAGCGATTAATCGCTTTGCCACCATCCTTGTGCAATCCCGGTGTATCGACATAGATCGCCTGAGTGTTCTGTTCGGTCTTGATTCCCAGAATCTGATGGCGAGTGGTCTGGGGCCGACGGGAAGTAATGCTCAGTTTCTGACCCAGAATCCGATTCATCAGCGTCGATTTGCCGACATTCGGACGACCAACGATCGCCACATAACCGCAACGACTTGGACTGTTCTGTTCCGTCATGATTTGTCTCCGACCCCGAGCGCATCCAGAGCCGCCTGGGCAGATTGCTGTTCCGCAATTCGCCGACTGCGCCCCTGTCCCTGGGATCGTTGACTCAGTAACTGCACTTCACACTCGATATGGAAAGTCTGATCATGGGCCTCGCCCTCAACTTTGATCAGATGATAAACCGGCAGCTCGGAACGTCGGGATTGAAGAAACTCCTGCAACCGGGTCTTCGGATCTTTCTGGGTATCCTCCAACGACAAGCCTTCCAACCGGCTACGGTACCAGGTCAGTATTCGTTCACGGCAGGTTTCCAGGCCAGCATCCAGATAGATGGCACCAATCAACGCCTCAACCGCGTCAGCCTGAATCGAGCGGCGGTTAAAGCCACCGCTTTTTAACTCGCCGGCGCCCAGCAGCAAAAACTCTTTCAACTGCATCTCTTCGGCCAATTCGGCCAGGGTCACACCCTTGACCAGTCTGGCCCGAAGCCGACTTAACTGACCTTCTTTTGCATCAGGAAAGCGTTCAAACAGGTCGTCGGCGATAACGAAGTTGAGGATGGAATCACCCAAAAACTCCAGCCGCTCGTTATTTCTGGCACCACAGCTACGATGGGTCAGAGCCAACTGCGCCAAAGATGCATCCTCGAAACGGTAACCCAGCCGTTTTCCAAGGCGCGGAATCGGATCACTCACTCGGCTTGCCTATGTACTGCTCTTTAAACATCACCACGGCCGCGACGTTATGGAACATCGGGATCCGTATCTCATAGTCGACATCCATAATCACCTCGCCTTTATCCTTGGTGATTTTAAGAAACTCTTTGGGCAACTTGAGATTATTAACACGCATCTTTTTGATAACACTGAGTTCTATCTGACGCTTATTCTTGGACAGCATCTGCTGATCCAGCTCCACCGTCCGCATAATAGACTTCAGGGTCTGATGATCGGCGTAGGCCGGCGCCAGCTTAAATCCAACGGCAACAAAAATCCCCGCCACCAACAGAAATGTCAGCAGACCCAGAAAAGTCCAACCACCCTGTTTGGAACACTTCGATATCATCATGCGACGACTCCTTGGTTGAATACGCTAAACAGTGCCATCCCTGGCCCTACTGTTCTTGATTATTGGATCGCTCCGTTATTGCTGAAGCTGGGTAGGCTGCCCCAGGACTTCCAGTGCATCCAGACAGCAAAGGCCTTACCGACGATCAGCTCGTCCGGCACAAAGCCCCAAAAACGACTGTCGTTGCTGTTATCCCGATTATCACCCACCATAAAATACTGTCCCTCGGGGACTACCCACTCGGCCGGCTGACGAGGCATGGTTTTATCGATATAGATCTGATGCTCGATCTCACCCAGCTGCTCATTCAACAGTCGGCGCATTCCACGCTGACTGGGCAACTCGGCCAGCAGCTCCAGCGCGACCGGCTCACCATTGATCGTCAGCTGCTTATTGGCATAGCGAATACGGTCACCCGGTAGCCCAACAACCCGCTTGATATAGTTTATCCGCGGATTGTCCGGATACTTGAATACCATCACATCCCCCCGCTCTGGGTTGTTCATTGGGATGATCTTGGTACCCACCACCGGTAAGCGGATGCCGTAGTGATACTTATTGACCAGGATAAAGTCGCCGATTTTCAGTGTCGGCAGCATTGACCCTGAAGGGATCTGAAACGGTTCCACCAGAAATGAGCGCAACACCAGCACCAATGCCAGCACCGGGAAAAAGGACTTGGAGTACTCCACTAATACTGGTTCGGGCGCCAGCTTATCCAGCGTGTCTTCATCAAGCTCAACCGAGGATTGAGTCTGCGCCTCGGTTGCCAACTGCCGACGGCCCTTGGCCAGAAACAGTGCATCAAACAGCCAAACTAGGCCGGTCACGGCCACCAGGATCACCAGAACTAAAGAAAAATCGATATCCATGGCAGGCTGTCCTTAATTGTCCATCTTCAACACGGCGAGGAAGGCATCCTGCGGAACCTCAACACGCCCCACCTGTTTCATCCGTTTCTTACCCTCTTTCTGCTTCTGCAGCAGTTTTTTCTTACGACTCACGTCACCGCCGTAGCATTTGGCGGTTACATTCTTACGCAAGGCTTTAACGGTGGTTCGGGCGATAATCTTACCGCCGATCGCCGCCTGAATCGCCACATCAAACATCTGCCGCGGTATCAGATCCTTCATCTTTTCACACAGCGCCCGACCACGGTACTGGGCATTATCCTTGTGCATGATGACCGCCAAGGCATCGACCCGCTCGGAGTTGATCAGGATATCCAGACGCAACAGTTTAGCCGGCTCAAACCGGACAAAGCTGTAGTCGAGCGAGGCATAACCGCGACTGACCGACTTCAGCTTATCGAAGAAGTCCATCACCACCTCGCTCATCGGAAGCTCATAGGTAATCGACACTTGGTTGGCCAGGTACTGCATATCCTTCTGTACGCCACGCTTTTCGATACAGAGTGTGATTACCGGTCCCAGATAGTCTTTGGGCACCAGCATGTTGGCCTCGACGATCGGCTCGCGCATCTCTCGGATCGACCCGAAATCGGGCAACTTGGACGGGCTGTCAACATAGATCACTTCGCCGGAGTTCAACTCCACTTCGTAGACCACCGTCGGCGCGGTGGTGATCAAATCGAGATTGTATTCACGCTCCAGCCGCTCCTGAATGATCTCCATATGCAGCAGACCCAGGAAACCACAACGGAAGCCAAAGCCCAATGCGTCGGAGCTTTCAGGTTCGAAGAACAGCGATGCATCGTTTAGCGTCAACTTGCTCAGCGCATCGCGGAAATCTTCGTAATCATCGGAGCTGACCGGGAACATCCCGGCATAAACCTGCGGTTTGATCTGCTGGAATCCCGGCAGGCTCTCTACATCGGGGGTCTTCAACAGGGTCAGAGTGTCCCCCACAGGAGCACCCTGAATATCCTTGATTCCGGCCACCACGTAACCAACCTCACCGGCTTTCAATTCGCCGGTCGAATTACGCTTGGGTGTGAATACACCCACGTCATCAACCATATAGTTTTGGCCGGTGGACTTAACCAGGATCTTGTCTTTCTTGCGCAGGGTACCCTGGGTCACACGCACCAGAGACACCACCCCCAGGTAATTGTCGAACCAGGAGTCGATGATCAACGCTTGCAGCGGCGCATCGACATCACCTTCGGGAGGGGGGATCAATTCAACCAGCTGCTCCAATGCATCCTCGACACCCATACCGGATTTAGCGCTGACGGCCACCGCATCCTGGGCATCGATCCCGATCACCTCTTCGATCTCCTGCTTGACCCGTTCCGGTTCAGCCTGGGGCAGGTCCATCTTATTCAGTACCGGCATCACCTCCAGTCCCTGCTCGATGGCGGTATAGCAGTTGGCTACCGACTGAGCTTCGACGCCCTGGGCGGCATCCACCACCAGCAACGCCCCTTCACAAGCCGCTAGAGAACGGGAAACCTCGTAGGAGAAATCCACATGCCCCGGGGTGTCGATAAAATTCAGCTGGTAGGTTTTGCCGTCCCGTGCCTTGTAATCCAGCGTCACACTCTGCGCTTTGATGGTGATGCCGCGCTCACGCTCGATATCCATCGAGTCAAGCACCTGCTGCTCCATCTCTCGCTCGGACAAACCGCCGCAGATCTGGATAAACCGATCGGCCAGGGTCGATTTACCATGGTCGATATGGGCAATGATGGAAAAGTTACGGATATGACTCAGATCACTCACTGGGGCACCAACTCTGGCTGGGTAGGCAAAAACAAAGCGCGAAATTGTAGCCTATTTTAGCCAACTGCACGACTATCGAGACGAATTAAAAAAGGGCGCCAATGCGCCCTTTTTCATGCCCGGCAGCTACTCCGCCGGTTTGATCTTAAGCGGAAGAAACAGAGGACTACCGCGACGGACTATCCGCATCGGCACCGGTTTGCTCACCGGCAGATCGGCGCTGATCTCGGCAAAGCTGTCCAGATCTCTGATCGGCTGGCCATTTAACATCGTGATCACATCGCCGACGACCAACCCGGCTTCCGCACCCGGTCCGGACTGCAACGAACGCACCACGACACCGCCATCGATCTTCCACTCCTCGGCTCGCTCCGGCTCCAGCGCGCCAACCTGGATCTTCAGCGGATTATCGCCCCCGGAGGCTCGCTCAGCATCGGAACCCATCGCCAAGCTTTTCTCATCCGGCAATTCGCCGACGGTTAGCGCCAGGGTCTTATTACGACCGTCTCGAACCACGCCGATATCGACCGTCTTACCGGGTATCACACGCCCAACCAGTTGAGGCAGCTCGGCAGAACGCTCGATGGAGCGCCCATCCAAAGAGACAATCACATCACCAGCCTGAAGCTCGGCCGCCTCGGCCGGGCTATCGGGCAAGACCTTGGCCACCAACGCCCCCATCGGCCGATCCAGACCGAAGGACTCGGCCAGATCACGGTTGACCTCCTGAATAATCACACCCAGCCAACCCCGGGCCACATGCCCTTTACTCTTGAGCTGATCGACCACTTCCATCGCCATGCTGATCGGAATCGCAAAAGACAGGCCCATAAAGCCACCGGAGCGGGTATAGATCTGTGAATTGATCCCAACCACCTCACCATCCAGATTAAACAGCGGCCCACCGGAATTACCGGGATTGATCGCCACGTCGGTCTGGATAAAGGGGACATAGTTCTCATTCGCCAGGCTGCGTCCGGTCGCACTAACGATCCCCGCGGTGACACTATGATCAAAGCCAAACGGAGAGCCGATCGCCAACACCCATTCACCTACCTTGAGACGATCCGAGTCCCCCAAAGGAACCGTGGGCAGATCTTCAGCATCGATCTTCAACAACGCCAGATCAGAGCGTGGATCCGCCCCCACCAGCGTCGCTTCCAGTTCGCGCCGATCACTCAGACGCACCAGAATACTGTCGGCATCTTTAACCACGTGATTGTTGGTTAACACATAACCGTCATCGGAAATAATAAAGCCCGATCCCAAGGATTCGGGATAGGAACGACGGGGCTGTTGATCAAACTCCTGCCCCCCGAAACCACGCTCACCGAAAAACCGTTTAAAGATTTCCGGCAGCTGCTCTTGAGAACGACCGGAGGAGGATTTGGAGTCGGCATTGCGAACGGAGCTGATATTGACAATGGCCGGTGACGCTTCCTGCACCAGCTCGGTGAAGTCCGGAAGCTCCGCGGCACGCAATGGTGCTGCAAGCAACATCCAACCAATGAATAAAACAACAGATCTTGTGAAAACAGCCATATTAATCAAGCTTCCTCCACTTCAATAAAATCATAGGTTTTTTGCATCCCGACGATCTTCGGCTGGAGCTGACAACCCTGCCGCTCGCCACGTCCCCACCAACGCACACCGACAAACCCGAATACCAAACCCACAACGCCCAGCAAAATCTGCATAGGTTCCGCCAAGCCTAAGCCCTGTCCCAGCAGCGCACAGAGCACCAGCCCAAGCAGTGGGGAAAGGTAGGTTATCAACGAGGCTTGCAAGAAAGAGCGTTCTTCGATCCCCAGCTCGACCCGATCACCGGGGCTAAGCGGCAGCTGTTTCGGATTGACTGCGATGATTTGAAAACGCTGCGCCTGCCCGAGTTCTGCCAATAGTTTCTGCCCACAACCGGACTGGGAACGGCAACTGTCACAGGCGCTACGCCGAACCGTTTCAACCGTCACACCCTGATCGGTGATCTCTACCACTTCGGCCTGTTCGGTCAGCATCGGTTACTGCAGTTTGGTTTTCACCGAAGAAGCGATACGGTCGGCAATCATCAACGGCACATCACCGACGACGGTGACAAACTGATCACCCACCTGCTTACCCACCGCCACGGTTTCACCGGACTGAATCGCTCCTGGGTTGGCTTTCTTGGACGCAAAGGGCTGCACCGAGACCGAGACTTCAGTGCGACCGTTGCTGTACAACAGCACCTCGGCATCGTAGATATGATCATGTTCAACAATACGGAAACCATCGGGAACCCAGCCGACCTGCCACTGCGGCGACTGACGCTTAACCAGGGCTCGATGACGATCGACATAATGCTCCATCGGCGATGTGAGTCGAATTACATCAGGTTCTTGGGCCGAAGGCATTACCACCGACGGCTGTCCGTACTGTACCGGCAAAAACTCTGGATTCACCGGCTTCGGCCCGGTCAAGACGATGTTCGATGGGTTTTCCGTCGGCACCGTATTACCCTGGAAGGTCTGGGCGCCAAAAATCACCATCATAGTTACCGATGCAGCGATGGCAACGCTGCCAAACGGGCGCCAATTGAATCTTGATGAACGCTTCGGTGCCTGGGGCACTTCGCTGTAAACCGGTTCGGATTCCAACGCAGCCATCACACCGGCACTGATATCCAATTTGGGATCTACCGGAGTCTCAGCCTTCAGCGCTGCACGGCCAACATGATAGCGCGACCAGGTCGACGTCGCCTCCGAATCCAGCTGCTCCAGCGTGCGTCGCAGCTCAAATTCGCTGACTTCATCATCCATTAATGCGGATAGAGACTCATTGATTCTATCGCTCATCGATCAGATCCCTCGGTTGGGGTTAGTCTGTTGTCTGTTACTGACCCTGTCATACAACAAGACAGCTCAACTCATCATTGGTGCGACGACTTTGTCGACCGCCTCCCGAGCACGGAAGATACGCGAGCGCACCGTTCCGACCGGGCAATCCATAACATGGGCGATCTCCTCATAGCTCATCCCTTCAAACTCCCGTAAGGTCAGCGCCATTCGTAGATCTTCGGGCAGACGCTCCAGCACCTGCATCACCGCCTGTTCAAGTTCATTCTTGAACAACTGGTTTTCCGGCGTCTCCAGCTCCTGCAGCACCGGATTATCGAAATGCTGGGCATCGCCAACATCCACATCCACATCCGGCGGCCTGCGCCCCTTGGCGACCAGATGGTTTTTTGCCGTATTGATGGCAATCCGGTACATCCAGGTATAGAACGCACTATCTCCACGAAAGTTGGGCAGTGCTCGGTAGGCTTTGATAAAAGCCTCTTGCGCCACATCCATCGCCTCATGCTGGTCGTAGACATAACGACCAATCAACCCAATTATTTTGTGCTGGTATTTCTTCACCAGCAGATCAAAGGCGCGCTTATCGCCTTGCTGTACACGCTCCACCAACTGCTTGTCAGTTGGTGCACTCTTTCCTGTAGACAATCCGTTGAGCCCCTGAAACAGGTGATGGGATAATAATCCGGCTAACCTACCTTTTACCCAGCGCTAATACAACTGAGCCACCAGGCCCCTCCGCACTCACCTGCCGGGGCAGCTACTGAGTAGGAACACAAGCTCTACGGTTAGTTCCAAATGGATGCCAGCATTTTTTCGGTTTGCTATATTAGCCCCCTTTTTCTAGGCATAAAGCCGGGCCTGGCAGATCTGGACACGAAGAACCAATGAGCAAAGAACTGCATTTTGACGTACTGGTGGTCGGTAGCGGCGCAGCCGGCCTAACCCTGGCGCTGCAACTGGCCGATGACGCACGCGTCGCCGTGCTCAGCAAAGGATCGCTGACCTCCGGCTCCACCTATCAGGCCCAGGGTGGCATCGCCGCCGTCTACGATGAGCAGGACTCCAGCCGGGAGCACTGCCAGGACACCCTGGTAGCCGGCGCCCACCTCAGCCATAAGGACGCCGTCAACTTCACCGTCAAACACGGCAAGCAAAGCATCGACTGGCTGGTTGATCAGGGCGTCCCTTTTACCCGAGAAAAAAGCAGCAACAACCTGCACCTCACCAAAGAGGGCGGTCACAGTCACCGACGGATTGTTCACGCCGACGACGCCACCGGAAAGGCCGTCCTCGAGACACTGCTGCAGCGTGCTCGCGCTCACAGCAATATCACCTTGATGCCGCAGGCGATCGCCATCGACCTGATCACCCGGCATAAGATGAAACTGGCGGACAACCGCTGCATCGGCGCCTACGTGCTTGATCAGAAAAGCGGTCACGTCGTCACGATGCTGGCCCCGTTCGTAGTGCTGGCCACCGGCGGTGCCAGCAAAGCCTACCTCTATACCAGCAATCCGGACGGTTCCTCCGGCGACGGCATCGCGATGGCCTGGCGCGCCGGTTGCCGGGTCGCCAACCTGGAATTCAATCAGTTCCACCCGACCTGCCTGTACCACCCCCAGGCCAAGTCATTCCTGATTACCGAAGCCGTTCGCGGCGAAGGCGGCCACCTGTTGCTGCCGGACGGTTCAAGGTTTATGCACCGATACGATTCGCGGCTGGAACTGGCACCCCGCGACATCGTCGCTCGTGCAATCGACCACGAGATGAAACGATTGGGCTGTGACTGTCTCTATCTCGACATTTCACACAAGCCAAGCGAATTCATCCGCAGTCATTTCCCGACCATCTACGCCAAGTGCTTAGAATTCGGCATCGACATCACCGAAGACCCGATCCCGGTGGTACCTGCAGCCCATTACACCTGTGGTGGAGTGATTACCAATCATCTGGGCCAGACCGATATTCCCGGCCTGTACGCCATCGGCGAGACGGCTTTCACCGGCCTGCACGGCGCCAACCGCCTGGCCAGCAACTCGCTGCTGGAGTGTGTCGTCTACGGCACCTCAGCGGCAGCCGATATCCGCAATAAACTGGACTTCTCCAGCGAACTTCCCGGAGCCCCATTCTGGGATGAAAGCCAGGTCACCGATTCCGATGAAGATGTGGTGATCGCCCACAACTGGGATGAACTGCGCCGCTTTATGTGGGACTACGTCGGAATTGTTCGAACCAAGAAGCGCCTGCAGCGAGCCTTGAATCGGGTTATGCTGCTGCAACAGGAGATTCTGGATTATTACAGTAATTACAAGGTCAGCAAGGACCTGCTGGAGCTACGTAACTTGGCGGTGGTCGCCGAGCTGATCATTCGCTCAGCCATGAAACGCAAAGAAAGTCGTGGGCTGCATTACACCCTGAACTACCCTAACCAACTACCGGATCAGCGGGACACCATCCTGACTCCGGTCAACTATGACTGGAGCCGCGCAGCCTCAATAGCACCCGCAGTCGACGAATAGCCCGGCTACTTTCGCCTCTCGACGGCACCAGCTGGGTAAAGCCGGCCCCCAATGTGGAGTCGACCGGACGAAAGCAAAGCAGGTTCCAGCCGGCCCATAAGCGACAGCCGTCGTCGGGAAGCACTTGAAACTCCAGCTCCGGTTTTGCCCGAAGTGCCGCATACCAGCCGTTTTTATCCCAGCGCAGATAGAGCGGACTGTCGCCATGGGACAACCAGGCGTACCGACGCAGCGATTGCATCCAGGAAAGAACCAACGGCAGCAATAGAATGGGGATCAGCAGCACCGAGAGATCGGCCAATAGCAAGGCCAGCGCCGCAATAAGGTGTACCGCACTGATCATCCCGACCAGTGCATTTGATGGTTTAAACTCCAGCCGATCAGGTTGGAACACTTTCCAAAATCAGCTCAACAATACGCTTAAGATCAGCATCTTCAGGCTCTGCATTACGCATCACCCAGCTGAAAATGTCCTGATCTTCGCATTCAATCAACTTCTCAAAACGCTGTTGATCTTCCAGTGCCAGGCTACGAAATCTATCCTGGAGGAAAGGGATCAGCAGAACATCCAGTTCGAGCATACCGCGACGGCAGTGCCAGCGCAGACGGTTGATATCGGTTTCGCTGTACATCCTAATCAGTCTCCCACACGGCTAGCGAAAAAACAGAGCGCATCATAGCACAGCGATGCAGAGTGCATCAGGACCTGAAAATACCGCACCCGTGAAAAATAGGAATTTTTCCTATTTCCATATTTTTTTCATGGGATAAGATCAACGTCGAACGCGAGAGGTGAAAGGATTCGCCAACGACGAAGGATCGTCGCACGTTCATCAATGACACAAGGAAAAGTGTGCCAGCAAGGAACGCTGAAGACAGGGCCTGTGACGGGATGTCATAAGGCCCTATCTTTTTCTATGGCCGCAAGCTATCAGCCGGCATTACCCCGAATATTCAACTCTACCCGACGGTTTTGTGCCCGCCCTTGGGCTGTGGCGTTGTCGGCAATCGGATATCGCTCCCCCCACCCCCGGCTCTGCAGTCGAAGGCTGGCCACCCCAACCCCGGCCAGGTAGGACTGCACGCTGTAAGCGCGACGCTCCGACAGCTGCTGGTTGTATTCAAAACCGCCCTGGCTGTCCGTGTAACCATCGATCTGCAGCAGTGTTTGATCGAACTTCTTCAGCACCTTGGCAACCGAGTTCAATACCGGCAGGAAACTGCTTTCCAGCATATCCGAACCGGTAGCGAAGGTAATGTTACCGGGCATGATCAGCCGGATTTCATCACCACGACGCTCCACCTGCACACCGGTGCCCTGCAACTCCTGACGTAGCAATGCTTCCTGCTGATCCATGTAGTAGCCAATGCCGCCACCCACCGCGCCGCCGACCAGCGCCCCGGTCAGAACTCCCTTCTTCCGGTCACCTTTGCTGCTGACAGCCGCACCCAGCACCGCCCCGGCAACCGCACCGATACCGGCGCCCTTGGTGGTATTGCCCACTTTCTGTTCACCGGTGTAAGGATCGATGGTCTGGCAACCTGATGCCAACGCCACCATCATTGAGGCAACCAAAATCTTTTTCTTCACTCTAATGCTCCCGTTTCGAGTCTCGGCCTGTTGTGAGCCATTGATGACCTCGATTTGCGGGTCCAGTTCCCGCTCGCTGTCATCTGACCTAGCCATTCTGTGGTAATAACCCTAGTATCCGCTTAACTCTACTTATAAAATGCAGGCAGTTCATCCGATCCAGCCCGTCTTTGAGGATTCTTTGTTGTCCAACCTACCCGTCATCATCGGCTACGGAGGCATCAACGCCGCCGGACGTTCATCCTTCGATCACGCCTATCGACGCCTGATTCTGGACAAGCTGCCAGAATCGGATCTGCAATCGACCCTGCTCGGACTGGCCACCCTGATGGGTGAGGTCCAAAACCATGACGGGCAACTGCTTGATCGAGACGGTGTGGCTGTCGATCCTGCGCGGCTTTCAGACCGTTTTAGGCCTTATCTGCTGAACAACACCTTAATCCGTCGAATTCATCCTGACTGGTACGATATCGACAAGGTCACCTTCAATCGTGCGGCCAAGCTTGAGCTGCCCGCCGATCGCCGCAGTTTTTATCTACGCAAGCGGCAACTGCCGAATCAGCTACCCAATGACTGGAAGCTGACCGAGCTTGACGACGGACTGATTCAGGTTGAGATCGACGAGCCACTGGATACGATCTTACCGGACAGCAAGCGCTCCTCCGTGCGGGCGGCGGGCCAACTGCCCACCGGGTTCAAACCCGGCACTCTGTACCAATCCCGCAACCATCCTCGCAATCTGCAGATGAGCATCTATAGCGCTTCTGATGCGATCAACAGCATGGGTATCGATTGGGAGCAGATCCGCGCCCGCCTGGCGCCGGATCAGATCGCCGTCTATGCCGGCAACTCCATCGGCCAACTGGATGATTGTGGTTTTGGCGGCCTGCTGAAATCGCCGTCTATCGGCAAGCGCACCACATCGAAACAGATGCCGCTGGGTTACGGCCAGATGCCGGCCGATTTCGTCAACGCCTATCTGCTCGGCAACCTGGGTGCCACCGGCTCTTCCCTTGGGGCCTGCGCCTCTTTTCTCTACAACCTTCGAACCGCTGTCGAAGATATCCGAAGCGGTCGTCGGCAGTTGGTCCTGGTTGGCGCCAGTGACGCACCGATCACCGAGGAGATCATCGAAGGATTCCGCGCCATGGGCGCGCTGGCCGAAGAGAAGGCCCTGTTAGCCTTGGACGACAAGCAGCAGCTCAGTGATGAAGATCTGCGCCGCACCTCGCGTCCGTTTGCCAACAACTGCGGTTTCACCATGGGCGAATCATCGCAGTTTGTGGTGCTTTGCAGCGACAGCCTGGCACTGGAGATGGGGGCTCAGATCTTCGGCTCGGTTCCCGATGTTTTCGTCAATGCCGACGGATACAAAAAATCCATTTCTGCCCCGGGTGTCGGCAACTACATCACGCTGGCCAAATCGGCGGCCCTGATCCGCTCAATGCTGGGCGAAGAATCACTGCGCTATCGCAGCTATGTTCAGGCCCACGGCACCAGCACCCCACAAAACCGGGTCACCGAATCCCATGTCCTCAACCAGACTGCCAAGGCCTTCAATATACCCAACTGGCCTGTCAGTGCGTTGAAATGCTACGTCGGTCACTCACAGGGAACCGCCGGCGCCGATCAGCTGACGCTATCGTTGGGCGCCTGGCGCTATGGCTACATCCCGGGTATCGCAACCATGGATCAGGTGGCCGATGATGTGTACGACAGCAATCTGCGATTTGAGCAACAGCATCTTGAGGTCGGCCCGCAGGGCATGGACAGCGTCTTACTGAACTCGAAGGGTTTCGGCGGCAACAATGCCAGCGCCGCGGTACTGGCCCCCCATATCACCGAGAAACTGCTGGAGCGCCGACACGGCAAGAAGGCTCTCGATGCCTACCGGGAGCGCGCCGAAGAGGTTCGGCAAAATGCTGCGGAATATGACCAGGAAGCCTGCGCCGGCCTTAGCAAGCCCACCTACCTATTTGGTCATAATGTACTGGAGGGTGAAGACCTTCAGATCGATGGCAGCCAGATATCCATCCCAGGCTATGAGCAGCCGGTCGACCTTGAGCTGGAAAACCCATTCGACGATATGTGCTAAACCCTACCTGCAAGGAGAGCAGCGTGAAATTATTGCCCCGCATCGGTTTGATTGCACTAAGCCTGGTCGTTCTTAGCGCCTGTAGCATTAAGCTACCGAAGGTACCCAGCGGCAGTTTGATACTGGATATCGATGCTCAGGTGCTCTGCTTGAACAATGCAGCGTCCTGCCAGTCGCTCTCCCTGATTGCAGCCAACGCCCAACGTAACAAGCTATTACGGCATTGGGACGGGGACCCCTGGGACTGGTCAAGACTACAGACGCCCAGCGACTTGGCCAACCTACTGCTCAGCCCCCCCAACGGCAGCTATCAGGTCAAACAACTCAGCGACAGCCAATATCAGCTGTCGATCGCCCCCATCACGCTGGAAGCCTGGAGAATTCTGGATAACGAGTACAGATTGCGTTATCTCGAAGAAAACTGATCAGCGAACAGATCCATCCGGCGGCGGATAACAAGCCGCCGGACTAAGCCTTCAATCCCGGCAACACCGCCAAGGTGTTACTCCAGAACTGTTGCGCCAAGGTTTCACCCGGCTGCTGCAACAGCTCCACCATCACCTGGAAAACATCCGGAAGATAATCAGGTCGATTAACCTGCCCCTGCTTGCCACACAGCGGCATATCGGGGGCGTCGGTTTCCAACACCCAGGCTTCCGCGCCAAGCTCCTTGACGGTTCGCCGCAAACGCTGGGCTCTGGGATAGGTCACCGCGCCCCCGATCCCCAATTTGAAACCCAGCGCCAGATACTGTTCCGCCTGCTGCCGACTGCCGGAAAAAGCGTGAACGATCCCACCCTGTTCAAAGCGCATGCGACGCAGCAGTTGAATTAACTGATCATGGCATTTTCGTGCGTGCAGCAGCACCGGCAGTCGATACGCATGGGCGATTTCCAGCTGTTGTTGTAGCAATTCGAACTGGCGCTCAGGCTCAGCACTCGGTGACCAGAAGTCCAGACCCAATTCCCCCAGCGCAATCGGCAACTGCTGCCGCAATAGCTCTTCCAATCGAATCAAATGCTGCTGTTGGTGATCGGATACAAAGCAGGGATGCAACCCCAAAGCCGGTAGCAATCGGGGAGCCTCTGTTGTCAGCTGCTGATGCTGCCGGCAAAGCTGCAGCAGCTTGTCCCAGTCGTCGGCACGCACTCCGGGGACAACGATCACTTCGACCCCGGCCTCAACCGCCTGCCGCATAATCGCCCTTCGCTTTGGATCAAAAACACTGAAATCCAAATGGCAGTGACTGTCGCAAAATCGAAAACGTATCAATCAGAGTTCATCCAATCAGGGCAATGGAGCCTAAGCTCGATAAGGGAAAGCTCAAACGACCTCCTCGGTCTGCTCCGAGTCAGCTTGCTCGACAACAGCGGCGAGCAACTTCTGGTTCAACTGAGCGGCCTGTTCCAATTGCGTATCTATGGCCGAATCGGTGAGAGCATCCGAGGAGAACTGCCCCAGCTGACGCACCGCTTGCTGCATCAACTGCAGCAGAGAATCCATCGAATCTTCAAAAACCTCTGACAGCTCCAGTGCGTTCGCCAAACCGGCAACATAGGATTGCAAGCCATGGTCTATCGACTCCGGTCCAGCAACCTGCTGATAGCTCTGGGCGGCCTTATGGCGATACTGATATTGTTCAGTGCGACTCATCTCCAGTGACAGGCTGACAACCTCTCCGGCATCCAGGCCCAGCTCTTTTAGCTGCTCCAGGCTCTGCTGAGGTTGCTGTTCAAAAAACTGTCCGGCCAACTGGCCTACCTGCTCCATCAGTCGCTGCACATCTTCCAGCTCCTGGGCATCCAGCTCCCCTTGAATACGAAAATCCAGTACTTGCCGGGTTCGACTTTCCAGCTGTAATTGGTGCTGCTCAATCTGCCCGCCAGCCGATTCTAACCGGGCACTGTCGGACCGATACTTCAGACTCTGGGCTGAAAAAATCTCCAGCTCAACAACATCACCGTCTCGGGTGGTCAGACTTAGACTGAGCGATTGCTGTTGGCGCGCCTGAAAAGACACCGACTCGGAACGAAGACTGAGGGCTTCAGAACGATTAGCGGGAGTAACCGTTTCAACAGGGGCCAATGCAGTGGCCCCTCTATTCGCCGAAGGCTGCCCAAACGAGGAAGACGATCCAACGCCCTCCCGCGGTGACAGGTTGCCGCCCAAAGCTTCCGATATACCGAGAATATTCATAATCAACTCCAACCTTACCGCTATCAGGGATCACTTTATCGTGCTCTGAGCACACAAATCCCCACAACAGGCTAGCGGCACCAGGGCGCAGAGTTGAACTGAAAAAAAATCCGGAGAATGGGTGTATTGCTTGAAGATATTCAATAACGGCTTAGTGCCGATTCTCACCAAGCCGATTCCACTAAGCGATTACATATCATTTAGGGCCGCAACAGATCCGAGACGGCGATGCGAATAGAAACGGAGAGAGTGCCGAAACCTTAGCTCGCAGCCACCGGATGATTGCGGTAAATGGCCCGAATCATCCATACCAGCGCACCTGCCAGACAGAGCACTGCTCCAGGGATCGCGCCATAGAGGCCAGGGATATGAGTCAGGATGACAACCCCAACAGCCATATAGATAAACGGCAGGTATTCATACAGCCTTTCGGGAAACAGCAATCGATTCTTGCGATTCTCCACTTGATGACGCGAGTTCTTGCGGCGGTAGGATGAACGCGTCACCCAAACCAACGCACCTGCGCCATATAAACAGGCAGCGGAGACATAGATAAATGGACTATCGAGCAGCATGAACAGGGCTACACCGATAGCAATATAGAGATAGGGCAAGGCCTCATACAACGACTTTGGAATGTACAAGGTTCTCCTCCTGGGATTTATACCCACGCCGACGCGCTACTACTGGTGAAACGCGTCCATCTACGCTTACACCGGGTGATTGAACTGACCTTCCTTGGTTACATTTCTCCATCATGCACAATATCGGCCAACCTTATAACTTTCTTTAGAGTCAATAGCTTAAAAAACAACCAAACAGCCGTTTAGTTTTTCCGTAAAAAAAATTGACGCTAAAGTAACAGAGCATTCCGATAAACTGACAGCCGGCGTTGCAGCTGAAGGTTCTCGCTCCGCCACAAAGCCCTATCAGTGTTCCCGCGTTGCTCGGAAACGAATATCCGGCCAGCGCTCTTCGGTCAGGCTCAGGTTGACTCGGGTCGGCGCCAGATAGGTCAACAAGCCACCGCCATCGATAGCCAGATTGTCGTGCCCTTTACGGCGGAACTCCTCCAGCATCTTATCGTCATCGCATTCGACCCAACGGGCGGTCTGGACCGAGATCGGCTCGTAGACACAGTCCACCTTGTACTCATCCTTAAGCCGGAATACGACCACTTCGAACTGCAGCTGACCCACCGCACCCAGAATCAGGTTGTTGTTCTTCAGCGGCATAAACAGTTGGACCGCACCCTCTTCCGAGAGTTGCTGCAGGCCCTTTTGCAGCTGCTTCATCTTCAGCGGGTCTTTCGGCCGAACCGCTTTAAACATCTCCGGGGCGAAGTGCGGGATGCCGGTGTACTTCAGCACCTCCCCTTCGGTGAAAGTATCACCGATCTGGATCGTGCCGTGGTTGTGTAGACCGATAATATCGCCGGACCAGGCCTGCTCGACATTGGAGCGGTCACCGGCCAGGAAGGTTACTGCATCGGCGATTTTGACATCTTTGCCGATCCGACAATGACGCATCTTCATCCCCTGGCGGTAGCTACCCGAACAGATCCGCATAAAGGCGATCCGGTCCCGGTGTTTGGGATCCATATTTGCCTGGATCTTGAAGATAAAACCGGAGAATTTGGCTTCGTCCGCTACGACTTCACGGGATTCGGTAGCGCGCTCCGAGGGTGCCGGTGCCCACTCAACAAAGTCGTCGAGCATCTGTCGCACGCCGAAATTAGCCAGCGCAGTACCAAAGAAGACAGGGGTCAAAGTCCCATTCAGGAACGCCTGCTGGTCATATTCGTGGCTAGCGCCACGGACCAGCTCAATCTCGTCGCAGAAATCGTCATAGATGTCACCGAGGAACGCCTTGGCCTCGTCAGACTCCAAACCCTGAATCTGCTCATCCTCATGGAGGACATTATTTTTGCCTTGATCGAATTTGATCAGGGTATCGGTATAGAGGTTGTAGACGCCTTGAAAATCCTTACCCATACCGATTGGCCAGGTGATCGGTGCCGCTTCGATCTTCAGTACCTCTTCGATCTCGTCAAGCAGCTCGATCGGATCACGAATATCGCGGTCCATCTTGTTCACAAAGGAGAAGATCGGGGTATCTCGAAGACGACAAACATCCATCAACTTGATGGTTCGATCCTCAACCCCCTTGGCGCCATCGACCACCATCAGGGCCGAGTCGACCGCAGTCAAGGTCCGGTAGGTGTCTTCCGAGAAGTCTTCGTGCCCCGGCGTGTCCAACAGGTTGACCACCCGATCCTTGTAGGGAAACTGCATTACCGAGGAGGTGATCGAGATTCCACGCTGCTGCTCCATCGACATCCAGTCGGAGGTCGCATGCCGATCACTCTTGCGTCCCTTTACCGTACCGGCCTTTTGGATCAACTGCCCCAACAGCAGCAGTTTTTCGGTAATGGTCGTCTTACCCGCATCCGGGTGGGAAATGATGGCAAAGGTCCTGCGAGCCGCAACTTCTGCGGCGACTGAAGCGTCTGACATGGTCGATCTCAACAATACGTACGCACGCACGTAACGCACGTAGGTAGATAAGTAAGTACACAAAGAAAAAGTACCCCCGGCAGTAGCCAGGGGTAAGGATGGCGGGATTATACATGATCACTCGGTGAGCAGCGATGTTAGAGCGCTCCAGATATCGGGCCACCGCAGAAAATCGCGATCGCAGAAGTTACCAGTACTTCGGGTAGTTCAAGCCCCGACACAGGCTGTTGTATACCAACGCCACCGCAACGATCAGCACAGCCCCGGCTAAGGTCGGCAGCAGCAGAAACTCCCATCCCGGCAACATCAAGAACACGATAACCGGATTGGAGCCGGCCGGCGGGTGTACCGTTCGGGTCAACATCATCAGCGCAATCGCCAGACCGACCGCCAACCCCAGCGACCATACCTGCGGACCAAACAACATCAAGCAAACCAGTCCGATCAACGAACTGAGAAAATGCCCCACCACGATGTTTCGAGGTTGTGAAAAAGGCGCATCGGGAAAGCCGAAGACCAGCACACAGGAAGCCCCAAACGACCCCAACACCAGCGCCAGACCAAGACTCTCTGCCAATCCCGCCAGCACCAGCATCATTACGAAACCACCCGACCCCGCCAGCAAAATCTGACCGGTCGCCGCCCTGGGAGGTAGCGCAGTTTTATCTCCTACCAGCCGGTCACGCCAACTACTCGCCGGTGCAAGCCCCGGTTCCCGCTCAGATCGCAACATAAATAACCCCATAACAGCCCAAACAAGTAGACCAATCTGTCTACTTAAAGACAAAAGTAGACAATACGGTCTACCTTTGTCAACATTCTTTTCTATCAAACTGATGGGAAGCGCCATGTCCGCCAAACGAATGCAACTGATCGAGACAGCCTTTGCGCTGTTCTACTGCAAGGGTGTTCATGCGGTCGGGATCAACGAAGTCCTGGCCGAATCCGGAGTAGCCAAGAAAACCCTTTACCACCATTTCGACAGCAAGGAGGCACTGATCGCCGCCGTGGTCGATTATCGGGACCAGCGTTTTCTGTCCTGGCTCGAATCCCGATTTGCGATGGCCAAGTCCGGTTTAGAGAAGGTCGAGACGCTCTTTGACGCGCTGGATGATTGGTTCAACGATCGGGTCAGCGCCCTGATGCCGTTCCATGGCTGTTTCTTTATCAATGTCAGCGGCGAGTACGGTGATCTCGATCACCCGATCCATCAACAATGTGCCCGACATAAACAACGGGTCGCGGCACTGATCGAATCGCAGCTGATGCCTCTGGTTAATTCGTCAACGCAGGCTCAACAGATCAGCCAAAGCCTGTGTCTGTTGAAAGAAGGGGCCATTAGCCAGGCCCATGTACAGGGTGATAAAAACGCGGCCCTGAAAGCCAAGCAGGCGGCCCGCTTATTGATTTCGGCGGTAATTAAGTGATCGCTGAAGCGGCAAGTGAAGTCGTCTCTGCGACGGTAGCGATACCGACGCAAAGACGCAAAGCTTGCTGCTTAGCACCAACGCTTAAGAGCCACCGCTGGGCGCCGGCCCGATAAAGACCGCCTTACGCGTCGCATTGATTCCTTCGAGCGGCGTTGAAACGCTGAAGTCGATCTGCAGGCTGTCGCTGTCCAGCCATTTAGCCGGAATCCGCACAAAGACTTCGTGGGCGGTAATGCCTGACGGAGCCAGCAGCACCGGTTTGGAAACGCCCACGGCTTTCAATCCCGGCGCGCCGGAAACGTTAATACTGGCCTGCAACGGCTGATCGGTCTTGTTCAGCAGTTTCAGTTGGTAGCGGTTCTGGATTGAACCATCACTCTGCATCACGAACATCGGCTGGCGATGGTGGATCACCTTCAGCTCCAATCCGTCCAGCGTTGCCAGTCCCCAGGCACCACCGACCACCGAAAACGCCAGAATGCCGAAGTAGACCCAGACCCTGGGGCGTTTGAACCAGCGCGCCTGGGTTTTGCCCAGCAGGCCGTTCAACGAATCGTAACGGACCAATCCTTTGGGTCGACCGATCTTTTCCATCACCGAATCGCAGGCATCGATACAAAGACCACAGGTGATACAGCCCTGCTGCTGACCGTCACGGATATCGATTCCGGTCGGGCAGACCGCCACACAGAGGTTGCAATCGATACAGTCCCCCAGGTGATCATCCGGCTGGCCTTTCTTACGTCGACCACGGGACTCACCGCGCACCGCATCGTAAGCCGGCAGCACCGTATCCTGATCCACCATCACCCCCTGGATTCGGGAGTAGGGACACAGCCACATACAGGTCTGTTCGCGCATAAAACCGGCCAGGCTGTAGGTGCCGAACACGAAGGCACCGATGGTGATAGAGGCTTCCAACGGTAGCGACAACGCCAACATGCCCCGCCACAGCTCGCCTGCATCCATAAACCAGGCCACGAAGCTCACCCCGGTCAACAGACCGATCAATAACCAGAGCCCATGCTTGATCGCCTTGATTCGCAGTTTGGCCAAACTCCAGGGGGCTTCGTCCAGCTGTTGGCGCTGACGGGGCTTGCCCTCAAGCCACTCTTCGATCAACACGAACACGTCGGTCCAGACCGTCTGAAAACAGAAGTAACCGCAAAACACCCGTCCCGCCAAGGCGGTCACCACCGCCAACAGGATGGCGAAGAACAGCAGGATCATCGCCAGGATCCACAGATCCTGAACCAGGACAGTAAGCCCGAACAGATAAAACTTCTGTGCCGGCAGATCAAACAGCACCGCCTGCCTATCGCCCCAGCGCAGGTACGGCCCTAGAAAAAACAGCAGCCAGACACTGCTGGTCCACCATTTGACCGAGCGCCAACGCCCGGGCATCCGCTTGGGGTGGATTTTCTGCTCGCCGACATTGACGTGCCACTGGCCAACTTCGGCGTAGATATCATCGATTTGGGTGCTGTCGATCTGAGCCACATCGATCAGTGAATCAGCGTTTTTCATGGCGCTTCTCCTTTGAGTCGGCAACCGAACGGTCACCGGAGAAAATTTGAGCCCGGATTTTGAACCCAACCACGATCAACAGCAGTGCGGATCCGACCACGGACAGAATCGATAACACCGCAACCAGGTCTAGATTGTTCATATACGGAAACCTCAGATTTTGTTAACGCTGTTACTAGCGCTAGGGAAACGAAACTTAAACGGCGTACGGGGGCTGTAGATTGAGCCTTGGTAGCTCAGATTCATCCCCTCCAGCATCGACATCGCCGTCTCCAGCGACTCCCCCGGTTGCAGGGCGATGGCGTTGAAGCCACAACGGCGAAGCTGCGGCGCCTGGTCGGCGATCAATTGACCGAAGGCACGCAACTCTCCGCCGTAACCATGGCTCTCGCGCAATAGCGCGCCGAGGGAAAAGCCGGTGCCGTCCTGAAAGCTGTTGAACCGGATTGCGATGGCCGGCAAGCGATCCAGGTGGTCAATCAATGCCGCGATATCCGCCTCACCGTCAAACCAGACCCCCACTAGCTTTTTTCCTTCCGGCATCTCCACACTGGCCTGCATGGCCAGCCAGCGTGACAACGGCAGAAAGACCAATTGCTGCGCTGTTGGCGGAATTAAGGTGTCCTCATCCATCTCGATGATCCGAGCGGAATCATCGACGATCCCTCCGTCTTTAATGATCCTGGGCATACACAGCCTCCTTAAACGGCGCCACACCCAAGCGAGCGAACAGCTCGGCGAAAGATTCCTGGGCGCTCAAGCGCAGTTGTAGATACACGGAAAAAATTTGATCGATCGCCCCATCGACCGCCTCAGCTGCCAGCGCCGGACCCAGCACCTTGCCGATTTTCGAATGGTTGCCGGACTGGCCGCCCAGGGTGATCTGATAAAACTCTCGGCCGGACTTTTCCAATCCGAGGATGCCGATATCGGCGATATGGTGATGGGCGCAGGCGTTGATGCAGCCGGAGATCCGTAACGACAGCTCACCCAGCTGATATAGCTTGTCCAGATCGACCAGCCGCTGCTGAATCGCCGCGCTGATCGGCAACGAGCGGGCACTGGCGAGGTTGCAGAAATCGGCTCCGGGGCAGCAGACCAGATCCGCGGCGGTTCCCTGGGTCGGTGTCGCCAGCTGCTCGCTTTCGAGCGCCTGCCAAAGCGCAAACAGATCCGACTTCTTAACATCCGGCAGAATCATGTTCTGTTGTTGAGCGGTACGAACCTCGGCAAAGCCGAAGCGTTCCGCCAGCGCAGCCACCGCCTCCAACTGTCGGTAATGGATATCACCGGGAGCGCGCCCCACCGCTTTCAACGACAGGGTAACCGCCGCATAGCCCGCTACCTTGTGGGCGTGAACGTTATGGGTCAGCCACTGCTCGAAACCCGGATGCTGTTGTCGCTGTTCAGCAAGCAGGGCTTCGCCCTCCAACGGATCGATCAGCGGATAGTTGGGGGCGCTGAAGAACGAGCGCGCGTAGGCCAGCTCGTCGGGCTTGAGCAGATGATCGCTGCGGCTGGAGGATTTGAACTCATCCTCCACCTGCTCCTTGAAGCGCTCAATGCCCAGCGCCTTGACCAGGATTTTGATCCGCGCCTTGTACTTGTTGTCCCGGCGGCCGTGGCGGTTGTAGACCCGCAGAATCGCTTTCAGATAGGCCAGCAGTTCGGCCTGGGGCAGGAAGCTTCGAATCCGCGAGCCCAGCATCGGCGTACGCCCCAACCCGCCGCCGACCCAGACCTCAAAGCCCAAGGGTTTCACGCCGGAAGGGCCAATTCCCTCGACACCGGGCTGTTCAACCAATCGCAAGCCGATATCGTGCAGCTGAATGGCCGCTCGATCTTCATGAGCGCCGATCACGGCGATCTTGAATTTTCGCGGTAGAAAGGCGAACTCCGGGTGCAGGGTCGACCACTGGCGGATAATCTCGCAGTAGGGACGCGGATCGGCGACCTCATCCTGCGCCACCCCGGCCAACGGATCGCTGGTGGTGTTGCGGATACAGTTACCGCTGGTCTGAATCGCATGCATCTCGACCTCAAGCAACTGCTCCAGAATCTCCGGCACCTGCTCCATCTGCACCCAGTTGAACTGTAGATTCTGTCGCGTGGTGACATGACAGTAGCCACGGTCATAAGTCTTGGCGATCTGCGCCAGCTTGCGCAGTTGATTTGAAGCCAACACCCCGTACGGCACCGCCACCCGCAGCATCGGCGCATGCTTTTGCAGATAGAGGCCGTTTTGCAATCGCAGCGGCAAGAAGGTGTCTTCGGCGATCTCGCCATTCAGAAACCGGCTCATCTGCCCCTTGAACTGCTGTACACGATCCTGAACGACCTGGCGGTCGTAGTCGTCATACTGATACATCGTTTCAATACCCCGTCAGCGACAGAAAAGGCCTGTCTGGTAATGTGTACAGGGTATGGGAGAGTCAAAAATGGTTACAGATTCAGATTTATTCAATTTCACAGGCTCAGCGTGCTACGATTAAAATCTGCACCTGTGATTTTTTAGAATCTGTACCTATGAGCGATTTTCTGTACCGCCAGCTGGTTCGTGAACTCACCGAAGAGATCCGCACCGAGCGTCGCCCAGTGGGCTCAAAAATGCCGTCGATTCGAACCTTGAGTCAGCAACGCGGCCTGTCCAAATCGACCGTACTGACCGCCTATGACCGCCTCGAAGCCGACGGATTGATCAGCGCCCGGCCCCGGTCGGGCTACTACGTTAATGGTGTGCAGACCTCCGACACCTTGCCGATTACCAAGCCGCTGACCAGTAAGCCTGAGTCCACCCCGTTACCGGTCACCAGCGGTCAGGTGCTGGTGGATATCATGGAGCGTGGCGCCGCCTTCGACCTGATTGGCCATCAAAAGAGTGAGATCGGTAAGGAATCACTGCGCCGCTGCCTGGCCCGAGCCCAACGCAAGCAAACCACCCGGGAACAGAATAATTACGATGAGCCGGCCGGGTTGTATGAGCTTCGCAGTCAGATCGCCAACCGACTGCTGGCCGGAGCCAGTCACCTGAGTGCCGACGAGATCATCATCACCGCTGGCTGCCAGCACGCGCTGTTGCTGGCACTAATGGCCACCACCCAGCACGGTGATGTGGTGGCGGTCGAATCGCCCGGATTTTACGGCGTGTTCCAGTTGTTTGAAGCCCTGGGACTCAAAGCGCTGGAGCTTCCCAGCTCGCCGGAAACCGGGCTCAGCCCGGATGCATTGGAGCTGTCGCTGCAGCACTGGGATATCAAAGCGCTGGTGGTCTCACCCAGTTACAGCACCCCCACCGGGGCCAGCATGCCCGAGGCCAACAAACAGCGGATTCTGGAACTGACCCAGAGCCGTGACCTGCCGATTATCGAAGATGATATCTACGGCGAACTCTCGTTCAATGAACAGCGCCCTCGCACCCTGCACAGCTACGACAACAGCGGCCGGGTTCTGCTGTGCTCCTCGGTGTCTAAAAGCTTGTCGCGGGATCTTCGGGTCGGCTGGATCGCCCCCGGCCGCTACCGGGAGCGAGTAAAGCAGCTCAAGCTGGTCACCAGCCTGGCCAGCTGTCAGGCCCAACAACGCGGACTGGTGGATTTTCTACAAGAGGGCAGCTTCGATCGCCACCTGCGGGTCCAGCGTCAGAAACTGCGCCAGCAGTATCAGCAGTTATTGGAGATGCTCGGCCGCGACCTACCCTCGATGCAAAGCTGCAGCCGCCCCGAAGGCGGACTGGCGCTCTGGGTCGAGTTACCCGAGCCTATCGACACCCTGGAACTGTACGGCCGCTCCCTGCAGCAGGGCATCATCCTGACCCCAGGGCGCCTGTTTACCGCCCAGGAGCGCTACCGTAATGCGTTGCGGATCAGCTTTGCCTTCCCGTGGACCGAGCAGCGCCAGGATGCCCTCAAGCGACTGGGACAGCTGGTGGCCGAGTACCCGGCAAGCAAAACCTAGCGACTTTCCAACGGTTATGCCGACTCGGCTTCGAAGGTCTCGATAAAGCGCGACAGCGACGGCGTCCAGCTATCCGGTGAAGCGGTGGCAAAGTAGGTGTCCAACTCGCCGATCTGCGCCGGTAATGCCAGATAGTCGATCTCGAAGCGCTGCCGGTAGGCCTCAACGGTGGAGAGCGGCATCAGCGTGTAGCCCATCCCGGCCGCCACGCAACCCAACATGCCATCGATACTGCCGAATTCGAACATCCGGGTCGCACTGACCCCAACTGAAGACAAAAAGAGCTCGACCCGTTGGCGGTAACTACAACCCTGCCGAAACGCCAGGAAGGTCGATTCCAGCAGCTGTTCCGCATTGGGCTGACGGGTCATCGGCTTGGGGCCGACCAACACCAACCGCTCACTGAACGCCTTGATCAGATGAAAACGACCGTGCTCGGGCTGGCCGGCAACGAAGATTCCATCCAGATCCCCATCGAGAAACCTGGCGATCAACTCGGCGGTCGGACCGGTCTGTACCGTCAGATCCACCTCGGGAAAGCGCCGGTGATAGCTGGCCAGGATCGGCGGCAAGCGCACGGCGGTGGTGGTTTCCATCGCACCCAAGCGCAACCGACTCGAACGGCCTTTATCCCCCTGGAACAGACCCACGACATCATCGTGGGCCTGCAACATCGGGCGGGCGTAATCGGCCAGGGTTCGGCCAGCAGAAGTGACCCGCGCCCCGCCCTTACGATCGAACAGCTGAGCTCCCAGCTCCTGTTCAAGCTTCTTGATATGAGCGGTCACATTCGACTGCACCGTGTGACGGCGCTCAGCCGCGGCCACGAAACTGCCGGTGTCGACCACATCCATAAACAGCTGTAGTGACTTTAACTGCATGGTGACCTCTTCACCTCCCCTCAAAACTCCAGCACAACATCATTAGAACAGATTCATAGGATCACTTTAAATCATTTCTAATGAACAATAACTTCACTTTATGATCGACTCAACGAGCACACAGAGCCCCAACCGCTAACAGCTTTTGAAGCAACAAAGCGGCTGAGCTACCGACCAAGGAGATCCGAACCGATGGTGAGAAAACAGGAACTGCCTGCCCTGCTGGTCGGTATGACCGCGACGCTAGCCGGTATCGGAGTCGCCCGCTTCGCCTATACCCCACTGCTGCCGGAGCTGGTTAAGCAGGGCTGGTTTGAAGATACCCAGGCCGTCTATCTGGGTGCGGCTAACCTGTTGGGCTACCTGATCGGCGCCCTGTCAGCTCACCGTCTGTCCGAACGGCTGCCGTTACGGCGACTGATGGGACTCTGCTTTGCAGCCATCGCACTGAGCTTCATCCTCTGTGCTCAACCATCGAGCTTCGAGTGGTTTTTCTGCTGGCGACTGATTGCCGGCATCACCGGTGCCATCCTGATGGTGGTCGGACCGGCGACCGCCCTGGCCGCAACGCCACCGACCCGACGTGCAGGGGTCGGTGCGCTGGTCTTCACCGGTATCGGCCTCGGCGCGTTGCTGTCCGCCTCGCTGGTGCCACTGCTGATGCAGTTCAGCCTGTCTGCCACCTGGCTGGCGCTGGGAAGCCTGGCGCTGGCGGCCGGCCTGATCGGCGATCGCAGCCTGATCCGGCTGGAAGCTGCCAAGCCGGCATCGCTGAATCAGCCGACGGCAGTTACGACGACGGAGACTAACCCGCTCGGTTGGGTGTTGCTCTGTGTGATGGCCGCCTACGCGCTAGATGCCGTGGGTTTCGTTCCCCACACTGTTTTCTGGGTGGATTATCTGGCTCGCGAGCGAGCCCTTGGCACCGAAGCGGCCTCACTTCAATGGGCGGCTTTTGGTCTTGGCGCCGTCTGCGGCCCGCTGATCGCCGGCTGGGTCGTACAACGCTGTGGTTGGCACAAGGGTCTGGTACTGGCCTTCAGTGTCAAAGCCGTTGCGGTGCTGTTGCCGCTGCTGTCGATCGCCCTGGTCAGCCGAACCCTGTCATCCTTTATCGTCGGCGCTCTAGTACCCGGCATCGTGGCACTGACTTCTGGGCGAATCGCCGAACTGGTCGGCAGCGCCGATCACAAACGTTACTGGGGGCTGGCAACAGCGGTCTTTGCGATCGCCCAGGCCCTATCCGGCTACTCGATGTCGGCCCTGTACGACGCCTGGGGCAGCTACTTCTACCTGTTCTACGCCGGCAGCGCAGCGCTGGCCGGGGGCGCGGTATTGATCACACTGAGCCGCTTGTTTCAGCACCAGACCACGACAACGACAGATAGCTACAGATAAAAACCTAACCGGAGACTCAAGATGAAACTCTTACTGAACAAAACGTCCCCTTACGCTCGCATGGCACGCATCGCGATGTTGGAAAAAGGGCTGCAAGATAAGGTCGAGCTCTGCTGGTGCGATCCTTGGAACGACGACCCCCAAATGCTGCAGCACAACCCGGCTGGTCGCATTCCCGCACTGGTTACTGATCATGGGCTCACGCTGAGTGAATCCTTACTTATTGCAACTTACTTGGATAGCCTGATCGATCACGACCCTCTGATTCCCGAGGACCGGAAAGCTCTGGTGCTTCACTTTGCCGGTCTGGGACAAGGATTGATGGAGGCGTCTTTCAATGCAGTAATCGCCCGCAAGTACCTCGATGAAGCTGCCAACAACTCGGTGCTGAGTGAACGGCGTTGGAATGCAATCGATCGGACCCTGACACAACTGGAACTCTCGATCGAACAGCTTGCCGCCACCCCATCCATCAGCCTGGGCGAAATCGGTGTGGCCGTGGCGATCGACTACCTGCTGTTCCGCTTGCCGGAGCTCGATACCTATGCCCGCTATCCCAAGCTGGCGGCCTGGCACCAGTCACTGACTCAACGACCCAGCTTTACAACCACCCGTTTCAACTAATCAATCAAGCACTTGTTGAGTGGAGTCTGTCTAAATTTCGATCCGAAATAAGTCCAATTCGCAGATTCCACCTTCCGCATATACACTTATCAGCAGTTCCTTCACCAGGCCTGCCCTCATGCTGTTTCCGCCAGCCCGTTTTATTCTTGCTGCCCTGCTCTTCCCGATCCCTCTGGCGCAGGCCACGGAATGCACCCGAGTGGTCGCGACAGCCCACCCTGACTACCCGCCGTACCACTGGTTTGACGGTCAACAGATGCGCGGCGCCAGCATCGAGATCAACCGACTTATTTTTGCCGAGTTGGGGATCCCCTTTTCCGTCAGTTATACCGGCCCCTGGAAACGCGTGCTACATGCCGCACGGCAAGGCCAGGTCGATCTGGTGATGGCGTTGAAGAAAACACCGGCCAGGCAGGAGTTTCTGGATTTCACCGAAGCTCCGATTCTTCCAAATCCCTTCGCGGTTTTCGTCGAGCGAAGCCGTCCATTCGAATTTAACAACTGGGATGACTTAAAGGACAAAATGGGGGGAAAGAATGCCGGTGATCGTTACGGTCATAAATTCGATCAGTTTGCCCACCAGCAACTGACACTGGAAGAGGCCGACACCCCGCAGATCAACTTCAAGAAACTGGTTGCAGGGCGAATCGACTACTTTATTCACAGTCGCTATTCCGGCGCCAGCTACCTTCATATCCACCCCGAAGGAGAGAAAGTTAGGGCACTGGCCAACAACATTAACGAAGGCTATATCCATAGCGGCTTCAGTCGGCAGTCACCCTGCCGTGACCTGCTGCCTTACCTGGACCGCCGCTACCGGGAGCTGCTGGAAGACGGCAGAGCCCTGCAGCTGTTAGAAGAAAACTTAGCGTCTTGGCAACGATCGAATCTGAGCCAGGATTAACTCGGATAACCACTAACGACAATTGTTGTTGCGCCGCTTAGCTGGTAAAACAACCTCAATCTTGTCAGTTAAGCTTGTCGTCAAGGTGAAGTGGCCATGAATAAAACCCTCCTATCGCTAGCCGTCAGCCTCTACGTTGTTTCGACGCCAATCCAGGCTATGGACGTTACCTTTCTCAACCCGGGCAAGCAGGGTGAGCGGTTTTGGGACATGGTAACCGAGACCATGCAAGCCGCAGCCAACGACCTGGATATCAAACTCGAAGTTCTGTACGCACAACGCAACCGGATCAAAATGGTCGAGATCGGCCAACAGATTACCTCCCGTAGCAACCCGCCGGACTACCTGATCTTGGTTAACGAGGAGCAGGCTGCCGAGACCATTTTTCTGTCCAGCAAAGGCAGCAAGACCAAAACTCTGATGCTGTTGAATGACTTCCTGCCGACGCAGCGCGACAAGGTGGGTTACCCCAAGCCCGACAACCCCAACCTGCTGGGCGCCGTTATCCCCGATAACCAAGGTGCCGGTCGTCGGATGATGCAGGCGCTGCTTCAATGCGCCAAAGCCAACGACAACCCGAGCCCCCACCATATGCTGGCGTTGGGCGGTGACCAGCTGACGCCAGCCTCGATCGATCGAAATCGAGGCGCGATGTCGGTTGTTGAGCAACAGCCCGAAATCAAGCTTGATCGTTTCTTGTATGCCAACTGGAACCAACAGGAGGCCACCGAGCTGACCAGTCGTTATCTGAACTGGGCAACCAACAACGGGATTCAACCCAAAGGCATCTGGGCCGCCAATGACCCCATTGCCATGGGCGCCAGGGATGCCCTGAAAGCAAACAACCTAACGCCCGGCAGCGACGTCTGTCTGGTGGGACTCAACTGGTCCGCCCAGGGGTTGGAGATGGTTCGTAACGGCGAGATGCTGCTGACCGACGGTGGCCATTTTCTGGCAGGCGCCTGGTCCATGGTCGTGCTGAATGACTACCATCAACGACGCCTTGAGAGTGAGCCCGCCCCGCTGGGAAGGGTCGATTTTCAGATGCAGAGTATCGATCGCAACAACATTGAACATGTATGCACAGAATCTGGGAGACGAGAATTGGGATAAGATCGATTTCCGTGGTTTCAGCCTCAAGCCGTCACAGGGTTACGGCGACTACGACTTCTCGCTGCGGAATGTGTTCTTGCACATCAAACCCCATTGATCTTGATTCGCAATGCTTAGTCGACTCCCTTCCTTAAAGCTGAAACTGCTGCTGATCTTGATTCCGGCAGCCGCGCTGGCCTTGACGTTGACCGTTGGCCTGATGCTCTACAACGCAGAGCAACAGTTCGATAAGAAACTGCAGCAAAAGCAGCAAACCCTGGGCAGCTATGCCGACCTGCTGGCCGACCCACTATGGAATTTCAATACCAAACGGGTCGACGGCATTCTGGAAACCATGCTGCTCGATACGGATATTCTCCGAATCAGCATCCTCGACGAGAGCGGCAACGCCGTCGCGGACAAGTTCGCCTCCGAACAGGCGATGACCCAAGTGGTTTCCGGAGAGTACGCCTACCCGATCAGCTACAGCAACGCCCACATCAAGCAGAGGGTCGGCGAGCTCAAAATTGTCCTGGGCTACCAATCGCTGGAAGACGATAAAGCGCAATTTATCCTTTCCGGCGTTTTTTCCATTTTGCTGGTGATCGCCGCGCTGGCGGCAGGAATCTGGCTGCTGTTCTCCCGCCTGATGGATGCACCGTTACAGGCGCTGATCGAAGCAATTGAACACAGTAAACAGAGCGGTTCCTTTACTCGGTGAACACCACCACCCACGATGAGCTGGGCGTGATCGGCACCGCCTTCAATGAGATGCAAAGCAGCCTGGAAAGCCATCATAACAGGACCATTCAGGCCAAAGAGCGGCTTCAACTGCTCTACCACGCCACACCGTCGCTGCTGTTCAGTTTCAATCGAGAAGGGGTTATTCAGGACACCAGTGAGTATTTTCTGCAGCAACTGGGGTTCCAGCGAGCCGAAGTTGTCGGCAGCAACCTGAGTCGGTTGCTGGATAGCGAGCACCAGCCGCAAGTGATCGATCAGCTGCTGATCCGCTTATGGGAAACCCAGAGTATTGCCGAGCAGCCGCTGAGCATTATCAATGGCCAAGGCCAGCGGGTTGAAGTGCTGATGGACGCGACGCTGAGCGCACAAGAATCCTTCCCGGGCGCGCTGGCGGTGATGACCGACGTTACCAGCCTGAATCAGGCTCGCCGCAAGCTGGAGCACCAGGCCAATACCGACCACCTATCCGGTATCGCCAACCGCTACCATTTCCAGTCTTACCTGGAACAGCTCACCTACGACAGACGGCAGTCGCAAAAACCCTTCGCCCTGCTGTTTATCGATCTGGATCACTTCAAAGTCATCAACGACACCTACGGACACCAGGTCGGAGACCAGTTGCTGTGCCGGGTAACCGAGCGTATTCAGGCCACACTGCGCACGGAAGATCTGATCGCACGGCTGGGTGGCGACGAGTTTGCCGTGATCATCAAAGAACTCGACCCGAGTTTTTCCGCCGAGCATGTGGCGGAACGGATCATCAAGCACCTGGAAGAGCCCTTCCCGCTGGCGGAGAGCAACGCTTTTATCTCCGCCTCCATCGGCATTGCCGTCTATCCGAAGGACTGCCGCTCGCCAACGGAGCTGCTGCAATATGCCGATCTGGCCATGTATCGCGCCAAGAACGAAGGCCGTTCACGCTTCTCGGCCTACTCATCCGAGCACAGCCGCCTGATTCAACAGCGACTGAAGATTGAAGCATTGTTGCGCCGGGCCATCGATGATGAACTGCTGGAGATCCACTACCAACCCATCGTCAGTCTGGCTCAGGGAAAAACGGTGGGAATCGAAGCCTTACTCAGACTCAGAGACGATCAGGGCCGGTTGATATCGCCGGCCGACTTCATCCCGGTTGCCGAGGAGACCGGACGGATCATCGAGATCGGTGAATGGTGTCTTCAGCAAAGTTGCCGTCAGTTAGCCGTCTGGCACCGCGACTTCGATCCCGAGTTGTACCTGTCCGTCAACGTGTCGACCCGACAGTTCCAGGCCCATTCTTTCTACGCTTCTCTGGAGGATGCCATTGGCTGCGCCGGGATACAGCCGAAGCATCTAATGATCGAGATCACCGAAAGCCTGTTGCTACACGACAACCAGAATAACCTCGACCGATTTGAGCAGTTGAAATCGCTGGGCTGCCAGATCGCCATTGATGATTTTGGAACCGGCTACTCGGCGCTGAGCTACCTGATGAAATTCCCGCTCAGCGTGCTGAAGATCGACCGCTCCTTTATCAGCCCTGCTGACGATCGACCGCTCCTTTATCAGCCCTGCTGACGAAGACCAGTTTGAACAGGGAATCGTTGAAGCCATCATTCAGATGAGCCAGAGCATGAACCTGAAAGTGATTGCCGAAGGGGTTGAAACGCAGCAACAGCTGGAGATGCTCAGAGAACTGAGCAACGAAGTCGCCATTCAGGGATATCTGATTTCCAAGCCCTTGCCGCTGGCCGAGATTGATGTGTTCTTTGAAGCCTCGACAGGAGCCGGGCAAACTATCGGCTGGTCCAGTAGCGGGTAGCAGAACGAAGAAAAGAAGTTGAGATCGCCGTAAGCCGGGTTCTGTCGTGGACAGTCATTCATCTGGGACCTGCGTCGCCGCAGGCCTCAAGCAACCTACCCGGATCCAGCGCGGGCCACGCCAATGGATCCCTATTTGGTCTTGCTCCAGGTGGGGTTTACCATGCCGTGGAATGTTGCCACCCACGCGGTGCGCTCTTACCGCACCCTTTCACCCTTACCGGCTATCCGAGGATAACTTAGGCGGTCTACTCTCTGCTGCACTGGCCGTAGGCTCGCGCCCCCCAGGTGTTACCTGGCACCCTGCCCTTTGGAGCCCGGACTTTCCTCCCCCGTCCGAAGACGGCAGCGACTGTCTGGCGATCTCAGCGGCGGATGGTACGTGCTTTACCAATGGGGTTCAATCAATCAAGATCAAACAAAGCGATTCAAGCCAGGCGAATCATCTGTCATTGTCGGCGCGCATCGCCAGTGCCGCCTGATAAAACTGCTTTTTCTTGCCCGAGCAGATCTTCGCCGCCAACGCCGATGCCTGCTTGACGCTCAGTTCTTCCAGCAGCAGTGACAGAACCCGCCGCTCTTCCGTGCCCAGATCAGCACCTTCAACCGCCGGTTCGGCGCCCTGCAGCAACAGTACAAACTCGCCCTTCTGCTGGTTGGCATCAGCTTCGACCCATTCGATCAGATTCCCAAGTGAATCGCCGTGGATGGTTTCGAAGGTCTTGGTCAGCTCTCTTGCCAATACCAGATAGCGGTCCGGGCCAAACACCTCCAACATCGCCCGCAGGGTTTCCAACAGACGGTGGGGCGACTCGTAAAACATCAGCGTACGGGTGTCCTCCGCCACCGCCTGTAACCGCTGTAACCGGGCCTGATTTTTGGCCGGCACAAAACCTTCAAAGGCGAACCGGTCGGTCGGCAGACCGGACGCGGACAACGCTGCGATCAGGGCACAGGCACCCGGCACCGGCACCACCCGAAACCCCGCATGACGTACCGCCCGAACCAGATGAAAGCCGGGGTCGGAGATCAGCGGTGTTCCGGCATCCGAGATCAGCGCAATATTTGCTCCCTCGGACAAACGCTGTACTATTCTATCCGCCTGCGCCCGCTCGTTATGGTCGTGTAGTGCCCACATCGGCGTCGTTATACCGAAATGCTGCAGCAGCCGGGCCGAATGCCGGGTGTCTTCAGCCGCAATCAGCTCAACCGATTGCAGGGTTTCCAGTGCTCGGGCAGAGATATCCCCCAAGTTGCCGATCGGGGTTGAAACGATATAGAGACAGGCTGCTGTCATAATGATGAATCCCCATTGCGGTCCGCAACCACGCACAGACGGGTCAAAAACGAAAGTGAAGCTGTTCAGAAGCATTAACGCCGTGCTGCTGCTCGGCCTGCTCGTGGCAGGCTGTACCAGCCAGCCTCCCTCCACAACGCCGCCCTCGGAGCCGGAAACGCCGCAAGGACGAGAGCTGACCGAGGTCGAGCAGTTATTGCTGCAGGCTGAAACGGCCGCACCGTTGGCGAGAGCGGAGTATACACTAGCGGCTGCGGAAAAATTGCTGCAACAGCAGGAATACACCAGTGCCGCCGAACTGCTGGCCCAGATCAATCCGCTGCTGCTGCCCGAACTGCAACAGCTGCGCCTGTGGCTGTTGCAAGCCGAAGCAGCCAACGCCTTGCAACAGGCCGAGCAGAGCCAGCAATGGCTGGCTCGTATCGAAAATCCGCGGTTGTTGGTTGCCGAGGACTACCGCCGTTATATCGCCCTGCGCAGTGATAATTACCGCCAAATCGGCGATACCCAGGCAACGCTACAGGCGCTGATCAGCGAGTCGGAAAGCGCACCGCTGGAACAGCAGCCGCAGCTGGCCGACGAGATCTGGCTGCTGCTGGAGCGACTCGAACCCTCCGAGCTGGCGCAGGTGCTGCAACAGGAGAACAGCTATCTGGAGCAGGGCTGGTATGAGCTGGCCCAGTTGAGTCGGCGCCCCGACCAGGATGTAATCCAACTGACCGAAGCGCTGGATAGCTGGTACAGCCTCTGGGGTATGCATCCGGCCGCGACCAACTTGCCGCAGTCGTTGCAGCAGCTGCGTCAATTCAGCGCCGACCGGCCTGCCCATATCGCCGTGTTGCTGCCGCAGACCGGCAAGCTGGCTAAGCCGGGGCGTGCCGTCATCGAAGGCCTGATGAACGCCCACTACCAACAACTGCAACAGGGCCAGACACCGGCCCGGGTCAGCTTCTTTGACAGCGCCCAGATCGACGATCTGCAGCAGTTCTATCTCGAAGCCCAACAGCAGCAGGTGGATCTGGTGATCGGGCCGCTGGATAAAAACCGTTTGCGACAGCTGACCGAACGCCCCGGGTTATCGATTCCGACCCTGGCGCTTAACAGCGTCGACAGTGCCACCAGCACCTTGAATCTGTACCAGTTTGGCCTGCGCACCGAAGATGAAGCGATCCAGAGTGCCGATCAGGCCTGGGCCGACGGTCATCGGGTCGCCCTGACCCTGACGCCGGCGACCAGTTGGGGCGACCGTATCCGGCAAGCCTTTATCAGCCGCTGGCAGGCCCTCGGCGGCGTCATCGCCGGCAGCGGGAGCTTTACCGGCGAGAAGGATTTCTCTGACCGTATCAGTCATCTGCTGGCCACCGACCAGAGCGAAGCCCGGGCCAAGGAACTGGCCAACCTGATCCGCCAGCCGTTCGAGTTTGAACCCCGTCGGCGCCAGGACCCGGATCTGCTGTTTATGACCGCACTGAACAAGGATGCCCGTCAGATCAAACCGACCCTGGCGTTCCACTACGCCAGCGATCTGCCGGTGTACGCCACCTCCCACCTGTTCGACGGCCAGCCCGATGCCAACCGCTATCAGGACCTGAACGGCATCCGCTTCAACGCGATGCCCTGGGTGATCGAGCCCCACAACCCTGCTCGGGCCCGGATAGAACCCTATCGGGACAATACCCGCAGTCGCTTCGGTCGGCTCTATGCCCTGGGACTGGACAGCTACCGGCTGATTCCCTACCTCCAGCTGCTGCAAGAACTCCCGGATGCCCATCTGCAAGGCCAAAGCGGCCGCCTGTCGATCGATCTGCTGGGACAGGTCAGCCGAACCCAACCCTGGCTGCTGATCAAGGATGGTCTGATTCTGCCGCAGGCCAGTGAGCAGCCATGAGCCGCAGCCGTGGCGAAGCGATCGAGCAACAGGTCGAACAGTATCTGGTCAGCCGGGGGCTGACCCCGGTGATGCGCAACTTCACCGCCCGCTGTGGTGAGATCGACCTGATTATGCGCGACGGCAATACGCTGGCCTTTGTCGAGGTCCGCTACCGCCAACGGGCCGGTTTCGGCAGTGCCGCCGAGAGTGTCGATTGGCGCAAGCAACAGAAGCTCAGCCGCAGTGCTGCACTGTTCCTGCAGCAGCACCCCCAATACCAATCGCAAGCCTGCCGGTTTGATGTTGTCGCCTGTCAGCCTGATAATGGCGGCTCGCTGCAGATCGACTGGCTTCAAAATGCCTTTGACGGTTGCAGCAATTAACCGATCGGATTAAAAAAGTCACCGTCGTTAACCCGCCCAGAGCCCGGCTATGGATCTGCAACAACGCGTTATTAACCATTTTCATCAGAGTCTCGATCTCAAAGCCCACGTGATCGAGACCTTTACCCCCCAGATCGCTCAAGCCGCCGAGCAGCTGTTTCACTGCCTGGTGGCCGAGAATAAAGTTCTCTGCTGCGGTAATGGCGGATCGGCTGCGTTGGCCCAGCATTTCAGCGCGCTGATGCTGAACCGCTACCAGCACGAACGTCCCGGACTGCCGACGATTACCCTCGGGGCCGAGAGCGCCACCCTGAGCGCCATTGCCAACGACACCCACTTTACCGACGTCTACTCCAAGCAGATTCGCGCCCTGGGTCAGCCCGGCGACATCCTGCTGACCTTCAGCTCCGACGGCCGCTCCACCAGCCTGATCCAGGCGATCCAGGCGGCTCATGATCGCGGAATGGGCGTGATCGCCCTGACCGGCGGTGACAGCAAGGATATCGGTGCAATTCTGGGCAACGATGAATTGGAAATCCGCATCCCCAGCCCTTCTAAGGCGCTGGTGCATGAGGTACATTTGCTCATCACGCACGCCCTGTGCGATCTGATTGAACATCAACTTTTCGGTGGATACGAGTAAACCATGAAAGCCCAATCCGTTGCCGTTATCGTCCTGCTCAGCCTGTTTGGTCTGTCCGGCTGCTCCAATCTGATCAGCGCCACCAAAGAGGAGCCGATCAGCGAAGAACCGACCAGCCGAACCACCGGCAGCTTTATCGATGATGAGCTGATCGAGATTAAATCGTTGGTCAATATCTCCAAGGCTTCCGAAGAGCTGAAGCAGTCCCATATTGCCGTCACCAGCTTCAACGGCATCGTGTTACTGACCGGTCAGGTACCCAACGATAACGCCCGCCAGCTGACCGAATCGGTGGTTGGGGAGGTCCGCAAGGTCCGTAAGATCCATAACGAACTGACCGTAGCCGGCCCAACCTCAGCGATCGTTCGCAGCAACGACACCTGGTTGACGGCCAAGATCAAAGCCAAGATGCTGGCCGAACAGAACCTCAAGTCCACCCGTATCAAAGTGGTCACCGAAAACGGCGCCGTCTACCTGCTGGGTCTGGTCAGTGACGATCAGGCCAACCTGGCCGTGGAGATCACTCGCAACACCGTCGGGGTACAGAAAGTCGTTAAGATGTTCGAGTACGTCCGCTGAGACGCCCCCTACAGCGCCCCGACCGTCACCGGTCGGGGTCAGCCCTCTCCCGATAAGACAGCGCTACCCTCCCCCCTCTTCGGCAATCCCCACCCAGCTTCGCCCGTTTTTCCAATAGCCCTGGCGTTCAGGCCGTGCTAAAACTTGCTATAGCCTTGCGCAACGGCATCCACACTCGGTAGCAGCCCTCCAGGGAGTGGTCGATGGCTGACAGCAGTCTTCTTCAGCAGTTTCCCGGTTTGATCCAAGGCCTCGGTGGCCTGGGGCTGTTTCTGCTCGGCATGGTGATCATGACCAGCGGTCTGAAAGCGCTGGCCGGGGAGCGACTGCGCGACTGGTTGATGCGCTCGACCCGCACCCCAACCTCCGGCGCCCTGGTCGGCGCCTGCTGTACGGCGATCCTCCAATCCTCCAGTGCCACCACCGTCGCTGCGGTCGGCTTTGTCGCCGCCGAGCTGATGAGCTTCAGCAATGCGCTGGGAATCATCTTCGGCGCCAACCTGGGTACCACCATCACCGGCTGGTTGGTGGCACTGCTGGGTTTCAAGCTCAAACTCAGTACCCTGGCGTTCCCGTTGATCTTTATCGGCACGATGCTGAAGCTGTTTGGCCGAGGAAGGCTGGCCGAAGGCGGCCTGGCGCTGGCCGGCTTTGCGCTGATCTTTATCGGAATCCAGCAACTGCAGCTGGGCATGACCGGACTGCAACAACTGTTCAGCTTCGAACAGCTGCCGGCGGATACCCTGGGCGGCCGGCTGCAACTGGTCTTGCTGGGGATCGCCTTTACGCTGGTGACCCAATCCTCCAGCGCCGGGGTGGCCACCACCCTGACCGCGATTCACAGTGGTTTTATCGGTTTCGAGCAGGCCGCCGCCTTGGTGATCGGCATGGATATCGGCACCACCGTCACCGCACTGATGGCAACCCTGGGTGGTTCGGTCGGCAGCCGCCGGACCGGTTACTCCCACGTGATCTACAACCTGCTGACCGGCGCCATGGCCTTGCTGCTGATCGGCCCTTTCGTCTGGCTCTGCAGCCAGCTTGATCCCCAACTACTGCAACGGCAGGCCGAACTATCGCTGGTCGCCTTCCACAGCAGCTTCAACCTGATCGGTGTGCTGCTGGTCCTGCCGTTCAGCCGTCAGTTTGCGGAGCTGCTGGAGCGCTTGGTCCCCGACCACGCCCCCCGCTACACCGGTAATCTGGACCCGGTTTTGCTGGAACAGCCCGAGCTGGCCCTCAATGCGGTACAACTGAGTATCGATCGTCAGCTGGCGGCGCTGACCGCTCACACCAATGCATTACTCGGCGATTCAGCCTGTCAGCGGATTGCGCTGGTGCCGTTACAACGAGCGTTGGACGAAACCCATCAGTTCACCGACCAGATCCATCTGCAATCCTCCGGCAGTCTGAACTGGGATCGCCTGGTCGCCATGATCCATTCACTGGACCATCTGCAGCGCCTGCATGAGCGTTGTGAAGAGGAGGAAGATCGGGCCAGTTGCGCCCGTGTCAGTCTCGACCTGGAACCGGTCAGACTGAAGCTGATCGACAGTAATCGCTTGATCCTGGAGGCCATTGACCGACGACGCTGGCAGCAGGCCGAGGCCGCCAGTCGCCAGACCCGAACCGAAGTGGAGCGACTCGCCGATCCGCAGCGCGACCGGATCGCCAACGCCATCGGTCACGGAGAGCTGAACGTCCCCCAGGGTACCGACCAGCTCGAAGCGCTACGCTGGCTAAGACGGGTCAGTCACCACCTGTGCCGAATCAGTCACCACCAGCAGCAGGCGGCTCTTAGCAGCGGCAGCGCCATATCGACTCTCAAGGAGCGCGGGTAGTCATGACCGACGCCGCATTCAAGGTGGTGAAGCAACTCTCACATCACCGCGGAAGCGCTTAACCCCGATAGAATCGCTGTAGCACTCGACACAGGTTATAGGCATCTTCGCTGCCGGCCAGTTCACGGATCGAATGCATGCCGAAGGTCGGCACCCCGATATCCAGCGTCGGCACCCCGATCCGGGCTGCGGTCAATGGTCCGATGGTGCTGCCGCATGCCATATCGGTCCGGACGGTAAAGGCCTGCACCGGCACCTGCTCCAGCTCGGCCAGGTGCCGGAACAGCGCGCTGGTTTTGGAGTTGGTCGCATAGCGCTGATTGGCGTTGATCTTGATCACCGGTCCGGCATTCAACAGCGGCCCATGGTTGGCGTCGTGCTTATCGCTGTAGTTGGGGTGGATACCATGGGCGTTATCGGCCGAGATCATCACCGAATTGGCCAGCATCCGCTGGCGTGGCTCGATCTCCGGTACCAGACGCGCCAGCAGTTGCTCCAGCATCGGCCCGTCAGCACCCGAATCCGACACGCTACCCACCTCTTCGTGATCATTGCACACCAGCAGCATGCCTTGATCCGAATCGTCCTGCTCCAGCGCCCCCAGCATCGCCTGCAGGCCGACAAAACAGCTGAGCAGGTTATCGAGCCGAGCCGAGGCGATAAATTGCCGCTGCAGTCCGATCAGCGCCGGCGGATTGGTGTCATAGCAACACAGGTCAAAATCCAGTACCCGCTCGGCATCCGGGAGCTGTTGGCGAACCTGATCCAGCAACAACTCCCGCAGTTTCGGCTCGCTGTTCTCCGGCGCGATCGCCAGCACCAATGGCAGATGCAGCTGCGGGTTGACGGTACGTTCCTTGTTGGCCTCCCGGTCCAGATGGATCGCCAGACTCGGCACCACCGCAATCGGATCTTCGAAATCGACCAGACAGTGGGCCAGATTGCCTTGGGCATCGATAAAACTGACCCGACCGGCCAGCGACAGATCACGGTCAAACCAGGGATTGAGCAGTGCGCCGCCGTAGACTTCGACGCCAAGCTGGAAATAGCCCTGATTGATCCGTTCCGGTTGTGGTTTGACCTTCAGACAGGGACTGTCGGTATGGGCGCCGACCATTCGCAGGCCGGTTTCCGCCAACGAGGCCTGTTTGGGCAACACCAAGGCGATCACCGACGCATCGGAGCGTACCAGGTAGTAACGACCGCCGGCTTCAAGCTGCCAGGCCTCCCCCTCGTTCAGACCGACAAACCCCGCCTGTTTAAGGCTTTCGACCAGGTTGGCGGTAGCATGGAACGGTGTCGGTGAACGCTGCAGGTAATCGAGCAGCGACTGATTAAAGGACTCGGTCTTCATTGCCAGCATGTTATTCGATCTCCACCAGTTCCAGCTCAAAGATCAGGGTAGATTGGGAGGGAATTTTCGGCGATGGGCTGCGTTTGCCGTAAGCCAGCCCGGACGGTACATACAGCTCCCAGTGGTCGCCCACTTTCATCAATTGCAGCGCTTCCTGCCAGCCCGGAATCAGGCCGTTGACCGGAAACGAGGCCGCCTCGCCTCGGGCATAGGAGCTGTCGAATTCACTACCATCGATCAGCGTGCCACGGTAATGGGCCCGAACCCGGTCCTGCAGCGTCGGTGACGGCCCGGTGCCGCTTTTCAGCACCCGGTACTGCAGTCCGCTATCGGTGCTAATCACCCCGTCCTTGGCGCCGTTCTCAGCCAGAAATTTCTGCCCCGCCTGAGCATTCGCTTCAGCCTGCTGCTCCAGCGTATCAATTCTCGACAGCAGCTCGTTGTCACATCCGGCCAAAGTCAGCGCTACACTAGTAATCAGTAACAGCTTAGTCAGGGTTTTTGTCACAGTTATCACCACCGGCTCCATTGCAAAGGGTACAGATGGTATCCTGCTGTTCGGGAACCTGCCAGCGCTTTGGTCGGTCCTAACCAAAGGAACCTGCGAGTAAGCTTCATCAACCGTCATCGACAACAAACGGTAATCATTGCCCATGCGATCCCTCTGTTCATTCTTTACCCCGCTGTTGGCCCTGGTCTGGTTCAGCAGCCCGTTGGTACAAGCCAGCTACTCGGTGCTGGAACCGGATCCCGTTCATCAGGAAACCCTGAAGAGTCTGGCCAAGACCCTGCGTTTCGGGCACTACAAAAAACGCTATCTGGACGATGAACTCTCGTCCGAGCTGCTCGATCTGCAACTCGAGCGACTCGACCCCTCGCGACTGTACTTTCTGCAGTCGGATATTGATGAGTTTGAGCAGTATCGGCATCGCTTCGACGACGCGATCCGTGCCGGTGACAGCGAACCGGCGTTCACTATCTACAATCGCTACCAGCAGCGTGCGACCGAACGGCTCAACTTTATGCTCGGGCTGATCGAGCAGGGCCTGGATAAACTCGATTTCGAACGTGACGAACAGATCGTGACCGAGCGCAGCGAGGCTCCCTGGCCGACCGATCACAAAGAGCAGGATCAGCTTTGGCGCAAACGCCTGAAGAGTCTCGTACTGAACCTGAAGCTGTCGGATAAAACTCTGGAGGAAGCCGCAAAGACCCTGAGCCGACGCTATAACAACCAACTTCACCGACTGTCCCAAAGCACCGCCGAAGACGCCTTCGGGGTGTTCGCCAATAGCTACGCCGGTCTGTTCGACCCCCACACCCAGTACTTCTCACCGCGACTGACGGAGAACTTCAATATCAATATGCGCCTGTCGCTCGAAGGCATCGGCGCCGTGCTGCAGATTCAGGATGAGCACACCCGGGTGGTACGCCTGGTACCGGCCGGACCCGCCGACAAGCAGGGTCAGCTGAAACCGTCGGATCTGATCACCGGTGTCGGTCAGGGTGAGGTCGGCGAGATTGTCGACGTGGTCGGCTGGCGGCTGGACGAAGTGGTCGAGCTGATTCGTGGCCCCAAGGGTTCCACCGTGCGGCTGCAGGTCAGCACTGCCGAGGATAAAGGCAAGAACCCGAAGATCATCCGTATCGTTCGTAACAAGGTGAAACTGGAGGAACAGGCGGCGCAGAAAAAACTGCTCGAACTCGAACGTGACGGCCAACCCTACAAGCTGGGTGTGATCAGCATCCCCACCTTCTATATCGATTTCCGTGCATTGCAGGCCGGCGATCCCGACTATCGCAGTACCACTCGCGACGTTGAGCGTCTACTGGGCGAGCTGATCGACGAAGGCGCCCAGGGGCTGATCATCGATCTACGCAATAACGGCGGCGGCTCGCTGAAGGAGTCGGTGGAGCTGACCGGATTGTTTATCCCGCAGGGACCGGTGGTTCAAATCAAGGACGCCTGGGGGCGCATCCGGGTGGAGTCGGACCATAACCCGAAATTCTTCGATATCCCGCTCGCGGTGATGGTCAACCGACTCAGCGCTTCGGCGTCGGAGATCTTTGCCGGAGCCATCAAGGATTACAACCGCGGTCTGGTTATCGGCAGCCAGACCTACGGCAAGGGCACCGTGCAGGCTCTGTTCCCCCTCAATCACGGGCAACTGAAGCTGACCCAGCAGATGTTCTATCGGATCTCCGGCACCAGTACCCAGAACAAAGGCGTAACTCCCCATATCAGCCTGCCGGGGCGCTTCGATATCAGCAAGGTGGGTGAGAGCAGCGAACACGGCGCCCTGGCCTGGGATCAGGTCAAGGCACTGCCCCACAAAAGCAGCCAGGCCCTGTCGCAAAGCCAGCTGGCGGCAATCGAACAGCGCCATCACCAACGCGCCAATACCGAACCCGACCTGATCGCATTGAAGGAGGAGTTCGACCATCGCCTGCAACGCCAGCGCGACAGCCTACCGCTGAATGAACAGGCACTACGCGAGCTGCGTGAGCGTACCGAAGCGGAACAGCTACAGATCGAGAATCGCCGCCGACACGCCAAAAACCTGCCCCAGCTGGGCTCTCTGGCGGAGCTGCAGGCGGAACAACCGGTCAACGATGAGATCGATCTGGAGCAGGATGCGCTGCTGCGCGAGGGCACCGAGATCCTGATCGATCTCCTCAGTATTCAAACCACCGCGATGCACTGATCCCGAGGATTAATTACGCGGCAGGACCTTCTATGTCACCCAAACAGATCATTATGATCGGCGTCGCTGTTGTGGTGCTGGCCATCGCCGGTGTCGCCGGCTACTTCATCTCGATCGAAGTCGAGAAAGTGCACAGTGAAAACGTCGAGAGCCTGGCCGACTTCGGATCCAAAGTGATTCCGATGTCCTCCGGTCCCGATGGTGCCACCTACGGGCTGGAAGACGGCCAGGTGCAACTGCCGCCCTCAATTCAGGAGAAAAAGCTCTCGCCCACCGAAAAGGTCATCCTGGCCTTGAGCCGCGACAAGGATGAATTACTGGTGGAGGTGACCAAGCTGGAGCATGAATTGGCACAGCTGAGCGTGCCCTTGAAGGAGCTGCGCAGCTATCAGGCCGAGAATGAGCGTTTCGCGCCCGAACGCCTGACCGAGGAGCGGATCCGCGCCCAGGGAATTCTACGCGAGTACTTCGACACCTCCTCGGATGTCGCCGAGTTCAGCCGTTTTCAGCGCCAGGCGGTCCATCTAGCCAGCGCCAACCTGTTTACCGAGATCGTCCGCACCAACGGTCTGATTCTGTTCGAAGAGGTCAAAGACGAGCTGATCAAACTGCTGCCCTCCTACGGTCTCTGCCTCGGTGAAAACCTGCCCTTTGTCACCAATAACCGCTCCGAAGAGATTCAGATCCTGCAAGCGCTGTCGGATGACGGCACCGACTCGTTGACCGGCAACCTGGGACAGGACTATCAGAGTATCCACCTTCCCTGCCTGAAAGCCCTGAATCGTCAGGTTGATGCACTGCTGAAGCGCTCCGATCTGGATCCGTCCAAGGTGATTAAGCCGAAGAAAAAAACCGGCGAGCGAATCGAGCATGTTCAGGCCGAACCGGTCGAAACCCCAATGATAGTCAGCAGTGCTTCGGCCGCTGACGGCTCTCCCACCAACCAACTGATCTCTTCGCTGGAGACCGATAAAGCCAAGCTGCTGGCCCGGGTAATCAGCCTGAAAAAGCAGCTCAATGACCAGACCAAAGAGCTTGCTGAACTCGAACAATACCGCCAGGGGACCGAGCGCTATGCGCCGTTACCGATCGCCGAAGAGCGAAAACGAGCCCATGAGATACTGACTCAGCTGTTTGATCAGCTACAGGAAAGCGCCCGTTTCAGCAGTTTTCAGAAACAGGCCATGAGCCTGGCGGCGGCCAATCATTACGCTGACTTCAGCCGGAAGAACCGGTTGATCCTGAACGAACCGACCAAGGATGAGATCATCAACAACCTGCTAACCCGCTACGCCTTCTGCTACGCCGACAGCCTGAAGTTTGCGGTAGATAATGCCCTGAGCGAGCGCCAGCTTATCAACGCCCTGCGTGAACAGGATCCGGAGTACATGTCGCCGGCTTTACAACGCACGGTCACGGAGTTCACCCAACCCTGCGCAACCCAGCTGGACCAGCAACTTCAGGCCTATCTTTGAGTCACGCCGCCGCCCCGGCGGCGGTTTTCGATGAATTTCTCACCACTTTCGGTGCACAGCGATCAGTTCTCCTGTATAATTTCGCATCTTTTTATCTTTTGCGTGCTGTCAACCGTCAGCGGGGCACGACCAAAGATACTATTGAACTGACCTGTATCGCTGACAATACAGGCTTACTGTGGAGTCTGACTTGGGTACCCGGAACGGGGCCACAGGTTGCTCCCGTATAGGACTAAAAATGAGCGAAAGCTTTGCTGAACTGTTTGAGGAGTCGATCAAAGAGATCGATATGAAGCCAGGTTCACTGGTAACCGGTACCGTTATCGACATCGACGACGACTGGGTTACTGTTAACGCCGGCCTGAAGTCCGAAGCAGTTATCCCCCGTGCACAATTCGTCAGCGCCTCCGCCGAACTGGAGATTGAAGTTGGTGACGAAGTGACCGTAGCTCTGGAAGCTGTTGAAGACGGCTTCGGTGAGACCAAACTGTCCCGCGAGAAAGCCAAGCGTGCCGAAACCTGGCAGAAGCTGCAGAAGGCCTTCGACGCAGAAGAGACTGTTACCGGTGTCATCAATGGCAAGGTCAAGGGTGGCTTCACTGTTGCGATCAACAACATTCAGGGCTTCCTGCCTGGCTCTCTGGTTGACGTGCGTCCGGTACGCGACGTAGACCACCTCGAAGGTAAAGAGCTGGAGTTCAAGCTGATCAAGCTGGATCCCAAGCGCAACAACATCGTTGTTTCCCGTCGTGCCGTTCTGCAAGAAGCCAACAGCGCTCAGCGTGAAGAGCTGCTGGCCACCATCCAGGAAGGCATGGAAGTTAAAGGCTTCGTTAAGAACCTGACCAACTACGGTGCATTCGTAGATCTGGGCGGTGTTGACGGCCTGCTGCACATCACCGACATGGCTTGGAAGCGTATCTCTCACCCGAGCGACATGCTGACTCCGGGCGACGAGATCACCGTTAAGGTCATCAAGTTCGACAAGGAAACCGGTCGTCTGTCTCTGGGTCTGAAGCAACTGCAGGAAGATCCGTGGGCCGACATCAAGCAGCGCTACCCGTCCAACACCAAGGTTGCTGCTCGCGTTACCAACCTGACCGACTACGGCTGCTTCGCGTCTCTGGAAGATGGCGTTGAAGGTCTGGTACACGTTTCCGAAATGTCTTGGACCAACAAGAACATCCACCCGTCCAAAGTTGTTCAGGTCGGTGATGAGATCGAAGTTATGGTTCTGGACGTCGACGAAGAGCGTCGTCGTATCTCCCTGGGCATCAAGCAGTGCACCGGCAACCCGTGGGTTAGCTTCTCTGAGAAGTTCTCCACTGGCGACAAAGTTTCCGGCACCATCAAGACCATCACCGATTTCGGTATCTTCGTTGGTCTGGAAGGCGATCTGGACGGCCTGGTACACATGTCCGACATCTCCTGGGAAGCCGACAACGAAGCTGCACTGCGCAACTTCAAGAAAGGCGAGCAGGTTGAAGCGGTTATCCTGTCCATCGATGCCGAGAAAGAGCGCATCTCCCTGGGCATCAAGCAGCTCGACGGCGACCCCTTCAGCGACTACGTTGCTGCCAACAACAAGGGTTCCATCGTCACTGGTACCGTCAAGTCTGTTGACGCCAAAGCCGCTCAGATCGAGCTGGCCGAGAGCGTTGAAGGCTTCATGAAGGTTTCTGAAATCAGCGTAGACCGCGTCGAAGACGCCCGTGACGCGCTGAAAGAAGGCCAGCAGGTTGAAGCCAAGATCATCAACGTTGATCGTAAGAACCGTTCGATCAGCCTGTCGATCAAGGCCAAAGACGCTGCCGACGAGAAGGAAGCGATCCAGCAGCTGAACCAGCAGCAAGCTGCCGAAGTATCCGGCCCGACCACCATCGGTGACCTGATCAAGCAGCAGATGGAGAACAAAGGCTAAGCCTTTGATCCATACGCAAAGCTGAAAAACCAGCTGACAAAAAGGAGCACCTCGGTGCTCCTTTTTTTGTGCATCCCCGACAACCCCGTCTACAATTTTCTAGATCTTAGCTAAACGAGGTAGCCATGACGGCATAGCATCCACTTCCCCTCATCAAGAGGAAAAACCCATGGATAACAAAACGAAGTCAACTGTCAGTGAATTCTTTGCGGCCAATCCGCAAAAGGCAGACAAAGAATTTTTTGGCCGCACTTCATATGCAGACCGTCGCGGCTTTCTCAAAAATGCAGGACTTGCAACCATGATCACCATGGTTGGAGGTGCCATCCCCTTTCACCGCAACATGCCCTCCGGGCTGATTCCGGCAGCCTTTGCCGACGAAGCTGTACTGGTCGGAAAAGACGGGCTGACCCTGCTCAACGATCGCCCCGTCAATGCCGAAACCCCGCCGGCATTGCTCGATGATCCCATCACCCCGACAAACCGACACTTTATCCGGAATAACGGCATTCCTCCCACCGAGGTAAACCCTGAAACCTGGGAGCTGACCATCGACGGTTTGGTCGAGACTCCGCTGACGCTGAGCATCGCCGACCTGAAAAAGCAATTTGAGGTGGTCACCCGAGCCCTGACGATCGAGTGCGGAGGCAATGGCCGTGCTTTCTTTGACCCACCCGCCAAAGGGAACCAATGGACCTATGGCGCCGTGGCTTGCTCGGAATGGACCGGCGTGCGCCTCAAGGACGTCCTCGAAAAGGCCGGGGTCCAGAAGAGCGTTGTTTACACCGCCCACTACGGCGCCGACGCCCATCTTTCCGGCAAGCAGGGAAAACTACCCATCTCCCGGGGCCTACCGATCGACAAGGCAATGACCGACAACATTCTGATCGCCTTTGAGATGAACGGTGAGCCTCTACATCCCCACAACGGCGCGCCCCTGCGCCTGGTTGTTCCGGGTTGGCCCGGCTCCTGTTCGCAAAAATGGCTGAAGCGTATTCAACTGCGAGATGTGGTCCATGACGGTCCTAAGATGACCGGAACCGCTTACCGGATTCCCAACCGTCCTGTGGCTCCGGGCACCAAGGTGGATAAGAAAGATTTTGTCATCATCGAACGCATGCCGGTTAAGTCATTGATCACCTATCCGGCCAACAATGCAGCTTCAGACCTGGAAACCGAAGTTCGTGGTCACGCCTGGTCGGGTGACCGCACGGTTAAACAACTGGAGATCTCGATCGATTTTGGGGCGACCTGGCAAACGGCGGAGCTTGATAGCCCCGTCAATGACGGCGCCTGGCAAAACTGGCGAGCCAAGGTCAAATTCCCACAGCCGGGTTATTTCGAAGTCTGGGCACGGGCCACCGATAGCGGAGGAGTGATGCAGCCTTTCGCCATCAACTGGAACCCCAAGGGCTACCTCAACAACACCATGCACCGAGTGGGACTCAACGTCTCCTGACAAGCCAACACCGGGCATCCTGACGAGGTGCCCGGCTTTAGCCACCGACCACCCGGAGCTAATCCAGCAGCGGCGCCCGACGAAGCTCGAAAGCCTGCTGCCTGCTGACCCCCGGTCATCACGACAGCAGAGCTGTGGAGCCCACCCGTGCAAACGAGAGCGATCGTACACTCAACCATTACAGCAACCCTGCTCGGTACACTGCTGCTGCCAGCTGGTGCCGACGCAGCCAGCGCCCTAGAACAACGACTGGCCACCGCCAACCCTGAAAAAGGGGCGAAGCTGTTTCGCCTGTGCGCGGCGTGCCACTCGATTGATAACGGCAGCGAGAACAAGATCGGCCCCAACCTGTACGCGGTCATCGGCCGTGAAATTGCCACCCATGCTGGCTTTGGCTACTCCGACGCGATGAAAGCGCAAGGCGGGAACTGGACACTGGAGCGCCTGGACCGCTTTCTGACCGACCCGGGCAGTACCGTTAGAGGCACCCGAATGACCTTCGCCGGGCTCAAGAAAGACCAGGATCGCGCTGACCTGATCGCCTATATGAATAGCCAGTCCCCCGCCCCCTTGAGCTTGATCGGCTCAGCCAGCAGCCAAGCCAAAGCGACAACAGCGACGGAGACATCAGCATTCGGCCTTCTGGTGCCCGCCCCAGGTGCTGAGGTCACCTACTACACCTGCACGGCCTGTCATTCCGAGCGCCTCGTGGTCCAGCAGGGATTGACCCGAAAAGGCTGGGAAGAGATCTTCGATTGGGTCATACGGGAACAGGGGATGACAGAACCCTCCGCAGAAGATCGCCAGACCATCCTGGACTATCTGACGGCCCACTATAATACCGACCGCCCCAACGCCCCGAAGAACAGCAATGCCACGGCCACAGCCACACTCACAGCCCCCCAAGAACAGCTACCCGATGGCGCTGGAACAGAAGCCTCCGAGTACGGAGTCCTTTTTCCGGCTCCCGGCGTTGATACCACCTACTATGCCTGCACCGCCTGCCATTCCGAACGTATCATTGCGCAACAGGGTCAAACCCGCGAGGGCTGGGACGAAGTGATTGACTGGATGATCGACGAACAGGGACTGGACGAACTCGACGATGCCGATCGCACCGTGATCCTGGATTACCTCTCCACTCACTACGGTCCGGAGCGTAAACACTTTGTCAAATAACACCCAGCCGATATAGGCTGCATCCACAACCCCGGTCGGTATCGACGCCGGATCTCATTTCGCACGGAATTGTCTTTGTCGCCGGTCGGCTTAGTGATAGTTTAAGAGCCTGCGATGCGCCCCTGCTGGCACTAACATCAACTCTTCGTACCTTTAACCCGACCACACCCCATGACTCCCGAAAGCGCCATCACTTTTTTCTTCGCCATCCTGATCTTTGCCGTCACCCCGGGTCCGGGTGTCTTCGCCTTGCTGGCCAGAGCTCTGATGTTTGGCCGAGATAGCTGCTGGATGCTGGCACTGGGAATGACCATCAGTGACATCCTCTATCTGATCGCCGCCTGTTTCGGTTTGGCCGCCATCGCACAAAACTGGGGAGAGGTGTTCACCCTGATCCGGATCGTTGGTGCCATCTATCTTTGCTACCTGGGTTGGAAGATGTGGAATGCGCCGTTGGATCTGGAGAGCATCGATAACAAACAGACCCGCAAAGGTCTGCTGCTCAGTTTCACCCAGGGGTTTCTGATCTCGGCCTCCAACCCCAAGGTGATCCTGTTCTATATCGCCTTCCTGCCGACATTTATGGATCTGGGTAGTTTGAGCGGTGGGGATATTCTGTTGGCCAGTGCGCTGACCCTAGTGGGACTGATGATCGGGCTGATGCTGATCGCCCAGTTTGCCGATGTGGCAAGGCAGTGGTTCCGCTCCGAAGCTGCGGTGAAACGCCTCAACCGCAGCGCCGGTTCGATCATGGTAGCTGCCGGCGCTTATTTGATGTCCCGTCACTGATACAGCGCGTACTACCGCAGGAAATGACAGCATCGGGAACTAGAGTTCGACCCCGTCCAGCACGTAGTCAAACCACTCGTCATCACGCACTCGAGTCTCGCTGACCGCCCATCGAATCACCGATACTTCAGCATCGACCACCGTTTGCGGATCACCGCTGATCAGCGGGTGCCAATCCGGTAACGGCTGGCCTTCGGCCAATAGTCGATAAGCGCAGGTCCGAGGCAGCCAGTGATAATTTTCCAGGGCGAGCTCGCGAACATTGAGGCACTCGGGTACCGCCTTGAAACGCTGTTCATAGGAACGGCAACGAGCGCAATCCAGATCCAGCTCTCGACAGGCGATAGCGGTGAACAACAGCTCCTCGCTATCCTCATCCTCGATCTTGTGCAGGCAGCATTTTCCGCAGCCATCACACAGGGACTCCCACTCGTCAGGACTGAGTTGCTCTAGAGTCTTTCGTTGCCAGAACGGCTGAAACGCGACCATCGACGCTCAGTTATCCCAATCAGTACTTGGCTTCGGTCGGCGCTCGATATAGATCGAGCATATACTCTTCACGAGGGGGCGGCATCTGCAGGTAATAGCCGGGATCACGCAACGCTGCGAGCAGTTTCGGCGCCTCTACACGGGCCAGTTTTTTACCCGGCGTGACCAGCAATGTCATCGCCTCTTTGGGAGTACCAAACATCTCCAACAGAGTCTCAGGCACCCGGGCCAGCCCCTCTTTCTTATCAACATAGAGGTACATATCGGACTTTTTCGGGCTCTTATAGACGGAACAGATTACTTTCATGCCTGACTCTCGTTATTTAATTCGCAATTGTTGTCGTTCAACAGCGTCTTCAGTGCTGTACCAACCACCTGCTCTCGCCAGCCTTGCAAGCCATCGGGCAAGACAGCTTCACCGGTTTCCAGCTGACTACGCACCAGGGCTTCCATATCCTTACGCTTAACCATCAATTCCGGTGCAATGTCGAGCGTTTCGGCACGCTCGTTCACCAGCGCCTTGAGCTGTTTCAATTGCGCGCCGCAACGGCTTGGCAGCGGCCGGTCCGGCACCGGGATACTGGCTTGATCATCCCGCTCAAGCCCCTGTTTCACGAGATCCAGCAACGTCTTACCATCTTTGGACAGCGTGCGACCTCGAATCCGCTCGACTTTCGACAACGCCCCCATCGAACTGGGCAAGCGGGTCGCTATCGACTGCAGGCTATTGTTATGCAGCACAAAGTTGCGCGGCATATCCCGCTCACGGGCCTCACGCTCGCGCCAACTCGACAGCGTATAGAGTACCGACAGTTGCTCGGGGCGCAGTTTCCAAGCCTGTTTGAATCGCAGGTAGTAGCTATCCATCGGCGGCGGTACCAACGCCTCATCAGCCGCCTGCCCACACTCTTCCAACACCCAATCAAGCTTGGCTTCGGCTTCCAATCTTGGCAGCAAGCGCTGATAAATCAGCTCCAGAAATACGACATCTTCGGCAGCATAATGACACTGCGACTCGGTGAGCGGACGCTGTAACCAATCCGAGCGGGTCTCCTGCTTATCGACCTCCAGCCCGAAGAGGGTGTTGAGCAGACGTTGATAACCCACCGACAACCCCAAGCCCAAGAAAGCACAGGCAGTCTGGGTATCGAACAGCGGTCGCGGCACGGCACCATAGCTGTGGGCAAACAGCTCCAGGTCTTCACTGCCGGCATGAACCAGTTTCAGCACATTTTCATCGTTGAGCAGATCAATCAACGGCGAGAAGTCACTGATCGCCTGCGGATCGATCAGATAGGCTTGGCCTTCGCTACCGACCTGGATCAGGCCGGGAATCGGGTAGAAGGTATCGGTCCGCTGGAATTCGGTATCGATCGCCACCCGGGGCTGCTGACGCCATTGCCGGCCCAGCTCGGCCAGTCTCGCATCGGTGTCGACCCACTCGGCATGGTAGATCGCCTGTCGGCACTGCTGCAGCTGGTTTTCGTCCAGAGGTTGGTTGATCACAGAGCTTTACGTCCATTGAATGCGTGGGTCAGGGTACTGCCGTCGACATACTCGAGTTCACCACCCAACGGGACCCCATGGGCGATCCGGGTAACTTCGAGCCCCATCGGCCGCACCTGCTCGACGATATAGTGCGCGGTGGCTTCACCTTCGACCGTGGGGTTGGTCGCGATGATCAGCTCCTCAACCTCCGATTCCTGCAACCGCTCCAGCAGTTGCGGAATACCGATGTCGTCAGGACCGAGGCCATCCAGCGGTGATAAATGCCCCTGCAGCACGAAATAGCGTCCCCGAAAGCTTCCACTCTGCTCGATCGCCACCACGTCCGCCGGGCTTTCGACCACACAGAGCAGCTGCGGGTCACGGCTGTGGCTGGCGCAGATGCCACAAACCGGCTGCTCGGTCAGGTTACGGCATTGTGCGCAATGGCCCACATCGGCCATCGCCTGCTGCAACGCCTCGGCCAACAATCGACCACCCTGACGGTCCCGTTCCAATAATTGAAACGCCATCCGCTGGGCAGACTTGGCACCCACCCCCGGCAGACAGCGCAACGCCGTAATCAGCTGATCGATCAGCGGGCTGTAACTCATAATACGTTAGGCACCGATCAGAACGGCATCTTGAATCCCGGAGGCATCATGCCACCGGTAATGCTGGCCATTTTCTCTTGGCTGGCGCTTTCTACCTTGCGTACCGCATCGTTAACCGCAGCAGCCAACAGGTCTTCCAAGATCTCTTTATCTTCTTCCATCAGGCTGTCATCAATCGATACCTGACGAACATCGTGGCGACCGTTCATCACCACCTTGATCAGGCCCGCACCGGATTCACCGGTCACCTCTGCATTGGCAATCTCTTCTTGGGCCTGCTGCATCTTCTCTTGCATCTGCTGGGCCTGTTTCATCAGGTTGCCCATTCCGCCTTTCATGGTTTACTCCTCGGTAAAATTGCTTGTTTAGCCCTGCCGGAACCGCCGTCAGGCCTCTTTGGCATCGATCGGACGAACGGAGGCCGGGTCAATCCGAGCATCAAACGCCGCCATAATCGCCTGCACATTGGTATCGGTTTCTATCGAACGCACCGCTTCAGCTTGGCGTTCTTCGCGTTTTCGCTGACGAAAACCCGCCGGGGTCTCAGCGTCGCTGCGGCCCTCGACTACCTCAACCCGTTGCGGCTGCCCCAGATGATCCGATAATGCCTTGGCCAACCGTTGCTGATGGGTATCGTTAAACAGGTGTAGTCGATCACTGGCCAGACAGAAGCGCCAGCTGCCCTGCTGCTCAGCCTCAAGCCAAGCGTTTGCGGCAATATTATACGTCATCCCGCTCAGGCCAATCTGATCAATCACCTCCACCCATCGTCTAGCCAGTTCACCACCCCGCACATCCAGCCGTGCACTTTGCTTGGCCGCCGTTGCGCCCTGTGGCCGTTCGGCAACCCTATCGGGAGCGGCAACAGCCGGCTTCGGCGCCACCGACGGCGAAGGTGCTGGTGATGGGGCTGGCTCTGCTGCCACAGCAGAAATAGGCGAAGTCCCGGCGTCGGGCTGCTCGGCTGACAGCGCAGCAGATGCGGTTGTATCTGCCTGAGTCACTGAACGAATCCGGGACGGACTCTCAATCCCCATGTTGTCACGGGGGCTTGGTTCCGACTCTGTGGCGGTCGGCGCCTCAGACTTTTTTGACTCACCCCCAGCGGGCGTCGGAGTTGGGTCGCCCCAGGGTGGCGGATCATGGGGATCAGCCATCGGCGCGGCTGGAACCTGTCCCGCCATGGACTCAGAGCCCGGAGTAGGCTGCGGGCTGATATTAGCCGGAGGAACCACGGCTTCGGGTCCAGGCTCAACAGTTTCCTTAAACGGAGATGCCGCTGGCGTAAGCTCTGGCGCTGACTGTTGTGGCTCAGCAGCACTGATGGTTGAAGCGGATTCAGCCGTTGGCTCGACCACGGGCGCGGCGGGCGCTGAAAGCTCCCCTTGCGGCAGCGCCAACTCACCGACTGCAACCGGACGGAACGCCAGCATCCGCAGCAATGTCATCTCCAGCCCTTCACGCGCCACCGGCACGTGGGGCAGATCACGGCGTCCGTTTACGCCGATCTGATAGAACAATTGCACGTCTTCCGCTCTGAGGGATTGAGCCAACGCCAGGATCGCATCCCGATCCCCTTGGCTGTTATCCACCCCTTGGGGAAGCATCTGGGCGATACCGATCCGATGCAGCAAACTCAGCAGCTCGGCAAGGATAGCATCGCTATCGGCACCCAGTTCACTGATCTGTCGCACCAGGTCCAACACCCCCTGGGCCGAACCCTGCGCCAACTGCTGCAACAGCCCCAGCACCTGGTGCTGATCGACGGTACCGAGCATCGCCCGGACATCGGCTTCACGCAGCTCGCCACTACCAAACGCGATCCCCTGATCGGTCAAGCTCATGGCATCCCGCATACTGCCATTGGCACCACGAGCCAGCAGCCACAAGGCCTGCTCTTCGAAGCGGATCTGTTCGGCCTGCAACACCTGCTGCAGATGAGCCACGATCTTTTCCGGCACCATGTTCTTGAGGTTGAACTGCAAACAGCGTGACAGGATGGTCACCGGCAGTTTCTGCGGATCGGTGGTCGCCAGCAGGAATTTGATATGGGGCGGGGGTTCTTCCAGGGTCTTCAGCAGCGCATTGAAGCTGTGGGTGGACAGCATATGCACTTCGTCGATCAGGTAAACCTTATAACGCCCCCGGGTCGGCGCGTACTGGACGTTCTCCATCAGCTCGCGGGTATCTTCAACCTTGGTCCGCGAAGCCGCATCCACCTCAATCAGATCAACGAAACGTCCTTCACTGATTTCACGGCAGGGCCCGCACTGCCCACAAGGCTTGGAGCTGACGCCCTGCTCACAATTCAGTGATTTGGCGAATAGTCGGGCGATGGAGGTTTTACCGACACCCCGGGTGCCGGTGAACAGATAAGCATGATGCAATCGGTCGCTGTCGAGCGCGTTGACCAGAGCCTGAAGGACATGCTCTTGCCCCACCATCCCTTCAAAGGTGGAGGGGCGCCATTTACGCGCCAGAACCTGATAACTCATAGATTGATTGATCCGCCAGATACCGCAAATTCAAGCCGTCAGCGCGGCCCTTAATAAGGTCTCTATGCTATCGGGAAGGGGGCTCGAAAACCAGCGAACGACATCAGGCCAGGGCAGAAAAACTGCCCTGCCCCGTATTTCTTTGGGTCAGCTAGCGGCGTTCTGTAGCAACACCTTAACCGCACTCAGCAGATCCTTGCTGTCGATACCGTTAACGGTCATATTCACCGCGGCATGAGGACTGGCTGATTTATCCTCAATAATTTTTACCGCCACCTGTGCCTGCCCTTTGCGGATCACGAATTCGTCGGCATCATCGGCAGCGCCGTCACCACCGTTGGCCTGGCATAGGCGGGACAGCTGCTTGCCCAACTCCTGATTATTCAACACCTTCAGGGTCTGGCGTTCGCGGGTCAGATACTCTTTACCCAGGTCGGTGATCATATCGAACAGCGTTCGCAGATTACCACTGGCCGAGCTGAGGTCTTCCGGCGTCGACTCCCAGGCATGGGCTGGCGGATGACTGATGCGAATCGCCGTCGCAACCCCGGTTGTGGGCGCCATCTCCACTTCCACAAACAGTGTCAGGGTGTATTGCAGCGCCGAACCGGATTTGAAAGGGATCTGTATGGTACGGCTACAGATCCCCGATGGCAGGATGGTGATATCAGAGTACTTGCCGCGCAAGATCTGATCCAGCTGTTTGATGGCTTCTTCTGGTGACATTGGGTTATCCCTCGCAGCGGGCTTGCAGGCTGTGGCATGCCAAAGTGCCCACCTTTTGAATCAAGCTGTTAACTAGCCTAGCCAAGATAACTTGATGCGCAACTCAAAGCGTTGCGCCAAGACAATAAAACACCCGTTTGGAGCAAGATCACGACCAAGAAACAGCCTAGCCAAACAGTGGAACCCGCTTGAAGACACCGAACACGCAAATCGCAGCTCAGGGATCAACCGGTCGGAAACAGTTTTGCCAACCGGGTCGCCAGCGCCATATCCCCGGATACCTTTAACTTACCGAACATAAACGCCTTCATCCCATCCAGTTCCCCACGTCCCAGCTTCTGCAGCGTGTCGAACTTCATCTTCAGGGTGACACAGGGAGCGCCATGCTCGCCACGCTCAAGCGCACATTGCTGATCACGGATGGTTAGAAAGTAGCTATCCCCCTCGGCCAACCGGTATTGAAACACGGCATCCAGGCCGCGCGCCGCCTCGGGTTGGAAACGCGCCACCATCGCCTCAAAAAACTGGTCAATCTGATTCATCGAAACAGCTCCGCTTGTTTATTGTTGTAAAAAGAGGAGAGATAGCTTGGAGGATCACTCAGGCTTCGGCGAGTGTCTAACCGCCCAAGTTTATTGACAAAAACACCCAGACACGCAAAACGAGGGGCTAAGGATCGGAAAGGGAACAGGCGGCCAAGCTGGATGCTGGATCAGTCAGTGGGATCAACCTGCGTATGAAGTTCACGCTTATCGGGTGAAGACGCTTGATCCTTCGGCTGTGACGGTCGGCTCCAGATGTACAACAAGGCGATCGCCGCGACCCCAAGCATGCTGGCATCAATGGCCCAATGAAGCGGCTTGAAGAAAACCGGGTAACTGATCATCAACAACATCATGGTGCTGGAGATCCACTTCACTTTCAACGGGATGACTCCATGGGCTTCCCAATCACGGATGATCGGACCGAACAGGCGGTGCCCCACCAGCATCTGGTGGAAACGCCGGGAACTGCGAGAAAAGCAATAGGCCGCCAGAATGATAAAGGGTGTGGTCGGCAGCAGCGGCAGCAGAACGCCGATAAGCCCTAACAGCAAGCACACCCATCCCAGGCCGAAAAATATCGCTTTACGCAATGATGCAACTCCTCAGAGACCAAAACCGTCAATTCATAGGGTGGCAGCTTCTCAGTGGCTGCAGTCTATCGAAGCCACACATTCTAGCAGCCTCTTCTAGCCTAGCCCGGAAATTTGCTGCGAGGATCGGAATTTATGGAGCTGCAACCGACTTTTAAGCACCCTAATCAACATTCCGGACGAAACCGACTGCTCGACAACGGGCAACAAGGCTAACCAACCGGACGATTTTGGCCGACCCCATCCCGGGCGAACCCCTGTTAGACAAAAAAAACGCACCCAAAGGTGCGTTAAAAAGAGATGGTAATAGGTCACCAGACTTCTGTTGCTTTGGCGATCAAAACAGCACTCGGCCGGTGGGGTAGAACAGGGACAACCTTACTATTAACGATATTGATTATCAACTACCTATGCTAATAAGCCTCATTAAATATCGCCAGCACCGACAGATTCAGCAGCTTAGGTCGAGATAAACAATCAGCGAAACGGCAATAACCGCCGGAAAATCAATCGAAAAAAAACGCACCCGAAGGTGCGTTAAGAGATGAGTGTGACCGTTCGGGGAGGTACCTGCCGGTTCGATTTGATGACCAATCAGTTGAACCGGTAACCCGCCAGGTCAATTGCCGACCCGTTGGCAGGTACCTCAGGAGCCCTGAACAAGGACAGATTAAACATATTGATAATCGTTATCAACACCTTTTGAGAAATAATCTCAACTTGCTGCGTATTCAGCATCTCTCTGGTTCGCCAGGACGAAACATGACCCCATCCTGTCGGTTCGGATAAACTAAGGTTATGCGCCTGTTTACCGCGATTGAACCACCTTCCGATCAGTTACCAGCAGTGGAGCGCCTCTGTCAGGGAATACCCGGTGTTCGCTGGAGCACCCCCTATCAGCTCCACTTAACCCTGGTCTTTATCGGCGAGGTAGCCGACGACTTACTGGAGCCGATCGCCGATGCCCTTGGCCGGATCGATTTCAACCGCTTCGAACTTCGGTGCCGCGAAATCGGATTCTTTCGCTCCGGCGCGCTCTGGTTGGGTGTTGCTCCCAGCCAGTCGCTTTCATTACTACAACAGAAGCAGCGGCTGGCCTTGAATCATATCCCCAGGGTTCAAATTCAGTCCCGCCGATTCCATCCCCACTGGACCCTGGGTCGTTTCCGTCGCCGTCAACAACCCGATCTGAGCGCTTTTATCGACAGGCATCGGAGCCTGGACATCAGCATCCCCGTGGATCGGTTTGTCCTCAAATCCAGTCGCTTATTTTCGCAAGGTGCACAGCATCGCAGCGAGTATGAATTCCTCGCTGAATAGGCAGGTTTGCTGCGGTGGCCGTGAGGCCTTTAGTTGGAGTAATTAGAGCGCTTTCTGAAACTCATCCCAACTGATTCCCGCTTTTGCCATCAGGCCACGCATCTGTTTCAGATTACGATCGCCAATCCGTTGGTTTTGAGTTTCGTGACGTTCTTGGATCAGTCCTTCGATCCACTGCTGAGCGGTAATTAGTTGGTCGGAGGTCAATTGCTTGGAGGCTTCGCGCAACAACTCGATATCGGTTAAATCAATTTTGGACTGCATGGGAATAGTCTAGAACAAACTGCATTCACTGGCGGCTATTCTATCGATGTTAATCAAATTAAGCATTAATCATTAGCCATAGATAATTAAGGAACTTTGCTGGGACGACGACCATTCGCTGCCACTTGTGCCTGGACGTTGCGCACTTCAAGCGCTTGAAACCACGGAAATCTGTTCGCAGCTTCCCTAAAGCGCAATCAGCAGACCAATCAGCGCTGCCGCCTCACTCAGTTCCACCAACGCACCCGCCGTGTCGCCGGTCGTTCCGCCAAGCCGTTTAACCATCAAACGCCGCAACCCGACAAACAACAGCAGGGCGCAAGCCAACGCCAGCAACGCCGGCCAGCCGGCACTTAGCAACAAGATTGCCAGCGCTATAAGCAACCATCTGGCTTGGCGTCGGTTAAATTGCTCGGCCAGGATCGCGCCCAACCCCTGACGCCGAACATAGTCGGTGGTTAAAAACAGCAGTAACAGCAGCCCACGACCGATTAAAGGCACCACCAACAGCCAGGCAGTATTCAGCGACAACAGCTGCACCAGAGCGGCGAACTTAACCAGCAGCAACAGCACCAGCAGCATCACTGCGGCCGGACCACAGGTTGGGTCCTTCATCAACTGCAATGTTCGTTCGCGGTCACCGAAGCCACCCACCCAGGCATCGGCGCTATCGGCCAATCCATCCAGATGCAGGCCTCCGGTCATCAGGCACCAGATAGTCAGCAACAATGCCGCCTGCAGCCACCATTGTCCCGGCAACAACCACTGCAACAGCAGCTGAGACCACCATAACAGCGCGCCAAGCAGCAGCCCGGTCAGCGGATACCAAAGCAGCGAACGCCCCACCACTTCGTCGGCGACCCGCCCGGGTTCCGGCACCGGTAAACGGGTTAAAAACTGCAACGCGACCAGCAGCGGCAGCAGGCTCTGCGGTAACGGTTTCGTTGTCGGCTCAGTCATAATCGGATAACAGCGGACGTCGGTTAAAGAATACCAACTGGGCGTGAAAGCCCTGTCGGCTAATTCCCTCGGTATCAGGATAGAGTTCAACCCGGGTCAGCGACGCATAATCAAGACTCAACTGCTGCGCACTGGCTCCGGGCAGCCCCAGCAGTAAGCAGATCAGCGCGCGGATAACCCCGCCATGGGTCACACAGAGCAAATTCTGCTGTTCACCATCGGGAACCGCCTCGAGCCAGCCTGACAATAGAGGTTGGAGTCGTTGGCGCAGCGCCAGCATGGTTTCACCACCCGGCGGCGGATTGTGATCAGGATCCTGCCAGAAAGCCATCACCTGTTTCGACTGCTGTTGCCAGACCTGCTCCAGCAACAGGCCATCCCACTGACCGAAGTCCAACTCCCGCAACGCCGGCTCCAACGTCAACGGAAGCTGTAACTGACTCGCAAAACGTTGGGCCGGTACCGCACAGCGCTGCAGCGGTGAGCTATAGATTCGATGCCAGCCGGGAGTATCGTTTGAGGCGGCCTTGAGAGCGGCAAAGGCTGATTCCATCTGCTGCATCCCCAGAGGAGACAGGGCAGAATCGGTACATCCTCGATAGATGGCACCGTCGTCGCAGCTGCCGTGTCGCAGCAAATCGATAATCAAACCGGACATCGCTGTCGCTTCATCATTCGGGTTTCGTTATCGCTGCTAGCAGATATTTTCACTGACCGCAGCCTCGGCGAAGGTCGCCATCTCCGACTGCAGTCTGCAGGCCGATTGCAGCAGTGGAACACAGACCGCAGCACCACTGCCCTCCCCCAGACGCATCCCTAAATCCAATAGCGGTTCGGCGTCCATGGCCTGCTGCATCAGGCGATGTCCCGGCTCGGCAGAATTATGGGAAAACAGCAACCAGGGCCGCAGTTGCGGGTTGATACGACTGGCCACCAGCGCAGCACTGGTGGTAATAAACCCATCCACCAGCACCGGCAAGCCGCGCCGGGCACAGCCCAGATAAGCACCACACAACGCAGCGATCTCCAGCCCTCCCAAGTGCTGCAGAGTCGCCAGCGGCGAATCCAGCTTAGCCTGGTGCAAAGCCAGTGCCCGGTCGATCGCCGTGGTTTTCCGATCGATCCCGGCACTGTCGACCCCGGTCCCCGGACCGACCAGGCTCCGGGCCGGTTGCTCCAGCAGCGCAGCGGCCAGCGCGGTGGCGGCCGTGGTATTGGCGATCCCCATCTCACCACCGATAAATAACTGTACGCCCTGATCAGCCGCTTGCTCGGCAGCACGACGACCGCACGCCAGCGCGGCTTCTAACTGAGCGGGGCTCATCGCCGGTTGACGACAGAAATTGGCGGTCCCCGCTGCGATACGGGCATCCTCAACCTGCGGCAGAGATTCCAATTCCGTCAGGGTACCGACATTAACCACTTTGAAATCCGCCCCGAGCTGGCGGGCCAGCACCGTGATGGCCGCCCCACCACGGGAAAAGTTACGCACCATCTCGACGGTCACCTCCTGAGGAAAAGCTGAAACCCCCTCTTCAGCGACGCCGTGATCGGCCGCAAACACCCGAATGGAAACCTTCTTCAACACCGGCTTCAGCTGTCCCTGAGCGGCCGCAAACAAGGCCCCCAACTGCTCCAAGCGCCCCAGTGACCCGGGAGGTTTAGTCAGCTGATTCTGATACGCCTGGGCTTCGGCGTGACATTGAGCATTCAGGGGTTGGATCGGTTGGTACAGCCATTCAAGGGAATCGCTCACTGGGTTCTCCTCAGAACACAACAGACAGAAAAAGATGGATCAGGATTCAAGCGCCAGCACAGTTCCGGCGGGCTTTAATACATGGGGAAGCCCGGCGACGGTCAACACCACCCGGTCGCACTGGCTTGCCAGCTGCTGGTGCAACATCCCCAGCTCATCCTGGAAATGGCGACTCAACTCCCCCATTGGCGTGATCCCCATCCCCACTTCGTTGGAGACAAAGATCAACTCCCCGGGCAGCTGCGGCAGGATATCCAACAGCGCATCCACTTCGCGCCGCAGAACACCGTGTTGTTCCAGACAGATCAGATTGCTCAGCCACAGAGTCAGGCAGTCTACCAGCAGCAGTTTCAGATCACCGGCGTGCTGTTGCAGACATTGCGCCAAGGCGACCGGCTCCTCCACCAAGCCCCAGTGCTCAGGACGACGGTCCCGGTGCAGACCAATGCGACTCTCCATCTCCGCATCACCCACCGTCGCGGTGGCGATATAGGCAACTTCAAGCCCCGATTGCATCGCCAAACGTTCGGCCAACTGACTTTTACCGGAACGGGCTCCACCCAAGATTAGCTGTTTCATTGCCCTCATCTCCCGCCTGCCGACGCCCGGCAAGGCAAACCGACGGTCCCTTGCCAGCAATTATGGATCAGATGCTGCCATCAACCGCCAAAAACCAGCGACTATAGCAATTGCCTCCGCACCGCCGCAAACCGCCTCCCGGCCTTTGTCTTCATCTACAAATTGAAGTATCTTCGGCCCTTCAAGTCCGCGCACTATCGGAGGAATAACCGCAGTGGAATCAGCCACCCAAACCGTCCTGCTGGTCAGCTTTTCAACCCTGGTCATTGGTCTAATTTTCGGCCTACTGATCGGCCGAAGCAATATCGGCTCCCGCAGCAAAGGCGCTCTGATCGAGGAGCTCAATGAGGCACGCCGAGAGCTGGAGGCCTATAAGCTGGATGTAGCCACCCGATTTACTCAGACCGCCGAGCTGGTCAATAAACTGACCGATAGTTATCGCGATGTGCACCAGCACCTCTCCAACAGCGCCCGTGAGCTCTGCAACGATGACCAGCTGCTGGTCAGCCTGGAGCACCGTACGGATCCGGCAGCCGAGCAAGAAGCAGCACCGGAACAGCAAAGCACCTCAGAGTCCCAGGTCGAACCGCCTCGGGATTACGCTCCTAAAACCGACCCCGAGGCCGAAGGCACGCTGTCGGAAGAGTACGGTTTGAAAAAAGAAGAGGAGGTGCAGGAGCCCTCTCGAATGGCCTGACACCAGCCCATTATCGGTAAATACACGACGCCCGGCCAAGCGCCGGGCGTTTTCGTTTCTAACGCGCCAACCAAAAGATCTAGCTATACCGGGTTATCCAATTCGATGTAACAGTGTTCGATATCAAACTCATCCGCCAGCTGCTGACCCACTGCCTGGATCCCGTAGCGCTCGGTGGCATGGTGGCCCGCACCGAAGTAATGCACCCCGCCTTCACGGGCGGCATAGACCGTCGGCTCTGAGATCTCCCCACTGATAAAGGCGTCCAGTCCCCGGGCGATAGCATGTTCGATATAGCCCTGGGCCGCACCGGTACACCACCCCAGGGTTTCAATACGCTTGGCGTTGCCTTCGATCCACTGCGGCCGACGCCCCAGCTCAGCTTCAATACGTTCTGCCAGCTGCTCAGCACTTAGCGGTTGCTCAAGCCGGCCCCACAACCCCACCGGCTGACGACTGTTGAGCTCCAGTCCGCCCTCAATCGTCAACCCCAGCCGTCGAGCCAACTGAGCGTTATTGCCCAGTTGCGGATGAATATCCAACGGCAAATGGTAGGCGATTAGGCTGATATCGTGTTCAAGCAGGGTCTGCAGTCGGCGCCGCTTCATCCCACGTACACAGGGGTCTTCGCCGCGCCAGAAATAGCCGTGATGCACCAGCACGGCATCGGCCTTGGCCAACACCGCGGCATCCAGCAAAGCCTGGGAGGCGGTGACACCGGTAACGATACGCCGTACTTGCGCACGCCCCTCCACCTGAAGGCCATTGGGGCAATAGTCCTTGATCAGCCCGGGTTCCAACCACTGGTCTAAGGTTTTAACTAACTGGGTTAACGCTACGGACACGGTGTTATCCTCAAAATCGATTACCAATCAACAATTTCAGTTCGTATAATGGGCCATTATCCGAGTTCTTGAGCAATATGCGCAAACTGACCACCCTACTATTGTGGCCGATCGCTGCTGGAATACTGGTGGCGTTCGTGATGCTGACCTTCTTTCCGCAGGGTATCAGCCCGAGCCTGGCTCCGGTAGAGATCCATCAGGTCAGCCCGACACCACCGACTTCCAATCTGGGCGTCGGCCCGGTCTCCTATGCCGATGCAGTGGCCAAAGCGGCACCGGCGGTCGTCAATATCTACACCCGTAGCCGTGCGCCTCAAAACAGCGGCGATCAGTTTGAAGACCCGGCCCTGCGCGAATATTACGGCCAACCTGACGCCAACGGTCGTACCCAACGCCAGGTGATCTCCAGCCTGGGTTCGGGAGTCATCATCAGCCCTCAGGGCTATATCGTCACCAACAACCACGTCATCACCGATGCCGAATCCATCCTGGTCGCACTGCACGACGGTCGCGAAGCTGAAGCCAAGGTGATCGGTACCGATCCGGAAACCGATCTGGCGGTGCTGAAAATCGAACTAAAGGAGCTGGCCGTCATCGATCTGGCCGTCTCCCAGCCGCAGCAGGTCGGTGATGTGGTGCTGGCGATCGGCAACCCGTTCGGCGTCGGCCAGACCGTCACCATGGGTATCATCAGCGCCACCGGTCGCAACCAGCTGGGTATCAACACCTACGAGAACTTTATCCAGACCGACGCCGCCATCAACCCCGGCAACTCAGGGGGCGCCTTGGTCAACGCCATGGGGAATATGATCGGTATCAACACCGCGATCTTCTCGCGCTCCGGCGGCTCCCAGGGTATCGGCTTCGCCATCCCGGTGGATCTGGTTCGCAGTGTGTTGAAAGGCATTATCGAGAACGGTCGCGTGGTTCGCGGCTGGCTCGGTATCGAGATCCAGCAGATGACTCCCGCCCTGGCCGAGTCTTTCGGCACCGAAGAAGCCTGGGGACTGATCATCGCGGGAATCTTCCGTGACAGCCCGGCCCATCAAGCCGGCATGCAGCCCGGTGATGTACTGATCAGCATCGACGGTCAGCCGATCCGTAGCGGCCAGGCGGCGATGAACCAGATCGCCGTCACCAAGCCCGGCACGATGCTGAAACTGGGACTGCTGCGCAACGGCGAGCTGATCAACGTCGAAGCCACCATCGGCAACCGACCACCGACCCGAGCCCGGTAACCCTGGCTAAGAAGCCCTAGCCCGACCAACCCAGCCGATCGCCACCGCGTTGAGAAAGCCTTACAGCAACGGTTTTAGGGCTTCGATCAGACGCTGATTTTCTTCCGGAGTGCTGACATTGATTCGCAGACAACCGGCCAGCGCCGGATGACCGCCATCCAGTTTTTTCACCAGCACACCGGCGCCCTTTAAAGCCTCATGCAGCTCGGCCGCCGGCTTCTCCAGCGAGCGAACCAGCACAAAGTTGGCCTCGCTGGGCCAGACCTGCAGTTGCGGCAGCTGCTGCAGCGCGTCGATCAGGCTGATGCGAGCCTGACGCAGCTTGGCGGTCTGCTCCCGGAACAGCTCGTAGTGGTCCAGCGCAAACTCGGCACTGGCCTGGGTCAATACATTGATGTTGTAGGGCAAGCGCAGCTTGTCAAACTCACCGAGCCATTCCGGCTTGCCGATCAACAGCCCCAACCGCAATCCGGCCAGACCCACTTTCGACAGGGTACGCATCAGCACCAAATTGTCGTAATCGCCCAGTAGCGACAGTGAGTCACAATCGGTAAACGCCGTGTAAGCTTCATCGACGATCACCAGCCCCTGACTGGCTTCGGCGATACGGCGAATCTTCTCCTCGCTATAGAGGTTACCGGTCGGGTTGTTGGGCTGGGCCAGGAAGATCAACGCCGGCTGGCGCGCTTCGATCTGCTCCAGCATCGCGCCAAGATCCAGATCGAACTGGCTGTCCAGCGGCACGCCGACGTAATCGATTCGGCAGAAGGTAGCGATCATCTGGTACATCACGAAGCTGGGCTCCGGCGCCATCACACAGACATCATCACCGGCTACCGCCATCGCCAGAATCTGGATGATTTCGTCCGAGCCGTTACCCAGCATCAGCTCGTACTCCGATGGGATGCCCATCACCTGGCGCAACCGATCCTTGACCCCTTGGGCCTGGGGTTCGGGGTAGCGATTGATCTCCACCTCGGCCAGCTTGTCGAGCCAGGCCTGTTTGGTGGCATCGGACCACTGGTAGGGGTTTTCCATCGCATCCAGCTTCAACATTCCGGTCGACGGCGGCACCTGATAGGCATGCAACGCCCGCACTTCGGGACGGATCAGTTTGGAGATACGTTGTTCGAGGCTGGCTTGGGTCATGGTTGGTCGACTTTTCTAAAGAGGATGGAGAGCAGGCCCACCGAGATGGGCCTGAGTTCGATAGCGTTGCTTTTTCTAGCCTATCCGGTTCCTGCCTATTCCGGCTTGATTCGGTACTCGGCGGAGCGGGCGTGAGCGGTCAGGCCTTCACCGCGGGCCAGTACCGAAGCGGTCTTACCCAGTTCGCTGGCACCATCGGCGGAGAAGCGGATCAACGACGAGCGCTTCTGGAAGTCATAAACCCCCAACGGAGACGAGAAGCGGGCGGTACCCGAGGTCGGCAACACATGGTTGGGGCCGGCACAGTAGTCGCCCAACGCCTCGGCGGTATAGCGCCCCATAAAGATCGCACCGGCATGGCGGATCTTCGGCAGCAGCGCATCCGGATCCTCGACAGACAGCTCCAGGTGCTCCGGTGCGATCCGGTTCACCAGCTCCACCGCCTGATCCAGATCGGCGACTTCGATCAGCGCGGCCCGGTCGTTGAGGGACTTGGCGATAATCTCACGGCGCTCCATGGTCGGCAGCAGCTTGGCAATGCTGGCCGACACCGCGTCCAGATAAGCCGCATTCGGGCAGATCAGGATCGACTGGGCATCTTCATCATGCTCGGCCTGGGAGAACAGGTCCATCGCCACCCAGTCCGGGTCGGTCTGGCCATCGCAGACCACCAGAATCTCGGATGGCCCGGCAATCATATCGATTCCGACCAGCCCGAACACCGCCCGCTTGGCGGTGGCGACATAGATGTTGCCCGGTCCGACGATCTTATCGACCCGTGGTACCGTCTCGGTACCGTACGCCAGTGCCGCCACGGCCTGGGCACCACCGACACAGAAGACCCGGTCGACACCGGCCAGGCAGGCCGCCGCCATGACCAGCTCGTTGATCTCACCATCGGGGGTCGGTACCACCATGATGATCTCGCTAACGCCGGCCACCTTGGCCGGAATCGCGTTCATCAGGACCGACGACGGGTAGGAAGCTTTGCCACCGGGGACATAGATGCCGACCCGATCCATCGGCGTCACCTGCTGGCCCAGCATGGTGCCGTCGGCTTCGGTGTACTGCCAGGACTGCTGCAGCTGGTGCTCATGGTAGCTGCGGACCCGCTGGGCGGCGGTTTCCAGCGCCTGGCGCTGTTCATTACTCAGACCATCAAGAGCCTGCTGCAGTCGCTCCGGCCCCATCTCCAGTGCGGCCATATCGGCAGCACTGAGACGGTCAAAACGGTTGGTGTACTCGACCACCGCGTCATCACCACGACGGCGGACATCGGCCAACACGCCATCGACAACCTGATTGACGCTGGTATCGGATACGGTTTCCCAGGCCAGTAGCTGGTCCAGTCGGGCATCGAAGTCACCCCGACCATAAACCAGCCGGGTTACGCTCGGATCACTCATGCTGATACCTCGTCGGCCTGGTTTTCGGCATCCTTGGCCCGCTCGACCGCCTCGCCCAGCTGCTCGATGATCGGTTGAATCAGGCTGTGTTTCATTTTCATCGCCGCCTTGCCGACCACCAGTCGGGTACTGATCGGGGCGATCAGCTCCAGCGGTTTCATGCCATTGGCCTTCAAGGTGTTGCCGGTATCGACGATATCGACGATGCAGTCGGCCAGCCCCATGATCGGCGCCAGTTCCATCGCACCATAGAGCTTGATGATATCGACCTGCTTGCCCTGGCTGGCGAAGTAGCGTTTGGTGATATTGACGAACTTGCTCGCCACCTTGACCCGACCGCCATCGGGAATCGGCTTGGCATCCACCAGCCCGGCGGTCATCAACCGGCAACGTGAGATATTCAGATCCAGCGGTTCATACAGGCCACGGGCCCCATGTTCGAGCAGCACGTCCTTACCGGATACCCCCATATCGGCGGCACCGTACTCCACGTAGGTGGGCACATCGGTGGCGCGAATGACCAACAGCTTGATATGCGGATGGTTGGTATCAAAAATCAGTTTTCGGCTGGAGAAGATATCCTCGGCCGGAATGATATTGGCCTGCTCCAGCAACGGCAGGGTTTCTTTCAGAATACGCCCTTTCGACAAGGCAATCGTAATGGACTGACTGGCGGTGGTTTGGGTCATGGTCATGCTCTGTATGGGGATGCTGGAATTGTCAGGAAGCCACCCGGCCAACTTTGGCGCCGATCAGCTCAAATTTCTCTTCGATACACTCGTAACCGCGATCGATGTGGTAGATCCGATCGATCAGGGTATCGCCTTCGGCCACCAGCGCGGCGATGACCAAACTGGCCGAGGCCCGCAAGTCGGTGGCCATCACCGGGGCCGCTTTCAGGGTTTCGACCCCTTCGATCACCACGGTGTTGCCGTCGATGGTGCATTTGGCACCCATCCGGATCATCTCCTGGATATGCATAAAGCGGTTTTCGAAAATCGTCTCCTTAATGATCCCGACCCCTTCGGCAACCGCATTCATGGCCGCGAACTGAGCCTGCATATCGGTCGGAAACGCCGGATAAGGCGCCGTGGTCAGGTTGACCGCCTTGGGCCGGCGGCCGTGCATGTCCAGGCTGATCCAGTCGTCACCGGTCTCGATCTCGGCGCCGGCCTCTTCCAGCTTCATCAGTACCGCTTCAAGGGTGTCCGGACGGGTGTCCTTCAACTTGATCTTGCCACCGGTCACGGCGGCGGCGACCAGATAGGTACCGGTCTCAATACGGTCGGCCATTACCGAGTAGTGGCAACCGTCCAGACGCTCAACGCCACGCACCCGGATGGTATCGGTGCCATGACCTTCGATATCTGCACCCATCGCAATCAGGCACTCCGCCAGATCGACGATCTCCGGCTCCTTGGCAGCATTCTCGATGGTCGAGGTACCTTCGGCCAGCGTCGCGGCCATCAGAATATTCTCGGTGCCGGTCACGGTGACGGTGTCGAAGAAGATATGCGCCCCTTTCAAACGGCCGTTGGTTCGGGCACGGATATAACCGTCTTCCACGGCGATATCGGCCCCCATGGCTTCCAGGCCACGGATATGCAGATCCACCGGACGACTACCGATGGCGCAGCCGCCCGGCAGCGAGACTTCAGCCTCCCCAAAACGAGCCAGCATCGGCCCCAGTACCAGGATCGACGCACGCATGGTCTTAACCAGCTCGTACGGAGCCACCAGGGTATCAACACTGCGGCTGTCGACTTCGACATTCATCCGCTCATTCAGGGTCACACCCACGCCCATCCGGCCCAGCAGCTCAATCATGGTGGTGACATCGTGCAGATGAGGCAGGTTGGAAAGCGTCACCGGGCCGTCAGCCAGCAGGGTGGAGGCGATAATCGGTAAGGCAGAGTTTTTGGCTCCGGAAATACGCAGCTCGCCCTGCAGACGATTGCCGCCACTGATCAGCAGTTTATCCATAGTTTCTTCCGCTTGGCCGCACCCTACAGGCTCGGCCGGTCTAACAAAGGGATGGAGGGCTTAGTTGCCCTGAGCCTGCCACTGGGCAGGGGTGTAGGTCTTGATGGTGACGGCATGGATCGCACCACTGGCGATCTGCTCGGTCAGACAGCCGTAGACCAGCTGTTGACGCTTGACCGGCGACAGCCCGTCGAATTTGTCACCCACCACGACCACTTGGAAATCGCAGCCTTCACCGGCGGTGATCGCCTCGCAGCCTTCTAGTTGCTGCTCAATCAATTGCTTAACTTCGGATGCCTGCATCGCACTCTAACCTGAAAAATTAACCTGTAAATCGAACCGGCAGATGATATAGAAAAATGCCTCAAAAGGCGATGCCCAACGGGCCTGAGCGCCGCGTCACGGGCACAAAAAAGGCGACCACTGAGGGTCGCCTTTTTTCGCAGTCTGCGATCAAAAAGTCAGGCTTACTTCTTAGCCAGCTTCTCTTTGATACGGGCAGACTTACCAGACAGCTCACGCAGGTAGTACAGCTTGGCCTGACGTACGTCACCACGACGCTTGACGGTGATGCTGTCGACTGCCTTGCTGTAGGTCTGGAAAGTACGCTCAACGCCAACACCGTGAGAGATCTTACGTACGGTGAAAGCTGAGTTCAGGCCACGGTTACGCTTACCGATAACCACACCTTCGAACGCCTGCAGACGCTCACGGCTACCTTCAACAACCTTAACCTGGACAACCAGGGTGTCACCCGGGCCAAACTCGGGCACTTCTTTGCCCATCTGTTCGTTTTCCAGCGCCTGAATGATCAGATTCTTGCTGCTCATGATTCGCTCCTAATTCTAACTATCCGACGGTTGGGTCTGATCGACCGTTTCCGCCTCGCGGATAAACTCGTCGAGCAACCGCTGTTGCTCTTTATTCAGTTGTCGACCGTCCAGCAGGTCAGGTCGCCGCTGCCAGGTTCGGCCTAGCTGCTGTTTCAGCCGCCAGCGCCGGATATCCTCGTGGTTACCGCTAAGCAGCACCGCGGGTACCGTTTGTTCGTTGACCAGCTCCGGTCGGGTGTAGTGCGGACAATCCAGCAACCCGTCCTCAAAGGAGTCCTCTGTTGCCGAATCCTGATGCCCCAGCACCCCGGGAACCAGCCGGGAAACCGCATCGATCAGGGTCATGGCCGGCAGTTCGCCGCCGCTGACCACAAAGTCCCCAAGGGACCACTCTTCATCGATCTCGTTTTCCAGCAATCGCTCGTCGATACCTTCGTACCGTCCGGCGACCAGCACCAGACTGTCGCGCTCGGCCAGCTCTCTTACGCCAACCTGATCCAATTTGCGGCCCTGGGGTGATAGGTAGATCACCTTGACCGGCTTATCCCCGGCCTGAGCCTGGGCGGCTGCCTTGGCAGCCTGGATCGCATCCCGCAATGGCTGAACTTTCATCAGCATTCCGGGCCCGCCTCCGTAGGGGCGGTCATCGACAGTTCGATGCTTATCGTGGGTGAAATCCCTTGGATTCCAGCTCTCGAGACTGATCAGCCCTTTTTTCAGCGCCCTTCCGGTGACACCATACTCGGTAATCGCCCGGAACATCTCGGGAAACAGTGTAACAACACCGACCCACACGAACTTAAAACTCCGGGTCCCAATCGACCCGAATAGTACCTGCTTCGAGGTTTATCTCTTTAACCACCTGCTCGGGCAGATACGGAATCATCCGTTCCCGCTTATCGATACTCTGCGCCGTGCCTCGAACGACCAGTACGTCGTTGGAGCCCGTCGCGATCAGGTGATCAACCCGACCCAGCTCTACACCGGATTCGGTCACTACATTCAGTTTTTCCAGCTGGTGCCAGTAGTAGTCGCCCTCTTCGAGTTCAGGCAACTCACCTTGATCGACCGAGATATCCACACCGCAAAAATTGCGGGCCACTTCTCGATCATCGCATCCAACCAGTTTGGCAATCAGACCCTTACCGTGACGCTTACCCTGATCAACCTCAATCGCCTGCAAGCGGCCATTAATTTCGATATACCAGGGGTTGTAGTTGAGGATGTTGTCCATCGGCTCGGTATGGGAGTAGACCTTGACCCACCCACGTACACCGTAAACCGACGTAATCTTGCCCAACACCACCCGTTCTTTTGGAATGGGCTTTGTGCTCGACGTTGACCGATCCCCTACTGCCATCAGCGGTTCCGATTACCTGCTATTGACTTATTCAGCGGTCTTGGCTGCTTCTTTCAGCAGCTTGGCAACACGGTCACTGGCCTGGGCGCCACGGCCCTGCCAGTAAGCAACGCGCTCCAGGTCAACGCGCAGACGCTCTTCCTGACCACGGGCGACCGGGTTGAAGAAACCCACACGCTCAATAAAGCGACCGTCACGTGCATTACGCTGGTCTGCAACGGAGATATGATAAAACGGACGCTTCTTGGAGCCTCCACGAGCCAAACGAATAACTACCATTCGCTTCGATCCTCTATTGGGTGGGTTTTGATATCGCCCACGATTTGTATTGCCTCGAAACACGCTCACCGATCGGCTCAAATAGAATCGACCGGCACGCACAACGAAGCCCGGTTCGGATGCCCCGACCACCAAACAGGCAGCGTAGCACCCCAATACGAAGGGCGGAAATTATACGCGAATAAACCGCCCTTGGAAAGACTAGTTTTTAATCAATTGTCCGACCCGTCTCGACACCGACCTGGTCATTTCAAACCAAGCCGCTCAAGGCCGAAAGGTGCGACCTAGCGCTTGCGGAATCCAGGCGGCAGCCCGCCCGGCATGCCTCCCATGCCCGGCATTCCGCCCATACCACCACCCATACCGGGCGGCATCATGCCTTTCATACCGCGCATCATCTTCGACATACCGCCCTTGCCGCCAAGCTTCTTCATCATTTTCTGCATCTGCTTGTGCTGCTTCAGGACCCGGTTCACATCCTGAATCTGGGTACCGGAGCCGGCGGCGATACGCTTCTTGCGCGAACCACTGATCACATCAGGGAAGCGACGTTCATGGGGCGTCATCGAGTTGATCACCGCCTCCATCTGCAGCATCCCCTTTTCGGCATTGGCACTCTCGGCCGCTTCAGCCAGTTTACCCATGCCCGGCAGTTTGGCCATCATCGCGCCCATACCGCCCATGTTCTTCATCTGTTGCAGCTGATCACGGAAGTCTTCCAGATCGAAGCCTTTACCCTTCTTCAGCTTGGCGGCCAGTTTGTCCGCCTTCTTCTTGTCGACCTTGTGCTCAACCTCTTCGATCAACGACAGCACGTCGCCCATGCCGAGGATTCGACTGGCCACCCGATCCGGGAAGAACGGCTCCAGCGCGTCGGTCTTCTCACCGACACCGAGGAATTTGATCGGCTTGCCGGTGATCTGGCGGACCGACAACGCCGCACCACCACGGGCGTCACCGTCGGTTTTGGTCAGAATCACACCGGTCAACGGCAGCACATCGTTAAACGCCTTGGCGGTGTTGGCGGCATCCTGACCGGTCATCGAGTCAACGGTGAATAGGGTTTCAACCGGCGTGATGGCCGCATGCAGACGCTTGATCTCGTCCATCATGTCGCCATCGACATGCAGACGACCGGCGGTATCGACAATCACCACATCGATATGCTGCTGTTTGGCGTGCTGAATCGCCCCCTGGGCAATATCGACCGGATCCTGATCGCTGCTGGACGGGAAGAAGTTGACGCCGACCTCGGCAGCCAGGGTTTCCAACTGCTTGATCGCCGCCGGACGGTAAACGTCGGCGGAGACCACCAGCACGGACTTTTTCTTGCGCTCTTTCAGCCAACGGGAGAGTTTGGCGACCGAGGTGGTTTTACCCGCCCCCTGCAGACCGGCCATCATCACCACGGCCGGCGGTTGTGCCGCCAGGTTGAGCTCTTCGTTGGCCGAGCCCATGACCTTGATCAGTTCTTCATTGACGATCTTAACGAACACCTGACCCGGATTCAGACTGGCACTGACTTCCTGACCGATCGCCCGCTCTTTGACGCCGTTAATGAACTCTTTGACGACCGGCAGGGCCACGTCCGCTTCCAGCAACGCCATCCGCACTTCGCGCAGCGTGCCTTTGATATTGTCTTCGGTCAGTTTGGCCTGACCGGTAACCGACTTGAGCGTCTGAGCCAGCCGCTCCGTCAAATTATTAAACATATTCCGCCTCTGGTACGTCCCGTAGATGGTAACGCCTGTAGTGCCATCCCCGGCCAGCTGAGCCTGTCGCATCTGCGTTCATCGATCTAAAATCGAGCAGTCACGCCAGCCCTCCGGCCGGTGCAAACCCGGCATTATACCCAAACCGATCCAACGGCTCTATCGCAGCGCGGAAACCCACCGCAAAATTGCGATAAATCAGCTCAGGACCAACCGCCAAGCCGGTTACCTAAGCCTCTATTCAAACTGCAAAATTTTTATGACACACTTAGCCGCTCAGCAGCCTCTCCACGAGTTATCCGAAACACCATGACACTGCTTCTGACCAGTATTTTCAGCGCTCTTATCTACCTGTTGGCCGGTGTGATCCAGGCCAGCGCCCTGAGCGGCAACAAACCGGCACCGCGTTCACTGGTCATGATGCTGGGGGCCGGTGCCTGGGTACTACACACCCTGTCGGTCTACCTGATTCTGCATCCGGGTAACGGCATCCAGCTGGGACTCTTCCCGGTCACCTCACTGATCGCCTGGCTGGTTTCAGGCCTGGTGATTCTCAGCTGCCTGAAGAAACCTCTGACAATGCTGTTCGTGGCTATTTTTCCCTGCGCCTCGATCTCGGTGTTGCTGGCAGCCCTGCTGCCCAGCGCCAACCTGCCGCAACAATACAGCGGCGGTGAAATTGCCCATATCCTGACCTCGATTCTGGCCTACAGCATTTTCGCCATCGCCGCCCTGCAGGCGATCGTACTGGCGCGTCAGGACCACGAACTGCGTAACCACCATGTTCGCGGCCTGGTTCGCTCGCTGCCGCCACTGCAGCTGATGGAGCAACTGCTGTTTGAGATGATCTGGCTCGGTTTTGCCCTGCTCAGCGCCTCGTTGCTGACCGGCTTGCTATTCCTGCAGGATATCTTCGCCCAGCACCTGGTCCACAAGACCGGCCTCTCCTTTATCGCCTGGGGCCTGTTCGCCATTCTATTGTGGGGCCGCCATCAAAAAGGCTGGCGTGGAATGAAGGCGATCCGCTGGATTCTCGGCGGTTTCCTGTTCCTGATGCTGGCCTACTTCGGCAGCAAGTTCGTCCTGGAACTGATGGTCTGATAAATCCATCGCGTCTAGGTTGACAGCCTCGATCTCAGCTTCCACAATCAGCTGCCCTATCGCAAAAAGGTCACCCTCGTCTTGGACGACGTATCGATAAGCCTACTCTTAGGCATTCTGGCACTTCTTATCGTTTGTTCAGCCTTCTTTTCCAGTTCTGAAACCGGAATGATGTCCCTGAACCGCTATCGGCTTCGCCATCTGGTTAAGAAGAACCATCGCGGCGCGATTCGTGCCAACCACCTGCTGGAGCGGCCCGATCGTCTGATCGGCGTGATTCTGATCGGCAACAACCTGGTCAATATCTGCGCCGCTTCCATCGCCACCGTGGTTGCAGTCCGCCTCTGGGGCGATGCCGGTATCGCCATCGCCACCTTCGGCCTGACCCTGATCATCCTGATCTTTGCCGAGGTCACGCCCAAGACCCTGGCTGCACTGCACCCGGAAAAAATCGCCTTCCCGGCCGCACTGATTTTACGGCCGCTGCTGGTGCTGCTGTACCCGGCCGTGTGGATGGTCAACGGCATCACCAACGGCCTGTTGAAGCTGTTCGGCGTCAAGATGAGCGGCAACGATCACCATCACCTCAGCACCGAAGAGCTGCGCACCCTGGTCAACGAGGCCGGCGCCCTGCTTCCGCAACGCAACCAATCGATGCTACTGGGTATTCTGGAGCTCGAAGAGGTCCGGGTTCAGGATGTGATGATTCCCCGCAACGAAGTGGTCGGCATTGATCTGGAAGCTGAGGATGAAGAGATCCTGGCGGTGATCAGCAACTGCGATCACACCCGCCTGCCGGTCTACAAAGGCGATATCAACCAGGTGGTGGGCATCCTGCACCTGCGCAACATGACCAAGGTGTTCAACGAGTCCGGCTTCAGCAAAGCCGCGCTGCTGCAGGTGATTCGCGAACCCTACTTTATCCCGGAAACCACCCAGCTACAGACCCAGCTGTTCCACTTCCAGAAAGAGGGCCGCCGCATCGGCCTGGTGGTCGACGAGTACGGTGACATTCAGGGGATCTGCACCCTGGAAGATATTCTCGAAGAGATCGTCGGCGAACTGACCGACGACCGTCGACCGGAAAACCAGGATATCCATCCGCAGGATGACGGCACCTTCTTTATTGATGGATCGGCGACCATCCGTGATATCAATAAGGCGATGGATTGGGAGTTACCGGTTGACGGTCCCAAAACCCTCAACGGCCTGATCACCGAACGGCTCGAATTTATTCCCGAAACCAACGTCTGCCTGCAGATCGACCGGCACCGGATCGAAACGATCCAGGTGCAGGACAATCTGGTCAAGATGGCACGGGTTTCGGCGCCGCTCAACCGCGACGACTAGCCTGCTCGCGCAGCCTGAGGCGCTTAGTGTCGGCGACCGGTTAATCGCCCCAGCAGCCCGGTGCGCCGCTGGGCCTTGCGCTGTTGAATAGCCGCCAGCACCTGTCGGCGTTGATGATTGTCCATCTGCTTCCAACCAGCCACCTCATCGACATGCCGATAACAGCCGGTACAGATCTGCTTGGCATTCAGTTCGCAAGCCGCAATACAGGGCGACGGGATCGGTCGTTCGGTCTCGGTGTTTGCAGCAGCATCAACCGGTTCATAAATTTCCACCGCCATCAGTCGATCTGCACCAGGGTGCGGCAGTAACGCTGCATATTACCGATATAGTGTTCGGCATTGTGACGCAGCCCTTCGGCTTCGGCTTCGGTCAGCTGGCGTTTGATCTTGCCGGGACTGCCGACCACCAGCGAACCATCCGGCACCTCCATCCCCTCCGGGATCAATGCATTGGCACCGATCAGGCAGTTACGACCAATCTTGGCACCGTTAAGCACCACCGCGTTGATACCGATCAGCGAATTATCCCCCACCGAACAACCGTGCAGCATCGCCTTATGACCGACGGTGACATTGTTGCCCAAGGTCAGCGCGTAGCCCGGATCGGTGTGCATCACCGCCCCATCCTGAATATTGCTGCCATCGCCCAGATGGATCGGCTCGTTGTCGGCACGCACTACCGCGTTGAACCAGATACTGACCTGGTGACCGATATGGACCGAACCGATCACTGTGGCATTGGCGGCGACAAAATGCTCCTCGGAGGCGAACTCGACCCGACGACCATCGACGTGAAAAATCATAGACTGGCTCCGCTAGGAAATAGAAAACTGTCCGCAGATCGTATAGCAATCGATCTGCCGGTGACATCCCGAAATGACTCGGATTCCAATCATTTCGTAGTAGCCCGGACTTAACGCCTCCGCTCTGGTCGCGACTCCAGCGGCAAACCGGCGTCAAAACCCTGATTGAGCATCTCCACCAGAATAAAGGCACTCAACCCCCAGATCACATAGCCCTGATAGTCGTAGCGCGGCATGTGGATGCTGCGACCTTCGAAGCTGAGCTTCTCCATCTGGAACTGGCTGCGGTCCAACAGAAAACTCAACGGCACCTTGAACAGGCTTTCCAGCTCATCCGGATTGGGGGTCAACGGCTGCTGTTCGGAGATAACGCCCAGAAACGGTGACACCAGAAAGCCGTGTTTGGACACCACCTGCCCCAGCGGCCCCACTACCTCGACCCGCTCCGGCGCCAGATCGATCTCTTCGTGGGATTCCCGCAGCGCGGTGGCCAATAGATCAGTGTCCTCCGGGTCCCGCTTGCCCCCGGGAAAAGCCACCTCGCCGGCGTGACTGGATAGCCGGCTGGCCCGCCGGGTCAGCACCACCTGAGGGTCATCCGGATGGTCGGTCAGCGCCACCAGCACACCGGCCTCAGGCATCGACAGCTTCAGTCGTCGAATCGGCTGGCGCCGCATCCGTCGGCTCAACTGCTGCGACAGCGTGGAGCCCGGCAGTACATCTTGATCGGCGCAGGGTTTGAACATGGCCAGAGTTTCTCGACTGAGCTATTGATTGAAGTAGGAATTGTCATACATCATAGCCCGACGCCTACAATAACGAGAAGCCGCCGGAAGCGGAGGTTTTTGCTAAGGAGCCTGGATGAACTACTGCAGCGAGTGCGGCGCCGCCGTCCATCAACGTATTCCGGAGGGGGATAACCGCCCCCGTTACGTATGCAGCCAATGCGATACCATCCACTACCAGAACCCCCGAATTATTGCCGGCTGCCTGCCGGTCTACGGCGACAAGGTACTGTTGTGCAAACGCGCCATCGAGCCCTGCTACGGCCTCTGGACCCTCCCGGCCGGCTTTATGGAGAACGGTGAGACCACCCAGGAAGCCGCGATGCGCGAGACCCGCGAGGAAGCCTGCGCCGAGGTGGAGCTCAAGGGTCTCTACACTATTACCAGCATCACCCCGATCAACCAGGTGCAGATGTTTTATCTGGCCGAGATGCCGGCGCCCGAGTTTGACGCCGGTGAAGAAACCCTGGAAGCCCAGCTGTTTGCCGAGGACGAGATCCCCTGGGATCAACTGGCGTTTCGCACCGTGATCAATGCGCTGAAGTTCTATTTTGAAGATCGGAAAAGCGGTGAATTCCCGATGCGCCATGTCGATATCACCGGAGAACGCAATCGACTGGGCAGCGATCCCGGTCGTCAATCCTGACGTCCTGCTCCGGCCACCGACGCCCGATGCCCAGGCCGCTCAATAGGCGGCCTTCATATAGGCGATCCCCTGCTCCAGCTCGCTACGCCATGCTTGCTCCAACTCGTCATCGAATCCCGGATCAAAGCGCGCTACCGTCAACAACAGGCTCTCGAGCCAGCAATCGTATAGCCGGGCCGGCACATCAACACCGCTGCGGCTGTGCAGTTTGGCGATCTGGCGTAATGCCTTGGGCTCTGACGCCGACCGGTCTCCGCCGAGCATCAGATCCAGCGACGCCCTGAGCATCAGCACCTGATGATCCATATCGGTATTGGCAAATTTCTGCGCCACCTCCGGTGAGGCCTCAATAAAACGCAGGTAGAACTCCTGCAGAAAATGAAAGTCCTCCAGGCAACGCTGGTAGCTACGCCAGACGCGATCCGCCGACTCGTTCGAGACACCCTTAATGCCAGCATTCATAACCACGTTCATATCGCCCCCCTGTACCCAGACAACTTGATTAGGTTTAGATCAGAGGTCCTAAACTGGCAAGTTCATGCCGGGCATCCGTTGTAAAAACTTTTGACACCACTGGCGAAAAAGCCGCTTTTCGTCCACTTTTATCTGACGATATGACCCGTTAGCGATTTTTGTGTGCAAAATATTCAATTAACGTGCAAAATATCGCACTCGTTTAGACCCACCAACAGAGTGAGAACAATATGAAGAAACTGCTGGTTGCTGCATCGCTGATGCTGTCCTCTGCGCTGACCCAGGCCTCCGACATTTCCCTGTGGGAGAAGTCGACCCTGAATGAAATCGTCAAGCGCGGTGAGCTTCAGGTCTGTATGGAAGCGGGCTACATGCCGTTTGAGATGCGGAATAAGAAGGGCAATATCGTCGGCTTCGACGTCGATATGGCCAAAGCGATGGCTAAGGCGATGAAGGTCAAGCTGGACCTTCGCAACACCGCCTGGGACGGAATCATTCCGGCACTGCTGACCGCCAAGTGCGACATCATCATGTCCGGCATGACCGTAACCGCCGAGCGTAACCTGAAAGTCAACTTCGCCAACCCGTACATCGTCGTCGGTCAGACCATCCTGGTCCGCCCGGAGCTGGCTGATAAGATCACCAACTACCGCGACCTGAACGATCCGAAGTACGTTGTGGCCACCAAGCTGGGCACCACCGGCGACATCGCCACCAAGAAGTACATCGGCAAATCCAACATCCGTCTGTTCGAAACCGAGTCAGAGGGTGCACTGGAAGTGGTTAACGGCAACGCCGACGCGTTCGTTTACGACCTGCCGTTCAACGCCATCTACAGCTCGCAGAACTCCGACAAGGTGGTTCACCTGGACGACTCCTTCACCTACGAGCCGCTGGGCTGGGCGATCCGCAAGGGTGATCCAGACTTCCTGAACTTCCTCAACAACTTCCTGGCACAAGTCAAAGGTGACGGCACCTACGACAAGATCTACAACAAGTGGTTCGCCAGCGATGAATGGCTGAAGAGCGTACAATAAGCGCTTTCCGGGGCTCCGACAGGAGCCCCACTCATATCACCATTAGAGTGATAATTTCCAACCTGGTCCTTAGGGCCAGCGACCTGTCAAAGACTGAAACCCGAGCAATCGATGGAAAAGCAGTATAACAACGCTTTCTGGCATCTGGTGTTCGTGGCGATCCTGTTAGCGATCGGCACCGGCGTCTACCTGTCCAGTAAAAGTATCGACTACACGTGGCGCTGGGAGCGGATTCCGCAGTACCTGATCAACACTGAGCCGCAGGACATTACGGCGCCCTTTGACGGCACCGTCGAACTCAGTGATAACGAAAAGACCATCACCCTGATTCCCGACAGCGGCGAAGATCCCTTCGTGCTGAAGCAGTTCGATATCCTCAGCGTTGATGACGGCGACATCGTCTTCGAAGGCGACGCCCTCGCCGGACTGGATAACTGGCAGATCGGCCCGATCACCTGGGGTCTGGTCATGACCCTGAAGATCTCGATGGTGTCGTTGGTCTTCGCGCTGATTATCGGTCTGTTTACCGGCCTGGCCCGGATCTCGGCCAACCCGGCCCTGCGCAACCTGTCGATCACCTATATCGAACTGGTGCGTGGTACCCCGCTGCTGGTACAGATCTTTATCTTCTACTTCTTTATCGGCACGGTATTGGAGCTGGACCGCTTCACCGCCGGTGTCGCCGCGCTGGCCGTCTTTACCGGCGCCTATATCGCCGAAATTATCCGTTCGGGCATCCAGTCGATCCATCCGGGTCAGATGGAAGCGGCCCGCTCGCTGGGGATGAACTACGTCCAGGCGATGGTCTATGTCATCCTGCCGCAGGCGTTCAAGCGTACCCTGCCGCCGATGGCCGGCCAGTTTATCAACCTGATCAAGGACTCCTCGCTGGTGTCGGTCATCTCGATCACCGATCTGAGTAAAGCCGGCCGTGAGGTGGTTAACTCCACCTTCGCCCCGTTTGAAGTCTGGTTCACCGTGGCGCTGTTGTACCTGGTGCTGACCGGCGCTTTATCCTGGATGGTCCAGAAACTTGAGAAGAGGCTAGCCGCCAGTGACTGAGCAAATCGATCCCAGCATTATCGTTGCCCGTGACGTCGACAAGATCTATCCCAACGGCTGTCACGCGCTCAAAGAGGTCTCCCTGACCGTCAACCGCGGCGAAGTGGTCGTGGTCGTCGGCCCCAGTGGCTCGGGCAAATCCACCTTCCTGCGGACCCTGAATCAGCTGGAGACCACCTCCGGCGGCAGCATCCGCATCGACGGCATCTGCCTGCAGGACCCGAAGACCGACATCAACCAGATTCGCGCCGAAGTGGGCATGGTGTTCCAGTCGTTCAACCTGTTCCCGCACAAGACCGCACTGGAAAATGTCATGTTGGCACCGATGAAAGTGCTGAAGAAGTCCCGTGACGATGCCGAACAAAAAGGCAAGGAATTGATGCTCAAGGTCGGCCTGTCCGAACGGATGCACAGCTTCCCGTCGCAGCTCTCCGGTGGTCAGCAGCAGCGCGTCGCCATCGCCCGTGCGCTGGCGATGATGCCGATGATCATGCTGTTCGACGAACCCACCAGTGCGCTGGACCCGGAGATGGTCGGCGAGGTGCTCGACGTTATGCAGAGCCTGGCCAAAGAGGGCATGACCATGGTGGTGGTGACCCACGAGATGGGCTTCGCCCGCGAAGTGGCCGACCGGGTGGTGTTTATGGAAGATGGTGAGCTGGTGGTGGAAGACACCCCGGAGAACTTCTTCAACAACCCCACCAACCCGCGTCTGAAGAAGTTTCTGGGTCAGGTGCTGTAAAGCCACCCACCCTGCCATCGACGCATCAATAAGGCCGCTTCGTGCGGCCTTTTTTGTGGGCGGACCAGTTACCTCGCAACACAACCACTGGTGTCACAGCGAAAACACCAGCCACAACAGATTGTGCGACGCCTTCCTATCGGGCACCAGATATAGTGATCCGACCGACAGCCCTTCTATACCAATTCGAGCTAAGAAAAAGTTTTTTTATAAAGAAACGCACAAAATGTAAGTACCCACTTACCCCCGGTTTGTGACGATTAATCGTCACTGTTTATTAAGCGATCAAGATCCGGTCAATTTTCTGACGTCATAGCATTTTTCGCGCCAAATCTACATGTTGTGCCGCTCTGCCGGGCGGGCATACAATATCTGCCAATCGACAGCTAAGGCGAACCCAACCGGGTAGTACCCGCCTGCTGATCGCCCGGGAACATGGACTTCCCGATAATTTCTAAAACCTTGTCGTATCAGGAAAAAGGCCATCTCAATGACTGCCACCCTTCAGGTCGTATCACCTAAAGAGCAAGAAATTCCCTACCAAGACGCCTCGCTGGATATCTGGGACTCCAAATATCGCCTCAAAGCCAAAGATGGCCATGTACTGGATCAGGACATGGACGCCACCTTCCGTCGCGTCGCCAAGGCCCTGGCCGAAGTTGAGAAAGGCAAGAAGAACCAGCAGAAGTGGGAAGAGGAGTTTCTGTGGGCTCTGCGTCGTGGCGCGGTCCCGGCCGGTCGTGTGATGTCCAACGCCGGTGCCCAGGAGCACAAGCCGGCCACCTCCACCATCAACTGCACCGTGTCCGGCACCATCCATGACTCCATGGACGATATTCTGGGTAAGAACCTGGAAGCAGGTCTGACTCTGAAAGCCGGTTGCGGTATCGGTTACGAATTCTCCACCCTGCGTCCGAAGAACGCCTACGTCTCCGGTGCCGGCGCCTACACCTCCGGTCCGCTGTCGTTCATGGATATCTTCGACAAGATGTGTTTCACCGTCTCCTCCGCCGGTGGCCGCCGTGGCGCCCAGATGGCGACCTTCGACATCGGTCACCCGGACGTGGTCGATTTCATCCGTGCCAAGCGTGAAGACGGTCGTCTGCGTCAGTTCAACCTGTCGCTGCTGATCACCGACGAGTTCATCCAGGCGGTCAAGAACGACGCCGACTGGCAGCTGGCCTTCCCGATGACCCACAAAGAGGTCGAGCGTGACGGCATCGATCTGGACGACGCCGAGCAGGTGATCTGGCGCGAGTGGCCCACCAAGGACAACTACGTCACTAACGATTCCGGTCTGGTGGCCTGCCGTATCACCAAGACCATCCGTGCGCAGCAGCTGTGGAACGTCATCATGACCTCCACCTACGACTTCGCCGAGCCGGGCTTCATCCTGATCGACAAGGTCAACGAACAGAACAACAACTGGTTCTGCGAAAACATCCGCGCCACCAACCCCTGTGGCGAACAGCCGCTGCCCCCATACGGCAGCTGTCTGCTGGGCTCGGTCAACCTGACCCGCTTCGTGGTCGAGCCGTTCACCGACAAGGCTCGTTTCGACTGGGAAGGCTTCCGCAAGACCGTTTCCATCTTCACTCGGATGCTCGACAACGTGGTCGAGATCAACGGCCTGCCGCTGCCGCAGCAGCGTCACGAGATCGAGACCAAGCGTCGTCACGGCATGGGCTACCTGGGCCTGGGCTCCACCGTCACCATGATGCAGATGCAGTACGGCGACGAAGCCTCCGTGGCCTTCGCCGAAGAGGTGACCAAAGAGCTGGCGCTGACCGGCTGGCGCACCGGCCTTGAACTGGCCGAAGAGAAAGGTCCGGCGCCGATCATGAACGAAGAGTTCGAAGTCACCGGTGAGATGCTGCGTAAGCGCCCGGAGATGGCCGAAGACGGCTACAAGGTTGGCGACAAGGTCACCGGCAAGGTGCTGCACGCCAAATACAGCCGCTACATGCAGAAAGTCGCCGAGGTCGATCCCGAGCTGGCGGCCGCGCTGGCCGAGAAGGGCTGTCGTTTCACCCATCACAGCTCCATCGCCCCCACCGGCACCATCTCGCTGTCGGTCGGCAACAACGCCAGTAACGGTATCGAGCCGAGCTTCGCCCACCACTACTCGCGCAACATCATCCGTGAAGGCAAGAAGACTAAAGAGAAGGTCGACGTGTTCTCCTACGAGCTGCTGGCCTACCGCGAGCTGATCAACGAAAACGCGATGCCCTACTCCGATGACCCGGCCCAGCAGCTGCCGGACTACTTCATCACCGCCGAGGACATCACCCCGCAGCAGCACGTCGACATCCAGGCCGCGGCGCAGAAGTGGATCGACTCGTCGATCTCCAAGACCGCCAACGTCCCGACCGACTACCCCTACGATGACTTCAAGAGCATCTACCTGTACGCCTACGACCAGGGTCTGAAGGGCTGCACCACCTTCCGCTTCAACCCGGAAGCGTTCCAGGGGGTACTGGTCAAAGAGCAGGATCTGGAAAACACCACCTACCAGTTCACTCTGGAAGATGGCAGCACCGTCGAGTTCAAGGGTAACGAAGAGGTCGAGTACGACGGCGAGATTCACACCGCCGCCAACCTGTTCGACGCCCTCAAAGAAGGCTACTACGGCAAGTTCTAACCAACACCGTTACAAAACGCCGTTACAACAAGACACCGGCGCGCTGAGACACAAATACCAGCGCGCCCGACGGACAACGACAGGAAAACACCATGTCAGCGAACAAAATCGATAAGAAGATCACCGGCTTCAAGGTGGTCAGCGCCGAAGAGAAAGCGCAACAGGCCGAGAAAGCCGCCGAGCAGGCCAAGCAATCCCTGGAGCGGGTCCACGAAGACCTGGCCCGTCCCGAGTTTCTGATGGGCTCCACCTACAAGATCAAGACCCCGATGTCCGAGCACGCGCTCTACATCACCATCAACGACATCGTTTTGAACCAGGGCACCGAGCACGAACAGCGCCACCCCTACGAGATGTTCATCAACTCGAAGAACATGGAGCAGTTCCAGTGGATCGTCGCCCTGACCCGGGTTATCTCGGCGGTCTTCCGTAAGGGTGGTGACATCAACTTTATGGTCGAAGAGCTCAAGGCCGTATTCGACCCCAAAGGTGGTTACTTCAAGAAGGGCGGTAAGTTCATGCCCTCGCTGGTGGCCGAGATCGGTGAAGCGATCGAACAGCACCTCAAGCATATCGGTCTGATCGAGAGCGACGAGCTGGACGAGCACCAGAAGGCCCTGATCGCCAGCAAGCGTGCCGAGTACGAAGCCAAGAAGACCGAAGCCGCGGCCGCCGCAGCGTCCGACGCCGTCAACGACGCTTCTGCTGGTGCCAGCAGCTCAGCGGAATTCCCGCCGGATGCGCAGCTGTGCGGCAAGTGTAATGTGAAGGCCGCAATCCTGATGGATGGGTGTTATACCTGTCTGAATTGTGGTGATTCTAAGTGTGGCTAATGATTAGCCTTCTTAGTTGAGATTTGAAAGCCGAAGTATGGATTGCCCCGCTTCGGCTTTTTACTTCTCTAAGTAGTAAATATAACTTCTTATTTCACATTAGCTATGGAAACAAAACTTAAAAACAAAATACAGTGCATTTTATCTGAGATTGGAAAAACTAATACAATAAACTACCAATCCTTAACACCTTTAATAAAATATACTAGAGAATTACTAGAGTTTACGCAGAATAAAAAGCGGTTTTCAACACTAAATTTTTATTGCAACTGGTTTTTACATACTCGTTTAAGCCAAGGTGTATGGCTAGCTAAGTTTTTTGAGTCTATTAATGATACCTATCATGACGAGAAGGCACGAAGTGATAACAATTACTTTCTATCCCAAGTTACAAGCAAAATAGCATTTGATTTACTACGATATGAGCTGGACCACCTATTCGATGAATCTGATATTGAATCAAAAATAATTCAGGATGATCGTTTCTGGTATGCTTTCTTATCTATATTAACTGATGATTTGATAGACAAGAAACTTACATTTCCTTTGGACAAAGGTAGTAAAAAGACCAAACAACGAATTCAGACAAAAAATAACAGATTAAGTCGCCCTGTATTCCCAGAAGAGTTTTATTTTTCTAATGATGAAAATAACAAAGTTAAATGGAATATAGTATTCAGCGGCTCAGAAAATTTTTTCCCAAACGGTTTTCATCTAGTTGGAGAAGCATCTCATAACCTAAATGTAAGCATCGCTGACAACGTTATAAGTTATAGAGAATAATTTACTCTCTCTGAATTAATGAAAGTCTAGGTAGTTCTGCTTGCGCCCACCCGGGCGCATTCCTTTTGTCGGCAAACAAAAGGAATCAAAAATTGCTTGCCCGATGACTTGTCGGCTTCGCCGATACCCTGCGCGTTGACTTCGGAAATGGGCACCGATTGAACTCGGCCTGCGGCCTCAGACAGTAATCGGCGCTGATCCATTTCCAAAGCCAATGCTCGGCTACGTCAAGGGCGGTTGAGACCGTGCCAGCCGAAACTCCGACGTATCAGAACGGACAAAGCCGGGACAGATTTATTTATCCTGATTTACTAAGTTGCCGTATATCTCCCTTTGCGCCCACCCGGGCGCATTCCTTTTGTCAGCAAACAAAAGGAATCAAAAGTTGCTTTGCCCGATGACTTGGCCCTTCGGGCTACCCTGCGCGTTGTCTTTGCAAATGGGCACCGATTGAACTCGGCCTGCGGCCTCAGACAGTAATCGGTGCTGATCCATTTCCAAAGCCAATGCTCGGCTGCGTCAAGGGCGGTTGATTCCGTGCCAGCCGAAACTCCGACGTATCAGAACAAACGCCAACTTCCCCTTTGCGCCGGTGAGCATTGAGCTGGCCGATGGATCAGCGTAGACGGCTGTTTGAGGGAGCGCAGCGAGCGAGTTTCCGTCGTAGCCCATCGGGCAGTTCAACGCGCAACGAAGTCGGCGTAGCCGACCAAGCAACGGGGCGCGCTTTCTTTGGTTCTGTTTCTTTGCCGCGTGGCAAAGAAATGAACGCGCTCGGCAAGAGCGCAATAAAAGCCTCAAGGCGTGCAGCAAACCAGAACAAACTCCCCTCCTCTCTCTGCACAATGAAAATGGAACACAATGAAAACGGGACAGATTTATTTATCCTGAGTTTCTAGGTATCTCCTTTTGCGTCCACCCGGGCGCATCCCTTTTGTCAGCAAACAAAAGGAATCAAAAGTTGCTTGCCCGATGACTTGTCGGCTTCGCCGATACCCTGCGCGTTGTCTTCGGAAATGGGCACCGATTTAACTCGGCCTTCGTCCTCAAACAGTAATCGGTGCTGATCCATTTCCAAAGCCAATGCTCGGCTGCGTCAAGGGCGGTTTAGACCGTGCCAGCCGAAACAACTCTGTTTTCCTTTCTCACTTAACACCGCAACTTCAGTACAAACTCCCCTTCCCCCTTTGCGAAGGTGAGCATTGCAGCCTGGCAATGGAGAAAAGCGATTGATGTTTGAGAGAGCGAAGCGAACGAGTTCCAATCGCGGCCATTGCCAGGCGAAACGCGCAACGAAGTCGGCAACGCCGACCAAGCAGTGGGGCGCGCTTTCTTTGGTTCCGTTTCTTTGCCGCGTGGCAAAGAAATGAACGCGCTCGGGAGAGCGCAACAAAAGCCATCAGCCAACACGTTAAGTCAGGTCAACACCAACCTATACCAACCAGAAACCCGGAACAGATTGATCCGTCTGCAGGTCATAACACCTATAGCATCGGCTGTCCGTTCTAGCCCCACACGCCATCGAACGACCCTGTGTACACTAAATCCAACAATAACCAGCCAGATTCGCCCTATGATTGAGCAAATATCCAAGTTCTTCAGTAACTGCTTTGAGATCAGCGACGACGAGGCTCCAGCCGACAACGAGCGTTCGCTCCAACTGGCAACGGCAGCCTTGCTGATAGAAGTGTCACGGGCAGATTTCAGTGTCGATGACACCGAACGACAGGCGGTAATTGAGTTACTGGACAGCCAGTTCGAACTGACCAAACCAGAACTGGAAAAGCTGATCGAACTGGCCGAGCAGGAAGCCGACCAAGCCACCTCGCTGTATCAATTCACCCGGCTGATCAATGATGCCTTCAGTGCCGAGCAGAAACGGCTGTTGGTGCTCAATTTATGGAAGGTCGCGCTCGCCGATGGCTATATCGACAAACACGAAGATCATCTGATTCGTAAAGTCGCCGATCTGATCCATGTTTCTCACCGGGACTTTATCCGAACCAAACTCACCCTGACGGAGAATTCTGATCCCTAGTCAGCGATCAGCCCTCATCACGCGGATGGAAACGGATGGCTGAGAACCAGGCGGTTCCCTGACTTCCCGTGTTATCGCCATCAACCATTACGGCATAGCCATCCAGTTCCGCAACGTCCTCGCCAAAGTACTGTTTAAAGTCCTCGACCAGATCTCGTTTCAGCGCCACCCAGGACCCCACCCGCGCATCCCCGGCATCGACTGCGACCATATGAGATTGTTCGGTATAGGGGCTTGGCCAGTGATCGCCTTTCACTCCACTGGAGGACCAGACGTAATTGATGGCCAGGGTTTGCCAGGGCAACCAGCCATTCCGAACTACCACATAAATCCGAGCAGGATAATCATCCCCTTCTCGAGATTTCTCGCTGATGCCATGGCGGTAGATATCGTTGATTTTCCAGCGCCAGCTGACGACGGGGGTCTTTTGGAGGTCTATCTGCTGCCGTCGATAGAGCAACGACGCGGTACCCTTTGCCTCGCCCTTGATAACCTCGACGCCATCCTGCTCGGTGATGGTATAACGGGTATTGCCGACGAATGACTCCTCCTCCCACCGGGGCGCCTCCGGCGCCGCACTAACCTGCACCACCAAGATGATCTGCAGAAATACTGGGATGAACCCTCTGATACGAACAGGCCTCATTCTGTTACCTCTAAATAGCATCGCGCCCGGCAAGAACGCCACACAAACCATCATTATTCGCCCTCGTTTGGACATAGATGGTCATGAAGCGGTGCGGTGGGGTGCACTGACGCTCGGCAAAACGGCGATCCACTTCGAAATGTCGGACCGCCCGAACCGCAAAAACTGATAGTACAGTCGGCCGCAGTTGGGACAGAGATTCGACGGACTCCAGTTATATAGTTCGCTGACAGGGCCTGTCGTTCGAGCGAGGCGCATTAGATTTCCTGACGATAGGTGTCTATCCAGTCGCTAACCCGTTCGAACTGCTGCTGGAGCCGTTCAATATCCTGCGCAGGCAATTCGAGACCTTGTTTTCCAGCCTGCTCCAAGGTAAAGCTGATATCCGCCAAACCGTTGGCACCGACCATACGAGCCGACGACTTGAGTTTATGGGCTTGTGCAGCCACCTCTTCCAGATCACTCCTAGCCTGAGCTACGCTGATGATCTCCACCAACGCCCCCCCGGATTTTAGGAAGTCCTCGTAAAACTCAAGCAACAGCTCCGGCTCGTCACTACCCAATACTTCGACAAGCTGCGAAGGCTCTACCGGACATTGATCGCTATTGGTGCTCTGCTCCTGAGCATCCAAGCTCTGTTTGAGGAGTGGGCTGGGCATCCACTTGGCCAGTGTGGATTGGAGACTACTTAGCTTCATTGGTTTGGTCAGGTAGTCATCCATGCCCGCCTCCAAGCAAGACGTATCCACCCCCTTCAAGGCATCAGCAGTGATCGCAATGATAGGAATCCGCTGGCCGTCGGACTCCTGCTCGCGGATTGTCTGAGCCAACGTGTAGCCATCCATGTTTGGCATATGACAATCAGTCAGCACCAGAGCATATTTACCGCTACGCCACATCCTAAGCGCCTCAACACCATCATCTGCGAAATCGGCCACATAACCCAACATCCCCAACTGCTGATAAATAACTTTCTGGTTGATGGAGTGATCCTCAGCAACCAGAATCAGCTGGCCTGCTTGCTGTGCCTCGTCGACACTCATCAACGTTAAGGCTGTATCCGCCGTAATGAGTGAATCGACGGGCTTAGTGGACTCCCAACCCAGACTGGCAGCTACGGCATTGAGTAACTGGCTGCGGCGGGCCATGTTCAGGTCCAGCGTCGTGCCATCGTCTCCGTCAGAGCGAGGATGACGGCGATTACCGCGCTGGAGCATGACGAAGCGCAATGGACCGATATCACCGGCTTGACGCAGTTGATCGCGCAACCCCTTGGCAGCGTTAGGATCACTACGGCTGTCGATCAACACCACCTGTTGCGAGCTGTCGGTGAACCAATTACGGGCCTGTTCAAGCGCCTTGGCAGACGCCGCTGTTTCGACGTCAGCGCCGGCTTGACGCAGGCATTCACTTAATAGCCAGCCGGCGCGCTCCTGATCGGTAACCAGGAGCGCTCGGACCCCTGCCAGCTCAGAAGGCTCTGGAGGATCCGGATGGTCTTTATCCCGCTCGAGGGTCAGATGGATGATGAATTGCGAGCCCTGGTCCGGGCTGCTCTGCAGCTCAATGACTCCGTCCATCAACTCCACCAGACGTTGACAGATTACCAATCCAAGCCCAGTACCTCCGAATCGTCGGGTGGTGGAGTCTTCGCCTTGAGAAAAAGCTTGAAACAGCCGGGATTTAACTTCAGGTGTCATTCCGACGCCATTATCGTGCACGCATAAACGGATATTGACGTGATCTGGATCGTAGCTTTCCATCTGGGCTAAGATTTCCACCTGGCGCAACCGCTCCTGCACTTCGCGGGTGAACTTGATGGCATTACCCACGAAGTTGTACAGCAGCTGCTGCAGACGCACGGCATCACCTAGCAGCTTAGGTATCTGCCTATCGCAAAAGATCAGTAGATCGACCTCATTGCTGGTCGCCAACGAACGCAGCGATTCACCCACGCTGTCAACGACCTCATCCAGATATATCGGCGCACTCTCTAATTGCAGACCACCAGCCTCAATTTTGGAGAAATCCAGAATATCGTCGATTACGTGGGTAAGAATGAACGATGACTCTTGAATCGAGCGAATCATCTCCCGTTGATTGTCGTTAATACTGGTGTTGGCCAGCACATCGATCATACCCACGACGCCGTTTAACGGAGTACGGATCTCATGGCTCATGGTGGCAAGAAAAGCGGATTTAGCCCGATTGGCCTGCTCGGCCTGCTCTCTCGCGTAAATCAATTCAACCTGCTCAGACTTACGCTGGGTAATATCCTGGCCGAAGGCAACCAGCATATTTGGCTGCTTGACCCCATTACCTTTTTGAGCGTGGTACATGATGGTTATCTCTACGTCGAGATCTCGACCATCTTGTGTCCGCAGAGTGGTTTCGAATCGGGCCCAACCACGCTCTCTGATCTGCTCCGATCGCTGTAGAAATCGAGCCTTGTCGTAGTTGGGGTCGATATCCATGACGGACATGGTCAAGAGATCTTCGCGGCTATATCCCAGAAAACGGCAGGCCTCATCACTGACTCGTAGTAATCGAGCACTCTGGGCGTCAATCCAATACTGAGCGAAACCGGTTTGCTCCAGCGCTCTATTTGTGAGCTTGAGTACCTGATTAACCGCTTCCACCGCCTCTTTTTTACTCACCGCCTGCAGCTCCGAATTCACCCGGTCAGTAATATCCGTGTAGGTGATCAGCACTAGACGTCTATTGAGGTTAGTGATCGATGTACAGCACATACGGAGCCAGCGACTTGCATCCTGAGAGTGATACCTGTACTCGATTTCGAAGTGATCTAGTTCTCCCTGGACTAATTTCACTAGTTGTTCACAAGCCGATTGGTCCGGTATCGCCTTGCCTATTCCTCTACGCTGCAGGTAATCGATATAGTTTTTCCCCAGATACTCCCCTTCTCCTCCGAGTTCAATACCCAATGAGGATTCACGCCAGGCGCGGTTAGAGAAGATGATGTTGCCGGTGTAGTCCAGCACCGTGATCTGATCGGCGAGAGAGTCGAGTACATTTCGATTGAAATTACGTTCGCGCTGCAGCTGTGATTGGGTCTCCTTACGCTCAGTGATATCGCGGATAACTCCGGTGTAATAGGCGCCGTGATCCAAACGGAGGTTCGCAACACTCAACTCGAGCGGGAAGCAGCTTCCGTCGGCACGACGTCCCTCCACCTCGCGACCGATACCGAGAATTTTGGCGTCTCCGGTCTGTTTATAGTTACGCAGATACTGATCGTGCTCACGATGGTAAGGCTCGGGCATCAACACATTGACATTTTTGCCGATCAGTTCAGAGCGAAGGTAGCCGAAGGTTGATTCAACGGCACTGTTGACCCGTTCGATAATCCCGTCTTCGTCGATAACAACAATACCGTCGACGGTGGATTCAAAAATCGCTTCTAGACGCTGCTCGGCGGCTTGCAGGTCCCGACGACCTGACGAAAAAATGTACACCAGAATCAGTAGACCCAGTGACGCAACACCAGCTGCAACCAGTACCAAAATTCGACTCAGACGCCTTAATTCAAAAGCCTCGGCAAGGTTTTGCTGGCTGATCATCCCGATATCCAGCTGGTGGTTCCATGTCCAGGCAGCGACTACCGGTACGCCCCGGTAATCGGGATAACCTTCCAGATTCGAGCCGGCGTTTCCGGTTATTGCGTTTCGGGCCGTAAAGATCAATGGGCGATCGGTTGAGGCCGGCAGAACAGCGTCCGGCTGAGTCAGGTCGACTTCCGGATCCTTCAGGATAACGCGGTGAGCACTGGACTCATTCGGTGCCAGCAAACCGACAGCCCGAAGTTGCTCATCAAACCGGCTTTCATTGAGCATTAGTCCCTGACGGTCAAAAATATAGGTTTCCCCGGTTTTGCCCAGGCGCCGTCGGTCCAGCAATGAAAACAGCGTTTCTTTGGGATCAATCCGCAGGGTTAGCAGGGCAATAATCCGACCCTCGGCATTACGGATCGGCGCCCCCGAAAACAGTGACAGGTCTTTGATTGGGGAGTCCGTCTCATTACCTGTCGAAAGTGGAACATCAGAAAACTGTACGTGGCTGACCGAGCTCTTCCCGGCCCACAGCGTACCGAGCAATCTGGGTTGCTCGGTTAACAGGTTACGGACAGCAAGATTGGTATTGCGAGAAGAGGCAATATTGGAGTTGCTCGGGTCAATGACGAAAAAGCCACGGTATTTCTGATCTGGCAATTGCTCGGCAATCAGTGCTCGTAACGCTAACAGCTCCGGAGCAGACTTTAGAATCGACGCCTGAACGGGCCGTTGCAACAGCGCCTGGACGTAATCCACCAGATCTGGGTGACCGGCCAGATTCACGGCCACCTGCTTTTCACCTTCAACCCAGATGTCCAACGCTTCCGCGCTGCTTTGAAGAAGCGTTGAAAGGGTATTCTCAACCATACTGGAGTAGCGGCGCTCAAACGTTGAGATAGCCATCGCAGCCAGAGCAATCAGAGCAATCAGAGCGACAAACAAGGCGAAGCGTTCACGAAAGCTTAAGGCCACCCAAGGAACGTACTGAGAGTATCGTTTTAATCCCACGCTATCGCCTATTTATCTCGTAAACTGGAACGATTCCCGGGCCTCTGATCGACCTATAACGGTGTAATCGGCATGACTCATCGAAAGCCCTTGTGCTTGACATATCGCGGCTCACTTCTTTAACCCAGCTTTGTAACCCTCAGGCAAAGCCCAACATTACTGCCGCTTCCCTACCTGAAGGTACTTCTTTATACGAGACTCGGTACTCTCAATGCACATCGGTAGCATCAAAAAGTTATGGGTGATTTCCTCCTGTTGATTACGGGTACAGGCGTTCTCGAGTTCCGCGCAGAGGTCTCCCAGAGGCATAGCACCTACCGAACGAGAGGCAGATTTGAGCTTGTGAGCAATGCTTCCCAGCTTGCGGGAATCCTGCTGCTGGTAAAGTGCTTCGATCTGAAAGTTCTCGGTGTGGAGCATAGCCAGGTAATCGGTAAGCAACTCGTTGATCGTTTCCGGATCATCGCCGACCAACTCCATCAAGAAGGCAACATCCCAGATGGAGTTAGCATTGTCTTTGTTAAGCTCTAATTCGTTTGCAGAGGATGCCGGAGAACCGTTAGCAGCAGGTAGCCAGTTGCCAAGAGCTTGCTCCAGCTGATTGAGTTGGATCGGTTTAGTGAGGTAATCGTCGATGCCGACCTCGCGAGCGCGGACCGACTCCCCGCGCAGTGCATTAGCTGTGAGAGCCAGGATCGGCAGATGCGTTGTGGAGGGTTCGTCACTGCGGATCGCTTTGGCCAGTTGGTAACCGTCAAGTTTGGGCATATGAAGGTCAGTCAGCAGTAGTGCATAATCCCCCTCACGCCAAAGCTGCAGCGCTTGTTCACCGTCTTCGGCCACTTCGGCGGCATAACCAAGCAGACTCAACTGCTGAAGAATGACCTTTCGATTTACGAAGTCGTCCTCGGCGATAAGGATCAAGCGGCCTTCTGCTCTGGCATTGGCGATGGAGGGTGGTGCAGCCCGTACACCGTCATCCATCTGCTCGTCCAGATCCATAAAAATATCCGGGGAGGCTCTACCCGCCGCCACTGCAACGGCCCGCAGCAGAGCAGAGCGGCAGAGCACCGAGCAGTCCAGCGTGACCATACCGGACTGATCCTGATGGGGCCGGGCACGCACCCCCTGGGTTAGCAGTAGCAAATACCCGATACAATCCAGATTGGCCTCGGCACGATCCTGCACGTGCGAAGAGGGGGTTCGAGCCTCCAGGTCATGAATGATAACCGGGTGGGGGGACGCTACCCGTTCGCACAGTGCGAAGGCCTCGTCCTGATCAGACACTTGAAAGACATCAGCACCGGCGTGCTCTAGATAGACTCGGATATCACCGGATCTAGCGGAGGAGCTGGAGATGAGAATACAGTCCAGATTGTTCAATACCACCGGTGCCTTGGCCGTTGCCTCTTCAGAAACTTCAAAAGGCAAAGTAACGGTGAAGACAGTCCCTTCGCCCAGAGTGCTGGCCACTGAAATTTCACCGTGCATCAGGTCGATCAGGCGCTTGCTGATTGCCAACCCAAGCCCGGTACCGCCGAATCGTCGAGTGGTTGAGCTTTCTCCCTGTTGGAAGGAGTTGAACAGAGTGCTGAGAGTCTCCGGCGTCATGCCGATGCCGTTATCGGCGATGCTGAAATCCAGATGCAGCGGATCGGTGTTAGCGATATCGACTCGTACTACGACTTTTCCCTGCCGATCCTTATCACTGCTGAACTTAATTGCGTTTCCGACCAGGTTATAAAGAATCTGCCTCAACCGCGTAGAATCGGACAATACCTGCTCGGGTACTTGCGGATCGACAAAAAGACTCAAATCCACCTCTTTACCCTGGGCAACCGGACGGAGTGAGATGCAGATCCCCTCTACGACGTCCCAAACCGAAACGTCGGTATGCTCAAGATCCAGATGGCCAGCCTCAATTTTGGAAAAGTCTAGAATATCGTCGATGATCCGTAACAGGGAAAAGGCGGAGTCGCGGATTGTGGCAACCGAGTCGGCCTGGAGATTATCAAGCTGGGTAGTAGAAAGAACTTCCGCCATCCCAACAATTCCGTTCATAGGTGTGCGGATCTCGTGGCTCATAGCGGCCAAAAAAGCCGATTTAGCTTTGTTGGCTGCGGCCTCGGCATCGCGAGCCTGCATCAGTTCCTGCATCAGTTCCTCCTCGCTCCGGTAGGCCAGAATGTCTCTGGCCTGCTCCAGGAGCGCGTCGGAAACGAAAGAGCTACTCAAAGAAAGCGGCATCGACATTCGCGCGTGGATTATCTGACCCTCGTTACTGATCTCAAGGAGAGGGAAAACCCTCTCCAATTGCTCCCGGTCTACGGGAAGGCTGTCGGATCTCGCACTGTATTTGAGCGTTAGATCATGGCCGGTAGTTGTCGAGGTTATGCTGAACTGGATGTTTGGGTTACTGCCGTAAATCTGGGCACGAGAAAGTTCCGATAGCGTCGATACCACACGGCTGATATCGATATCACCAAGACCCAGACAGCGGGCCATATCCTCAGCCCGATTACAGCTATGGCGTATCATCTCCCGGTTGCCTAGATCAAGGTCGCCCAGTACGTAATCGGCGTTTTCAATAAGATTCATGCTGCAGCTCCGCGGCGAACGACGATACAGCTGGCATCATCGGTATCCTTGCCAAAGCGCTCGACTAGTTCGGTGGCGATGTTTTTGGCGTCACCCCCCTTCGTATTGGTAAACAAGGTTTCGAGATCTCTGGAATGCACCCCATCGCTGCACAGCACCAGCAGCTCCCCCAATCTCAACCTCGTGTGCTCTTGGCGAACGCTCGGCATTATCTGGCCCAATAATCCTGATCGGGAGATCAGAGTTCGTCCCGCACGCCCGAGAGTACACGCGTAGATGTTACCGACACCGGCAAAATTCAACTCACCACTGCTAGCATCCAGCAATGCCAGCCCGGCGACAGCTCCACGAGAGTAACGAATATGCCGATGCAACCCTTGCAGCAATCCGGTCAGGTCTTCATCCAACAAGTGGGATCGCAGATACTCCCCGCATTCAACAGCCAAAGCATGGGCCTTGGGACCATGCCCGGCAACATCGATTAACCCCAGAAAGAGCTGTTCACCATGCTGCTCAATGACCGCCAAGTCGCCAGATTGCGCCTCTCCAGGAAAGGGCCGGCAAAGCGCAAAACTATCGAGGTTCATGAGTTCCAAGTCCCCATTTCGTGGCGACGATACAGGTGCCTTTGCCTGGGGTGGAGTCGATGGTCATTTCATCCATCAGTCGTGATACCCCGCCAAGCCCAAGCCCCAGGCTGCTGAACCTAGGCCGGGTCGTGTAACCGTCCACAAGAGCCCGCTGAATATCGGCGATTCCCGGCCCCCGGTCACTGGCAGTGATTCGTACTCCCTTGCAGCCAGCCTGCTCAACAGTCTGAATAGTCATCGTCCCTCCGCCGGCATGAATCAGAATATTGTTGCCAAGCTCATAGATGGCCGTTGCCATCATCTGAATCTGAACCTGGGTCAGACCTGAGGATCGACCGAAGGCTGCAGCCGAGCTTGCCGCAACATCGTTATCGTGAAATACCGTCAGGTCGATCTCTGCTTCTTCCTGAACCTGGGTTTCGTAAACCTCAGCGCCCATTAGAGGAGGACGACAGATGAGCAGATGATTTGGATAGTGCCGTTCGTGCATCATCGATACTCCGCTCAAAAACCAAGCCTCTGCAATCTAGATCCAAGGCAATGATCGAAGCCGCCACCCCTGGGTTGATGCCTGAGATACGGGATCTAATTCCCAGTAGCGATGCCATTCTGCTTGTATCCACCAGTGTACGGACAAAGAGTGAATCGATACTCGAAACAGTACCAAGATCCAGAATTAACCCTTTGGCATCGCTTTGTTTGAGCCGCAAAATCAGCGCCTGTTGCAGGGCCTGCAAATAGTCCTCATCCCAATCTCCCGAGACCGAAACCACCAGCGAGCTTTCCATCAACGTCATAGCTGTCAAGGAAGGGGTTAGAGACACCTAATCCTCCCGCTGATCAGAGTTAAGCCCCGAAACCGAAAAGTTGACTTCATTCGCTTCGGACTCGCTCAATCGGCTTAATTTCGTGACCTGTCTTTGTCAATGCCACCTGCAGGGCATCTTTGATGGTAGATGACGTCGTGGTATTGCCTAGATCAACGCCTAAATGAACCATAGTTTGGGCGATTTCCGGTGAAATTCCTGAAATCACCATTTCACACCCCATTAAGCGGGTGGCCTGCCCCATCTTTATCAGGTGATTGGCTACGGCAGTATCAATTACCGAAACTCCAAGAATATCCAAAATGACTGCTCTAGCACCGTTATCGAGTATCTTGCTCAGAACTCGATCCATCATCAGCTGGGTTCGTCTCGAGTCCAGCGTTCCTTGAGCTGCGACAAACAGAATCTTGTCCCAGATTATGTTTACCGCGATGCCTTCTTCGGCTTGAATACCGTCGCTTATCATTTGATACCCCTAATTGATTATTGAACGAATCATTCTGTAGATTCGGTAATTTGAAGTCACAACAGGTATGAGATCCATCGCTTCGACTTAGATCAGTGAGCAAGTCCTAATAAACTTTTGCTCCGCTCTTTCCACGTACCTATCCAGTTTTCCAGTTCAGATGCCAGCATCGGTTTACCGATATAAAAGCCCTGTGCCAAATCACACTCTGTTGTCCGCAGAAACGCCCAATCATTGGCATCTTCCACACCCTCAGCGACAGAACGGATCCCCAACTTTTTGGCCATACCCAGGCTCGCTTCAAAAATCGCCTTTTCAGAACCTTCACGGTATGCACCATGGACAAAGCCCCGGTCAATCTTCAGCTCGTCGAAGGGCATATCGCGTAACTGCACCAGAGATGAGTGACCGGTCCCAAAATCGTCGATAGAAAGACCGGTGTTTTTCAGCCGTAAACGGGTGAAGATGTCCAGTGAGGCTTGGCGATCCTGCATCAGCCTACTCTCCGTAACTTCAAGGATCAGGCTCGATAGGGGAGCCTCAAACGCTTTGGCAACTGCTTCGAGACGATCTGGAAAATCCAATGAAGTCACATTGTCCATGGAAATATTCACGGCCACATGAAAACTCAGCCCTGCGTCCTTCCATTGCCGGATCTGGTGCAGAGCGTTGCTGAGTACACATTCAGTAAGATCATTGATCAGACCATGCTGCTCAGCTACCGAGATAAATTGATTGGGAAAAACCAGGCCGTCGGTGGGGTGCTGCCAGCGCACCAGGGTTTCGACGCCTGTCATGCGACCGGTTGTGACTTCAATCTTGGGTTGGTAGAAATTAACGAGCTCGTTTTGAGTGAGGGCACGTTTCAGCTCTTTATGAGAGTAGATCTTTAAATCATCACGAGAACCGCCAAGCATAGGAGGTAGCTTCGCATTCAGTATGCTACGCAACGTGTGTGGCTTAACGGGTTTTTGCAAGCAGCCAAGAATATTGAGTTGGTAGGTGTCGGCTAGTCTTTGTGCACTTTGCAGAATGCGATTGTCTTCGCCGCTGACCAGCACCAAGCTACCGCGATAGCCGTGATGTGCGAGGTGGCGGACAAACTCGATACCGTCCATCTCTGGCATCTGCAGGTCGCAGAATACAAGGGTATCGACGTGGGCATCACCGACTAACTGCGACAATGCTTCGCTGGCGCGTTGGAACAGGTCGATCTTTCTAAAGCCAAGCATCGACAATTGCCGGGAAAATAGCTTGAGGACGAATGGATCGTCATCAATCACCAGCACTTTCATTACTACCTCCTTGTAGCACCGACTTCCGCCACAAACCCCTCATCAGCTAGCTCTTTTATCGTAGGCTCTCCCTAAGAGTACGGGAATCGACTTGGATAACGGGCTGACTAAGTGCAAATGACCGATACCTGTGTACTCATCAGTCTAAGTCCCTTTTCTTCAAGAGACCCTTATTCAAAACTAACCAATTAAATGGCTCACGGTGTTGCTCCTTGATTAGGATAGCACCGAATAACCCTCCTGCAGGGACGACCAAGGTATGTTGGACTAATGAGCTATTATTATCTGCACTCAAATAGCAGATATAAACCACTGCTGGTGCTCAATCACTAAATGACTATATGTCACTGTACTCACTATCTTCAGTAGCACCGGCGCGAGGTGTGCTGAGTTAAAGACTAAGAGTGTGATTCAGTTTTCCCAACAACACTTTCTCGTTGATTGGCTTAACGACAAAATCACAGGCGCCAGCGGCAATTCCATCCTTAACCATCTTACGCTCTGCCCGTCCACTGGCGATCACAATGGGTATTTCCTTGAATCGCTTTTCCTGTTTGATTCGACGGGTAGCCTCTATGCCGTCGATATCCGGTAGCATAATGTCCATCAGAATCAGGTCGGGTAGCTGTTGGTTAAGATGCCGCAGCGCTGTGTAGCCATCTTCGGCAAATACTATTTTAAAGCCTGCCTTACTCAGGACGTGCTGGTAGACACGGCGAACGAACTCATCGTCTTCAACTACCAAGATCAACCGCTGCCGTTTCGGTTGCACTTGATGATTTATTTTGTCGAGCTGAGCCCGAGCCTCCTGTTCGAATTGATTGAGCCAGTCGCTCAGCGTGCCTTCGGTGAGAGATTGTCGTTTCAGTTCATGCAGACGCCCTTTGAAAGCATCTAAATGTTGGCCGACACTCGATTCATCCACCAGCTGGATAGCACCGTCAAATTGTCGCTGAACGATTAATTGATGCAGCGCTTCTAATTCCGTATCCATCTGCTTTGACAGTTGATCAGCCGACCGCTCACTTTCTCGCTCCAAGTTCCTTGCAGCATCCACCGCGCTGGACACCAAGTTCTCCATAGTGCTGAGTTCGTTCCGAGCAGATTGGAAAATGGGGCCGGCAGCTCCAGCTTCCGAATGAAGCCGGTTGCGTTCCAGTGCTTGATCGATCGATAACTTTATCTGGTTGGGGTCGAGCAGTGGACGAAATGCCACATAATGATCAAAAACCCTTTTACGACAAAGCTCATAGGCAAGGTCTGTTTCTTTCGAACTGCAAAGGACCACAGTTTGGTGAGGAATTATCGCTGCAGCATTGTCCTGACTACGAAACAGACCCAAGTAGAAGCGCTCAGCAGCACTGATCTCTGAAAACGCCATCATCAGCACTGCAGGAGTTAGCTGAACAAAGGCGGAAGCGGCTTCGTCAGGGTTGGTCTCGAAAACCACATCCTGATATTCAGAATCCAGGATATGGCGCAGGACATCCGTATCACCAACCTCGGCGACAACTACCATGATGGTGGGGGCAGACTCCATTTCACCCACGAGAGTAACTCCTTTATCTCTATGACGACGGTGACGCTACAAGGCCTAAAGATGGCCAACTAGGTACCCTACAAACTGCAGTTACAGTTGCAAACTGCGCCCGCGCAGACACTCTCTAATAATATAGAACGTCAATTGGCATCCTGTTCAGTTTGATGAGATTCAGCGTGAAAATTCACAAACTCTTGGAATCCTATGTCCCTTCATCCATTCTTGAGCTAACAAGCTGTGAATCTATCCTCGCGCTGGATCGATCTCGGCCCCTCCTGTAGCAGTATTTATCCGGAACAACGCAAACAATTGTTCGAACGCGCACTGCAAACGCAGTTTTCAACATAAGTTTGGATAAGCAACGAGGTCAGTCGAGCCGATAACTTATTGAAAGAAAGCCTTTAGGGCGTTCTTCTTGCCATCAAGAAAAACAGGTATCTCGTTCTGTCGAAAGCAAAACAACAGCCACCCCACTAAACATTCGGTCACATCCATTCCTTATTATGACAAGGATCATCACTGTCACTTAAAAGCCACCAACCCACTCGAAACACCCAACCCGTTCCGCTAGGATGCGTTGGACGGAGTGTTGCTTACGGATTGAGAACCCCAGTTTCCCTTAGGCTTCATTCGCAAACGGTAGATGGAGACGCTCGGATGCAGGACGATACCCCGTTTCGCCTTAACCACATCGGTGCCGCCGATGGCGTCAGCTTAGTCTCCCGCACGCACAACAGAAGTCAGATCCCGCCTGCCATACCGCTTTCTTTGTCCTTGAAGACGGCGATTGCTGGTATCTGACACCTGCAAAAAAACAATTAATTCGATTACAGGCCTGGTGATCATATGCTCAATAAAATAATAGAAAACCCTTACCTCAATCTTATCAGCGGACTGATATTGCTGATTACTTCGGGCTATGAAGTCAGCCTATCTTTTAAGGACCACACCATAGGATCCCATCACGGTATTTTCATCTTCAGCATTTTCCAGATAATGAAAACCATCCCCGATATCATGCATGGTTTGAAGAATATTCAAGAGGCGGATTCTATTGTAGAAAGCAAATAATCACTGGGATGTATCGAAAAGGTTTAACCGATTCAATAAGAATATTAATAAAACGAGATTATCCAATATGATGAAATCACCAACGGCATCCAAAAATGATTATTTGATTTCACGTAGTAAAACCAGCTCTTGCTATTGTCTTTATCGGTTCGATCTGAACGCAGACGAACTGCTCAGCCCGGTTCCATTAGGCGCGGATATCCACTTTGATTCTTCCTACCGGATCGCACAGATCGGTGGCTACCTGCTGCAGTGGAGCCCCCTTGATCATCAGGACAATGAGCCGGGTTATCGTTTTGCCCTTTCTGAGTTTCATCCGAACAGCCAAGACCCGTTGAATGGCCCGGTAATCCAGAGCGGTTTCTGGAAGAAGAGCAAATTCTGGGGCCATTACCGCGATCACTACAGCACTAATCCGAATGAGGATCAGCATCTCGACCTCACCCCGATGGCCAGTTTTGTGCTGAATATGATCCCGGCCAAAGGGCGTGGAACCTTCGAATTGTGGAATTTTGATCCCAAGCCTACCGCCCCGGGCCATGCCGACCCGCTGCCCTACCCTTACTCCGGCCAGGGCGGCTTTCCGCTGATCAAGCAGGGACATACGCTGATTCCCATCGGTAACTATGTGCTGGACCGGTTACCGGACGGCCAGGAGTTTCGACTCTGGAGCTTCGACCCGCAGATGCACCCTCCGCTGGCGTTACCCGCCGTGCAGCAGGGCCGCTGGGACAAGATCGATCTAACCCGTGAACTGACCGCGATCGGTGATCACCTGCTGGAGTGGGATTCAAAGCAAGGTGACTACCGGTTATGGAAGTTCGATCCCCATGATGCCGAGGTGCTGATCGGCCCGGTACGTCAGGGCAAACTCCCGTCAGCAATGGGGCCGGACACGATGCTAACCGGATTCCAGGCGCAGATCCCGGTTCAGGACGAATGGGCGGATACGCCGGGCAGCATCGATTTCATGCGTTCGAAGATCAAGCACGTGGTCTACTACATGCTCGAAAGCCGTTCGTTCGACAATGTCTGTGGCTGGCTTTACGAGAATGGCGATTCGGGCTGTCATTACATCGGCTCGCAAGAGCCGTTCGATGGCGCGAGCCTGGATCATTTCAATCTAGACGGTGATAAACCAGTCCATGTCAGTCAGTTCAAAGGGGGTAAGCTCAGCAACGACTGGGATCTGATCGCGGTCGATCAGGACCCCTTCCACGACACCACCGACAACCTACAGCAGATGTTCGCCGAGTCTCCCGGCTACTGGGGGCGTGCCACTCCGGATATGGGTGGGTTCATCCTCAACAACGCCAATCCGCAAGTGATGGAGTCCTTCAGCCCCGAGCAGTTGCCGGTGCTGAACGGTCTGGCGCGCAATTTCGCCGTCTCCGATCGCTGGTTCTGCTCCATCCCCGGTGGCACCGACGTCAACCGGGCGTTTTCGGTGACCGGCTCCGCCTTCAACAAACTCGGCACCTGGGAGGGAGGCAACGCCTACGAATACTGGCCCAAGTTCCCCCATCGGCAATCCGTCTGGAAGGTCCTCTGGAGTCAGGGCATCACCGATTGGAAGATCTACAATGCCATCACCTGGGAGCAACAGGTATTTACCTACCAGTTGTATCTGAAGGGCCAGATTCCCTCGGTCGATGCCGACCCGAGCAAATTCGTGGCTGGACTGGATCAGTTCAAGCAAGACGCCGCCAAGGGCAAGCTACCGGCCTTCAGCTATCTGGAGCCGGTTTGGATCGCCCCTTCCGGCGCCACCTCCTATCACCCGGGCGCCGACCTGGTTCCGGCTGAACAGGCGCTCAACGAGATCTATGAGGCGGTCAGGAACGGTCCTGGCTGGGATGAGACGCTGCTGATCATCACTTTCGACAAGAACAACGGTCTTTACGACCATGTTGCCCCGCCCTACGCCAGAAAGCCCTGGCCCAACGATCTCAACAACGGCTTTGCTTACGACCTGATGGGGCCGCGGGTACCGACTATCGTGGTCTCACCCTGGATCAAGGAGCAGTCCGTATTCAGGGCCGAAGGGGAGACCCCGTTCGACTCCACCTCCTTCGCGGCCACGCTGCTGCAATGGTTCGGCGTGCCCAAGCCCCTCTGGGGCCTGGGCGATCGGATCGATGCCGCGCCCTCGTTCGAAGCGGTGCTGCAGGCTTCGGAGCCGAGAAAGGACGCACCGACCTTAACGGTGCCCTATGATAAGTCGTTCCCGAAAAAGCAGGGCGACAGTTAAATCCGTCGTCGGATCGATCGACAGCCCCGATGCCCTCTTCTCCCGGGGAGAAGGGGGCGGCTCAGGTTGATGCCAGGGTGTGGATCTGTTCCTCGGCGTCGCGTAAAGCCTGCCACAGTTTCGGCTCCTGAAAGCACAGGCTGCCGCCGCCACGCTTCTCTTGGGATACCATCCGGTTGAGGTCGGCAACGCAGACCCAGGGCAGGGCATTATCGCGGTTTTTCAGGGCCGTGGCCCATTTGGCGTGGTCCTTGGTATAGGGCCATTCGTAGGTTGGCGAGGATTCGGCCTGGAGTCGCAGACGCAGCAGGTCTTCGTCATATTCAGCCGAGCGATGATCCTGCATCGGGGTCACGGCTCCCCGGCGCCAGGTCTCGACCACCAGATCGGCATCCAATGTTGGGCCGACCAGATCCAACCAGAAATCCTCGCCCCATTTTCGGCTCTTGGCAATCAGCTGAAACGCCTTGCCGCCTTTAGAGGTGAATTCTAGGCTCGAGGGTTGTCTGGACTCTTGGATACCGATTCCATGGAATAGGCGTGACAGGGGCTCATCTTCTCCCAACGTAGCAGGAAGCCGGGAGCTTTCGGTTAACAGTTGCGGATTTTGCTGCGACAGCATCTGCTCGGCGATCCGGTTGGCGGTTTGGTAGTCGGGCAGCGTGATACAGATGAAGGTCTGCCCAAAAATTTCTTCGTCAGCCGGCAGCGTACACTCGTTATCGGCGGGAAACCTTGGGGTGGAATGCAGCAGGAAGACCGCCGTATCACTGGGCTTATCAAAGGCCAGAATCCCCTTGCAGTGACCCTTCTCCGAACTGTTGCTTTGTGCATCGGTATGTTCGTCGTTGTAGACCAGAAAACCGGCGCTCTCAGGAGCCTGGAAAATCGCCTTGAGGGTATGATCCAGTGCCTGGTTATCCTGATCCAACCCGACGGGTGAGAGAGTCAACCCGGCAGCATCCGGATCGTAGTAGAAGAAGTCAAAACCCCGGTTGTCGTGGGTTCCGGTCCGCTTGGGGGTTTTATAGATAAACCACCAATCCACCGCACTTCCCTGCTGATTCTTCGCTTCCATCATCAAACTGAACTCTTCTTTTTATTTCAATGAATTGGACCGATTGTATCAGATCCTCCAAGCGGCCCAAGGCGGACAGGCTGCCGGGTTCTTTTTTTCAAACGGCCGTTTTCTCCGCGTGTTGATTTCAGGGTATATCCCTGTATGGTTAATGGTTTATGTATCGACTCAGTGCAGTCTTGCTGAGCTCTACAGATTTCCGCTAGACGGTGGTTGGAAACGACATGTTTCGGTATTTTGGCTTTGGTTCCAATATGAGCATGATCTCGCTGCGCGCCAAGGGGGTAGAGCCGTTAACGGCACGCCGTGCCGTACTGCATGGCTGGCGCCTGCGGTTTAACGTTCAGCACTTCTTCCGCCATGAGGGAGGGGTCGGCAACATCGAACCTAGCGATGACCCCGATGCCCGGGTGCTCGGTGTGCTGTTCGACTGCCCGGATGAGGGGCTTGCGCCGCTTGATGCCACCGAGGCCTGTGGTCATGGTTACGAGCGTATCAAGGTCGACGTCGAGGTTGACGGCCAGCGCTATTCCGCCTTTACCTATATCGGCATGCCCGAGTTTATCGACGACAGCCGGTTGCCGACCCGCCGCTATCTGAACATCCTGGTCGACGGTGCTCGCCGGATCGGCCTCGACGCTCAGTATGTCAGCCGGCTGGCGGCGCACCCGGTGTACCGACCCGATGACTATCCCGCTTTTACGCCTCCCCGAGGCGACTACCCCACCTTTACTGCCGCTTCGCTGACCCAACAACCGTTATACACGGCCCTCTACGGAGCGGTTTTTGATATGTCACAGGCTCGCCCGTTGCACGAGTACCTGAAGAGTTTTTTCGGTGGTCGTGATATGACGTTGTTCCACATCAAGCGGCTCGACAGCAGTGACGGCAGCGAGTCGATGGAGGATATTCGCCAGGGTCGCCTCAATGGCGCCCAGCTTGAGTACCTGAACAGTTACCTTAACGAGTACGCCAAGGAATACCGCTACGTTGGCGCCTTTGACTATAACCAAGAGTGAGAATCAAACAATGGATCAGTTTCCCCCGGCACTCCCGCATGGCTCTCTGGAAGAGGTGTTTCCCAATGTCTTCTTCGTCAGCGGCGCGATGGAAACCGTTCTCCAGGGAATGGATTGGGAATTCAGTCGAAACATGACCGTGGTACGGGATGATGACCGCTTGATCATCATCAACAGTGTGCGCCTGACTGAAGAAGGCCTAGCTGAGCTGGACCGACTGGGAAGAGTCACCGACGTGATCCGCCTCGGCGCCCTGCACGGCCGTGATGATCCCTTTTATGTGGATCGCTACGGAGCCGAGTACTGGGCGCTGCCGGGTGTTGAGCACGATGCGGGCCTGCAGGTGACCCGTCACCTGAATGAAGCAGAGCCGCTACCGATCTCGGATGCCTCGCTGTTCGCGTTCCGCACCACCAAAATCCCCGAAGCGATCATCCGCCTTGACCGAGCCGGCGGCATTCTTGTTGCCTGTGACGCGTTGCAGAACTGGCTCGCCCCCGATGAGCATTTCTCCGACAGCTCGAAAGAGGTCATGCAGCAGATGGGCTTTTTTACCCCGGCCAATCTGGGACCGGTTTGGGTTCAGGCCGCCGCGCCCGAGGGCGATGATTTCAGTCGTCTGAAGGAACTGACGTTCAATCACGCCCTATGCGGACATGGCGAGCCCCTGCGCGATACCGCGCGGGAGGATTACAGCGCCACGTTAGAGCGCATGTTCGGCATCTAAGGCGATATTTTTTGAGACCAGAGATGCCGTACTTGGGCCCAAGACTTCCCGGTTACAAACTCGAATCGTTGCTGTGGCGCGCCGACGGGCGGGTCGCTTATCGGGCAAGGCGCCGTGCCGATAACCGGCCCGTCACGGTAGAGACCCTGGATGCTGAATACCCGGATCGACAGCAGGTGGCCCGGATTCGGCGTGAAGGGGGCATCGCACAACGCCTGGTCGAGATCGTGGGGGTCCGCAAGGTCTACGCCGTGCTGCCCCATGGCAGCGGCAATCTGGCCCTGATCGGTGAACCGTTCGAACAATCCCTCAGATCCCGCCTTGCCGGCATCCCAAGCGGTGCCCTGCCGCCGCTCGAATGTTTAGAGGTCGCGCTATTGATAGTGCGCGCCTTGGGCGGCATCCATGCCCATGACGTCGTGCATAAGGCCCTGATGCCCGAACATGTGCTTTATGATCCCGACGACAGCTCCATCGCGCTGGCCGGATTCGGCATCGCTTCCGAATTGGATCAGGAACGCCAGGCGGTCCAGATGTCCCGGCGCCTGGAAGGCCCCCTGCCCTATATCTCGCCGGAGCAGACCGGACGGATGAACCGGGATCTGGACTACCGATCGGATTATTACTCACTCGGAATTCTGTTGTTCGAGCTGCTGACCGGACGGTTGCCGTTCCAGGCGGACAATCTGCTGGAGTGGGTCCATAGCCATATCAGCCGCCTGCCGCCGGCCCCGCACCAGCTCTGCCCGGACGTGCCCGAGGCCGTGTCGGCGATCATCCTCAAGCTGCTGGAGAAAAGCCCCGAGGCCCGTTATCAGAGTGCTGAAGGCCTTATCCACGACCTTGAGTACTGTGCCGATCGACTGGCCGCTGGTAAGGAGCTCGAACCCTTCCCGCTGGGTCAGCGGGATGTGGTCCAGAAGTTTCTTGTGCCCCAAGGCCTCTACGGTCGTGAATCGGAACTCAACGAGCTGCACCAATTGTTCGAAGCCGTGGTCGCCGGGCGCTCGGAGTTCTGCCTGGTTCATGGTCATTCCGGGGTCGGCAAGTCGGCACTGGTCAACGAGATGGATCGTCCTCTGGTTCATGAGAAAGGCTTTCTAGTCCAAGGCAAGTTCGACCAATTTCAACAGGCCGAGGCGTACACTCCCCTGGCCAAAGCCTTCCGGGGGCTGGTCCAGCAGGTTCTGGCGGAGCCGGAGGAGAGCCTGGCCGACTGGCGCCGGCGGCTGCTGGAGGCACTGTCACCCAATGCCGCCCTGGTGGTGGATTTAGTCCCCGAGCTGGCGCTGATCATCGGCGATCAACCCACCGTGCCGGAGTTGCCACCGGCGGAGGCGCGCAATCGTCTTCATATCCTGTTGATCGCGTTCCTGCGGGTCTTTGCCGGCGAAGGCCACCCGGTGGTGCTGTTTATCGATGACCTGCAGTGGAGTGATGTCCCCACGTTGGAGCTGCTGCGCCGGCTGGTAACGTCAAGGGAACTGAGCCACCTGCTGTTGATCGGTGCCTATCGAAGTAACGAGGTCAGTGTCGGCCATCCCCTGCGTCTGCTGCTGGATGACCTGCAGGTCAACAGCCAGATCCGCCAGCTGCCCATCGGGGTGCTGGATCGGGAATCGGTGGCCCATCTGGTCGCCGATGCGGTGAGCCGGGACTTGGAAGAGGCTCGACCGCTCAGCGAGATGATTTTTGACAAGGCGCAGGGCAACCCTTTCTTTACCACCGAGTTATTGCGCCAGCTGCATAAAGAGGGCGTGATCTCCCCGGATCTCGGCAGTGGCAGCTGGAGTTGGGATCTGGATGCGGTCCGCTGGTCGGGTGTGAGCAGCAATGTGGTCGAATTTATGCTGGGCAATCTACGCCGCTTTGAGCCTCAGACCCAGGACGTACTGCAGTTGGCCGCCTGCATCGGCAACACCTTCGATCTGCGCACCCTCGCCGTCATTTACGAACGATCCCTTTCGGATACTGCGGCGGCGCTGCTACCGGCCCTCAAACAGCACACGGTCGTGCCGTTGCATAGCGATTATCGCCTGGTCAGCGAAAGCCTGGAGAATGAAAAAGTCGAATCATTGGGGTTCAACCCCAGTTACCGCTTTCAACATGACCGCGTTCAGCAGGCTGCCTACGCGCTGATCGACGCCCGGCAGCTGCAACAGGTCCACCTCTCCGTCGGGCGCTTGATGCTGCAACATGCGGGCGACTGCGTACCTGAAGATCGTCTGATCGACATCGTCGGTCACCTCAACGAGGGGCGCAGTCTGATCGACGCGGCGACTGAGCGGTTGCGTCTGGCCGAAATGAACCTGGGTGCGGGTGTCCGTGCCAAGCATTCGGCGGCCTATGAGTCGGCGCTGAACTATCTCAAGATCGCCGCTGAATTACTGCCTGCCAGCCCCTGGCAGGAAGCCCCGGCATTGATGCAGACGCTGGCCTCGGAGACACAGCAATGCGCCTACCTGACGGGACGCACCGAGGAGGCCGAACGCTGGACCGAGCTGATGCTGGAACACGCCGATTCCGATCAGCAGCGCAGCGATATTCTGGCCACGCGGACACGCCAGTACGCCACCCTGGGCCGTATGGAGGACTCGATCCTGTCGGCGATTCAGGGCTTGGCACTGCTGGGGGTCGAGTTTTCCGAGCAGCCGACGGCGGAAGATATTGCCCGGGAACGTCAGCTGGTGCTGGAAAACCTGGCCGGCCGAACGATATCCGATCTGGTCAATGCGGCTCCGGTGGAGGACCCAGACACCCTGAGCGCGATGCGTCTGCTAATGGAAATTTTTGCCGCAGCCTTCCTTTCCGGCAGCGGCAACCTGTTCCCCTATCTGGTGCTGAAGTCGGTCAATCTGTCGCTGCGCCACGGCAACTGCCCCGAGTCGGCCTTTGCCTATGCCTCCTATGGGATGCTGTTATGCGGTGAACTGGACGACCCCGCGCTGGGCTATCAATACTCCAGCGTTGGTCTAGCCATCAGCGAACACCACGATGACCTCACCCTGCGAGCCCGGATGATCTATGTCCACGCCATGTTTGTGCACCATTGGAGCAATCACTGGTCGAGCCTGACGAGCTGGTTCCGCAAAGGTATCGAAGCGGGCTACCAGTCGGGCGACCTGCTCTACCTGGCCTACAGTGCCCAGGATTGTGTGATCTGGGACCCGACGATGGATCTGGAAACGGCCCACCGATTGCACGCCGAGAATCTGGAGATTGTGCGTGAGTGTGCCTATCAGGACTCACTCGATTCCGGCATGCTGTTTTATCAGTTACAGCGCAACCTGCTTGGCTTAACCCACTCCCCGTTCAGCCTCAGCGACGATGATTTCGACGAAGCCCAGTGCCTGGAGGGGATGCGTCAGCGCCAGTTCATGACCGGCATCGCCAACTACCATATTTACAGCGCTGAAATCTGTCTGCTCTACGGCGATTACGACCGCGCCCTCGAGCATGTACGGGTTCAGGATGGCTTGATGAAGTCCGCCATGTCACTGCCGCAACTGGTGCGTTTTTATATCGTCGCGTTCCTGACACTGGTGACCCAGTATCCGAACATGGCTGCGGAAGAGCAGGCCCGCACCCGCAAGCGCCTCGAGCGTGATCTTGACCGCATGCGGCGCTGGGCCAACAACTGTGAAGCGAACTTCCGTCACCTGCAGCTATTGATGGAGGCGGAGTTACAGCGCCTCGATGGCGACCACGCGACGGCCATGGAAACCTATGATTCCGCCATCGATGCGGCCCAGCAGAGCGGCTTTCTGCGCGACGAAGCGACCGCCTGCGAACGAGCGGCGCGGCACCTGTTGTCCCGCGGTCGAAACCGCTCCGCTGAAGGCTACCTGCGAGGTGCCCATCGACTCTATGACCGCTGGGGTGCCCACCGCAAGGTCGACCTGCTGCAACAGGAATTCCCGGTACTACGAGAACTGGTGGTGGGAACCCACAGTGCCGACAACCTCGGACAAGCCCGGGATATCGACCTGTCCTCCGTGATGAAGGCGTCCCGGGAAATCTCCGGTGAGATGGTGCTGGAACGGCTGCTCAAAACCACCATGGGTATCCTGCTTGAAAACGCCGGTGGGCAGTGGGGCTGCCTGGTGGTTCGCGATGCCGGACAACTGATGGTGGAAGCCGCCAAACTTCCGGAGGCGGGGCGACCTGAACTCGCGGTTCCCGCCTATTCGCTGGTCAACCATGTCGATGGCGGCAAAATTCCGCTGCCGATGACCCTGATCAGTCGGGTTCTGCACAGTGATGAGGCGATCGTGCTCCATGACGCCGGCACCGAGGGCGACTTCATTCAGGATCCCTATGTAAGCCTGTTCAAGCCGGTCTCCGTGCTCTGCGTGCCCATTCGTCGAGAGCGCTTCGAGGGCGCCCTGTATATGGAGAACAACCTGGCCAGCCGGGTCTTCACCGAAGACCGGGTAGAGGTCATTCGCCTGCTGGCGGCCCAGGCATCGGTCGCGATCGAAAATTCACGCCTTTATGAACAGGTCCAGGACTACTCCCGAACGCTGGAGCAGAAGGTGGTTGAGAGAACCGCCCGACTGGAGCAGCTCAATGAAGAGCTTCAGGGGCTTGCCGATCGTGACGGCTTGACCGGTGTCGCCAACCGACGCCGCGGCGACATCTACCTGGCCGACGTGTGGACGCGGCTAAGGCGTGAAAAGCAGCCGCTGTCGGTGATCATGCTGGATGTGGATCACTTCAAAGCCTACAACGACAACTACGGTCACCAGGCGGGAGACGACAGCCTGGTCGCGGTAGCTCAACTCATCAACGCTCAGCTGCTGCGACCCGCCGATATGGTCGCGCGCTACGGCGGTGAGGAGTTCATGCTGATTCTGCCCAATACCGACCTCGACGGCGTGATCCAGGTGGCGGAAAAGATTCGTCGTGAGGTCGAGGAGATGGCGATCGAACATGCCCACTCCAGCGTTGGCGACGTCGTTACCGTGAGTGCCGGGGCCGCGACCCTGATTCCGACGGCGAGCGCCTGTGTCGAGCACTTGCTCAGAGAAGCGGATATCGCCCTTTATCAGGCTAAGAAGATGGGACGCAACCAGGTGCAGTTGGCATCGGGCGTCCCCATTTGACGATTTAATCATGGCGTGGCTAACGCCTGACAGCCAACCGGCTGCACCTACTTGCCACTCAGGAGCAGAAATGACGAAATCAATATGGAACAGCCAGCCCGCCAGCGGGGAATGGAATCTGTCAGAGAACTGGACCCCCTCCAAGGTTCCCCCGGTCAACGCCGAATTTGGCCCATCCAGCCAGACCTCGATCGGCTTTTCCAACACCAGCGACGCGACGGTCGAGACCATCGAATTCTCCGAAAACGCTTCCGCCTATACCTTCCTGTTCGGTCCTTCCGACACACCGGCGTTAACAATCTCCGGTCAAGGGGTCAGCAATAGCTCCTACAACCGCCAAAGTTTCGTGGTTGCCGCCACCAGCCACGGTTTCAGCAACCCACAGCTGAAGTTCACCAACGAAGCGACGGCGGGGAGCGATAACCTGTTTTATTGCGCCGGCCCGGTAACGGAGCAAGGTTACGGCGGCGGCGTTATCTGCTTCTGTGATCAGGCCAATGCCGGCTCCGCCTCATTCAAGGTCTGGACCGGCGCGGCGACCCCGCCCAAGCACAGCACCGTCGGCGGTGAAGTCAGTTTCTGCAACTCATCCTCGGCGGCTAACGCCCGCTTTACCATCTACGGTTCGCTGGGTTTGGACGGTGACACCTTCGGCAATGTGGTGTTTCACGATACCGCGACGGCCGCCAATGCCAACTTCATCAATGTCGGCGGCACCGTTTCCGGCGGCGATGGCGGCAATACCCAGTTCTACGGAAATTCCACTGCTGCTTACGGTATCTACAACAACTGGGGCGGCACCCATCCCAAGGCCAACGGCGGCGACGTCGCCTTTGACGCTACGGCCGATGGCGGCCAGGGCCAGTTCCACAACTACGCGGCGAAGGCGGCCGGCGCCTATGGCGGCGTCACCAGCTTCAATAACAACCCCCCACATATGAACACCCAGGGCGCATCGGCAGGCAATGGCGCCTACTACAACTACGGTACCAGGGAGGGAGAGCAAGGCGGCGGCGGCCATGTTGAGTTCAGTGCCAAATACGGCTCTCCAACCGCGGCCAACGCCCGCATCATCAACTACGGCAGCACGATTAAAAGTAAGTCGACGGCCGGCCATACGATCTTCTCGATCAACCTGCCGACCGATTATTACCCGACGGCCGGCAATGCCTGCATCTGGAACCACCCCGGGGAGACCCAGCAGGGGGCCGCCGGTTACACCGAGTTTTCGGTCTACGGCAGTGGTAACGGAGGGGATCAGGTACCCACGGCAGGCAACGCGACCATTTACAATCTGGGAGCCTATCTGCCGCAAGCCGCCGGCGGCTATACCCTGTTTTCGGACACGGCAAGCGCCGGCAATGCGACCCTGATCGCCTATGGCGGCAGTCACGGTGGCCATGGCGGTCGGATTGTGTTCTACGGCAGCGCATCCGGCGACACGGCTAAGGTTCAGCTGTACGACAATGCTGAGCTGGATCTGCGTGACCATGCCACCGGGCTAACCCTCGACAGACTGGATTTGACCGGCGGAGTCATCGCGATTCGGCTTGGAACTGAAACGGCCGGGCTAACGGTATCCGGCCAACTGAGCTTGCATTCCAAGCCGGTGTATTTCTATTTCAGTCAGCCCAAGGATGAGGATTTTGCCAACAACAAGGCCTATACGATTCTCTCCAACAGCGGTCTGTCCGGCTTCTCTGCTGAGCAGTTTGCCGGAAGCTCGATCGACGGGGTTGAGCCGACCTTCAGCATCGTCGGTAACGACCTGCAGGTGAGTTTCAACAAGCCGTAACTGTCTATGTAGAGATGTATGGATGGCCGCATAGCCTCAAACCTATGCGGCCACCACCGCCTATCGCATCGTCACGATATCGCCCTTGGTACTACCGACGATCGCCAGCAGCTCCTGGGTCTCTTTTTCCGGCACTCCGTAACGACTCAGGATCTGCAAAAAGATCTCCACCATACGATCCCACTCCTTCTCGGTGATGGCCAAATGGGCATGGGAAGACTTCATGTCACGCCCATGGTATTGGCAGGGCCCGCCGGTGACCTGGCAGACCATCGCGGTGACATGGTATTTCAGATACTCCGGCGGTACGGCCATACGGGCCGCATCGATTTTGGGATTGGCGTTCAACGCCGTATCCGGCACCAGCGCATCGATAAAGTCACTGACGACCACGGATATCGGAGCAATCCCGCCGAGCCGGTCATAGAGCGACTTGGCTTCCATCGAACCATGGTTATCGGCGTGGACGGTTTGCAGGAACAGGGCAAGGCTCAGGGTGAGGATGACTCTGCACATAGTAACCTCCTGACGAATGACAGGCGGGCGACAGATCGGCCTCGATATACGACCCGGGTTATCGGAGCTGCCGATGGGCATGCCCGCGATAGAGTGAAAACAGCCCTAGAAGTATAGGCCAGCGACGACACGAAGACCTTGGTTCATCCCCCCTCGTTGTAGGCAGGTTTCAACGAAACCGGGACAAACCCGTTGTAACGTCTCAAGCCATCGTTCTTCTAAATCAGACCAGCCCCACAAAACCGCCTACTCCGGCAAGGAGTCCAGTTGCCATGGTTCTACTCGTGAGTGTCCTCTGCCTCGCCGCTGCGGTGGGTTATCTGGCCCAGTCGATCGGGCTGTGCATGGTCAGAGGCGTGCATGAGAGCATCAAGGGTAAACCCGAATTCCTGAGTGCGATTCTACTGTCCGGCACGACGGCCTGGATCGCCGTGTTTGTCGGCCAATCGCTGGGGCTGCCGCTACCGTTCAGGGCCGTTTCCGCCGATAGCTGGATTGCCGTCGGTGGCTTATTGTTTGGTTTGGGCAGCGCTCTGAATCAGGGCTGCGGCGTTTCGACATTGAATCGATTATCCCGCGGTCAACTTCAGATGAGCGCCACCCTGCTGGGCTGGATTTTAGGCTGGTGCGCCCTGGCTCACTGGCCACCACCGTATGAACCCGCCGAACTCGGCTCGCCTTCACCGCTCAGCTATGGCGTACACACCGCGTTGTCCTTAGGGCTAGGAGTCTGGGCCTTAAGGAGTCACAACGCCCGTAGAAAACTGTGGTTCAGCATGATGGGGATCGGACTGCTGGCGGGTTTTTTGTTTCTCTTCAATTCCAGCTGGCCACCCAGTGGATTCCTCCGCAACCTCAGCGCCGCCCTGCTACACCAGGATGAGTTACGCTGGCCTGCTCCGACCGACTACGCCTTACTGTTGGCACTGCTGGGCGGGATGGTTTTCGCCGCTTGGAAGACCCGACAATTCCAGCTGCAACTGCCTAAGCTTCAGGCATGGTTGGCCCACCTGGTCGCCGGGGTGCTGATGGGAGTTGGTGCCGCCCTGGCCCTCGGCGGCAACGACTCGCAGTTGCTGCTCGCACTTCCCGCCTTGTCACCCGCCGGATTGGTGGCCATCAGTACCATGCTGTTGGGCATTCTGCTCGGTCTCAAACTACGCCGACACCTGGTCGAAGACTGAGCATCCCGTCAACTACTTCGTCTTCTTCTGCGCCTGCTGCAATAGCTGTCCGAAGGTACCAACGGACGATGTCGCTCGTTGCTGGTTTCCCTTGGCCGATGACTTAGCAGCAGTCTTGGGCCGGTTAGATTTAGTCTTGGGCTGATGCGTCCCGGTCTCTTCGCGCTTCATCGACAGCGAGATCCGCTGCCGCTTCAGATCCACCTCCAGCACCCGTACCTGGACGATATCGCCGGGTTTGACGATATCCTGCGGATCTTTGACAAATCGATCCGCCAGTTGGGAGATATGCACCAAGCCGTCCTGATGGACGCCTATATCGACGAAGGCGCCGAAGTTGGCCACGTTGGTGACGGTACCTTCCAGACGCATCCCCGGCTTCAGATCGCTGGGCTTTTCGACGCCGTCTTGGAAACGCGCGGTTTTAAATTCAGGCCGCGGATCGCGGCCGGGCTTTTCCAGCTCGTTGAGGATATCCCGGACGGTGAAATCACCGAAGCGGTCATCAACATACTGCTGCGGATTAAGGTTGCGCAAAAAGGCCGCATCGCCGATCAGGCTTGGCAGGGTGCGGTTGTTTTCGGCGGCGATCTTTTTGACCAGATCGTAGGCTTCCGGATGCACGCTTGAGCCATCCAGAGGCTGTTTACCGTCTTGGATCCGCAGGAAGCCGGCGGCCTGCTCGAACGCCTTGGGGCCTAGGCGGGCGACCTTTTTCAAGGCGGTCCGGTTGGCAAAGGCACCGTTTTCATCGCGGTAGGCCACGATATTGCGGGCCAGAGTGGTGCTCAGACCGGAGATCCGGGCCAACAGCGCTTCGGAGGCAGTATTCAGATCGACGCCGACCTGGTTCACACAGTCTTCGACCACTCCATCCAGGCTATAGGCCAGATTGGTCTGATTCAGGTCGTGCTGGTACTGTCCCACCCCGATCGCCTTGGGTTCGATCTTGACCAGCTCGGCCAGCGGGTCCTGAAGTCGTCGTGCGATCGAAACGGCGCCACGGATCGTCACATCAAGATCCGGAAATTCGTTGGCAGCCAGCTCGGAGGCGGAATAAACCGATGCACCGGCCTCATTCACCATCACCTTCTGGGCCTTGATCTCCGGGTAACGTTTGAACAGATCGCTGACCAATGCATCGGTCTCGCGGGAGCCGGTGCCGTTGCCGATACTAATCAGCTCGACCCGATGCTGCTTGCAGAGTTTGGCCAGCGATTCGATCGAGCCATCCCAGTCATTGCGCGGCACATGGGGGTAGATGGTGCTGTGGGCCACCAGTTTGCCGGTGCTGTCCACCACCGCCACCTTGACGCCGGTACGCAGGCCCGGATCCAGACCCAGGGTCGGGCGACGACCTGCCGGGGCACTGAGCAACAGCTGTTTCAGGTTGCGGGAGAAAACCCGAATCGCTTCCTCCTCGGCCGCTTCGCGCATTCGGCCGATCAGCTCCTTCTCCAGCTGCGGGATCAGCTTGCTGCGAAGTCCCTTGGCTAGCGTCTGTCGAACCCAGTCGCCGCAACGGCCCTGGGCAGCAAAGCGCACCTGCTGGCTGACCAGGCTGTCGTAGTGGCCGATCTGCTCTTCCAAATCAAGCTTGGCGGTCAGCACCTTTTCCTGCACTCCGCGCAGGATCGCCAAGGCCCGGTGCGATGGCACCCGCTTGAGCGGTTCGCGGTGGTCGAAGTAATCGCGGAACTTGGCCCCCTCTTCGGCCTTTTTCTTGATCACCAAGACCTGCAAAGGAGCATCGCGCCAGATCTGGTCCCGCAGACGACTGACCAAGTCGGCCTGTTCGCTGATCCGCTCGATCAGTATCGCCGCCGCCCCGGCCAACACCGCTTCAGTGTCGGCATAACCGGCATCAGCATTCCGGTAGCCCTGGGCCAGCTGCTCCGGTGTTTGGCCGTCGCCTTGGAGTAGTTGCTCGAGCAGCGGTTCGATCCCGGCTTCGCGCGCCATCTGGGCCTTGGTCCGACGCTTGGGTCGGTATGGCAGGTACAGATCTTCAAGACGCACCTTGCTGTCGGCATCCATCAACTGCGCACGCAATGCACCGCTCAGCAACCCTTGCTCTTCGATGCTGCGAAGAATCACCTCGCGGCGATCATCCAGCTCCCGCAGGTAGGTCAATCGCTCCTGCAACTGGCGTAGCTGAGAATCATCCAGCGCCCCCGTTACCTCTTTACGATAACGGGCGATAAAGGGCACCGTGGCGCCCTCATCCAGCAGTTTGACGGCGGCCTCCACCTGGGAAGGTTTGACCTGCAGTTCGCTGGCGATACGTTGATGGAGCATAACAACAACCCTAACGATAAAACGGTAAGCGCCGGTCTCTTTGCCGCGCAGTAAAGGCCGCTAGCCTAGCGGAAGCGCGGATACCGAAGCAACGACTTCCCCCTACTCCCCAACCGTCCTCACGTATTTGCACAAACTTTGCACATTCTGCGCATCTTTATTGCACAAAGCTTGGCGATAGTTCTCCTCAACAACCTTGTTCTGAAGGAGAACAGCATGAAAACGATCCTAGTCACCAAACTGACTCAGCCCATCAAATCGGCTAAATGGCTCAAAGCCGTCGGCGCCGCACTGCTGCTGGTCGGAAGTCTCGGTCTCAGTTTCAGCCAGGCCCAGGCGGCAACACCAATCACCTCCCAGTTTCCGCTGGCCCAATCGACCGTGATGGAGGTTATCGGTGATCGTCTGCCGATGCGCGCCGAACTGGATCAGCTCAAGCGAGAAGATCCGCAACTGTACAACGAGGTGATCTGGGAGCTGTACGACCTCGTCGAAGATTATCAGCTGGCCCAGATTCAACGGGGCACCGAGCTGGCTGAACTGTCGCTGGAGTACGATCTGCTCAGCCTGGAAGCCGATCAGTTGGCGATGGAATACCTCGAGGCCCAACACCGGCTAACCGCACCGGCCGTGGCCGAATATCAGGCGCTCAAACAGGTTGCCGAACAGTTGGTTGATCTGGAGACCCAATTGCTTGAGCATGAGATCCTGCCAGGTAGTCAAACCCTCAGCCCTACCCAACTGGCCTCGCTGGAGCGCTGGCAGGAGTCGCGTCAGGCGATGCGATCGGAGCTGGTCCAGCGAACCCTGGATGACTACCTGAACCTCGATGAAGAGTATGAGATGAGCTCAATCGAGTTTGAATAAACCCCGGCAGCCAAGGGATGTGCCGTGCCACCAGCGCACCGCACACCCTTTTTGATGAGCAACAACGTGCAACTGACCCTACGCCTGAAGCTGTTTCTGATCCTGGTCACCACCAGTGTCGCGCTGATCCTGAGCATGCTGTTTTTCACCCTATCGTCGTTTGAAGTGGGGGTCAGCGATTACCTCAGCGAGGTCAACGCCCAACGGATGGAGAAGCTTAGCCGACGGCTGGCACAACTCCACCAGCGTCACGGCAGCTTCGAGTTTCTGGAACAGGACCCGGTGCTGGCAGCAGCCTTAGAAGGTTTGTTGTGGGAGGGGGAATCCGAAGCCGAGTTACTCGATGAGATCCCGGAGGAGGAGCTGGCGGAGCTGGAGTACGGTTTCGTCCCGCTGATCTTTATTCTCGACCCCGACCGCCAGCCGCTTTACGGCGACTATGACCCGCAGGCGCCGGCCAGGCTGCAGCCGATCGAACAGGATGGTCAGCCCCTGGGATGGTTGGGTATCCGAGAAGACGAGTTCGGCGACGGCACCGTCACCTTTATCGAGGCCCAGACCCGCGAGTTCTGGATCATCGCCGTGATCATGGTATTGGTGTCGATGCTGGCGGCACTGATTTCGGCGCAACATTTCCAGCGCGCGATTCGACCGCTGATCCGAGGCACCCGAGCCCTGACCCAGGGCCACTACCGCACGCGAATCGACGTCACCAGCAAGGACGAACTGGGCGATCTGAGTCGCGACTTCAATCAGCTCGCTACAACCCTGGAGCAAAACGAGCAGGCCCGCCGCAAATGGGTTGAGGATATCTCCCACGAACTGAAGACACCGCTGACCCTGATGCGCGGCGAGATCGAGGCGGTGCAGGATGGTCTGCGGGAGATGACTCCCGCCACGCTGGAATTGCTGAGCCAGGATATCGACCGACTCAACCACCTGGTCGACGATCTCAAAGCCCTGTGGCAATCCGAACCGGACGCGCTGCAGCTGGAAACCGCCCCCTGCCGGATCGACCAACTGCTGCGCCAATGCCTGGGCAAGTTCGAAACTCAGCTGGCGGCTCAACAACTCAAACTGAGCTGTGAACTTGAGGCGGACATTGAGATTATCGCCGACCAGAAGCGGTTGACCCAGGTAATCGATAACCTGCTGACCAATTCACTGCGCTACACCGATCAGCCCGGCGAACTGAAGATCAGCCTTAAACGAACCAACTCCAGGATTCAACTGTGCGTCGAGGACTCCGGCCCCGGTGTCGGCGACGGCGATTTGCCGCGCCTGTTTGACCGCCTCTACCGGGTCGAACGGTCGCGCAATCGAAGCCTGGGGGGCTTTGGTATCGGCCTGGCGATCTGCCGCAATATTATTCAAGCCCACCAGGGTCGGATCGAGGCCCATCATAGTGAACTTGGAGGCCTGAGAATCGAGATCGAATTACCGGGAGACGTCACCGATGCACGCTAAACAGATTTTGGTAGTCGAAGACGAGCAGCGGGTCGCCGAGCTGCTTCGTGACTACCTGCACCGCGAAGGCTATCAGGTGCATTGCCTGTTCAGCGGCAGCGGCGTAATCGACTGGGTCAAAGCGCATCGGCCCGACCTGATTCTGCTGGACCAGATGCTGCCTGAACGCGACGGACTCTCGCTGCTGCAGGAGATGCGAACCTTCACCGCTGTGCCGGTATTGATGGCCACCGCGCGAACCGAAGAGATCGACCGGCTGCTAGGACTGGAATCCGGCGCCGACGATTACATCTGCAAGCCCTACAGCTTTCGCGAAGTGGTCGCCCGGGTCAAAGCGGTGTTGCGACGCCAGCCCGGCAAGATGGCGGAACCCTCATCGGAGGCCGGTGCCGAAACCGACAGCACCGGAACCAACAGCAAACTGCCGTTGCAACTGGATGAAGGGCGCTGCTGCGCTAAGCTCCACGATCGGGAGGTATTGCTGACCGTCATAGAATTCCGACTGTTGCAGGCGTTGCTGCAGCGTCCCGGCCAGATCCTGACCCGAGAACAATTAATGAACCGGATCTACCCCGACTCACGGATCGTCAGCGATCGAACCATCGACAGCCATATCCGTAAGCTCCGGGCCAAACTGGCCGACGAAGGCGGACGCCCATCGCTGATTCGCTCGGTCTACAGCGCCGGTTATCAGCTCGATTTGAATGCGCTGGACTAAGATTCTCTACCGATCCCAGCACGCAACAAAAAGCCCCGAATCAACCGATTCAGGGCTCGCTGGAACACTCATACGATAACGGGATCAGGACTGGTAGCGAATGCAGTTCTTGCCGTCCCTTTTAGCACGATAAACGCCTTCATCGGCCGCTTTGATAAAGGCATCGTAGTTGTCCATGCTGCGATCTCGCACTGCGACGCCGACACTGATACTGCCTTGCCACTCCCCTTCACCGGTGGTCACAGTCAGGCCATTGACCGCTCCCAACAGCTGTTCGGCAACGATGGCGGCACCTTCGACACCGGTATTCGGGCAGATAATAAAAAACTCGTCCCCCCCCAGGCGGGCGACGACGTCGTCGGTTCGAACCGAGTTTTTCAGCATGATCGCCAGCTCCTTGAGAACCCTATCGCCACAATCATGACCATAACCGTCGTTGATCTCTTTGAAATGGTCGGCATCGATCATCATGCAGCTCAGCGGCTTTGCTGCTGCGATCGCTTCGTCCCAGAGAATCGACAACATCCGCATCGCATGCCGACGATTGGGCAGACCGGTCAACACATCGGTCAAGGCCAGCTCCTCCAACTCTTTGACGGCGTGTTGGAGTTCCATGGTCCGCTGCTGTACCAGCTTTTCCAGGTTGTTGTTAAGGTGCTGCAGCTCTTCGTTTCTGCGTGATACCTGCTCAAACAAACCATTCAGCGCTTCCAACAGCGGCCCCAGTGCTTCATGGGACTGCAGAATACCCTTCTCAAATGCCTGGGCCGGTGTCATCCCTTGATTGATATAGCGGATCTGGCGAGCCATAAACTGATCTTCACCAAGGATATGGAAGGCCAGCCAATGGGACAGGAAGGCCAACAGGTCTCTGGAACTTTGGGGTGAACTGTTTGGATCGGAGTTGGATAGACGCTGCACATCATCCAGAAACATTCGATGGGCCTTGAAGTGATGATCCAGATGGCGCTGATCAAGTCCCGAGTCGATCATAAAGCGCTCTTCCTCTTCAAAGTGGAAGAGCGCGTAATCTTTCAGGCCACCCAACAACTCGCCCAGATCCTGTTCGCTGAGCTGATTGGCTGAAATTTTTTCTCCAAATAGATTGATGCTGTCTACGAGGTGGCGATGCTGATCATCGACGCTATCCAACCCCGTTTCAAAATGGGTATCCCAATGAAATGCTTCCATACGTTAATCCCTGGGCGAGGGAACCTGCGTCGATAAAAAGAGCGTCTGACGGCAGATTCAGCCCTGTCTCTTCACAGCAAAACGCTGAACATACCATAAAAACTGATAAAGAATGTGGGATTCGATGTCCCTGTAATTTCTGCTTTGTGGGGGAAGCTAGTCGGCAGGCATGTTAAGCTTGTTGGGTACCGGCCCGGGCGGGGCAAGGCTTTCCGCTGGGTTCGTTTTCAATCGTCTGTTATCAGCAGCCCCTTGGCTGTTGCATAGCAGCCCCTTGGCTGTTGCATAGCAGCCCCTTGGCTGTTGCATAGCAGCCACTGTCAATTCGGACCAAACCGAAAGCCCAGCCCTTGTATAACCAACCAGGGTCGTTTTCAGATTTTTAGATGACATCAATGCCCTGGGAGGCAACATGAGTGATGCAAAGGAGCTGATGGCTCCAGATGGGAAGGTCAATCCCATCGATACGGATTATCAAGTCGGACAGGACAACGTCGTGGTCAACGTCGGCCCGCTTGGACTGGATATCCACAACCGGGTTTTTGCTATTTCTGCCCTGCTGGTGATCGCGTTTGTGGTTCTCACCCTGGCGTTTCAGAGCCAGGTCGAGCCGATGTTCAGCGGACTGCGGGGCTGGCTGACCTCTAATCTGGACTGGTTCTTTATCAGCTCCGGCAATATTTTCGTGCTGGTCTGCCTGGGCCTGGCCTTCTCACCACTGGGTAAGGTTCGACTGGGCGGCACCGAGGCGACCCCGGATTACAGCTATCTGGGCTGGTTCTCGATGCTGTTCGCCGCCGGAATGGGGATCGGCCTGATGTTCTTCGGGGTATCCGAGCCGCTATCCCACTTCAGCAGTTCCCTAGGCGGCACCAGTATCGAGAACGGTGTGCGCACCGACTGGGCGCCCCTGGGCGCGGCGGCCGGCAACACCGAAGAAGCGGCCCGTCTGGGCATGGCTGCCACCATTTACCACTGGGGATTGCACCCCTGGGCGATCTACGCCGTGCTGGCACTGGGCCTGGCCCTGTTCTCCTTCAACAAAGGACTGCCGCTGACCATGCGCTCGGTGTTTTACCCGCTGCTGGGTGAGCGGGTCTGGGGCTGGCCGGGCCATATCATCGATATCCTGGCGGTGCTGGCGACCCTGTTTGGTCTGGCGACCTCGCTGGGCTTCGGTGCGGCTCAAGCCTCGTCGGGATTGAACTACCTGTTCGGCATTCCCGAAGGCAACACCACCCAGATCATTCTGGTGATCGCAATCACCCTGATCGCGCTGGTTTCGGTTGTCGCCGGCCTGGACGCCGGCGTCAAACGCCTGTCCGAGATCAATATGGTGCTGGCCCTGATGCTACTGTTGTTTGTGATTGCCGTGGGACCGACCCTGGCTATTCTCAGCGGTGTCTTCAGCAATCTGGGGGCCTATCTGGAATACCTGCCGGCACTGTCCAACCCGGTGGGTCGGGAAGACGTTAACTTCTCCCAGGGCTGGACTGCGTTCTACTGGGCCTGGTGGATCTCCTGGTCACCCTTTGTCGGTATGTTTATCGCGCGGGTATCCCGGGGCCGCAGCGTCCGAGAGTTTATCGTCTCGGTTCTGCTGATTCCCTCCGCAGCCTGCGTGCTCTGGATGAGCGTGTTCGGTGGCACTGCCATCAACCAAGTAGTCAACGACGGCTACCAGGCGGTCACCCAGGCGGCCCTGCCGCTGCAGCTGTTTACCATGTTGGATGTGCTGCCGCTGGCTAAGATCACCTCCTTTATCGCCATTATTCTGGTGGTGGTGTTCTTTATCACCTCATCCGACTCCGGCTCGCTTGTCATTGATGTGATCGCCGCCGGCGGCAAGGTCGATGCCCCGACGCCGCAACGGGTGTTCTGGTGCAGCTTCGAAGGCCTGATTGCGATCGCGCTGATCCTCGGTGGGGGCCTGGTAGCCCTGCAGGCGATGTCGGTGTCGACCGGCTTCCCGTTCACCGTGGTGCTGCTGGTCGCCTGTATCGCAGTGGTTAAGGGGCTGGCGTCCGAGCCTCGGGCTGACTGAAGATACAACCATCATTCTAGCGCCGGTCAGGCCGGCGCAGTTTTGGAGATCGGCGGATGTCGCTTCCCGAAAACCCTGAAATCGCCCAATTTCTGCGTGAGCACATGCCCTTTTCATCGTTGTCTGACGAGGAGTTGCAGCATGCAGCCAGCCAGATCGAAGTAGCCTACTTCAAGGCGGGAAGCGAAATACTCAGTCTTGGTGGTCAGGTCGATGCCCTGCATGTCATTCGTAGCGGCGCGGTGGAGGTGTTTCGCCGCAATGGCAGCCTTTACAACCGACTCAGCGAAGGCGGCATCTTTGGCGAATTCGGGCTGTTACGCAACGGGATGGTCCGTTTCCCGGCCCGGGCGCTGGAAGACAGCCTGGTCTATCTGCTGCCGGGGCCGATCTTCAACGAGCTGTTCGAGGCCAATGAAGAGTTCGCCGACTACGTCGAGGTCGAAGATCGAACCCGATTGCGTCAGGCAGTGTCACAGCGTGAAGACGCCAACGACCTGATGAACGCCCCGGTGCGCGATCTGGTAATGCGCGAACCGGTTACCGTCTCGGCTTTCGCCAGCGCCCAGGAAGCAGCCCAGAAGATGGTGGAGACCGGCATGGCCGCGCTGTTGGTCACCGACACCGGCCAGGCTGAGGCCGAAGCGATCACCCATGAGCCGCCAACCGTGGTGGGGATCATCACCGACCGGGATCTGCGCGACCGACTGGTCGCCGAAGGGCGCGACTACAGCACCCCGGTAGCCCAGATCATGTCCCCGGCACTCTACAGTGTCGAGTCAAACCAACTGGTGTTCGAAGCGATGCTGGTAATGCTTCAGCACAACGTTCACCACCTGCCGGTGATGCGCCGCGGGGTACCGTTGGGGATGGTGGATCTGACCGATATCATCCGCTACGAATCCCAGAACAGCCTGTTCGTGGTCAGCAGCATCCATCGCCAGATGGAGGTTGGGACGTTGAGCGCATTGTCTGCCGATGCCGCCGCCTGTTTTCGACGGATGGTCACCGAGGATGCCAATTCGCGGATGATCGGCAGCGCGATGGCGGTGATCGGCCGCAGCTTCAAACAACGGTTGCTGGAGCTGGCCGAGGAGAGTCTGGGACCGCCACCGGTCCCCTACTGCTTCGTCGCTCTGGGCTCGATGGCCCGTGATGAGCAAGCCCTGGCCAGTGACCAGGACAATGCCCTGATCTTGGACGACAGCTATGACGAAGCGCAACATGGCGACTACTTCGAAGCCCTGGCCAAGTTTGTCTGCGATGGACTGAACGCCTGTGGGTATAGCTATTGCGGTGGCGATGTGATGGCCACCAATCCCCGTTGGCGACAGCCACGGCGGGTATGGCAGCGCTATTTTGATCAGTGGATCGAGCAGCCCACCCCCGAAACCCTGCTCACCAGCTCGATCTTTTTCGATATCAAAGGTGTCTGGGGCGAGGTGAGCTGGGCCGATCAGCTATACCGCCGGATCCTGGACAAAGCCCGGCGCAGCCCGAGGTTTCTGGCCTCCATGGCTCGTAACGCCCTGCTACGCACGCCGCCGCTGGGGTTCTTCAAAGACTTTGTGATGGAGACCGACGGGCGTCACGGCAACTCGATCAATATCAAGCGTCGGGGTACCGCACCGCTGGTCGACCTGATCCGTGTCCATGCTCTGGCGGTGGGTTCCGAAGCGCTGAACTCGTTTGAACGCCTGGACGACATTATCGCCGCCGATATCCTGCCGCGTGGGCGGGGCCAGGATCTTCGCGATGCGCTAGAGTTCATCTCTCTGGTTCGAATACGCCATCAGGCGCTGGATCTGGACGACGAGCGCGAGCCGGATAACAACATCGAACCGGAGAACCTGTCGGAGTTTGAGCGCAAGCATCTCAAGGATGCCTTCCAGTTGCTCAGCGATGCACAGAAGTACCTACGATTTCGCTACACCCCCGGTCGCTAACCCGGTCAAACGAAGATGTTTTATCTCAAACCCGATCACCTCGACAGCGATTTCCGACCGGATCAGGCAGTCCAAAACTGGGCGGCTGAGTTTCAACGGCTGGCTCAGCAGGCCAGGGATCCGCGTCTTCAAAGCTACTATCGGGCGGGCATGGTCGCCGCTGATACCCCGATCAGCCAGGCCCCGCTGGTGGCGATGGATTTCGAAACCACCGGGCTGGATCCGGAGCATGACGGTATCGTCAGTATTGGTCTGGTGCCGCTATCCCTGGCAAGAATCCGCTGCGCCGATGCCCGTGAATGGATCCTTCGCCCCCGCGCTCCCCTTTCTTCCAGCTCCGTGGTCATCCATGGGATTACCCATTCCGAAGTTGCCGATGCCGACGACCTGAGCAGCATTATCGCCCCCCTACTCGAGGCCCTGACCGGTCGAATCCTGGTGGTCCATTGCAGCGAGATCGAGCGCAAATTCCTGGATGCCGCGCTGCGCTTGCGGATCGGCGAAGGGATCCGCTTTCCGGTGATCGATACATTGGAGCTGGAAGCCCGCCTGCATCGCCCGTTGTCGATCTGGAGCCAGCTGTTCAAACGCCAGCAGGTCTCCATCGCCCTGGCGGAGAGCCGCTCCCGCTACCGGCTGCCCTTCTATCGCCCCCATCACGCCCTAACCGATGCGCTGGCCTGCGCCGAACTGCTGCAGGCCCAGGTAGCCGACCGTTTCACCCCGGAAACCCCGGTAAGCGAGCTATGGTCTTAACTTCTCGCTACTGATCGCCGGTCCGCAACTACACTTCAGGCTCAATGGATCACCACAAAACACCGGAGCCAGACCATGAAACCCCTACTCCCATTCCTGCTAGCCCTGCTGCTATGCTCCCCCGCGGCCAATGCCAAGGATAGCGATAACAACCGCTGGCAAGCAGTCAGAGCCGACGACGAAGGTACCGCGATCTGGATCCTCGATACCCGGACCGGCAAGGTCAAACGCTGTTTGATCAGTGGCGTCAGTGGCCAAGGCAAACCGGACTGCACACCGCTGAGTGATTAATGCTCTGATAGAAGCGCTTCACCATGCAGCAGGGGCCTGGCCAGACTAACGATGGAAGATGAGAGTAGTGTTGCGATCTCAAGCCCTCAGCCGGTCTGCACCAACATATAAACCACCGTCATCGCCAACGTCAGCCCCAGTCCCCGGTTGATCCATAGCATCTGCTGGGGCGAACTGAGCAGTCGGTTCAAGATCGCCCCGAAGTAGGCCCAGGACAGCGTACAGCCGGTCATCACCAGCAAAAACAACCCGATGATCAGACCGACCTGGATCGAAAAACGCTCGGCCGGATCGGCAAACTGGGACAATACCGTCATCGCAGCAATCCAGGCCTTGGGGTTCAGCAGCTGTACCAGGGCGCCACTGACAAACCCTGAGGGTTGAGATGCCTCGGCTTCGGTCTCAACCCGTGCAAACGCGATGCCCCAGGCCAGATAGAGCAGATAGAAAGCACCGGCAAATTTCAGCAGCTGGTATAACTCCGGATAACGATCAAACAAACTCACCAGCCCGGCACAGGCGCCGACAAACACCACCAGTACCCCGGCGGCGGTGCCGGCGACAAAAGGCAGCGCGGCGGCAAAACCGTAACGATTCGAAATACCCAGCAACGTCAGATTACCGGCTCCAGGCGTGATCGACATCGACAGCGAGAAAAAGAACAACGCTATCGCCCCATGAACACTCAACATTTCCACTCCTCCGCCACTGCAAATGCATCACGATGACGAAGTAGTTTATGGAACCAGGCAGGAATTAAATTGCTTTATCCATTAAGCTACAAACAAATTTGAGCAGAATTTTTCCCATACAAGCCACATGAAGAAAGAAACCACCAAACCACAGTTTGATAACACAGACCTTTCCCTGTTGAAGCATATCCAATCGGACGGCCGGATCAGCAACAGCAAGCTCGCCGAGAAGGTCAACCTAAGCGAAACCCCTTGCTGGCGACGTTGGAAAAAGCTCGAAGACGAAGGCTACATCGATCAGTATCGAGCAGTGCTGAATCGCAAAAAACTTGGCTTCAACGTGGTCGGTTTTACCCAGATTACCCTCAGCAGCCACGAGGAAGAGAATACCGATCTATTCGAGCAGTTCGTCGCCCAGACCGACTGGATCCCTTTATGTCACTGCGTCACCGGCACCTTCGACTTTCTGGTCCAGGTCGTCGCCCGGGATCTGGATGAGTACTATGAGCGCATCCATCAGTTGCGCCGAGTTCAGGGTGTCAGCGCGCTTCACTCCAGCGTGTCGGTCAAAGAGATCAAAAACAGTAGTCTGCTGCCGCTGGATTAATCCTGCAGCCGAGGGCATAACGCTTTTGGAAGTCGCCATGGCCAATGCCTTGATCGTCAACGCACTCGAAGGTCGCCGATAGATGCCTCACTGGATAGATTTTGGTGACTGGGTTGATCAACTTGGTTAGCGCGAAAGTTCGCCATTGCCACCCCCGTGAGCACCAGACCACCGCCGATCAACACCGGCAACACCACCGGCTCATCCAACAACAGGATCCCGAACAGTACCCCGAACACCGGCACCAGGTTGGTATAGAGTGCCGTTCGCGCCGGCCCCAACTGGTTCACCCCCTGATAGAACCACAGGAACGGAATCACGGTGCCGCCCAGCGCCAGATAGAGGATCGCGGTGATCGCCTCTGCGTTGAGATCAGCCACCAGGCTCGCCGAGGGATTGATCAAACAACTCACCAGCAACAGCAGGAATCCCCACAACGAGGCGTAGGTCGTTGCCACCAGTGCTGACAGACCACGTAGTGCCTGCTTACCGATCACCGTGTAGGCGGCCCAGCTCAGGACCGCGGTGATGATCGACAACTCGCCAGCCCCGAAGCCGTTCCCCAGATCGTTGATCAGCAGGCTTAACTCACCTCGACTGATCACTAGCGCCACCCCCAGCAACGCCACGACAAAGCCCAGCCATTTGAGCGGCGACATCCGCTCACCAAACCCGATCGCCATCACCAGTGCCACCACAATGGGGTTCAGGGCCACAAAGATCGCGGTACGTGAAGCCGGCAGCTGGGCCAGCGCCTGCAGAAAAAACAGGTTATACAGAAACACCCCGGTCGCACCCAGCGCCAGGGTACTGAGCAGTTGCCCGGGGCTGAGTCGCGGTAGGCCCCCCTCCCGTTTCCAACTGAGCAACAACAGCAACAGCAGCGCAATACCAAACCGTGCGGTTGCGCCCGGAAGCGGCTCCACACTGGCAGTCAGAATACGACCGGCCACGAAGGTCCCGGCCCACAGCATCGCCATCATAATCAGTCGTAGATGGATAGATGGACGGATCACGGCTTTGAAAAATCGGTCGTTAGGCATCGACAAGCTATTCGACTTGATTGAGATAATTGATATGGTTTCACTTATGCTGACTCATAGACAAACAAGGAATAGCTCATAACACGGGTACAACTGGAAGTGTTCTCGCTGCTGGCCGAGCTGCGCGGCTTCACCCGGGTGGGCCAACGCCTGGGGATCAGTCAGTCCGCCGTATCCCACGCTCTCAAGAGCCTGGAGTCTGACCTCGGGGTGGGTCTGTTCGATCGCACCTCATCCCAGATCGAGTTAACCGACATCGGCGCCCGACTGCTGCCCCGTGCCCGGGAGATTCTGGGACTGACGCAAACGATCCAGCAGGAGGCGGCTGACTACCTCGGCCTGCGTCAGGGAAGCCTGCGAATCGGCTCCTTTGGTCCCACCTCCACGCTGGTATTGCTGCCACCTATCTTGGAAGCCTTTCACCGCGACTACCCCAATATCGAAGTCCATATCCAAGAAGGCAGCGATGCCGACGTGGTTCACTGGATACAGCAACGTCAGGTTGATCTGGGGTTCGTGGTACTGGACGATGAGCGGTTCGAGACCTATCCACTGCTGGAGGATCAACTGGTGGCGCTGGTACCGACCGACAGCGAGCTAGCCCGATGCGACCAGATCAACTTGGAACGGTTATGCGGACAGCGCTTCATTATGACTGAAGCCGGATCGAGCCCGTTGATCGAGCGACTTTTCAACGATGCCGATCTGGTGCCGAGCATCAGCTCGCGGACCTCGCAGGTATTGAGCACCATGACGCTGGTGTCCCGGGGCGAAGGAGTCGCTATCGTCGCCGAATCCGCCATTCCGTCGATGGTAACGATGCCGGGACTGGCGATCAGGCCGCTATCGCCCAATCGCCATCGACGAGTCGGCCTGGCGCTGCTCGACAGCCGTAGAGCGACCCCGGCGACTCTCGCCTTCATCCAAATCGCAACCCGCGAACAAACGCCTTAGGGTCACGCCCACCCCGGAACGTTGAAGCATCCAGCCTGCCGAGTCTGTATCGGCTTTCCTGACTATACTCTTGCGACCCCCGCGACGCCGAGCCGAGCCAAATCCACCTTCGGGAGCCCCGCGATGAGCAAGGCCTACAATATCGTCAATATCACCGCCATCCACGATCAGCAGAAGTTCAATGACTATGTGGTCGGCCACCTTCCGACCGTCGAGCAGTACGGCGGCCGTTTTCTGGTCAAGGGCTATCGGGGCGAAGTACTGGAGGGAGAGATGCCCAGCAACCTGATGGTGGTCCACGAGTTCCCCAGCATCGAACAGTTCAGGGCCTGGTATGATTCGCCGGAGTATCGCCCCTGGAAAGCCCTGCGCCAGTCCTGCGCGACTATCAATGCTATTTTGACCGAGGGCGAGTCGTAGCCATCATCACAAGCTTCGTCGACTCAAGCGGGTACGCTATAATCCGGCCCCTATCCACTCTTCGAGGACTTCAGCTTGACCCAGTTCCGCCCCTGTATCGACCTGCATCAGGGCCAGGTCAAACAGATTGTCGGTGGCAGCCTGAATGACCAGGGCGCCGCGACCAATTTTGTCAGCAGTCAGGATTCAGGCTACTACGCCGAACTTTACCGCCGCCACAACCTGACCGGCGGCCATGTGATCGCCCTCGGTCCGGGCAACAAGGAGCAGGCGATCAAGGCGCTGCAGGCCTGGCCCCAGGGGTTGCAGTTTGGCGGTGGCGTCAATGCCGATAATGCGGCCGAGTTTCTCGAAGCCGGCGCCTCCCACCTGATCGTCACCTCCTACCTGTTCGAAGGCGGCCAGTTCAGTTGGGAACGGTTGGAGAAGATCAAGGCCGAAGTCGGTCGCGAGCGGCTGGTTCTGGATCTGAGCTGCCGTAAAACCGACGACGGCTGGCATATCGCCACCGATCGCTGGCAGACGGTGACCGAGCTGGCCATCACCCCCGAGACTTTGGCCGAGCTGGAGAGCCACTGCGATGAATTCCTGATCCATGCCGCCGATGTCGAAGGACTGCAGGGCGGTATCGACGAAGCGCTGGTCAGCCTGCTCGGTGCCCATGCACGGATTCCGATCACCTACGCCGGTGGCGCGCGCTCGCTGGAAGACCTGAAGCAGGTCGAGCAGCTCTCCAACGGTCGAGTCGATCTGACCATCGGCAGTGCGCTGGATATCTTCGGCGGTCAAGGCGTCACGCTGGAGGAGTGCATCCAGTGGAATCAGCGCTGAGTTGCTGACAGCGATCGACCTACATGAGCACTGAATTCTGCCCCCTGCCCGACGGCGCCCGACTCTGGTACTGGGATGATTTTGCCCCGGGGCAGTGCTATCAGTTGGGCCGTTACTACCTCTCCAAGCAGGAGATCCTGGAGTTCGGTCGCCACTACGATCCGCTCACTATCCATACCGATGAAGCGGGGGCGAAACAGACCCCGCTGGGCGGCCTGTGCGCCAGTGGCATCCAAACCATTGCGGTGGCCCAAAAGTTACAGATCGAACAGCTGTTCAGCAAAACCGCCATCGTCGCCGGCGCCAGCATGAACAACCTGAAGCTTCGTCGGCCGGTTTGGCCGGATCAGTCGCTCAGCGCCCGGATAAAGATTCAACGCTGCTACCGCATGCCGACCAACGCCAAGCACGGAATGGTCGAATACCAGATGTGGGTGCTGGATCAGCAAGGTGCCCGTGTCGCCAGCTTTGAGATTGGCATCGTACTGCAGTGCCGGCCCTAGGCCCCTACAGCAGACTCGGCGCCTACCAACTGAGTCGATACCAGCCCCGACTTTGCTGCAATCGAAGCTCCAGCCCATACAGGCGGCTGAGGTTGTCGCTGTTCAGCACCTCGGCCTTGGGTCCGTCGGCCAGGATCTTACCGTTCGAGATCAGCACCACCCGCTCGATCTCGGGAATAATCTCCTCTACATGGTGGGTGGCCAGCAACAGCGAACGCTCCGCTCGGCATAACTGCCTAAGGGTCGTGAGCAGCTGAAACGCCGCACCGATATCGAGCCCGGCGGTGGGTTCGTCCATGATCAACAGCTCCGGCTGATGGATCAGCGCACGCGCCAACAGAAATCGGCGCTGCTGACCGGTGGACATCCGCTGATACATCCGCTCTTCCAGCTCGCTCACCCCGAGCGAAGCAATCGCGGCCCGGGCTTCATCGAGCTGCTGTGGTGACGGCTGCAGATGGGTGTGGGCGCCGATAGCGCCGAAAAAGCCGGACACCACCACCTCCAGCCCGGTGGAGTAAGGCGTATAGCCAGTCTGAAGGTCGTGGGAAACCAAGCCGATCTTGCGGCGAAGCTCCCACAGGTTGACCGTTTCGGAGCCATAGAGCCTGACATAACTGTTCGGGCGGACCACCGGATAGATCTCACGGGAGATCAGCTTCAGCAGGCTGCTCTTACCCGAACCGTTGGGGCCGAGAATCGCCACCCGCTGCTGTGGCTGCAAACAGAAGGACAGGTCGTCGAAGACCTGCAGATCCTCCCGGTAGGCACTGACGTTGGTTATCTCGACAATCAGCTGGCGCTTCACATCTCTCCCCATCTACGGCTTAACAACGGCTCAAGGGGTTAGCGTACTGCCGGGGCTGACATGTTGTGCCACCAGGTGTTCAACTTGGCCGCTGGCCTGGAGATCCGCAAGGCTGGCATCAAACCGGTTCATCAGGGCTTGAGCGTTGGGGTGAGTTTTGGGAATGATCAGGTGGTGACCGATTCGGACAAAGGGTTTCGACAGTACCTGAAATGCCAGTTTGCCGTCTATCTGTCTGCGTTTGAGGGTCTCGGCGGTGGTCTTGTTGGTCATCACCAGGTCGACCCGCTTTTTGCTCAACAACCGAAAACAGCCTTCCATATCGCTGGGATGCACAAGCGCAATATCGCCCTGTTGGTGCAGTTTCTTCAGGCCAAACAGGTTGTACCCGAGCGGCTTGCAGATCCGCAGCCCTTTCAGGTCAGCGTCCGACTCATATTTCAACGGCGAACCCGACAGCCCGATAAAGACCTCTTCCAGGTTATAAAGCGGCTTCGAAAACAGCCATGTCTTCTCGCGCTCCTCGTTCTTCGAGTACGCAAAGGTGCCTAAGAAACGTCCTCGCAAGGTAGTTTCATAACCCCGCTTCCAGGGGAGGTAACTGACCTCTACGTTCTCCCCCATCGCAGTGAATGCTAGCGTGATAATATCGGTGGCCAGGCCTCCGGCAGGCAGGTCCTTACCGGTAAAGGGCGGAAACTCCCCGGTAACGAGCTGATGATTGTCGGCTTTCGAGACAGCCGCCAACAATGCGAAGAGCAGCAAAGCGATAGCTCGGAGCGTACCGGCTCGGTATTGCTTGTTAGCCATCGTAGGACTCACGGGAATAACTCACTTGCCTGCAATCCATGCAAAGCGACGACGAAGATACTGGAAGTTCCATTAAAAATAGACCATCGCCACGATTCTGCCTTTTTTTGCCGGCTATTCCCTTCTCAGCAGCCTTATTGAGGCTGGCAGGGATAAAGTCGCTGTAACGATTCGGTGACGGCGTCGAGCAGCATCGGCGCCGCATTTGGGTTAGCCACGATATCTTCAACCACCGCCTTGCCAAGCTGACGATAGGATCGGTCAAAGCACCAATCAGTCCGGCCGGAGGTTTTCATCTGCTGCTTCAGGGTATCCCGAATTGCGGTGACATAACCCAGGCAAAAACCACTTTTTTCCGGCTGACTCTGGCAGATCGCCATAATATCCTGAGCGCTTGGCTTAGGCGCAGCCAGCGCCGGAAGACTCAGCAAGGCACATAACAACAGAACGGTGCGCGGAAGGATTTTCATTGGTTTCCCCATACGAATCAGTCAACTAATCAGCCGCTAGTATACGCCCAGCCGGCTTGGATTCGGAACCGCAGAGAGGAGATAGCGCCGATGCGATTGGCATCAAAACACAGCAGAGAAGATTGAGCGATCGCCCAAAATGGAGGCGGCCCCACCAGCCACACCCCGGCACACAAATCCACCGCTGTGGCTGCTCCCTTCCGGGCCTGACCAGGTTCACGGCTTATCGTTGCGGGGGGACCAATGGGGCCACCATAACGGCGATTTTCAACAATAGAAGATGAAGATCGGCAACAGGGGCGCGATTATCCCCGATTCATTCGGAGGGCGCAACCGGGTTTTCCGCCTTTGCGGTACCCAAGCTACTGTTTGCAAGGTATTCCCGGATCATATGATCGGCAGCCGGATCATCCCATTCGACATAGCTGCGTAGAAAGCTGAGCACCCTGCCGTCTGCACCGATAAAGAAACTGGACGGAAACACGTCGACCGGAAACTCGTAACTGAACGCCAATTTGGAACCGGTATAGAGCTCCAGATGCTCTACCCCCAAACGCTTATAGTAGGCCTTGGCCCCTTCGTAGCCGCTACGATCCAGCGCCACGGCCACCACTTCGAAGCGTTCGGAACCCAGCCGCTGCTGGAGTCGGTCCAGCGACGGTAGTTCACGCAGACAGGGCGGACACCAGGTGGCCCAGAAGTTCAGCAGGATCAGCTTACCCTTAAACTGATCCAAGCTAACCGCCTCAGATTTGCCGCGGACGAAAGCTACCGAGTTGATCGTCAGCGGCGGTTTAATGGGGATAAAGCTGTTAACGGTGCCGTCAGAGGGCTCCGTTTGTTCATGGTGAGCCTGCGCAGAAACCGTCAACCACAGCGCGGCCAAAAAACAGCCCAGCTGCCGCCGACGGTTTAAAGTCAACCATCGTATAAGCATTCGTTTACTCGAACTGATGCAACTGTTCGAGGCTAAGGATGGTGATTTCACGCCCCTTAACTTCGATAACCCCCTTTTGGGCCAGGGTCGACATTAAGCGCGAGAAGGTCTCGGGTTTGACCGACAAGCGGGAGGCGATGACATGCTTGGGTGAGTTCAGATAAAACTTACAGCCGTCTTTCGCGCCAGAGGGCAACTGACTGGCCAGGAAGCGAACCACCCGGTAGGTGGCGTTCTGCTGGGTCAGGTTGAACACGTCGTTCAGGCGAGAATGCAGGCGCATACTCAGGTCGCCCATGATCCGCATGCAGGCATCGACATTATGCTGCAGCAGCTCGTAATAGACGCCGCAATCAATGCCGTAAACCCGAGAGGCCTTGAGGGCCTGGGCACTAACCGGGAACTGAGCACGGCGCATAAACATCACCGCTTCGGCCACGGTCTGTCCGGGAGAGACGATCTCGATCACTTTCTCATTACCGTCCGGCGCGGTACGGAACAGCTTGACCAGACCATCGGCCAGCAGGAAGAAGTGATCGGCGGGCTGCTCTTGGTAGAACAGCGTCTGTTCCGCCTTAAGCTCATACAACCGGACAGATTTGATCATCTGCTCCAGTTCTGATTCGGAAAAATTGGAAAACAGGAAATGACGACGAATGGCGGCCAACGCCAACTGCTGCTGTTGTGCATCCATAAATATAAGGTGATCCTGAACCCAGAAATGTCAGTGAATTTATTGTTCTAAGCGCTTAGGCGCTAGCGGCTATTGTAGCGAACACTTGAATCGTTTTCTTCACCTAATAGTCGACAGCGTGATTCTCAAACATCGAGATCACCGCATTAACACTTAACCCTATCTCCTTGACTCTGTGTTGGTAACAACTCTTCCCTATGGCGGTAAAACGAATTGCCCTTCCTACCGCACCGACTGCTTCAAATGAAGCATCGAGTGTGATCAATCCCAAACAGGCTAACTGTTCAGGGCGTTTACACCATCGTGCGGATCACCTTCTTATCGATCTTGCCCACACTGGTCTTGGGCAGCGCCTCGACCAGTACGATACGCTCCGGCACCGCCCACTTGGCAATCTCACCCTGCTCAACAAATTGTTGAAGGTGCTGCTGAACCTTTGCCAGATCCAACTCGGCATCGGCACAAGGCACGATCATGGCCAGTGGGCGTTCATCCCAGCGTTCATCGGGGACGCCGACCACGGCCACTTCGGCCACCGCCTCATGCTTACTGATCAGGTTCTCCAGTTCGATGGTTGAGATCCATTCCCCACCGGTTTTGATCACGTCCTTGATTCGGTCCTTGATCTGCACCACATGGGCGGGATCGATCGACGCCACATCGCCGGTATGCAGCCAACCACCGTCCCAGAGCTCCTCGCTCTTTTGCGGATCCTTGAAATAGCCCTGGGTCAGCCAGGGTGCGCGGGCGACGATCTCTCCAACCGCTTCGCCATCATGTACGACCGAGTTACCCTCCGGGTCGACGATTCTTAGGTCCACCATTGGTACCGGGATACCGGTCCTGATTCGGGCTCCGGTTTGCTGTTCGGCCGGAAGTTGGCGCGCCTGCTCGTCCAGATTCACCATCGTCAGCAACGGACAGGTCTCGGACATACCGTAAGCCGTAACGAAGTTGATACCACGACGGGCCATCTCCTCGGACAGCGCCTGGGTCGGTGCCGCACCTCCGGTCAGCATGTTCCAGCCTTGAAGATCAGCTGTTTTGGCCGACTCACAGCCAAGCACCATCTGCAACACGGTCGGGACCCCATGGGAAAAGGTAACTCCCTCACGCTGGAACAGTTGAATCAGCTTGTCGGGTTCGTAACGGCCCGGATACACCTGCTTCACACCCAGCATGGTAGCGACATAGGGCACTCCCCAGGCATGGACATGAAACATCGGGGTCATCGGCATGTAAACATCGTCGCTGCGCAACATAGGCACCGAATCCATACAACCTAATGCCGGCGCCATCGCCAGCGTATGCAGCACCAACTGGCGATGACTGAAGTAGACGCCTTTCGGATTTCCCGTGGTACCGGTGGTGTAGAAAGTGGTGGCGATAGAGTTTTCATCGAAATCCGGGAACTCAAAGTCCGACGAAGCCACCGACAACAGCGCCTCGTATTCGCCGATCACTTTCAGCTCGGTAGCTGGAGCCTTGGTGTCGGTCAGCTGAATATAACCACGCACGCTCTCGAGTGAGTCGGCGACCTGCTCTATGAGCGGCAGGAAGTCGTCATGGACCAGCACCAGATCATCTTCGGCATGGTTCATGGTGTAGATGATCTGTTCAGGGCTCAAGCGTACATTCACATGATGCAGTACCGCGCCGATCATCGGCACAGCAAAATAGGCTTCCAGATAGCGATGACTGTCCCAATCCAAGACCGCCACAGTATCCCCGGCACCGATTCCGGCTTCCGCCAACGCATTAGCCAAGCGGGCAATGCGCTCATTCAGGGTCAGGTAGTTATAGCGGCAGATATCGCTGTAAACGATCTCACGATCGGGATAATAACGCTGACCAGACAACAGCAGGTTTTTGATCAGCAAAGGCGAGTTGTGGGCGTTCCGCGCCGGTTCCAGAATCCGTGTCTTCATTGGAGCTCCTTGGATATAACAATTATCGGCCCGTCGGCCTATTCCAAGCGTAGCTCCATTGTGGGTAGCTGCCAGCCCAAGCGCTGTTTCTAAACGGATAGCAATTGAGCAGACCGGATGACGATGATTGCCCCCCTAGCGCGGGGAGAGCCCTAAAGGGCAACAAAAGAAGTGTTGCCAATCGAAGCAAGAATAGAGAGGCCGACTTATATGCGAAAGAAAGAGCCCTACCGTGATCAAAGAACGATCGGACTGTTAGTTCCCCAACAAGTAGCTGAAGACTAGTGACAATTGATCTTAACGACCGTAACGGTCTTCCAGCCTGACAATATCATCCTCACCGAGATAGCTACCGGTCTGGACTTCAATCAGATCAAGCGGAATCTTACCGGGATTCTCTAGGCGATGGACCTCACCGATCGGGATATAAGTGGATTGATTCTCGCTGACCAGGAAGGTCTTCTCGCCACAGGTAACTCGTGCTGTACCATTAACTACAATCCAATGCTCGGCCCGGTGGTGGTGTTTCTGCAACGATAGCTGCTCACCTGGCTTGACCCGGATATGTTTAACCTGAAACCGTTCACCCTGATCGATCGACTCGTAACTACCCCAAGGGCGGTAAACGCATTTTTGGTCGGTAGCCTCTGCCCGATTCTGTTGTTTTAGCTGACTAACAATTGCTTTGACATCCTGTACTCGATCCTTGGCTGCCACCAGCAACGCATCGGCCGTTTCAACTACAACCAGAGAATCGACCCCAACAGCGGCCACCAAGCGATCGGTACTGGATAGGTAGCTATCGCTAACATCATGGGTTAACACATCGCCTCGGCAGACATTTCCCGCCGTATCCTTAGCTGTAACATCCCACAGCGATGACCAGGAACCGACATCGCTCCATCCCGCATCCAACGGCACCATCACCGCCCGATCGGTCTTCTCCATCACCGCGTAATCGATCGAGATGTCCGGGCTACGCTTGAAAGCCTCTTCATCTAGGCGGATAAAATCCAGATCCGGATGCTCGCTAGCCAACGCCTGACGGCAAGCTTCCAGCACCTCGGGTTGAAATTTCTTCAGTTCTTCCAGATAGGCCGATGCCCGGAACAGAAACATGCCGCTATTCCAGAAATAACAGCCAGCATCGAGATAGGACTGTGCCGTCTCACGATCCGGCTTCTCAACAAAGGCTTCTACCGATCGAGAAACCACTCCCTCGCCAGCTTTGATATAACCGTAACCAGTCTCCGGCTGAGTTGGCACGATACCAAAAGTCACCAGCCCCCCTTCAACCGCCACAGCCCTGGCCTGATCAACAGCGCTATGGAAAGCGTCATGGTCCAGAATCACATGGTCGGCAGCCAGCACCAGCAAAAGAGGGTCTTTACCGTCCTTAATCGCATGCAACGCCGCCAATGCAACCGCCGGCGCTGTATTACGCCCGACTGGTTCCAAAATGATCCCACTTGGCTTATGACCCTCAGTCCGAAACTGCTCGGCCACGAGAAAGCGGTGGGACTCATTACAAATCACCAAGGGGGCTGCCAAACTTTCCAAGCCATCCAGACGAGCCGCGGTATCTTGAATCATCGTGGTTTCATTGACCAACGGCAGAAACTGCTTTGGACAGTGGCCACGGGAGGCAGGCCATAGACGGGTTCCAGACCCGCCGGACATGATGACCGGCACTAATTGCTGACTATCCATTTGTTGCGCGATCCTCTGATATGGTTAGAAACCTACGCGCTCCAGTGTAGTCAAAACCAACGCCCCTAGTACGCATTCTTATGCACAAAGCCTTTGAAAATAGTCAAAAAGATTATTTTCAAATCAAACCAGAGCGACCAGTTTTCGATGTAGTAAAGGTCGTATTCAACCCGTTTCTCCATCTTATCCAGTGTATCCGTTTCGCCCCGCCAACCGTTTATTTGCGCCCAACCCGTAATACCTGGCTTAACCAGATGGCGCTTCATGTAGCCGCCAATTAAGCCTTTGTACTGTTCATTATGAGCCACCGCATGGGGACGGGGACCAACAATCGACATACGTCCCTGAAGCACATTAAAAAACTGCGGCAATTCATCTAAGGATGTGCGTCTTAAAAAGGCGCCCAGAGGAGTGATACGAGAGTCGTTCTTCTGCGCCTGCTTCACTACAGCACCGTTATCCTGGGCAGTCATGGATCGAAATTTGTAGACTTTGATCTCTTCTCCATTGATACCGTAACGACGCTGCTTGAAGATAACCGGCCCCGATGAAGTCAATTTGATCGCACCTGCGATTACCGCTAATACAGGACTGATAAGCAACAGGATAATCGCGGATAGCACTCGGTCTTCAATCCCTTTAAGTACCCGATGTATTCCATCCATCGGAGATGCGGATAGATCGATTACCGGAAGGCCGGCGATCTCAGACACAGAATGATTGATCAACTGGAAGCCGAAAATATCCGGAACAAAGCGTAGATCGACCGGAACATCGTCCAAAGATTCAAAAAGAGCCCGCATGCGCTGCTCATCTTCAAGCGGCAGGCAGATCCAGACCTGATCAATTTTCTTCTGTCTTACATAATCAGGGCAGGAGTCGAGGCCTCCGAGTACCGGGAGGTCGCTAAGAAAGGCATTTAACATTGGTTGGAGATCATCGGTGAAAAAACCCGCAACCTGTAGTCCTGTCCAATTCTCGGATAGCAAAGTTGTTGCCACCCGTTGCCCTAATTCATCAGATCCAACAATGACAATCCTACGGATATTGAGACCATTCTCCCGTATATACCCCAAGAACCCACGCATCAAAAAACGGGACACGACAAGCCAGGCTAATCCAATGGTGTACCAGAGCCCAAACCAAAGTCGCGAGTACTCTTCTGATGTTTTGGTAAGTACAGCCAACATGGCCAGCACTGCAAATAGCGAAGTCCAGCCCAAAAACAAAGCCCGCGCCTCCTCCATCTTGGTTGCGCCGCGCCAAGTCCTGTATATGGAAAAGAATGGGTAAACAGTAAAAGATGCAAAAGAAGCAACCACAACCGCTACGGTGTAGTCATGGTGAAAGGTACTGGTTCCAATTGCCAAACCCATAGCAACCCAGCAACTGAGCACAAGCACAAACCAATCAAGTCCACGAAGGGTCCACATCAAAGTGTGAGAGTGCTCTTTAAGGAAACCCGAGTATTTCATGTGGTGTCAGACAGTCCCATTGTCATAGTAAGAAGCGCGCATTATGTCGGATCAGCATATCAGCGTACAGTGCTTGATAGGGGCAACAGGCTTGGCGAACCTGCCCTATTCCCCACCTTATCCGTTCTAACAAGAAGGAGCTGAAAGCTATGTACACAAGTAGGTTTGTGACGACCAATTGTAGTGGTCAAGTAAAACTGGCCACGGATTTGTACGCATTCCAGTAGTTTTTCTCTGTCATATTCGGCGGCAACATATCGCTGTGTTGATGCGGCCGGACCTGGCTGTAATAGCCAATCAAGTAATCAGTAATCGACTGCTTGGCTTGAGCAAATGAGGTGTAGCCAGTTTCGGGTATCCACTCCGTTTTCAGGCTGCGGAAGAAGCGTTCCATTGGCGCGTTATCCCAACAGTTTCCTCTTCGACTCATGCTCTGCTGGATCTGGTAGCGCCATAGGTGCTGCCTGAACCGCAAGCTGGTGTATTGAACACCTTGGTCGCTGTGGAACATCAGATCCTTCGGCCTTCCTCTCGATTCATACGCCATCATCAACGCCTTACTTGTCAGCTTGCTATCAGCTTTTAGCGATAGCGCCCAGCCGACTGGCCTGCGGGCATAAAGATCCAGTACGACCGCCAGGTAAGCCCAACGCTCTCCAGTCCAGACATAGGTGATGTCGCCACACCAAACCTGGTTAGGTTTGCCGACCACGAACTGTCGATCTAGTGCGTTCGGGATTGCCACATGAAGCTTATCGGCTCGCTTATACGCATGTTTTGGCAGCTGGTTGCTCACGAGGCGTAACTCCTTCATCAGCTTGCTTGCAACATAACGGCTGAGTGCCACGCCTCGCTGAGTGACGATGCTGGCCACTGTTCTTGCTCCGGCAGACCCTCCGCTCAACTGATGGGCGGCTCGCACCATCAGTTTAAGCTTGCGACGATAAGGGTTATCGCTTCGAGGCTGGCTGCGCCAGTACTTGTAACTGCTGCGCTGAATATCGAAGATCTGGCACAGCTGTTTGATCGGATAGCTCTCTTGAAGACGCTGAATTATCGAATATTTTTCAGCTCGTCTGACATCAAGAGAGCCAAGCCCTTTTTTAGAATCTCTTTCTCCGTCTCTGCGCGTTTGAGCTGTCTCTCTAGCTCCCTTATACGACGCTGCTCCGGGGTCATCGGCGCGGCTTTCGGACTGTCCCCGCTACGCTCCTGTTTGAGTTGACGTACCCACTTCTCCATTGAGGAGCGACTGACGTTCATCGCCTCACAAGCTTCGCGGATGGTGTAGCCGTGGTCGATAACCAGTTGAGCTGATTCGAGACGGAATTCGGGGCTGAAGTTAGGTCGAGATTTTCGGGTCATTGGATCACCTGTTGTTGAAGAGGTGATGCTATCACCTCTATTCAGGTGGCCAAATTCACTATGCCACTACATACCCATGACCATCAAAAGGCCGAAAGTCATCCTAATTTTTGGGTAATCCACTCTTTCAGCAATAGCCACGCAAACTGACTGTTGGTGACAAGGTAACGCTTCCACATCCGACGTGGTTCTTGAATAACGCGATAGAGCCACTCCAAGCCATAGCGCTGCATCCAAACAGGCGCGCGCTTGACCTTGCCGGCGACCACATCAAAGGTACCACCGACACCCATCACAAAATCGACGCCGAGCTGATCTTTCCATCGGTTGATAAAGTTTTCTTTCTTAGGCGAAGTAATCGCAACAAACAGCAGTCGAGCACCAGACTCACGGATCTGGTTCACTACTGTTTCTTCATCATCCCAGAAGTAACCGTGGTGACAGCCAGCTACATCAAGACCGGGATACAAAGCCTGTACACGCAAACTAGTTTCAGCAACGATCGATTCTTCCGCACCCAACAAAAATACTGAAAACCCCTTCTCGGCGCTCATGGCCAACAGGTTATGAAACAGGTCCACACCTGCAACGCGCTCAGGCACATTATGACCGAGAGATCTAGCCCCTAGCACAACGCCCATACCATCGATATTGATGATGTCGCACTCACGCACAGATTGATCGAGTGCAGCATCCTTGCGCATGTTAACCACTTTGGCCACATTCACGACCACATGCTGGGTGAAACGACGCTCAGATATAGACTGAGCAATGTGCTTTACTGTCTCCTCCATACTGGCCACATCCATTGGGCAGCCCATCATACATATTCTGTTCATTGAGATTTTTAACATCAGACTATGTGCTCCTTGCGCCACAGAGCAAGCATCAATAACGCGAAAACTTGCCGACTCCGGTCAGGTTTCCCTGCAATGTGCTGATGCCAAATAGCTTTAACACCATCACGACAGAGCAGCCCATCAAGCCCTTCAACAAGCAAGGGTTCCAGCCAATCTCGCCACTCATGGCAGGACCAACGCCTAAACGGTACTTGAAAGCCTTTTTTGGGCCTGTGAACAATCTCTGAAGGCAAATAACGCTCAGCCATAGCTTTATGAATAATCTTGGACTGCCGCCATTTAATGCGGTATTCGATGGGAAGTGACTCAACAAAAGCAACCAATTCCGTATCCAACATAGGGACACGAGCCTCAAGCGAAAAGGCCATTGATGTCTTATCGCCGTAAAGCAGAAGGTCGTCCGCTAGGTTCATCCGCGTATCAAGTCGCATCATATTCTCGACGCTAGATAGGCTTGAGTTACCAAACCACTGCATCCAATTCTCAATTTGATGGGAAACGCCACCATCATGCGCCTTTCCGGTTAGTAAGTGCCGCTCTTCTGAAGTGAATAAAGATGCAGCCTCTATGATTTGTTCAACCGGATTACTCTTTGAAAGTGACCTAAAGCCTCGCTCTAAAGACTCCGGTTTACCCAGCCAACGAGACAGCGCAAAATTAGCCCCGCTCCAGAATAGCGGCAAACCAAACCGCCTACGAACCAGCTCAACTTGGTAACGTTTATACCCACCCCATGGCTCGTCCGTTCCTTGCCCAGTCAAGACAACAGTAACCTCTTTCCTAGCGTGCTGAACAAGTTGCCACATGGGCATAATCGAAGTTGTACCCAAAGGCTCTTCAATACTTTTCGCAATAGCAGGCAAAGACGACATCATTTGCTCAGGGGTGATATGTACCTGACTGAATGGCAAATCAAGCACTTTCGCCGTATGAGCAGCGTCATCTATTTCACACTCCTCATGCCCTTGACCAAAACCAACAGTAAAACAAGGCGGAGAGGAACCAGCCTCCTTAGCCATCGCTGCGACAAGAGCTGAATCGATCCCACCAGACAAAAGAACACCAACCGGTACGTCAGAAAGAAGCTGTCTACTAACCGCATCGAAAAGCTTTTGCTGATAAACACTAACAGCTTCATCAAAGGAGCCTCTAAACCTAGTAGACTGAGGCTGAACATAGGGACGTGTATTAGATTTACGGCTACTGACATCAACACACATTACATGACCGGGAGGAAGTCGTTTAATGCCATCCCATAAAGTCAAAGGGGAAGGAACGTACCGCAGTGTTAAGAACTGCTGCAAGCCTGAAATAGAAACATTTGGTTGTGCCCCCCCCAAATCAGAAGAGATTCTTTTTAAAGCCCGAACTTCAGAAGAGAATGCAAAGCACTCTTGAGACTCTGAGTAGTAAAGCGGCTTGATACCATATGGGTCTCTAGCCAAATACAGTTTATTCTCTAAGGTATCAAATGCAGCAAAAGCAAACATACCGTTGAGATCAGCCAAAGCCTTATAAATACCATGGGCAGAAATCAATTCTACTAGCGTTTCTGTATCTGAATGCCCTTTAAAAGGTTCGACAAGGGTGCTTCTTAAAGATAAGTGATTGTAAATTTCGCCATTGAATGTCAACCACCAGCGCCCATCTTTACTCTGCATTGGCTGGTGGCCATGTGTGGATAAGTCTAGAATTGCAAGCCTAGTATGCCCAATCCAGACGTGCTTGTTCGCGATACTGAAGCTCTGTGCACCCTGCCCATCAGGGCCACGATGATGAAGACTCTCCAAAAGCTCACTGACTGCCGTTACTACATCGGAAGAAATAGTCCCTATTATTCCACACATGATACGCAACTATCCTTAGAAATTTGTTCTAAACGTGACCGTTGATATATGAAAGGAGCTATCCCCCAGCGTATAAAGTTACGCCCCCACTTTAACCCAAACATATCAATTCTTGAGAACCAATCATCCTCTCTACGAAAGACAGCCTCAACATGCTTAGCAAAGAGAGCCGCTTCATCATATAGCTTCAAGTCAATCAGTAACCCTAAGTATTCAGCCTGGTCATAAATATCCCATTTGAATGGATCTTTGATATCTCGAGATACAAAACGCTTACAAAGCATTGAATTCTCATCAAACATGTTTTCCTTGAGGAACCTAAAGCCTCTGTCAATAGAGAGAAAGACCCTATCATTAAGACTGGGCATTATATTTCTTACTTTAATTAAATTCTTCAATACGAAGCAAGAGTGAAAACAATCGATGAAGTTTCCCTCAGCATCATCTGAGTAATAAAACCAAGACCCATCATCTTCTTGATTTAGCAGTATCCAATTGATGATTTTTTCTGCTTTGGCTTGACAATAAGCCCGACGATCCTCAGCACCATATGTTGCATGCAAGCAATACAAATATGCTGCATAAGCGTTAGCATTGACAACTATTCGCTCTTCCTTGACGGGCGCATACGAAAGAGCCAAATGAGACTCTCCATCTTCCATCACCTCAAGACTCTCTATAAAATGGAAAGAGTTGAAAAACATCTCATAGGAATTAACATCATTGGTTTTCAAATAACATTGTAAGCAAACTTCTACAAAATAAGGAGTATGGGTAATAAAAGAGACACTCTCATCATACAATCCGTTCTTAGACATCCAGCAAAAACCCAAACCGACAGACGGGGCAGACGGTTTTATCTTAAAGCAGTCACAAAACCATCGAATTGCCGAAGGGTAATTAATATCAGGCTGGGCTCCGATTAGGAGGCAAGATGAAATAGGGTAAGATTTTTTCCTAACCCTAAATATCCTTCTTGATAGCTCTGGAACAAGCCAGTCAACAACACCGATAATAATACATAGCAAACGCCCTACCAAGAGCCCCTTATAGAACCTCTCCCTAGCCCATACACCTATTTTTGTAGACCATAGATCGTAGGGATCATAACTTCTTACGGTATAACTAATTTTCTCTGACATACCAACTCCGACAACAAAGCCCTGCCGTAAAAAATAACGGGAAAACAACAACTGGCGAAAATCCAGAAGAAACAAAAGGTATAATCGAGAACCAGCCTAACACAACAGAAGAACATGCTCTGTTTATTTTTTGAGCAAAGCCAACTTGTTTAACAACCAAGAGAATAAGATAGAAAAAACCCGAAAGACCAATAAAGCCAACCGAAAGGACGATAGTGCTGAGCCCACTATCTGACTGGAGAACACTGAATGACTCATGAGCGTTGACCCCTGCATGATAGCCAGATCCAACTGTGCCGATTCCAATCAGATACTCAGAAAAGTTATTTAGTTGGAATGAAAGCAACATCGCATCCAGGTGCGTACTCGCTGTATCGGCAATACCTAACAACATATAAGCACTGACCAGAAAATATCCTATAAAACAATACAACAGAAGGAATAGCACACTCTTGATACGCCCAGGGCGATACAGTTTATGCAATAAAAAATACGTCATATAGGACACTACTAGCATCATCCATGCTGTTTTGACGAAAGACAGCATACAGAACAGAAAAAACAATACGGACAATGCAAGAAAAATAAGCTTATTCTTTCTTGAGCTTTCGTAAAAAGACCAACTCAAGACTGAAAAGAATGCTGACAGCTGACCAAAATGGTGTGGTTCAAAAAAAATTGAAGACAAACGGTAAATCATAATCCCGGAGTTATATGACCATTTATTAGATATCATCCCATTATCAAAGGTTGCGGCATTCTTTAAAGCAGAAACAAAGGCGGAATCAAACCACACGGTCCAAAATTCAACACCAAAGGAATCCAAAAAAACAAATGCAACAATAATGAATAACATCCCCAAGACACAGTACAAAAAACTTTTCCTAGCCTCATCAGGAATCAAACAATAAGACCCTATCACAAAGGCCGTGAAGAAGAGGCAAAGATTTCTGACTACAACAGCAGTAGTCTTTACGTCTGACTTAAATAAAGAAACAGATAAAACAAAGGCAATATAAAAGAAATAAAAAGCCAAACTAGTACCAAGGCTGATTCGATAAACAACTAAAGGTAATAGAATGAATGGCAAAACATGAACAAAGCCAACAAAATGAGTATAGCCGGGATATATAGATAGACCACCACTCAGGGAAGAATAAAAACCATAGACAACATATAGGAGCCAAACTGTAGCGACGTAAGCCAGCGATGTGAATATAGGGCTCAGGCGGAAAGAAAATATAAAGAAACATGCCAGCATAGGCAGCAGCATATACTGAATAAAGCTAGCCGAGGCAAATACGATCTGAACTGAAAACAACAATAGCAACAAAGAAAAGAATAAAAATTCAGATCCATGCCTATTTATAAAATGATCACTCATTAGATGGAGCCACTTATTTTTTGACTTCTAGCACGACGAATAAACCAAAAATACAACCGTTTTGAAAAGATCAAAATTATCAACTTAGCCAAACGACCCGCAGACTTGTCATTCATATAGAGCGAAAAACATCTGTGTGATATTTTAATTCTGCCCAACCAGCATTTTGCAAGCAAAGCATTTTCCAAACTAAGTGAATCAACAGTTCTGCACAGGAGAATTCTCTTATAACCATTAAGTGACTGAGCAATAAATTTCAAATTGAGTATTTGATTATCCAGCTCCTTTACCCGATGACGTACAGCCTCATCCCCTCTGATGCCAATACTAGCCCAAATCCCAGACAAACTTTCATGAAATCTATAATCTACCAAAGCCTCAGAAATATTAAACACCAGCCCCTTGGATGCACAAATAAAAGGGATGATTTGGTCCTCATTATTCAAGCTGGTAGGCAACGGAAATATATCTCTATTGAGACAACTTAGCCATGCTCCTGTTGCGCCAACGATCAGCGAATGCCCCGAACGACACATCTCATCGCATGTGAACAGACCAGCAGGCCCGTTCTTATAGAAACCTATAACGTCACCATCGACATTAACAGCTCTGGCCTCACTGCCAACGTATTTAATATTCTTATTTGAAGAGAATGCCTGTACTATTTTTTCTACACGATCAACCCTTGAGAAATCATCACTGGCATGAATAACAACAACTTCACCTTCTACATACTCGATTGCATCATTGATATTATTGATAATACCAACGTTTTCTGACCTTTTTATAGGCTTGATTGGTATAGAAGATGAGAATTCAGATACAAAGTCATCGACAATTTGTCTAGAACCGTCAGAAGAACAATCATCCGCGATGATAATTTCTATATTTTTATAAGATTGATTAGCTATCGAATACAAGCACTCTCCCAAGTACTTTTCATGATTATAACTTAGCAACAAAACAGAAACTAATGGTTCTCGGCCCATCATTTAGCACCATAAATATCTTCAGATATATTAATCAAGGCGGCTTTACCAACTTCAACAGCATCTAGGTGATTATACAAATAACTGTCCCGCGCAGATTCAATACTTTCTTTCAAAGCCTCATAATTATTAAAGACCATCGATACAGCCGAGCATATTTCATTTTTATCAATAACAAATCCGACTCTTTCCCTACACTCTTTTTCCATAGCAGGGAGGCCAAGATCTTTTAAGGTCTTGGAGGAAATTTTTTGCTGAGAGTTTATAAATAAGACAGGCCTTGTTAAGGCAAAAGCAAACTCATAGGCAACGCCGGACCAATCTGATATCAGCAAATCACTTTCGGAAAGCGAGGCCAAAAAATCAATACTTGAATCTTCAATAGTAAAATCATTCTTACCAAAACACGCAGATAAGTATTTAATATCTCCCATCTGGTATAAAAATGAGTGAGGGTGAGGACGAAGCTTTACATAATAACCATTATCAATGAGGCCAGCGATTGTTGATTCTAGATCACTGTTAATTATATTTTCTTTGTGCCACGATGGAGCTATGCATATAACTTTACGATCAGAACTATAGAGATTTGATCCAGCATAGGTCGTCAGCTCATCTACTTTTGGGTAACCTACTTTATAGAAAGCAGCTCTCAGCCCCCTAATCTCCTTAATCGCATTAAACTCCAATAAATGATGAGGACCGGCACCTATGAAATATTCGTAGTTATCAAATCCATCATCGCCGTATATCAAATGCATACTCACAAGCGAATGAAATATATGTACTGCTTTGGATCTGGCAGGCTTACATTCATACTTTAGATTTGATGCCGGCGTCACGTACATCTTACATTTCAAAAGAATATTATAAATCTCAAATTTATTATCGATATAATATCTTGACGCCTCATCCACAGAGTCACTCATATAGCCATCTAACACAACAACAGACTTTCCAGCATCCCTTAATGCATCAATAAAAAATTCAGAAAACTGTCTGTGAGCCCTAAACTTATTATAAAAAAGAATCGGCTCATCCATATGACTTATAGTAGAATTTATCTGATTAATTTTCCCGATAGCATTTCGTGCGCTTTTCGACACCAGAGGGTATATAGCAAAATACAGGAACAGTTTAACAAAGGATTTAATCATGTTCTTTTAATTTTCAGTACAGTAATGCCAATATAAAAATATACAGCTAGCACATAGATCGAGAAGGCAAAAAGGCCAGTTTTAAAGTCATCAAGATATATAGACATTCCAAATATAATTATTGCACCGCACGCAGTAGCAAGTTGGTTTATGAGGACTTGTCTCTGCATTCCGACAAATTGATACACACAAGTAAACGGTGCAACCACAACCATAGGTATAATCAAAACAGTAAATATATATATATACTCAATAGAGTCATCCCATTCATCGGAAAAGAAGTAATCTATTAGTAACGGCGCGATAAAAACCAAGGCTAAAAAAGACAAAACGGACATAATTAATAAAAAATATAATTCCTTCCCTACTCCTGAAAGAAGACTCTCTCCGTTACGTTTTCTGTTTGAGAACATTACCGTCAGATGCTGGAGAACCGACCCTCCAATTATCTGCATAGGGGCCAAGGATAATTTTTGGGCGAAATTCACATTTGCTGCAATAACGGGGCTGAAGAAGTAGCCACTGACAATGACAGGAAGGGAGTATGCAAAGGTATGCAGCATACGCCCCAAACCCATATAGTAATAATTAGAATATTTACTTATACAGCTGGAAAGACTTAACGAACCTCTTTCCAGTTTTATCCTGTCTAACAAAATCAAGGAAATTATTGAAAAGGAAATAGCGTACCCGACTACAGATCCATATATTATCTCAACTGTTGGATTCTCAATATATAATCCAGCAATAGCTGGCAAAGAGAAAATCAACAGCGCATTCCAGACCCGATAGCCAGACAACATCTTTACTAAACCATACCTTAGGCAATATTGTTCACAAAGGTAGCAGACAGATATAATCAAAGCGCAAAATGGAACCAATATATAACTTGAATCAACAGATAGAATAACGATAAAAGACAAAAAGGCCAACAGCGTTGAGAATACTAAATAAAGCTTAGAGACAGGCAGCAGATCCTTCTCGTCACAGACAGGGATAGCGTTTTGCAGGCCAAAGCTATACACCATAGAAAGCAAGTTAGCCAACACTATAAAAATTGAATAATGACCAACATGAGCAACCGGATAAATTTTAGCCAGCACAAAGAATCCTATCAGAGAAACCCCTGAGGATAACATCGACGATGAAAGCAGCAATGAGATATTAGAAAAAAATCGAGGCACGGTATTTTTATAAAAACTCGCTTGGTCAATGAGTTGAATTGAAAAACATTTTAAGAACTTTGTTTTTTAAATCTCTGTGCATGAAGTGGTAAACTCTACCTTGATTTGGATCTTGAGACCTTCCTTCCCTTTGCCACAAAGATCGACCAGATTTAATAGACTGATCTACCTCTTCTGCCAGTAAACTCGCTCTCATATGCGGGTCATAAAAATCTAATAGAGCCCTATAACAAATGTTATTCCCATATTTTTTCATCAAATCACAACTAAAACTAGGCAGGTCAAACTCTTGCTTTCTTAGAACATCTCCAGTATCTATTCCTTCATTCATGAAGAACAAACTATAGCCAAGCTTTTCTCTTACCAATGCAGACCACAATATACCATCAGCTCCTTTTACATCAGGAACAGTTCCAGGGTGAACATGAAGAATTTTTTTACCACAGTCATTTATAAAATTTGATTTAACAATCCCGCCACCCGTAAATATAGCAGCGGAGGCAGTGGATTCTCTAACCAATTTCATCAGCGAATCATCTTCAAAATTATTTACAGCCACCGACTTTACTGACTTGGAATATTTTTTAAAATCAAATCTCTTATCAAAATCAATCTGTACATCGAAGTCAGCAGTCAGCTGAGCCCCAACCCTTCTAATTCCCCTGGCTTCTGATTTAAACCTAGAAACATACCGATACAGGTCATAGACAAACAGCGACATCCTTTCCCCAAAAATACTGCACAACTTAGAAAACTTATGATTTCTTGGAAAAAAGTCAACCAACACTATATCTTTTGGCGCATAACCTCCGGCATTCAAATAAGACAGATAAGCACGCGCAACCGGCGATCTACGGTCGGCAATTACCAAAACATCTAACTCAATCAACAATATCTACCTTAACAGACGAGACTTAACGCTATTTACAAAACCAACCTGATCTTTCGTCAGCGAATCAATTTGACAGATTTCATATACATCTTCCATTTTTAATGCACAGTTTAGATACTTGTAATCTATCTGGGAATCCGACAAGCAGAGCAATAGAAAAAACATTAGAACGATGTAATCAGGACGCATCAGTTCCTGCCCTACAGGGGCCGACAGGTCTTCAGAGTAATTCATCAATACACGCCTTGTAACCTCAACCTTTTTACAAAGGGCATCTAAGACAAAATGATCATAATCGTTTAAATCTCTTAAATTCCCATCCCACAATCCAAACAAATAATTCTCAGTCGAGAATCCATCTTTGACTACAGGATTAACAATGCTCGGAATAAGCTTTTTAATATTCATAGGCTCAGATATTTACAATATCCTTTAAAGAGCCATCAGCAATCTTTTTGTTATATAATTCTAGCTCACCAGCCGTATCAACTTCGAGCCAACCATTGTCAACAAGCCGAGCCTCTACACACCATTTGCTATCGATCAAATACTGAATAAAGCTGGTCATATACATATTATCGAAGTCTTTACCATCGTATATGGAATCTCTATCCAGATCGTCATAAGCTTTAATAAACCTCTTCACGCAATCTTTTCTTACCCGTATCAGCCCGATATATTGCGCCTGTACCTCCTCATATCCCTGCGGGGGCTTTCCAAGCTCAACTACTCTATTATCTGAGTCCATAACAAATGTTTCGGCATCGGATAATGGATCATCCATACGCAATTGCCATAAACGGCGCCACTGCTGATCAGCCGCCACACTGATCTCGGCATCTGAGGAAAGAATTGAATCTAATACCTTCTTTTCGTAAACGATATCGCCATAACAAATCAGCAGATCATCTTGCGTGTCTATTCTGTCTTTAGCGCAAAATAATGTTGCTACCATGTTTGTTGTAGAAAACCTTGGGTTAATCACCATTTCGGTGTCGGGTGCATCAATTCTGTCAGCCATATACCCGCCTACCAATGTGATATCCTGCACACCCGCTTCACGTAGGGTTTCAAGCTGCCGGTGTAACATAGGCCGGCCAGCCAATGAAACCATGCACTTTGGGCGATCACTAGTATAGGGGCGCAAGCGGGTACCCTGACCCGCTGCAAGAATTATTGCTTTCAAGTTATGCTCCAAACAACTCACGGATGAGTTTTTTATCATTTCTGCTATAGGGTTTATCTCGCTCTGGATGCCACATAAGGCCTAACCACGGCAACGAGACATGTACAAATGCTTCAACACAGTCATCTTCTGATAGCGCTATTGGCTTTAAACCTTCACCAAGATCGCCCTTTTTCATTCCCCATCCGTGGTAGCTATTCACTTCATCCGTAGGCACGGAGACCTGCACTGTGCGCGGTTCACACTCCTGGCAATCGATAACCCCATGGCGAACGCCAATATGCCCGCTAACCTTAATGAGGCTTCCGCCGAGATAAACATTTATCATCTGCATTCCTCTGCATACACCCAATACCGGCATGTTGAGATTAGATGCAGTTTCAAGAACCCGTTGCTCTAACCGATCACGTTCTGGTGCGGTGTTTTTCGCATCGGGCAACTGCGCGATATCATTCCCGCCTGTCAAAATAAAACCGTCAAAACCCGCTTTATCGATATAATCTGCTGGATCGTTTAAAGTATTGGGTAACGGCAATGGAATTAGATCCAGACCCTCCAGCAATTCAATCCAGCTCTGATCCAGACAGTCGCGACGTTCGTCATACCCAGCGACCATCTCAACTCTTTGAGTGATTCCAACCCTTGGTTTCATCGGATAACCTGGATACGACGGTTTGCTGTATCAAGCTCAAGAACCGCTGAGAAGGACAACCGCTGATACTCCGTCTCCCCTACCCCAATCGCTGCAGGTAAACCAAACTCTGCGGCTCTGATGGCCATATGAGAGTTTGCACCGCCGTACATTGTTATCAACCCCGCGATATTTTGGCCGAACAGCCAATCATAGCCGGGATCGGCCTGAGGGATCAGCGCAATTTTCCCGGCTAGGCTGCCCTCCTCGTCATATTGACCATTGAGATCGGCACACTCTGCAACGATTCTTTCCGTACCGACATAGTTGGGCTGACTACTCGGATACATAAACACTCGAAAGTCGGTTGGATCTCTGATCAATGGCGGGACTTCTATCATTCCAGATAAATTTCGCTCGTGCCCCCCCTCCTGCGCTTGCGCTTTCAACCAAGTGCCCGTGTCTGCGCACCCCGCAGATCCACTTCTGACCGCAAAAAAACTGCACAGAGGAATCGCTGACAGCTCATCAAGGCTCAGCCCCAGCCGCCCGCCGTACAAGGACAGCTCATCGAGTGCCGCAGATACGTTTCTAGTGAAAACAAATTTGGCATACTCTCGCCCTTCGATCGCTTGGCGGATGAACTTCTCAAGTTGCTCGATATCCCCAGGCAAACCAGCTTCTGTACATGCCCGAGCAAAGGCATCACGTTGCTCTATCCAAGCGGCGGGGGGCGCCTCAACAAGCTCATGAACTCCGTCAACGACAGGGCGCAAAAAACGTTCGGGGTCAGCCGCGTAGCTAGGGGAGGTGATATCGTATGTGCCCGGTCGAAGATGGCCATAGATCGAACAAAATTGCGACCAACTCAACTCCCCTTGCGATGTTGCCGCAGCATCATGGGTAAACTGATGTGATACGGTACGAATTGACTGCATAAATGCATCAACAGCCGGCTGATCAATCACGCGCCGGGTCACCGCCGAGCGTAGCAGCGCTACTGCCACAAACGCATTTCGGGCTAGATGCGAGAATGCCAAGGTCCCATAGCGCTTTGCATCTTCAAGCAAAGCGGTCGCTTTCTCTAGAGGGGCAAGCTGGGAGCTCTGGAGCTTATTATATCTCGACTCCAAACGAGCGATAGATTCCAGCTCCTGGTCGTTCCGGTCCAACGCATTGATAGTAATTTTCAGCAGCGCGTTCCCAAGCAGCTCCACTTCATGCTTGGTTAATGGCCCCTCTACAATCAGCCGCTCTGCCCAGCGGCTGAAATCCAAATCATAACAAGTAGGCACGACGTCAAATTCAACCTTATCGTGCAGATGTGGATAACGCTCGAGCCAATCCAGGTAGAAGTCAACCAACCGCTTGGCAACGGCATCATCCAATTCAGCAGGGATAAAAGAATTAAAACTTGCTCGGACATCGACATAGGGACGGCCGCAAAAGCTTGTCAGTAGCGGTTGGGGGCGCACATCCCTATAACCATACTCTGCGCGCTGAGTGGCCCATACATCATCCATAATCAAATAACGATACAGCGAACTGGCAAGCCGTCCCGGGTTGGTACCTATGATTTCCGCAGGATTCCAATCTGGCATAAGCCCGAAAATGGCCTTTTCTCCAACCACGAATGGCGTCGGCATCTGTAGTTGTTCAAAGCGTAACTCCGCCTCTTTTATAACCGCATCAATTTCCTCGTGATCTGCAGCCCAGTTGCTGTGGTCAACGGCAATGGGCCGAACTTGCAGTATATGTACCTTTCCACCACTACCTATGGCGAACTCAATATCCAGAGACTCAAAACCGAGCAAGTTTTCAATTTCACGGATAGCCGATAACAGGCCATGAACCAGCTCGGGAACTTTTGAAAGATCAGATCGATCTCCCCGGTGAACAAGCAGGGTCTTGTGCTCAATGCTTGCTCCGCTGGTGATTGATTCTGTACTTTGAGTAACGTCATCATAATTAATAACAAAGTATGGAGCCCCTTGTGCCAGGGTACGAGTAAAAGCAACCCCGCTTGCCAATACTTGCTTAACCATCGGCTGAACAAGCACTTGGTTAACTGGATTATTATCGGTATATGAGCTGATAACTTTGTCAACTGCTGCACGAATGGCACTGCAATCTGAGCTGCTGACGTTTAAGATGCTTGTATACGCTCCTGCGTTAGCGCATCCGAACCCATCCTCAGACAAAGCACTGCTACGGACCACCAGGGACTTACTGGGAAACGCCTGAGTAATCTGAGTAATAAAATGCTCACCACTCGCTTCCCACTCAGCGACACTAAAGCTGACTTGGTCTTCGATACGGCTGCATTTTACTAAGCTCTGAAGACGGTGCAGCGTCTGTGCTTTGGTACCCAACACAAAGTGAGCAAGATCTTTTGGCTCATTCAACTCAGCCCAATCACCAGCCACATCCACAAATGCAACCTCGACTCCCTTGGTGCGTAAATATTCGACCAGCTGGGCTAAGTTACCCTGCTTCAAACGATCGCGGAGCAAAGGTTTCTCTTCATCGAGCAGCTCTACTACGTCTGCACTCAGTCGCGCCAAGCCAATAAACTCTGCATCTGCTAACAGAGGGTCTATATCGCTTCCCAGCCGGGTGACTTTCCCGTCGAAGCATGTCACTTTCTCGCAACGCGCTAGATCTTCTTCAGTACGCCCTTGGAAGCGCTGCCGCCAAGCACTATCGACAGCAACAACCACTGCTGCATCAGAGGCCACCATCTGCCGAACCAGTAATTCCCGATACAAAATATCTGCATATGAAATGAAATAGTCAGCATTCGGCTGTAAGGGTGTGTCCAAGAGCGAAACGGCAGCACCCGTTTCTTCCCAGTCAGGATTAATCACATAATGAAAGTCTGGATACCGTCGTGTCACTTCATCAATTTGGTATCCACCCACGAAGGTAACCGTCGGCTGTAAAAAAGCAACTGCCTGTAACACCCAATCAAGAACTCGACTGTTTTTAGAAGTCCCTCTAAGTGCTGTGTGCTGCTCTCCCTGTTGAGGACGTCCCGCCCCAAGCACAACAAAACTTACTCTATTACTAGCTCTATCGGGGTTATGCATCTTCTGGCTCTAAAATAATCTATCTAATTGGCTAATGCGGCTTAAAATGTCACGCTATTAATTGATTCGACCACAGTTGAAGTCTGATCAGACGTCATGATTGGCCCCATTGGCAAGCTAATAACCTCGCGATGAATACGCTCGGTAAGCGGCAATGATTGGTCGTTAAACGATGCATAAGCGCTCTGTTGATGCGGCGGTATTGGATAATGAATAAGCGTTTCAACACCCAAGTCTTTTAAATTTTGATGAAGGCGATCTCGCTCTTCACAACGCACAACAAATAAATGCCAAACATGCTGAGCGGGCAAACCCTCAGAAGGGAGGATAACCGATGGATTAGAAATACTATCAATATAAAATTTAGCTACCCTCTGACGATGCAATATATGCTCATCTAAATAACCTAGCTTAACCCGAAGTGCTGCAGCCTGAATTTCATCTAAGCGACTATTTACGCCTTGATAAGTATTCTCATACTTACCATGCGAACCATAGTTTCGTAAGGCATTTATGATTTCTGCTAACTCTGCGTCACTAGTGGTAATAGCACCACCATCCCCAAGTGCCCCCAAATTTTTGCCCGGATAAAAGCTGAATCCAGCAGCATCACCCCAGGCACCAGCCTTAACGCCATTCAACTCAGCACCATGCGCCTGAGCACAATCTTCCAACACTCTAAGTTGATACTTCTCGGCAATAGCCATGATCTTCGGCATGTCCGCAAGACGGCCATAGAGATGAACCGCTAAAATTACTTTAGTGCGCGGTGTAATGGCTGATTCGACAAGCGAAGGGTCAAGGTTATACGTCGATATATCGGGCTCGACAAAAACTGGCTTCAATCGGTTTGCGGTTATAGCCAGAACTGATGCTATATAAGTGTTTGCAGGCACAATTACCTCATCCCCCTCTTCCAGCTCTCCCTGCTCAATCCAAGCCCTCAAAACTAGGGTTAGAGCATCAAGACCATTCCCTACGCCAATACACTCGCTTGTTCCGCAATATTCAGCAAACTCTTTTTCAAATGCTGAAACTTCCTCGCCGAGGATATACCAGCCTGAATCAACAACCCGGTTAATTGCTGCAGACAGTTCATCTTTGAATTTTACGTTTACTGCTTGTAAATCAAGAAATTTTATCACTTGCCACCTTCAAGGTATCTTACGATCTTCGCAGGATTTCCAACCACTACTGCATAATCTGGTACATCTTTTGTCACGACGGAACCGGCTCCAACCATCGCCTCTCTGCCGATAGTCACACCTGGCAATATGGTTGCGTTTGCGCCAATTGACGCTCCCTGCTTGACTAATATTTTTGCCAGTGTTTCTAGATACTGTTTAGACCTCGGTATTTTATCATTTGTAAACGCAACGCACGGGCCTATAAAAACATCATTTTCGAGGGTTACCCCATCCCACAGATAAGCGCCTGATTTAACCGTAACGTTATCACCAATAACGACGTCATTCTCAACTAGAGTGTTTGCGCAAATATTGCAATTACTTCCAATAACAGCCCCTTCAAAAACAACTGAGAACTGCCAAATATTGGTATCAGGACCAATACTTTTAGTTTTTACGTCACTCAGCGGATGAATCACCTACCCCCCCTTAATCGAACGCCTTTCGCTGACATAGGTCAAAAACTCATCGTAGGAGCGAATATAATCGTTTTCATCATAATATTCGTCAGCCAAAACCATCAAAATGCAATCCTCGCTAAAATCATGCATTTCTCGCCAAACAACCCCGTCAATAACCAGGCCTTTATCTGGCTCACGGAGAACAACTTCTTCCTTACAATGCCCATCATCTAGGACAAACCTACAACTACCCCGAACACATACCGCCACCTGCTTCAACTCAAGATGAGCATGAAATCCTCGTGACACTCCATTTCTTGTGTCGAAAATGTAATATACGCGCTTAATATCAAACGGTATGTTTCTATGCGTCTCCAGAGCTACCAATGAGCCGCGATCATCACCTAATGATTGAAGATCTAGAATCTTAATCAAGCTCATTTTTTCTCTCTTTAAGAGATAGGAGATACTGGCCGTAGCTATTTTTACTCATGGACGCCCCAACTTCATGAATAAAACAGCCGCTCAGCCATCCATTGTTAAATGCTATCTCTTCTAAACAAGCTATTTTAAAGCCCTGTCTCTTTTCGATCGTTTGTACAAACATACCTGCTTCGAGCAAGCTCTCATATGTCCCAGTGTCCAACCAAGCAAACCCCCTTCCCAAGAGTTCTACCTGCAAATCACCTCGTTCAAGATATGCTTGGTTAACACTGGTAATTTCCAGCTCGCCTCGCTCGGAAGGCTTGACCTGTTTAGCAATTTCAATGACGTCGTTGTCATAAAAATAGAGACCGGTCACCGCATAATTAGACTTGGGTTGGGCAGGCTTCTCCTCCAGTGATACAGCTCGCATATCGTGGTCAAATTCCACGACGCCAAAACGCTCAGGATCTTTTACTTGATATCCAAAAACCGTCGCTCCATTTTTTCGTTTAGCCGCTTCAATTAACTTGGGTGAAAAACCTTGACCATAAAAGATATTGTCGCCAAGCACCAAGCAGACCGAATCATTACCGATAAACTCTTCACCAATGATAAAGGCTTGCGCCAATCCATCCGGGCTTGGCTGAACCGCATAGCTCAATTCGATACCAAACTGGCTGCCATCACCCAGCAACTTTTCAAAGCTGCTCAAATCGTCTGGAGTGGTGATGATCAATACTTCCCTAATACCCGCGAGCATTAGCACGGATAGCGGATAATAGATCATCGGCTTGTCATAGATTGGCAGCAGCTGCTTGGATACGCCTTTGGTAATCGGGTAAAGACGCGTCCCAGAACCGCCCGCTAGAATAATGCCTTTCATTCTAATTCCCCTTAACTTGTCGTTCCCAAGCGTTCTCGCTGATAGCTGCCATCCTGAACGCGCTTGCACCAACCAGCATTGCCCAGGTACCACTCCACGGTTTTGCGAATCCCCGACTCGAAGGTTTCTCTTGGTACCCAGCCCAACTCTGACGCTATCTTGCCTGCATCAATGGCATAACGCAGGTCATGGCCTGGGCGATCCTCGACATAGGTAATAAGATCCTCGTAACGTGCCACCCCTTGGGGCTTTTGCGGTGCCAGCTCTTCCAGCAGCCCACACAGGGTTCTGACGACCTCTATATTCTGTTTTTCGTTATGACCGCCAATGTTATAGGTTGCACCGATTTTCCCTTCAGTCACAACCCGATAAAGCGCTCGTGCATGATCCTCGACATAGAGCCAATCACGCACCTGGGTTCCCTCGCCATAAACTGGCAAAGGTTTACCCTCCAAGGCGTTCAGGATCATCAGCGGAATCAGTTTCTCGGGAAAATGGTAGGGGCCATAGTTATTCGAACAATTCGTCACCAATACCGGTAACCCGTACGTGCGGTGCCAGGCTCTAACTAGATGATCTGAGCTAGCCTTGCTTGCAGAGTATGGAGAGCTAGGTGCATAAGGCGTTTGTTCGGTAAACAGGTCTTCAGGTCCCTCAAGGTCACCGTATACCTCATCAGTCGATATGTGATGAAAGCGGAAGACCTCTTTTTTAGCGTCTGCTAGTGAAAGCCAATAACTACGGGCAGCTTCAAGGAGTGTATAGGTTCCCACGATATTGGTTTCGATAAACGCAGCCGGCCCATCAATAGAGCGATCGACATGAGACTCTGCCGCCAAGTGCATCACCGCATCCGGCTGATGCTGGTTAAAAACCCTTTGCAGCTCTTTGGCATCACAAATATCGACCTGTTCAAAGCTATATCGCTTGCTCTGGTCTATTTCAGCCAAGGATTCGAGGTTACCTGCATACGTTAGCTTATCAACATTAACCACCTCGTCAGCGGTATGTTGAATGATGTGGCGAATAACCGCAGAGCCTATAAAGCCGGCACCGCCTGATATGAGTAGTTTCATCAGTGCCATACCCCGCGGGTATCAATCACCGCTTTATCTGCCAAATTTGAGAGCTCAATGTCCTTAAAGGAGCGATGATCCACCAGCAATACCACGATATTAGCTTGCTCAAGCGCATCGTCTGCATTCACAAATTGAGCATTCCCTTCAAGAGAGCGCGGGATGCGATTTATGTTGGGCTCTACCACCAAGCATTGGTTAGAGAACAGATTTACCAACTGTTTTGTAATTTGCAGTGCAGGACTTTCACGCAAATCATCAATATCAGCTTTGAAGGCCAGTCCCAGACAAGCGATGGAAACATCCTGTGCTGTTTTAGTAGGATTGGAAATCAGCCAGTCAGCCACCGCTGCTTTCACCTTCTCAATCACCCACTCCGGCTTACCATCATTGATCTCGCGCGCCGCGCGAATCAATTTTGCTTCTTCAGGCGCGGAGCTGACAATGAACCAAGGATCCACAGCAATACAGTGTCCACCGACCCCCGGGCCCGGCTGCAAGATATTGACCCTAGGGTGGCGGTTAGCCAGCAAAATCAACTCCCAAACATTGATATCCAGCTTGTCGCAGATGATGGACAGCTCATTGGCAAAGGCGATTCCCACATCCCGGGAAGCATTCTCCGTCAGTTTGGCCATCTCGGCAGTACGTGCGTTAGTCACCACGCACTCGCCAGTCACGAAAGTCTTATACAGTTCTACACTACGCTCGGAGCATTGTGCGGTCATACCACCAATCACTCGATCATTGACAACCAATTCGCGCACCACATGGCCGGGCAGCACACGTTCTGGACAGTAAGCGACATTGATATCTGCAGCTTCACCAGCTTGCTGTGGAAAGCTCAGATCAGATCGCGTTTCGGCCAACCAGGCAGCCAGTTGCTCGGTCGCACCCACTGGCGAAGTTGATTCCAAGATCACTAGGTCACCTTTTTTCAACACCGGTGCGATCAACTTAGCCGCCGCTTCGATATATTTAAGGTCGGGATGGTGATCATCTTTAAAAGGTGTCGGTACTGCGATTAAGAATGCATCCGCCGGCGCCGGTGTTAAGCTCGCACGAAGATAACCTTCGGTTACTGCAGCACTCACGATCATATCCAGCTCAGGCTCAACAATATGAATCTCGCCACGATTAATCGTATCCACAGCCACCTGATTTACATCGACACCGATAACGCGCTTTTTACGTGATGCAAACATAGCGGCGGTAGGCAGTCCTATATAGCCCAAGCCAATCACTGAAACCGTTTCAAAAGACATTCTTTGTTTCCTAAACAATCACTACGTTGCTTTCATCTACTTCATCCAGATGAGAGCACTTACTTCCATCTTTTAAGAATCTAACTGCGCTCCAAGCCATCAAGAATACGCGCACAGGCTTGGCCATCACCGTACGGGTTATGGGCAAAGCTCATACGGTTGTAGGCATCTTGATCGGTCAGCAACTGACCTACTTCAGCGACGATCTTATCAACATCCGTACCCACCAACTTCACCGTTCCGGCGTCAACCGCTTCAGGACGTTCTGTGGTATCTCGCATCACTAGCACCGGCTTGCCCAGCGAGGGTGCTTCTTCTTGAATACCGCCGGAGTCGGTCAGAATCACGCTAGCGCGATTCATCAGATACACGAAGGGGAGGTAATCCTGCGGCTCAATCAATACGACGTTGTCAGACGAACTCAGCAACCGGTTTACCGGCTCTTGAACGTTGGGATTAAGGTGAACCGGATAGCAGAACTGAACGTCTGGGAATTCATCCGCCAATAGGCGGATGGCCTGACAAATGCGCTCAAAACCACCACCAAAGCTCTCGCGCCGGTGCCCTGTAATCAGCACCAAACGCTTATCCACATCAAGGAAAGGGAAGCGTTTGGCCAGAGACGCTTTCAGTGTTTCATCTGTTTCCAGATTCTCTTTCACCTGCAGCAGCGCATCAATCACCGTATTACCAGTGACGACAATCGACGCATCCTTTACACCTTCATTAAGCAGGTTCTGTCGCGAGCCGTCCGTGGGTGCAAAGTGAATAGCCGCCAACGCACCGGTGAGTTTCCGGTTGGCTTCTTCCGGCCAGGGTGAATAGAGGTTACCTGTTCGCAATCCAGCTTCCACATGTCCCACTTTGATCTGTTGGTAGTAGGACGCCAGGGTAGTAGCAAAGGTAGTGGCGGTATCGCCATGCACCAGCACGTAATCCGGTTTGAATTCTTCCAGTACTGGTTTCAATCCCTGCAAGATGCCACAGGTCACATCGGTCAGATCCTGACCAGGGCGCATCAAATTCAGATCGTACTCGGGACGAATTTCAAACAGCTCCAGCACCTGATCGAGCATTTCACGATGCTGCGCAGTGACACAAACGCGCGAGTCAAAGCGCTCATCAGCAGCTAACGCATGAACCAACGGCGCCATCTTGATCGCTTCAGGTCGGGTTCCAAATACGGTTAATACTTTCATTTAGTTTCTTACTAAAACAATTCAAAATACTGAAAATTTTCAGCACACCGACTCAGGTAACGAATACGTACTGAGACAAAAACTGTAACGAATGAGACTTTCTTCAAACTACTAAAAACAGCCAGAGGCCTTTACTGGCAACAGATTGGAGTTCTATCGCCCATATCCCCAACAAATTCTACCTTACGCTTCTTTGTTCTTCCTAGCCGGCACCACAAGCGTAACAAACAGTCCTAACATCCCCCCTAATACAACAGCGGCGGCTACTATCAACTTTTTCTTTGGCTTAATCGGCTTAACAGGAACAACAGCATGTTGATCAATCCTTACCATTTGCATCTTGCTGAAATCGATATCCAAATTTCTTAAAGATTGAACTTCAGAAATCAAGGGCTCGATCCGTTGCGAAATGAATGCGCGATCATCTTGGCGGGCTTTTAGGGTTTCTATCTGCCGCTTCCGTTGAAGTAACGTCAACTCGGCTTCCAGGGTACGAATTGTTCTATCAGTAAAGTCATCATTTGATCGACCCTCTAGTGCCTCTAGCTCAGCCTGCAGAAAACGAGTTCCTCGCATGTAGAGTGGTTCATTGCGGTCCCCAACTTCTGTTGTTATTGCAAACTGCCCTGTATTAACCTGACCTGACAACTGGCCAAAACTGGTCGGTAATTCAATCTGTAGCTGCTTAGCAATGGCAATAGCTTCTTTTAACTGTTCAATACGGTCAAAACGTAACGACTTCGCTTTAACCCGTGCAGCCTCCAGTTTATCAGCCACCTTCTGCTGGGCTAGTAGATTCTGTTCAAGCAGCTCTTCAATCTTTAACTCTCGGAACTGCTTGGCCAAGGCAACTTTCTCTTCAATTGTTTTTTCCAACAATTGAATTTTCAGAGTCTTCTTTTCATTGAATTCTTGAATAAGCTCATTTATCGCCTGCTGTGTTGCCAGCATTAGAAATCCATTCACCACATCTACACCATATTCAGGATCAAAATGTTGAAAGGTTAAATGGTTAGCATCAGATACCAACACCTGATTTTTTTTAGCAACGGGCACATGTAGCATCAAGTCTTCGTCAAAGCCGATAAACAGCTGCTCTTGCGTCAGCTGAGATTGTTCGGCAAATCCTTGAAATATCTTCGGCTGACTAAAAAAATTCTTTCTAACAGATCTAGATTCGATATTCTTCCGCACCCTTTTAAAAGCCTGTTCCGGCGATACGGAAAGCACGCCCGTTTGATTCAGCTCAACAAACTGCTCAGGTGCCGCAGGACGAAAGGAACCTTTCAATTCATAGGTGGGTTTTGCAATAAACAGATAGAGAAGTGCTAGTAGCGCAGACGCGGCTGTAAGAAGCACAACCCACCATTTTCGATTCCAGATTTTCGCAAACAGTTCAGCCAAATCGATTTCATCATCGCGGTGATACATCATTCCTTTCTCTGGGTGTGCTTCCCGTTCGTTCATTCTTAATCTATGCCTTATCTGGAGTCTTTATTAATTTTGAAAAGGGGTCGAATCCCCCGCCCCTTCACGGAATACAAACCATTCATCTTCCGCCATATTGACCACCGTGGTCGCTTCCATGCCGCAATAACCACCATCAATCACCAAATCGACCTGGTTTTGAAGCAAGTCGCGGATATCGTAGGGATCGGTCAGCGGTTCGTTGTCGCCGGGCATAATCAGTGAGCTGCTCATGATCGGTTCGCCCAGTTCTTCGGTCAGCGCCAAGGCGATGGCGTTATCCGGTACTCGCAGACCAATCTGTCGACGTTTGGGGTGCAATAAACGGCGCGGAACTTCGGGCGTGGCCTTCAATATAAAGGTGTAAGCACCGGGTGTATTCTGCTTCAGCAGCCGGTAAGCGCTGTTGTCGACCTTGGCGTAGGTCGCCAGCTCCGACAGGTCACGGCAGACCAGAGTGAAATTGTGTTTGTCATCGAGCCGCCGGATCGCTTTGATCCGGTCCAGCGCCCGCTTATCGCCGATATGACAGCCTAGTGCGTAGGCACAGTCAGTCGGGTAAACCACCACTCCACCTTGGCGAATAATCTCAACCGCTTGACGAATCAGTCGTTGCTGCGGATTTTCCGGATGGATCTGAAAAAACTGACTCAATCTAAATACCTGCTTTGTTATCAGCCCGAACTCGAGGCGCCCTATAATACAGACCAGCCTTTAGCTTGTAAGAAAAGTGTGACACCGCGCTTAAAAATAGGAATTTTTCCTAGGCGCCATAACCCTCGGGGTTACTCGACTGCCAGCGCCAAGCATCGACCATCATTTGCTCCAACCCCCGGCAAGCCCTCCAACCCAGTAACTCAGCCGCACAGGCCGGATCGGCATAACACTCGGCGATATCCCCCGGGCGTCGGGCAACGATCTGGTAGGCAACCGGCCGTTCAGATGCCTGCTCAAAGGCACGTACCATTTCCAGTACGCTGTACCCCTGCCCGGTGCCCAGATTACAGGTGAGCAAGCCACCTTTTTCCTCGAGAGAACCCAGGGCTTTCAAATGCCCATCAGCCAAGTCGACCACATGGATATAATCGCGCACCCCGGTACCGTCCGGGGTCGGGTAGTCGCCACCGAATACTGAAAGCTGCTCCAACTTGCCGACGGCAACCTGAGAAATATAAGGCAGCAGATTGTTGGGTATGCCGTTGGGGTCTTCGCCGATCAACCCCGATTCGTGGGCACCCACCGGATTGAAATAACGCAATCGTGCGATTCGCCATTCAGGATCGGCTTTATGGAGATCAGCCAACATCTCCTCGATCATCAATTTCGATTGACCATAAGGATTAGTTGCCGACGTCGGAAAGTCTTCTCGAATCGGCACCGAAGCCGGATCCCCGTAGACGGTTGCCGAGGAACTGAATACCAGGCTTTTGACCCCGGCCGCCGCCATCGCTTCGCACAGCGTCAGGGTACCGGCAACATTGTTCTGGTAGTAGCGCAGCGGTTGTTGACAAGATTCACCCACCGCTTTCAGACCGGCAAAATGAATCACCGATTCGATCGAATGCTGCTCAAACAACCTATCCAGACAATTTCTATCGCGAATATCACCCTGCACAAAGGGCACGGCTTGGCCGGTGATCTTCTCTACTCGCTGCAATGACTTGTGGCTGCTGTTGCTCAGGTTATCGAGCACCAGTATCTGATAGCCGGCCTCCAGCAATTGCACACAGGTATGGCTACCGATGTAGCCCGCGCCTCCGGTTACCAGTACCGTCATCGCAATAAGCTCCCTCTTTTTTACTATGCTAACTGTCCGAGCAACGGTTCCTTATCGAAGTCTCGCCGCAATCGCACCGCTCTATCTTCAACAGCGATTAATGCGCCATTGTACTTCGACTAAGGCAATACGCTCCATCTGTTCGAGATGAGCTGCATCAACATCGGATGAAAAAGACACTCAACAGACCACGCCTGATAAGAAAAGATTATCAGCACAAGCAATCATTATCGATTGGACAAGTTTTGAGGCCGGAAACAAAATGACCAGATTGCCCCAAGTATCCCGGAATAAATGTGACCCGGTATATAAGGGATAACGACCTTCTACCTCGAACCAACAACACTTAGCGAGGCCCCTATGACCACCGCACCCGCCGACATCACCCCCTACAACCTGCGTCAACGGATTCGTGCCGGGGAGCATACTGGCAACACCTCCGGTTACAGTCAGGGCTTTGTACAAGGCAACCTGGTGATTCTGCCCAAAGACTGGGCTAACGAGTTCCTCCAGTTTTGCCAGCGCAACCCCAAGCCCTGCCCGCTGGTGGGTATGTCCTCGGGTCCGGGCAAATACCTGCTGCCTGATCTGGGTGAGGATCTGGACATCCGTAGCGACCTGCCCAGCTACCGGATCTTCCGTGACGGCGAGATGGTCGAAGAGGTCACCGATATCTCTGACTACTGGCAGGATGATCTGGTCACCTTCGTGCTCGGCTGTTCGTTCTCGTTCGAAGAAGCCCTGATCGCCGATGGACTGGAAGTTCGCAACGTCACCGAAGGCGTCAATGTTCCGATGTACCGCACCAATATCGACTGCAAGTCGGCTGGCAGCTTCAGCGGCCAGATGGTCGTCAGCATGCGCCCGTTCAAGGCCGCCGATGCAATTCGCTCGGTCCAGATCTGCACCCGCTTCCCGTCGGTCCACGGTGCCCCGGTCCACCTGGGTGATCCGTCACTGATCGGCATCGAAGATATCAACCGTACCGATTTCGGTGACCCGGTGACCATCAACAGCGATGAACTGCCGGTATTCTGGGCCTGCGGCGTTACACCTCAGGTGGCGTTGGAACAAGCCAAACCACCGTTCTGCATCACCCATAGCCCGGGCTGCATGTTGGTGACGGATGTGCCCAACAGCAAACTGGCGGTCCTATAAAGTAGCAAGCTAATTGCACCAGGGCGTCGTTAAAGATGCACTCAAAATGCTCATTTGCACGACAGCAAACTGCGCTTTTTCGTGCATCTTTGCCTAACCCCGGCACAATTATCTCACTACTAAACTAATGAGATTTCGATAACGAATAACAACAGGTGACACGATGAGCCTCAAACTGAACTGCGATCTCGGCGAAAGCTTCGGCTCTTGGACCATGGGGATGGACGCTGAAGTCATGCCCCATATCGATCAGGCCAACATCGCCTGTGGATTCCACGCCGGCGATCCGCTGGTGATGAAGAAGACCCTGGCACTGGCCAAAGCCAACAACGTGACCGTCGGCGCCCACCCGGGTTATCCGGATCTGGTCGGTTTCGGCCGTCGCACCATGAACTGCCAGCCCGATGAGGTCGCAGCGCTGCTTCAATACCAGATCGCCGCCATCGACGGTATGGCCCAGTCTCAAGGGCTGGAGCTCAACTACGTCAAACCCCACGGCGCGCTCTACAACGACATGATGAAAAACACCGAGCTGCGCCAGGTGATTATGCAGGCCATTGCCGACTATCACAAACCGCTGGCGTTGATGCTGCAATCCACCCCCGATGCAGCTGTCCACAAGACTGAGGCCGAGCAGGCCGGTATCAGCCTGCTGCTCGAAGCCTTCGCCGATCGCTGCTATGACGACGACGGCAAGCTGCTGGCACGGACCAAGCCGGGTGCGGTGCACACCAAAGAGAAGATGCTGGCCCAGGTCGAACAACTCAAAGAGACCGGTACCGTCACCACCGTCAGCGGCAACACCCTGAAGCTGGATGTCGACAGCCTCTGCGTCCACGGCGACAACATGGCCGGGGTCCAGGCCATCGCCGAGATCCGCGCCCTGATTAGCTAGGAGTTCTCCCATGCAAATTTCCGTTGCCGGTGAAAACGCGCTGATCATCTACTTCGGTGAGCAGACCAGCCCTGAGGTCTCAGCCAAGGTGCAGCAAGCGGTAGAGATTATCCGTCGCGATCTGCACGAGCTGATCGTCGATCTGGTGCCGTCCTACGCCTCGCTGTTGGTGATCTACGATCTGATGAAGACCGATCATCACCATGTCCGCAACCACCTGCGCCAGTCCCTCAGCGGTCTGGACAACGCTCACAGTGCCGAAGGCCGCCTGGTCACCCTGCCGGCCTACTACAGCACCGAGTCCGGACCGGATCTGCAGCAGCTGGCCGACAACGCCGGACTGAGCGTCGATGAGGTGATCGAGATCCACCAGCAGCAGGAATACCGGGTCTATGCGATCGGTTTTGCGCCCGGCTTTGCCTACCTGGGCGAGGTCGATCCGAGTATCGCCGCACCGCGACTCTCGACCCCCCGATTGAAGGTGCCCCGTGGCGCCGTGGCGATTGCCGACCGTCAGACCGCCGTCTATCCGGCGGAGTCACCCGGCGGTTGGAATCTGATCGGCCTCTGCCCGACCCGGATGTTCAACCCCGATGCCGACCCGACCATGCCGGTTCAGGCCGGAGACCGGGTCCGTTTCGAAGCGATCAGCCGTGAACAATTTATCGAGCTTGGCGGCGAGCTGCCCGAGCAACCCGATCCTTCTGAACAGCTGGGAGGGCCCCTGACATGAGCACCACAACAACCGGCTTCAAAGTGATCCAGCCCGGCATCCTGACCCTGATTCAGGATGCCGGCCGTTTCGGCCAACACGGCATCGGCCTGACCACCGGCGGTCCGCTCGATCCGCAGGCGTTTAACTGGGCCAACCGTCTCTGCGGTAATGACCTGAGTGTTAGCGCACTGGAGGTCAGCATCGGTGGCCTGGTGCTCGAAGCCCAGATCGAAACCCGCCTGTGCGTCACGGGTGCGGCGATGCCGTTGAAGATCAATGGCGAAGAACGTGAACTCTGGCGCGCCCACCCGATTATGGCCGGCGACAGGATCGAGCTGGGCTTTGCCAGCGACGGCGCCCGCGCCTATCTGGCGGTGGCCGGCGGCTTCGATATCGCACCCAGTTTCGGCTCCAGCGCCACCGTCACCCGCGAGGGGATCGGAGGACTCAATGGCACCAAACTGCAGGCGGGCGAGCTGTTACCGGCCAATCCAGCCGAACGCGATGGCTGTCTGGTACTGCCGGAGAGCTACCGCCCCGAATACGGCAAGCACGCCAATCTGCGGGTAATCCCCGGCTACCAGCAACAGGCATTCAGCCGGCTGCAGCAGCGGATCTTCTTCAGTAACGACTACAAAGTCTCCGATCGCTGCGACCGAATGGGTTTCCGCCTCGAAGGCCCTGAAATCAAACCCAGCATCGACGGCATCCTGTCCGAAGGGATCTGCCTCGGCGCCATCCAGGTGCCGGCCGACGGCCAACCGATCGTGCTGTTGAACGACCGTCAGACCATCGGCGGTTACCCCAAGATCGGTTCGGTACTGTCGCTGGATACCGGGGCACTGGCGCAACTGATGCCCGGTTCCACGGTCTCTTTCGAGCCGATCACGATGGAAGACGCCCATAATATTCACTGTCTGGCTGCCAGCTACTTCGAACGGGTCGAGCCTCAACCCTGCGATCCTCGATAAGTCCAGTACATTAATCCAACAACAGACATAACAATAAGGTATTGCCATGAACTCCGCTTCTATCAACGACGCTCAGCTGCAGCTGAGCCGTCAAATCGAAAACGTCCTGGTCGATCGTAACCTTCGCGGCATGAAGAAGGTCCAGCCGGCGTTGGAGCCCGGCTACTACCTGCGTGCGGCTCAGTTGCTGCGCGATATCAAGGGTACCGTCCTGATCGGCACCGGCTTCCCGGTGGTCGATACCTTCGAGACCGACGGTCCGGTCGGCGCCATCGCCCTGTACGACACCCTCGAATACCTCGGCGCTGAGCCGGTGATTGTCTGCGGTCCGCCGATGTCGGCGGCACTGGCAGCCGATTACCGGGTTCACGAGATCAAGGTCGGCCCCCAGGGCAAATGCGAGATTGAAGCCCAGCAGGCACTGGATCAGCTCAAGCCCTCGCTAGTGCTATCGATCGAGCGTCCCGGTCAGGCTGAAGATGGCCATTACTACAACATGCGTGGTGAAGATATCAGCCCCCGGGCGGCCTGCTTCGATACGTTCGTGAAGCAGTGTGACTGCCCCACCATCGCGATCGGTGACGGTGGCAACGAGATCGGCATGGGCAACGTCAAGGAAGCACTACGTGATCTGGATATCACCGCCGCCGCCACCCAGTGTGACGAATTGCTGATCGCCGACGTTTCCAACTGGGGTGCCTACGGTCTAATCGCCCTGCTGGGGCTATGGCGTAACGAAGACCTGCTGGCGCGGATCGAGCCGCTGAAAATCCTCGACTACCTGTCTCGACTGGGCAGTGTCGACGGTGTGACCCGATTGAACGAGCTAACCGAAGATGGCCTGTCGCCGGATGAGGGCGAAGCCGTTCTGCTGCAGCTGCGCAAGCTGGTCGGTATGGCCTAAGACGGCCCCATCCGCAGCCGCCGACCTGACACCCGTCTCGGCGGCTGCTTTATAACTCTGCCTTTCAACGTCCCTCGCTTTCTCAGACCTACCCTTTTCTGCCTCGGCTTTCTGGGCCATCATGATCAAAAAGTTTGATCAGACTGTCCGACCATGCGCATCCGAAATCTAGAAACCTTTGTCAAAGTCGCCCGCCTGGGTAGCTTTCATGCCGCCAGCGAGCAGCTCAACACCTCCCAACCGGCGGTCTCGGCCCGGATTAACGCCCTGGAGGATGAGCTCGGCGTCAAACTGTTCGATCGTGACAAGGGCGGCACCCGGTTAACCCCACGGGGACGCCAGACCCTACCCTACGCCGAGAAACTGCTGGCCCTGAGCCAGGAAATGAAGCAACAGCTGCATCAGGACGCCCCGGAACAGGGTGTGCTGCGGATCGGCATCAGCGACACCCTGGCCAGCCTGTGGCTGGCACCGCTGCTGCGGCAATGGGGAGAACGCTTCCCGTTGGTCGAGTTCGAAATCAGCGTCGATGTCAGTGCGGTGCTGAACCGCCAACTGCGTGACTATCAGTTGGACCTGACGCTGACTGTGGCCGAAGGCGGGAGCGACCAACTTGTCTGCGAGCCGCTTTGCCGTTATCCGATGCGCTGGTTTGCTGCCCCATCACTGGTTGGGGCTGACAATAACGCCGTGCCACTTGGCCAGCACCCGATACTCAGCTTTCCACGCCAGACCCGTCCCTGGCAGTACCTGCAGCAGCTGTTTGCCCCGCTGGGCGAGCAACGCCCCCAACTGCACACCTGCAGTTCGGTCGCCAGCCTGCTCGAGCTGGCCGAACAGGGCGTCGGTATCGCACTTCTACCCGAACCGCTGGTCCAACGGGGTATCGATGCCGGTCGACTGCGCCAAGTCGAGATCGATTCCCAGCCTCCTGCGCTAGAATTCAGCTGCAACTGGCACCTGAATGACGACCGTCTACTGCCGCGCCTGCTGGCTGACTGCGCCAGAGAGATCACCAACAACTAGCCGCCAAACAACAGGATTTATCAAAAAAACATCAATTATTCAGAAATAAAAACCAAAATTCTCGGAATTATGGGATATATCAATTTCAACCTGTTGATAAAATGACCGGCCCTAGACCTATAACGAACATAACTAAAAATCGGAGGTGATGACCATGAGCATCGTTTACTTGAACGGATCCTACCTGCCTATTGAAGAGGCCAAGATCTCCCCGCTGGACCGTGGTTTTCTGTTTGGCGACGGCATTTATGAGGTAATCCCCTCCTACGAAGGCAAGATGGTCGGTTTCGGCCCCCACATTGATCGCATGATCGACGGCCTGGCTGCGCTGGATATCAAGCTGGGTTGGGGTCACGAGCAGTGGAAGGATCTGTGCGATGCGTTGGTCGACAAGAACGGCGGCGGCAACCTGGGTATCTACCTGCACGTCAGCCGCGGTGCCGACAACAAGCGTTTCCACGCTTTCCCGGAAGGTGTTGAGCCGACCGTATTCTGCATGGCCTTCGAAATCCCGCTGCCGCAGCAGGCTGACCGCAACACCGCCAACGCATACAAAGTCGCTACCGGTGAAGACCTGCGCTGGAAGCGCTGCAACATCAAGTCTACCGCCCTGCTGGGTAACGTGCTGCACTTCCAGGAAGGCTACGCGGCCGGCAACAACGAAATCCTGCTGTTCAACGCCGAAGGCAACCTGACCGAAGCCGGTGCCTGCAACGTCTTCATCGTCAAGGACGGTGTCGTTGCCACTCCGAAGCTGGACAACCAGATCCTGCCGGGTATCACCCGTATGCTGATCCTGAGCATCCTGCGCAAAGACGGCTCCATCACCGTTGAAGAGCGCGACATCAGCAAACAAGAAGTGCTGAGCGCCGACGAAGTCTGGATCACCAGCTCCTCCAAAGAGATGGCACCGGTCATCGAGATCGACGGCCAGCCGGTCGGCGACGGCAAAGTGGGCGAAGTTTGGGAAGCGGCCACCAAGCTCTACGCTGCCAACAAGTTCGACTACTAAGACCCTGTCGTCCTTCTGAAAAACCTCGCTCCGGCGAGGTTTTTTATCGATAGCGCCCGCTTTCCGGCACGACACCGACGTCCGCCTGCCAATTCCCGCAGTGGACCCTCATCCTCAGCCCATTGAGGGATTTCGTCGTGGCCGCAGCTATGGGCGTACAATAGCCCTATTAGAACAAGCAGGAGAGCATCATGTTTTATCGGGACACCTGGGTCGAGATCGATCTTGACCGGATCTACCACAATGTCTCGCATATCAAAGCCTTCTCCGGCTTCGAGCATCTGTTCGCGGTGGTTAAGGCGAATGCCTACAGCCACGGCGACATCGAAGTCGCTCGCGTGGCGCTCGAGGCCGGCGCCAGCCATCTGGCCGTGGCCTTTCTGGACGAAGCCCTGGCACTGCGCAAGCAGTTTCCGCAGACCAAAATCCTGGTCATGGGTCCCATTCGACCCTCGGATCTGCAACATGCCGCCGAACAACAGATCACGGTAACCACCCACGATCTGGCCTGGGTCGATGCGATCGCCGACTATCGCGGCCCTCGTGCTGACATCCACATCAAACTCGATACCGGGATGAACCGGATCGGCCTGCTCGGCCCGGAGCAGTTCGAGCAGGCACTGAATCAACTACGACAGCATCCGGCGGTCAACCTGTGCGGCCTATTCAGCCACTTCGCCACCGCCGACTGCCTGGACGATTATTATCAACAGCAGACCCGGGCATTCGACGCTCTGGTCGAAGGAATCGATCTATCCCAGTTTGAGATCGTGCATCAGTCCAACAGTGCCGGCATGCTCCGCCATGGCAAACAGCAGCACAGCAATGGTGGACGACTGGGTATCGCGATGTACGGCTTGCCGCCCAGCGACGATCTGGAGTTGCCGTTTGAACTGCAGCAGGCGTTTTCGTTGCATGCTCGTATCACCCAGCTGAAAACGGTGCCGGGCGGCGCCAAAGTCGGCTACGCCGCCAGCTACGAAGCCACCACTGAAGAGCGGATCGCCACCCTGCCGCTGGGCTATGCCGACGGCTGGCTACGCTATCATCAAGGCCGTGATGTCGAGGTTGCCGGTCGCCGCTTCCCGATTGTCGGCCGGGTCTGCATGGATCAGTGCATGATCCGCGTCGATGACCAGGTGCAACTGGGCGACCAGGTCACCCTGCTGGGCGATCTGATCAGCGTCACCGATGCCGCCGATGACCTCAACACCATCAACTATGAGATCGTCTGCTCCATCTCGGACCGGGTGCCTCGGTTGTACAAGCGCGGAGGCCAAGTTATCGGCGAGCGCTACGACCGTTTCGAGACCCGCAACCGTTAAATCCGATACGTCAGGGCCGGGGCAATCGCTTCCGGCTCTGACAGGTGGCATCTCCGGACCGTTTTACCCCTATCGATCCCACCTCAGAGAGGTGCTCCGGTACTGCCGGAACCTAACAGCTGTTAATTCAGCCACTTTTATCCCTTTTAACTGTCGGTCAAACCGATCGGGTTGACCTGAATCAACCCATTTACACCCTATTCCTTACTATGCTTATTCGTCAAAGCTATAGCCGAATTTTCTTTCGGTTCTCTTTTCGACTAAGGCGACGCCATGATTGACGATAAAGTGCGAAGTATCGTGCGGTCCCTCTCCGAAGCCAAAGGCAGGCATTTTTTCGAAAGTATCGTACCGGCACTCTCCAATGCGATCGATGCGGACTACGCCTATGTTGCCGAGCTGAACGATACCCTGGACCACGCCACCACCCTCGCACTGACCGCCGATGGCGAGCTGATCGACAACATCAGCTACGCGCTGAAAGATACCCCATGCGCCAATGTCGCCGACGATGATGTCTGTATCCACCATTGTGATGTTCAAAGCTTCTATCCTCAGGACCAGCTGCTGGTCGAGATGGAGATCCAAGCCTATGTCGGAACGCCGTTGTTCGATAGCGATGGGGCAGTCATCGGTTTGGTGGTCGCGCTCTACAAGCAGCCGCTGATCAACAGCGGGCCGGTCGAATCACTCTTTTTGCTGTTTGCCGGACTGATCTCCGGTGAACTGGAGAAACGCCACAAGAATCAACAGCTGTTATTGGCCCAGCGGGTTCTGGATACCTCCTACGATGCCATCGTGGTCTGCGATAAGAATCGGCTGATCAGCTATGTAAATCCGGCGTTTGAGCAGATCACCGGCTACCAACTCGATGAAGTACTGGGCAGAAATCCCAAGCTACTCAATTCCGGTCGCCAACAAGAGCCGTTCTACGCGCAGATGTGGCAATCGATCGACGATCAGGGCAGTTGGTCCGGCGAGATCTGGAACCGCCGCAAAGACGGCCGGGTTTACCCCAGTTGGCTGACCATCTCATCGGTACTCAACAGCGAGGGAGAAGCCACCCATTACACCGGCATCGCCCATGACATCAGCGCCCAGAAAGCGTTCGAAGCCAAAATCCTATACCAGTCAACCCACGATCTGCTGACGGGTCTTCCCAACCGGGCGCTGTTTCTGGAAACGTTACAGCAGGTCTTGGACAGCCAGGCGGCAAGCGATCAGCCGCTCGGGGTCATGATCTTCAATCTCGATCACTTCAAGCTGGTCAACCACACCCTGGGCCATCACAACGGTAATCTATTACTGTGCCGTTTGGCCGAGAAAATCAGTGAAGCCTTGGGTGATGACGGCCTGCTGGGACGTACCGGCGGGGATGAGTTTGCGCTGCTGTTGCGCCAGCACGACGGCGACCCAACCCTGCATCAGCAGGCGCAGCAACTCCAGGAACTGATACGCACCCCCTTGACGCTGCACGACCAGAACCATCAGTTAACAGCCAGCAGCGGCCTTTCCATCTACGAGCACAACAACGGTGATGCGGAGACGCTGCTTTCCCATGCGATCAGCGCCATGGAGGCGGCCCGACACAGCGGCCGCAATCGTCTGCGCTTATTTGACCCGCAGCTCCGACAGCAGCTGGAACAACGAATTCAACTGCGGCAGCGGCTGCATGAGGCGATCGAGCAGAAACGCTTCGAAGTTCACTATCAACCGATCGTCGAGCTTCATAGTCGGAAGATCGTTAAATGCGAAGCACTAATACGCTGGTTCGATGAGCAACAGCAGCCCATTCCGCCGGACCGCTTTATTCCAATTGCTGAAGAGTTCGGCTATATGCCGGCCATCGGGCAGCAGGTGCTGGAAATCGCCTGCCGCGACCTGTTCGACCTGCAGCAACGCTATGATCTGCCGCTGAAGCTGGCCATCAATCGCTCGATCCAGGAATTTCCGTTCGATCACAATCGCATCGAACACTGGCTGAACACCATCAGCAAGTATCAACTGGACTTCGATTCGATCGAGTTTGAGATCACCGAAAGCCTGCTGGCACCCGAGCATGACAGCTACCTGCTGGCGCTCAAACGGCTCAAGCAGGCCGGCTGCCACATCGCCATTGATGACTTCGGCACCGGCTATTCGTCGCTCTCTTACCTGCAACGTTTCCCGGTCGACCTGCTCAAGATTGATCGCACCTTCATCAATGCGCTGACCGATGACCACCAGGCCCATTCACTGGTCGCGGCCATCATCGCTATGGCCAAAGCGCTGGACATCAAGGTGATCGCCGAGGGGATAGAAACCGCCGAGCAACGCAAGGCGCTGGAGGCTTTAGGGTGTGAATTCGGTCAGGGCTTCAAGATCGCCCGGCCGATGAATTTGGAACAACTGCAGGATTTTCTCGATACCCAGCTCAATGCCGCTACACCGGAGTAAGCCGACTAAGCCCCCTATATCCACTTTTTCCGCAAAAATTAGGTTTAGACAATAACCTAGCTGCGTCAGTCGCCCCCAGTGACAGAGGCCTATCAGTTCACCTCTTTGAGTACCGGCGCCGTTTCAACCCCGGGGGCCAGAATCTCATCCAAGGTCAGATCATAGCTGGGTGCAAACACCCGTAAAAAATAGTCGATCTCCGGTTGTTCGTAGCTCTTCAAACGCTCTCCGATCGACTCCGCCGCCTTGGAGAACTGCATATTGCCGTTCTTCAGCTCCATCTGACACTTCAAATAAGCAGTGATCGAGTCGGCCATTTTGATCAGTTGCTGGTGTTCCTGGGGCAGATTATCTTCCACCAGGTAACGGGAAAAATCCGCTTTCAGCTCCTCGGGCAGCATCGCCACCAGCTCCTTCTCCGCGGTGCGCTCAATCTCTTTAAACGCTTCCCGAATCTGGCGCGAATGGTATTTCACCGGCGTGATCACATCCGAGCAGACCGCTTCGACCGAGTCGTGATAGATCGCCGCCACCACCACGGCGTTGACATCGACATTACCGCCGAACACCCGATTCCGGATCACCGCCAACGCATGGGCGATGGTGGCCACATCCCAGGAGTGTTCCTTGACGTTCTCCGGCACGGTGTTGCGCTTCAACCCCCAACGGATCACCCAGCGGAGCTTATCGATATAGGCAAAGAAATGGCTGGTCACTGCAAATCTCCCCAACTGTAGCCTGCCCCCGGCAGGTCGTTTTCCATACAAGCGTGCGAATAGTTATCGGCGAGCCTGGCTACAGCATAAGCCATTGTGCTTGAGATTCCTGCGTCGTCGCGACAAACTGACCGGCATCACTGCCCTAGGAGATGCTATGTTCGCCAAGCTGTTATCGGATAAATCGCTCGGGCTGTTCACCCCCAAGCCGCTACTGGAGCCGGATTCAGCCCAATGGATCTGTCACCAGTTTGCCTGGCTTCACCAGCAGTTTAACCCCGCCCATCCGCTGGCTCAGGCCGAGCTGGTGCTCCCCAACAACGACTTCTTCCCCGGCCGGGCCGACAGCCACCAAGGCATGGCTGAGCTGCTGCTGGAGCGGGTCAAGCACTACGCCGGTCTGAGTCACTGGCCGACCGAACTGGTCAATCTACGGACCCCATCGGCGACGGCGGTGACACACCAACCGCAGTCCCATCAACAGCCGGTCGAAGTGCCTTCAGAAACCACCCTGCCGGTTCCGTTCGATCCCGCCCAGGTTAACGACCCTCAGGCCATGATCGTTTCGTTGCTGCAGGGGCTGACCCACCCGCTACTGCTGCAGAAGCCGTCACCGGATATCCTGCAACCGGGGCAATGGCCGCTGCTGGTGGAGCTGCTGGGTATCTACCTGGGTTTCGGGGTTCCTATCACCAACAGTGCCTTCGCGTTCGCCGGCGGCTGCGGCAGCTGCGCCAGCCGAGCCGCCCAACGGCAAGCCTACCTGTCGCAGGATGAAGCCCTGTTCGGACTGGTGATTTTCTGTGAATTGAAGGGGATCGCGGCGAAGACGGCAACGACGCCGCTGAAGCCGCACCTGAAACCGTTTTACAAACGGGCTCGTCAGCAACTGCTGGCCATGGAAGAGTTCCAACCCTTACAGCAGCAAACCGTTGGCTGACGGGCTCAAGACGAAGCACAGATAGCGTCAATAATGGCCGATCAACTGTTCCAGCCGCTCGACGCACTCATGGCCATGGCGACTGAGACTGATCAGCAATTCGGCCAAGGGAGCCGGCCAGGTTTCCTGGCTGACCGCCACGATATCGTCCAGCCACTGCTGGTCGGCATCCCGTAACCGCTCCAGCGCAGTCTTCGGGCCACTGAGGCTGCTGAGCCAACGGTCAGCCAGACTCTCGAAAAACTCACGATCCGGATTGCCGGCCTTGGGCAGGCCGCCCTCGTCGAGGATCTCCTGCCGCAGCGCATCCATCAGATGCTTTCGCTGCTGCGCCAAGGCCTTGAGTTCGTCACAGACCAGCTCGTCGAGCAGTTCGGTGTCGGCCAGGTCACAGTAGCGTTCGGCCAGCTCAACACCGCGCCCGGAAATACTGTAGAGCATCACATCATGTTGTTGATCGAGCACCTGCTCCTCCTGTTGTTCTGCGGTGGCCTTCAGGCTAAGACCCCGTGGGTTCCCTTCCGTGTACGGTAGCACAAGCTGCAACGCCTGTGGTTCGATCCGATAATTGACCGGCGAGCGGCCAAAGCGTTCGCCATCGGCGGTTACCTTGAGTCGGTGGCGGGTCTGAACCCGGCATTGGCGTACATGTTCGATACGCAACAAGCGTCGGTCCAACGGTCGACCCAATCGGGCCATGATCCACGCCAGCAACACTTTGGGTATCGGCCGAGCTTTGACGGCCACCAGTGTCAGTGCGGCGGTGTCGAAACCGGCGCCATCAATCCGATGGCCGCCACCGAAGTAGGGGCCGTTGGCCACCGCCACTTCCATCCAACGCCCGTAAAAGACCTTACCGTCGGCCTCGATCCGGGCCCGAAAACGGCGCCGTCCGGAGACCAACTGCACCAATCGGCGCAGGTAGCTCAACGGTCCCCAGCGACGTTTATGGGGCTGCACCGACAGCGCCACCTCGGCCCCCAGGCCGATATGGGAAACGTTGAGAAACACGCGCTCGTTAAGCCGTCCCACGTCGATCTTCACCAGCCGGGCCTGCGCTAACTGGCTGCAGAGTTCATCGGGCTGGGAAGGAATCGCCAGCGCGCGGGCAAAATCGTTGGCGGTTCCGGCGGGCAGAACGCCCAGCGGCCAGCCCTGCTCGACACAATGATGCGCCACCGAGCTTTGAGTGCCGTCTCCTCCCAAGGCCAACACCCGGTCCCCGCTCACAAAGGCCTGCGCCAGCTGTCGATGCCAGTCCGGCTGGGTCAGATCATAGAGCAGCGGGTCGATATGATGGCGTGCCAGCGCCTCGCGCCAGGGATCATAGCGCTCGGGATCCGACAGCAAACGGTGGTGACCCACCAGATGGTAGCGCACGGGGTTGGCCTCGATTTCGGCGGACCCTTTGATCCTAATAGCTGAATGGGAATGGCATCAAGCGTGGAGTGCACAAGGAACTGGCGAATACGTCCTCAGCCACCGGCTAGCTTGACCTGGAAACCACGCTGAACCAGCTCCTGCTTGAGCAGCTCACGCTGGTCTCCCTGGATTTCGATCACGCCATCTTTCAGAGCACCGCCGGTTCCACAACGCTGCTTGAGCTGCTTGGCCAGCTGTTTCAGCTCCGAAGCCGGCAGCAACACCCCTTTGACCAGGGTCACGCCCTTGCCTTTGCGGCCTTTGGTTTCACGGCTGATCCTTACGATGCCGTCGCCTTCGGGCACCGCATCCTGATCGCAAACACACTGGTCAACCGGCTGGCTGCAGCCGGGACAGGCCCGTCCGAACTCGGTCGAGTAGACCAATCCACCGTCTCGATTACGTTTGGCCATCTCCGCTCCTTACTTACTCGGATCGTACCTTACCGCGCAACGCCTTGGTCTGACCATGACGGGTCTTGCGATCCATCCGTTTCTTTTGTGAATTTCGACTAGGTTTGGTCGGCACCCGTGTCTTTTCGACATACCCCTGACTGCGGATCAACGCCGCCAGCCGCTGCAGCACATCCTCGCGGTTCTGTTCCTGGGTTCGGTATTGCTGCCCTTTAATAATGATCACGCCCTGCTTGGTAATCCGATTATCGGACAGCGCCAGCAAACGGGTTTTATAGATCTCGGGCAACGACGAGGCACGGATATCGAAACGAAGATGCACCGCCGATGAGACTTTGTTGACGTTCTGCCCACCGGCTCCCTGGGCTCGAATCGCGCTCAGTTCAATCTCATCATCCTGGAGTACCACCCGGCTGGATATCTGCAACATGGCTCGACCTTCCCCTCACCGCACCGTCCGGAGATCAGTCGCTCAGTACCGGACTGATCTCCATCCGCTCACTGGCGGCAAGGGATACCTGCTGATCGTAGATGGTGATAAAGCTGCGCCCCTCGATATCCCCTTTATAGGCCTGATATTCGACCACCTCACCGCTATCGGCATTAATGACCCGTACCTGCAGCAAGCGCTGGTCATCCCACCAGCGGAATCCCAAAAAGGCGCCCGAGGCCAACAACGACACCAGGCAGAGCCCCAACGCCAGCATCCGGATCGGTTTCTGGGATGACTGATCAGCCGAGACGTCGCGCTTCGGGCGAGACGGCGCGGGCAGAGCCTGGCCCCGCTTGTAACGGATGAACAGATAACAGGCGAAAATCACCAGCGCGGTGACGAGTATTTTGGTCAGCATTGTTGTAAATCTTCACTGCGCCCCCATCTATTGAGGACATCGATTATCAAAAGCCGCCGAAGAGGCTGGGCGTTGCGGCCGCGATGGCGGCATCATACCACGAGTCCGGTCAATCCCGGTGCGGCAATCCATCAGCCTGGCAGTCACAGGGAATCACGTGCAGCCGAATCTCAACACAGTCCCCCCCGCCACCAGCCGCGAGCAGCGCCGACGCGCATTGCGGGAAGGCGCTCAGGCCACTATTCCGCTGATTGTCGGGGCAATCCCGTTCGGAATTCTGTTCGGCACCCTGGCCGAACCCAGCGGTCTGTCGCTATGGGCCACGGTGGCCATGTCGTGGATCGTATTTGCCGGCTCGGCCCAGTTTATCGCCCTGGGACTGCTGGCCGGCGGCGCCGGGATCGGCGTCATTGTCGCCACCACCTTTGTCGTCAATCTACGTCACCTGCTGTACTCCGCGGCACTGATCGAACAGGTTCGGCACCTGCCGCAGTACTGGCGCGTACCGATGGCATTCTTCCTCACCGATGAAACCTTCGCGGCGGTCTCCAACCGCCTGCTGCAGACCGACAAAGACCCTGCTCAAAAGGCCGTGGCCCACTGGTATTACCTGGGGTCGGCCCTGGCGATGTGGGGCAACTGGCAGCTCTGTACCTGGCTCGGAATCGGCCTGGGCGAAGCCTTTCCCGACATGACCAACTGGGGGCTGGACTTCGCCATGTCGGTCACCTTTATCGGTATGGTCGCCCCCTATCTGCGCAGCCAGAAGCCGGGCCAGTCACACTGGCACACCCCAATGCTGATCTGTGTGATCAGTGCCGGACTGATGGCGCTGGCCACCTGGTCACTACCCCATAAACTCGGCCTGATCGCGGCCGCCGTTACCGGTATCTGCCTGGGCTATTCGGCTCACCTGTGGCAACAACGCCGCCAGGAGGCTGACGGATGAACGAGGTTCTGCTGATCGCCGGGATGTTTATCGTCACCTTCGGTGTACGCTACGTACTCTGGGGCAGCGCCGGGCGATTCCGTTTCCCAGCCTGGTTGTCCGACGCGTTGGGCTTTGTGCCGGCGGCGGTGCTGACCGCGATCATCGTCCCCGCGGTTCTGATGCCTCAGGGGGAACTTTGGCTCGCCACGACCAATCCCTATATGCTGGCGGCGATGGCCTCGCTGCTGATGTCGCTTTGGAAAAACAACCTGCTGCTGACCATCGTTTTCGGAATGACGGTATTTATGCTGCTGCGTTTCCTACTGCCGACTTAAACGTTACTATCCAGCCTTTCACACAGGAGCGCCACCCAGTCCATGTTCAGCCCGCTCAAAGAAGCCGCCTATTTCGCCCGCCACCACGCCAGACCGCTGCTGGTCATTGCCGTCGTACTGAGTCTGCCGGCCTGGCTGGTCGAGTACAGTCTGCCCCAACCCGATCCGGAACAGGGTCCGAACCTGCAATTTCTGCTGTCCGGCATTTTGATCACCGCGCTGGGTGTGCTGCAGTACGCCGCCGCGATCATCTATATCCACCAGCAGGTGCAGCAGCAGCCGATCAGTGCGTTTCAGTCGATCATGCTGGCGAGCCAGCGCTTTTTCCCGCTTTTTGTACTCAACCTGATGATGGCGCTGGTGGTCGGAGCCGGTTTTCTGCTATTGGTCGTGCCGGGAGTTTTTCTGGCTTATAAACTGATGTTCGGGGAGTTTTTCCTGCTGTTTCACGGCCACAAACCGTTACAGGCATTGAAGAGCAGTTACCGTCACAACAGCGCCCTGGGCAGTCGCTTGCTGCCGCCGTTGTTAGTATGGATCGCACTGATGGTTTTCGCCGCGATATTCAACCATCGACTGCAGCCTGAAGGATCGACCGACTGGTCATTGCAGGTACTGTTCGAGCTGGTTTATCTGGGCCTGAACCTGTTCGGCTGGGCACTGCTGTACCGACTCTACCAGCGTTATCTGTCGATGGAGGAACCGCTGAAGCCGTTACTGTCCGCGCCCGCCCAACCGGCTCAAGTCATCGATCAGTCATCAGACAAGCATCCCGTCGATGACGCTGACGAACCGTCCGACGGCAACTCCAACAGCGATCCAAACGGCCCGTCCGATGATGAGCCGCCCCACTCCCCGCCGCCTAACAAGCAGGAATAGCCATGAGCCAGCAAGATTATGATAACGGTCTCAAAGTCCGGACCGAAGTCATGGGCGAGGCCTTCGTCCAACGCGCCTTGAACAACCAAACCGAGCTGACCGAACCGCTGCAGCAGTGGATCAACGAGCATGCCTGGGGCTCCACCTGGCAGCGTGACGGTCTGCCTCGCTCAACCCGTTCGCTGATCACCATCGCGATGCTGGCGGCCCTGCGGGCGCCGACCGAGCTGAAAGGCCATGTTCGAGGCGCGCTGAATAACGGCTGCAGCGTCGATGAGATCCGTGAGGTGCTGCTTCACTCGCTGCCCTACTGCGGTGCACCGGCTGCCCAGGAAGCGTTCCGTGCGGCCCAGGAAGTGATCGAAGAGTGGCAGCAGCTAAACCCCTAAGCGTCATTCCGAAGCAACAACCCAACGCGCAATCAATAACCCCGATCGAGATCGACCTGAAAGTGCAACGCCTGCCCCGCCTGGTAGCGTTGTAGATTGTCGAGAAAGATCGGGACCACCTGCTGCGGATAGCTGGGTGCAGCACTGTGACCGCTGATCAGCAGGCCCGGCGTGTCCCAGAACGGATGCGATGACGGCAGCGGTTCCTGTCGAAACACATCCAGCACGGCTGCGCCAAGACGCTCCTGTTTTAATGCGTTGACCACCGCCTGATCGTCGATCAGGTCGCCACGACCGGCATTGACCAACACGGCACCCGGACGCATCCGCTCAAGCATCGGGCCATCGAGAAGATTGCGGGTCTCGGGGGTACTGGGCAGGGTGCAGAGCAGGTAGTCGACCTGCCCCAGCATCTGCCCAAACTCGGCGGTAACGAAGTGGGCGTCGACGAGGCCGGGGGCCGGCGCGCTCCGAGAACAACCCAGTACCCGCAAACCTAAAGCCCTGGCAACAGCGGCGACATGACTACCGATACTGCCCAGCCCCAGCAATCCCAGCGTCTTACCCTGAAGCGTGCCGCCTGGACGACTATCCCAACACCGCTGCTGCTGCGACTGCCAGCGCTCGATCAGGCGGCGCTCGTGGGCCAGCAGGTAGGTAAACAGATATTCGGCCATCAATGGCCCGAAGACGCCGCGAATGTTGGTTAACAGCGGCGCCTCAGAGCGCCCTTGCAGCGCCGGAACCAACGGTGCCACCCCGGCCCAGCTGGACTGAATCCAGCGCAACCTCGGTCCGCAGTGCTCCAGCAACGGAAGGATCCGATCCGGATCACCAAACAACACCTGAGCCTTGGGCGCGAACGCCTGCGCCTGCTCGTCGGTCTCGCCGAAGCAAAACGCAACCTGGTCCGCTCCTGGCTCGGCTTGCTGCAACAGTGCCTGATACTGGGGCAGCTCCTCGCTGACGACCAATACGCGCAACGGCTGTTTGTTATTCTTCATCCGGACTCCTTACCGAGGTTAGCTCAGGCTGCCCAACATCAAATAGCCGCCGAGCAGCATCAGGACAATAAACAGGGCCCGTCGAAACAGCGTTTCCGACATCCGTCGACGCAGCTGCTGACCCAGCCACATCCCCGCCACCGCCGGTAAGACACCGATCAACGACAGCAGCCCCAATTCAGGACTGAGCAGTTGCTGCCCCCCCAGCGACAATCCCAGAGCCAGGGTCGAAACCGAGAACAGCATCCCCATCGACTGCACCAGCTGATCCCGGGGCAAACCGATCGCCTGTAGGTAGAGCACCCCAGGCACCACGAAGGAGCCGGTCATCCCCGTCAACAACCCATTGACCAACCCCAAACCGATGCCGCTGACACGCTCTCGACCGGGTAGAATCTGTAGCTTGAAGCCCGCCAGACTCAGTAGGCCATAGCAGACCAACACCGCCCCCAGCAGCGCCGACAACAATGACAGCTCGACGCTGACCAGCGCCTTGGCGCCGAGTCCAACCATCGCCACTGCCGCCAGTAGAAAAGGCCAGAGTCGGGTCAGCAAGAGCCGAAAAGCACCGCCGCTGAAAGCCTGTTGTAGATTGGTCAGCAGTGAAGGCACCAGCAGCAGCGCCATGGCGCTGGGCAGATCCAGCACCAGGGTCAGAATCGCCAGACAGACCGTGGGCAAGCCCAGACCGGTCACCCCCTTTACCAGTCCTGCCAGTAAAAAAGTCGCCAGGATAATCGACAGCAGCTGCGGCTCAATACTCAACATTCGTTTGTCATCACTTACGCAGGAAAAGACGGATCGCAGTGACGTCCGGGTTACCGGCCCTGATCACTCGTAAGGCCGTAACGCAGCAGGATCTGTCGATATCGGCCGTCATTGCGCACCCTTTCCAGACCCTGATTAAATGCCTCTATCACCGGCCGGCTGTCGATCCGTTTACGGGAAACGGCCAGATGGAAACTCCGGGCCGCCACCGCCGGGTACAACGGCACAACCTGCGGCTGGAGCGGCTGGCCATCGGCCTGCAACAGATGGCCGATCACATAACGGTCCGCCAGCATCAGATCGATGCGCCGCCGGATCAGCAACTGGAACCCCTGCTCGAAATCATTCAGGGCAAGGGCATCGAAACCTTGCCCCTGCAGGGTTTGCAGTTGAACGCTGTCACGCAACGCACCCAGTTTAAGCCCGCGCGCGTCATTGAAGTCACGGTAGCTCAGCGGGTTGTTTCGGTGCCGCCAGAAAACCGCCACCTCATCCCCAACCACATCGCTGAACAACGCCCAACGCTCTCTTTCGACGGTTCTATTGGCGATATAAAGGCCGTCCAGAGCCCCTTCTTCGACCATCCGTACGGCACGCGGCCAGGGAAGTATCTGCAGTTTCGGTTGGTAGCCGCTGCCCTCAAAAGCCGCCTCCAATACCTCCCAGGCCCAGCCGCTCCCGTCCAGTTGCGAATCGACATAGGGCGCAAATTCCGGTGCGGCGATCAGTAAGGGCCTGGTCGGCGGGCTGTCTGCGCCAACCGCCAACGGGGATATGAACAGCAACAGCAGCAATAAGATCGATTTCAACGTGACCTCAACATGCGGATCTGGGCTAGAATTCCGAAGGATTACAAGACCATGCCCGCTGAAAGAGTTCCGGTCAATAGCGAGCAGCAGCGACAGACAGCAATCCACCGGACCCGGTATTTTCTAAGCTCAATAACAACACCAGCGAAAACAACACCTGCGAAGGACAACCCCACGTGCTCAGCACCCACCCCTGCAACAGCATCGATCACCCGGCCGAATTTCTCCATCACGGCAGCATGCCCGAAGAGCAACAGCTGATCACCGATCGGGTCAACAACGCACTTGAACAGCCCCAGTTACTGCTGTGGCGCTATGCGCAACCGGCGATCATCATGGGATGCTCACAACGCCCCACTCCCGAACAACAGCAGCGGGCCGCACAACAGCATCTGCCCATTATCCGACGGGGCTCCGGCGGCGGTGCGGTACTGGCAGGCCCCTGGATGCTGAGCCTGAGCGTCTTTATCCCGACCGACCACCCGCTGGCCCAGCTCGACCTGATTAAGATCTTCAGCTGGTATGAGCAGATCTGGCTGCGGGCATTACAAAGCGCCGGGGTGGATTGCAAAGGGGTCGACAAGGCGCTGATTGAACACTCCAAGCAAGTTGCCAAGGATCAGCAGGTCGATTGGGCCTGCTACGCCGCGTTATCCCATGGCGAGATCGTCAGCCCGGATGGGCGCAAACTGGTGGGACTGGCCCAGATTCGAAAGCGCCACTGCATAGCGCTGGTCAGCGGACTGCACCTGCAACCCTGCGACTGGCCGATCCTTAGCGAGGTAGTGGTCGACGACCCGACTAAAGGCAGCGTATTGGCGTCCCTGAATGCCGATGTCGAGCAACTGAGCAACGCTTGCGCCGAACAACGACTGGAGGCCATTCTGCAGCACTTCTGCCAGACCCTGCCGTCAGAGACCGAGCTCCTGCAGTGGCATCGCAGCAACGGCGATTGACGGCTCAACAGGCACGGACACAATTCTTATCGTCGCGCTTGGCCTCGTAAAGGCCGAAATCGGCCCGGCTAACAAAGTCACTGACGGAATCGCCGGTCTGATAGCTGGTAACGCCGAAGCTGCAGGTCAGCCGAATCCCTTGGACAAAGTGGGTTTTGGCGATGGCGGCCCGGATTTTTTCGGCGCCCAGCAGAGCCTGATCACGATTGACCTCCGGCAGCAGGACCAGAAACTCCTCCCCGCCCCAGCGGCCGAAGATATCCGCCTCACGCAGGTTGGTGACAACCGTGGCCGCGACCTGCTGCAGAATCTGATCCCCGATCTGGTGGCCATAACGATCATTGATCAGTTTGAAGTCATCGATATCAAAAAAGATCAATGACAGATTGCGATCGTAGCGGCTGGCGATATTAATCTGATCACCCAGCTTGGTATCCAGCGAATAGCGATTGTTGATTCCAGTCAGTTGGTCCACGCTGGCCAGCACCTTCAGCTGCCGGTTATAGCCGGATATCACCCGGTTTCGGTAGACCAGAAACAGCAGCACCAACGCGGCAACCGCGGATATCTGCCACAGCAGCTGGTAGTCGAATTCGTTTTCAAAGGGCGCCGGCAGCCATTGGGCCCGAATCTGTTGATGATCGGCCACCGAGATGCTGTCGATCGCCTTACTCAAGATATCTGCCAGCAAACGGTTCTGGTACACCCCCAGACTGAGATCCCAGGTGTCATTGAACGGGGTGCTGATCACAAAACCGCTGCGCGGATTCTGCTGCAGTTCAAGGCTCAGGTGAGCGGCAGCACTGACGTAGCCCGCTACCTTACCCTGCTCGACCCAATCCATGCCTTCAGCGGTGCTATCCACCGGGATCAACTGGGCATCCGGTAATCGTCGCCGCAGAATCTCTTCAAAAGCACTGCCGCGAAGAATGGCCAGCGGCTGCTTAAACAGCTCCTGCTGCTGCCTTGCCCCCCGGGTGACCACAGCCACCGGCATGCTGAAATAGACGCTGCTGAAATCGATATTCTTGGCCCGCTCCGGCGTCTGCATCGCCGCCGCGACCAGATCGCACTGGCCCTGCGTCAACGCCTCCAGGTGCTGCGGAAACGTCGGGTGAGGCTTGAGGGTAAATTTGATCCCCAGCCTTGCAGCCAGCTGCTCGACATAGCCTGCCACAACTCCCGAGTATTTTTCATCGGCCATCCCCTCGTAGGGCATCCAATCGGGGTTGATGCAGAGGTTCAGCTGTCGATGCTTAATCAAATAGAGCTGCTCTTCGGCACTTAGGTCCAACCCGGCAACGGGCTTCGGAGGCTCGAAAATAAAACCACTGATATCGTATTCACGTCCCAGCTCCCCGACGATGCGGTAGATCTGAGCCATCTCCTGAAAACGCTCCATCGACAGGCTGCCGAAGGGGACATCACCGGCATAGGCCAATTCTTTTAGCGCCCGTCCTTCGAAAATCAGCGCCTCCAGGCTGCGCTCCTGGGTATTGTATTTATCGAAAATCAGCTGGGCGGTTTCTTCGATATTCGCAAACGCGTACTCCCAACCCCGGCGCGAGGCCTCGGTAAACGCCAGCGTCCGGATCGGATGCTGCTCGGCATACCGCGCCGACGTAAACAGAATGTCGGAATAGATATCGTAGCCGTAGTCGCGGGGATGGATGACCCCATAGGGCAGCCCGCGCTGCTGCATCTGAAATGGCTCGTTGGAGATGTAGGCGCCATAGGCATCGGTCTTGCCGTCGATCAGATCCTGCAGATTAAAGCTATGGGGCTGATGGACGAAATCGTCGGCCGTGATCCCGCTTTTCAACAGCATCGCCAGGATCTCACCGACCTGCTTGGCATCGCCGGTCACCATAATCCGCTTGCCATCGAGGGCCTTGGCATCGGCAATCTCTTCCGTGCCGCGGGTCAACAGCATCAACGGCGATTGCTGGAAGGCCGCCAGCAGCGCTACCACCGGAGCCCCGTTGGCCTTCTCGATCAGCAATGAGGAGCGGCCAATCACGAAGTCCGACTGACCGCTCAGGGCATCACCGACCAGATCGACCTCGTTGGTGAACTCATGGATATCGACATCCAAGCCCTCGGCAGCGTAATAGCCCTTCTCCTTGGCCACGTAATAGCCGGCAAACTGAAACTGATGCTTCCATAACAGGTGCAACGAAACGTCAGCCAGCTTCTGTTCGGTTGCTGCCCATAGCGGCGCAGCGAGCAACAGCAATAACGGAACCCAAAAAGCTCTAAAAGTACGGCACCACATAACAAACTCGGCTGGCCAAGGGACGCTCAGGTAAAGATAGGATCATCACGGCTCGGGAGCTAGCTGTTAGCAGCTGCATTCCGAACCACCCTGATCCTGTAAATCGACAACGGTTATTGTTCAGGCCCCAGAATATCAATCAGATCGATCACATCCAGAACCGTCCCTTCACCCCGTGCCACGCGGACGACTTTGTCCTTGAACTTGATGACCTCGACACTGGCCGCCTCGGTGCGCTCCAGCACGTGATCCAACTCTCTGGGAAGGGGTTCAGCCTGTTCCAGCATCTCGCGGGTCAGGTTATCGCCGGGCTCAAGTTTGCGCTGCCAACCCGGGGGCAGTTCGCCTCCCCGTGCCAGTTTCTTCTGCAAACCTTTGGGCAGTGACTTCTGTTGATTCTTGCCCTGTTGGCCTTTGCCCTTGGCGTTGCTTTTATCTTTGCCCTTGTCTTTGTCTTTGGGCTTCTGGTGCTTGGATTTATGCCACCGCTCCTTGTCATTCGAGTCGGCGTCTGACGAGCGCTGCGCCGAGCGATAGTATTCACGGATACTTTCCCGTTGCTCTTTGGAAAAGCCACCCATCCGTTCAGTCGCTGCGGCCATCTCCGATGGCGACTTCTGTTGGGCATAAGAAGGCGCACTAACAAGCAGCGAAACCACAACCGCCGCGGCAGCGCCGATGGGAAGAAACTTCATACAGACTCCATCAAAGGGGAAATCGGTGATTCGAACTACAGGTAACCCTAGTCGACTAACAACACCCGGTCGACAAATTTCCGTAACAGGGCATTCGATTCCGGGGTTTCTACCGCCGAGTCCAGCACCTGTTGGAGATGACCGTCGCCATCGGTGTACTTGCTGCGGAACAGGGTCAGTCGGTCGACCAGGACCTGGCGATCAACTTCCGGGTGGAATTGGGTGGTCCAGAAGGGCGCACCATCGACCTTAAAGGCGTGATTGCAACAGTCGGTATAGGCCAGAGCGGTACAGCCTTCCGGGACCCCCAGGGCTCGCTCACGATGGACCGCTACGGCCATAAAGCCATCGCTGGTGTCGCGGTAGAGCGGATCGTCGGTCGCGGCCGAATGGAGCAGAATCGGCAGCGTTCCCATCTCGAAATCCTGCTCATCGCGAACGATCTCCACCCCCAGCGCCTGAGCCGCCAGCTGGTGGCCGAAACAGGACGCAAACACCGGTTTCTTGATCTCGATACAGTAGCGGAGCAAGCGTTGCGCCGCTTCGATAAAGGGGTAGCGCTGCGGCTCCATCACGCTGGCCTCGCTGGAACCGCCGACATAAACCGCATCAAAATCGTTCACTATCTCAGGCTCAAAGACCGGGGTATCGAACAGATTGAGAATGCTGAATTGAGAGCTCTGCAGCCCGCTGAAACGGGCAAAACTGTCCAGTTCTTCCTGCCGGGTCGCGGCTTCTTCACGGATCTGGACCAGCAGAATACGCAGCTCGTCTCGTTGAGGGGCAGGTCTGGATTGCATCAAGAACTCCATTATTGGCAAAGACTGCAGCAGCGACTCGGTCGCCGTAGCGGGAACAGTCGGCTTTGACTATTTCAAGCCGTAGGTTCTGAGAATACGCTCGGTTTCGCCGGACTCGGCCATCCGTTCAAGCTGTTGATTGAACGCATCAAGCCAGTCGCTCTCGACCAGTTCGGGATTGAAACCGATAAAGTAGTCCAACTTGCGGTCCGCGACGGCATAGTGCATCTGCTGGTATCCGCCGGCGCGGATCAATGAGTAGCCCACATCCCGGTTCGAGTAGACCGCGCTCACCCGACCGACATCCAACAGCCGGAAGCCGGTCTGGCTGTCACTGACCTCGATGATTTCAAAGTCCATGCCCTGATCACGCAGCCGCTGCAGACTCTTTAGAGTATTGGAGGCCGCCAGCGCTGCGACATGGTAGCCCTCCAGGGCTTCGGCCGAAATGCTGTGAAGCGGATCATCCCCTCTGACGAAGAAGCCATATTCGGTAGTCAGCAAGGGGCGGCTATACAGCACCCAGCGATCCCGATCGGGGTTGGCGCCAATCACGTACATGGCATCCTGCCGTCCCAGCTGCACCATTTTCTGGGCGCGCTGCCACGGCAACAGCTGATGGACACAGTGGGCCTGGGTCGCCTCACAGGCACGATCGATCAGCGCCCTGGCCGGTCCTGAGACCTGCCCCTGTTCGATGTAGCTGAACGGTGGAAAATGCTGGGTAACAAAACGGACCAGTGTATCGGCCCGAAGCTGCGATGTGGGCAACAGCGACAGGCTCAACAGCAAGGTCAGCAGTAATGGGCTAGCTCGCATCCAGCCTCCAATGACAAGGGTTTAACCAGGTTGGTATCGATGCGTCATCCGCATCGGGCAAACCGGTAGAGCGGACACCCTCCAGTTTACAGGGTGTAAAAACGCATGATAAGCCGATTTGTTGAAACCGACAGCCCAGAAGCTATTTTAGCCTTCGCGGCTAAACGACTCCTTGCTGTTTGAGATAGGCTGCCAGCTTGGCATCGGTGCCGAGAATATGGTTCTTCAACCAATTGGTAAGAAACTCCAGAAACGCCCTGGCTTCGGCTTCATCACCGGCCAGCAGGCGCAGGTCGAAATCGAACAGATCGGTCGACGTATCGGTATGGGTCGCCTTGTGCGCCTCATAATCGGGGTAGTCGAACTCCCGCATCAGGGCCTCTTCCAGCGAGAAGTGCTCCATCGCGTAGTCGAGCAGATTATTGAGGATGTGCAGAAACTCGTCTTTGCTGTCGCCCCGCTCCAGCGCATCCCAGGTGTCATTGATATAGCCGACAAAGCGGCCGTGCTGCTGGTCGATTTCGGTGATGCCCAGTTTCAATGAGTCATCAAACACCAGATAGGTCATGAGTCGCTTCCTTCAACCCCGGATAGATGTTGGAGCGACATAGTCCTACAAAGGCCGGGGCTTGAACAGGGCAACACGACTAAAGCACGAAGCCTTTCAGCTACGGCTCAAACCAGGCGGTGGTTGAACCCGGTTGGTTAACCGTTGCGTGCCAACTGCTTGCGCAGGGTGGGCGGTAAGCCACGGATGGTCAGGGTATCGGTGTCGGCATCGTAGAGCAGTTGATCTCCCAGCAGTGACTCGGAGAAGCTCAGGCTCAACCCCTTCATCGATCCGCTATAGCGAACAAAGCGCTGGAGTCCGCGCTTGTCGGCGGGAATCTCGGCATTGAGATCCTCATCCTGCTCGCCGACGTAGTTATAGAACTTGTCCGGATCGGTGGTATCGATCACGCAGGAGAGTTCGCGCATCTGCACCCGTTCTCCCGAGTCGACCCTTTCCTGGCAATACTCGTAGGCTTTCTGCTTCACCTCTGAGGCTTGCTTGGGCGGCAGCTGTTCTTGATCGCAGTAATCGTTGAACACTTTCAACAGCGTCTGGGTCTGCTGTTTGGCATCCACCTCCTCGGTGGCTCCCAATGCCTGACGAAAGGCTTCATTCACCCCTTTGCCGGTGCGCGACCGGACCAACGCCAGGTATTGGCTGCTTTCGGCGGCCTGCCACTGCTGCAGATCGATCCGGCACCCCAGCTGCACTTTACCCACATCCAGATGCTGCGAATCACTCAGCTCCAATTGCTCATCGATAACCAGCGCCGGACTGCTGCTCAACAACAACACCAGCAACTGGTCGGCACCCAGCACTTCCATCCGGGCAAACAGTAAGTAACCGCTCACTGCCTCCTCAATCGTGTCCAGCGCTGTACGAAAGCGCTCGGCGCTTTGACGAGTCAGTTGTACAAAATCGATCTCATCCTGACGATAGCCCGCCAACCAGCGGCTGAACGGATACTCTTGCTGGTCCAGCTCAAAGCCACCGTAGAGTTTGCCGGAGCGGTTGTTAAAGCCGGCACTGAGTTTGCTGATCAGGGTTTCGACCGAATCGCTGATCGTCAACAAGGTCTGACGCGGTGATAACTGAGCCGGAGCTCCTTCGGGTTTGTGGATCTGGTGAACAATTGCTTCGGAAACCGCCATCTGCCTCTGCTCGCTGCTGACTGGAACTGTCTGGAATGAAAAATTGTGCGCCATTATGCCAGAGAAGCCCCGTCGGGGGAGCGACTGACGTTAGCATGTTGAGGCGTGTTTGATCCCGACGATCGGCATCAGTGCGCCGCATCGCCGGGATAAAGCCATTACTCAGCTCTGATCGGCGGCGGCTTTTTTCGAGTACAACGCCGCTTCAGTGTCCGGCGCCACCATCCAGTGATCCAACGCCGTGATATCTTCCGGACTCAGGGTACCGAGTGCCTCCTTGAAACTCATCAGATTACGTACGTAGTTATAACGCGCCGCCTGATAATCCCGAATCGAGGTATAGAGGGTGCGTTCAGCCTGCAACACATCGACGATATTACGCGTGCCGACACTGTAACCGGCCGAGGTCGCCTCCAACGCCGTTTCCGATGACACGATGCTCTGCTTGCGCGCCGCGACCGACTCCACGTCGGTCAACAGATCCCGCAATAGCGAGCGGGTATTCTGCACCACGGCACGCTGGGTATCTTCGCGGGTCTGAATCGCCGCATCCCAACGGGCGCTGGCCTCCCGAACCTGAGACGAGGTCCGGCCTCCTGAATACAACGGCAGATTAAACTGCAGCCCGATGGAAGCGGACTCCTGGGTGCCGTTGGTCGGATGCAGCGAACGGGCGCCACGATCCGTGCCGTAACCGGCCACCAGATCAACCGTCGGCAGATGGCGTGAGCGGGTCGATTTGCGGCTCTGTTCGGCGGACTTCACATCCAATGTTGCCGACTGCAGGGCCAGATTGCCGCTCAGCGCCTTATCGACCCAAGGCTGGTAGGCCGTCGGCGTCATACCCTGTACCGGATAACGGTTGCTCAACACATCCACCTTATTCCAGTGCTGCCCGGTTAACCGATCGATCGCTTCAAAACTCTTGTCCAGCTGACCCTCGGCCAGAATCCGTGAGACCCGGGCACTGTCGTAACTGGCTCTGGCCTCCTCCACATCGGTGATCGCAATCAAACCGACCTCGAACTGTGCCTGTACCTGATCCAGCCGCCGCTTAACTGCCGCTTCGACGGCCAGGGCCGAGGACTGGTCGGTTTGAGCCGCCAGCACATCCAGGTAGGCTTCGACGGTACGCCGGATCAACGCCTGCTGCGACTGACTGAAGGTTACGCCTGCTTTCTCGGTCAACACCTTGCCGGCCTGGAAGTTAAACCACTCTTCGGCACGGAACAGCGGCTGACTCAGATTCAGGTCGTACCCATGGTTGTTACCCTGGTCGATCCCGCTGGGACTGACATCGGTGTAGGTGACATCGGCACTCAGCGACAAGCTGGGCAGCAGCGATGAGCGGCTCTGTACTTCCGCTTCACGTTCCGCATTGAATACCGCGCGGGCCGACTTAAGCTGGGGATCACTGTCCAGTGCCTGCTGGTATATCTGCTGCAACGAACCCGCCCATAGCGTCTGACTGACAGCCAAGGCGACAGCGGCAAATCCAAAACGGATCGGGGTTTTCAAGCGACTCTCCTTCTTTGATCGATCAGAACCTGCCGGCGGCCATCGACACCTCCGGCAAAATCCCTGTTGAGACCGGCAGATGGTATCCTCAATCGTCAGGCGACGGTAGTCGAGCCCGCCACCAGACACACAACTTTGCCAGCCCCGCATCGACGCAGACGCCCACCGCCACGCCAGGCACTGCTGCACTTCAACCCAGCAGGCTCCGTAACACCAAAAACCCAACAAGTCCTTGTTTTTCCTATGGCCTGAAATCTACCGGTGTCTAGCATTGCAGGCGTTGAGCGGTTGAAGCGGCACAGAATATCATCGACAGAGCAACCCATGCCGCGCTCATTTCCGCGCCCCTGTTTCGTCTATTATCAATGGGACAGGATCTATAACGACCGGTCTAAGGTGGTTTAAAAACAACCCTGGTGGCAGCGCCTGTTTCGGTATGCCTCCAACCGTCGTAGAGGGAAACAGTTGTCGATGATCACGACTCTCCGTTCGTTTTTACGACTCGAATCCGCCAGCGGTATCGTGTTGGTACTGGCTGCGGCGTTAGCACTGATACTGGCCAACAGCCCACTGTCCCCCTATTACGATCTGCTGCTGGATATTCCGGTCCAGGTCAGGATCGGTAAACTCGACATCGATAAGCCGTTGCTGTTGTGGATCAACGACGGTTTGATGGTGATCTTCTTCTTTCTGATCGGACTCGAGCTCAAACGCGAAGCGATCGAGGGCGAGCTGTCCGATATCCGCAAGGTCACACTGCCGGCGCTGGGCGCCATCGGCGGCATGGCGGTACCCGGTATCATCTACTTCCTGGTCAACCAGGGTGATCCGGTCGCCCTGCGCGGCTGGGCCATCCCGACAGCCACCGATATCGCCTTCGTGCTCGGCATTCTGGCCTTGCTGGGCAACCGGGTACCGATCACCTTGAAGGTATTCCTGGTGTCGTTGGCGATCTTCGACGATATCGGCGCGATTGCGATCATCGCGCTGTTCTACACCGAATCGATCTCCGAATCGGCGCTGGGGCTGGCCGGGGCCTGCATGCTGATCCTGCTGGTGCTTAATCGGCGCCGGGTGATGGACTACACCCCCTACATCCTGATCGGCGTACTGATGTGGATCGCGATCCTCAAGTCCGGCATTCACGCGACCCTGGCCGGGGTAATCCTGGCGATGTTCATCCCGCTGAAAAGCCGGACCAAACCGGGTTATTCGCCCCTCAAAAGCCTTGAACACGACCTTCACGGCACCGTCGCCTTCGGCATCCTGCCGATCTTTGCGTTCGCCAACTCCGGCGTCCCCCTGGCCGGCATCAGCGCCGACTTTATCCTCCACCCGGTTACGCTGGGTATCGCCCTGGGGCTGTTTCTGGGTAAGCAGATCGGGGTGTTCCTGTTCTGCTGGATCGGCATAAAGCTGGGGCTGGCCAAGCTCCCCGAGGGCATACGCTGGAGCACCCTCTACGGCGCCGCACTACTTTGCGGAGTCGGTTTCACCATGAGCCTGTTTATCGGCTCGCTGGCCTTTGAAGATGCCGCCCGCAGCCTGTTCGACGAGCGCCTCGGGGTCATGTTCGGCTCGCTGGTCTGCGGCATCAGCGGCTTCCTGATGTTGCGTGCCACGCTGAAGGATCCGGATAAGCAGCAACCCACGCCGAGCTGATCGGCGACGATGGCGGTAAGGAGGGGGTATTGCAACAGCCGCTTGACGACCCGGCCCCCCTTGCCGCTACTATCGGGGTAACATTCCCAGACGCCAAGGCGGGATCACCGACACCCTATGCAAACCAACGACTACCAGCCGCTGGACCGCTACCGTCAACTGGCGGAGAAGTCCCCCGATTTTATCTCCCGTCATACCCCCGGGGACCTGGTGTTTATCGACGTCAACCCGGCGGTCGAGAAGATCCTCGGCTACCGCAGCGATGAGATCATCGGTCGCTCCGCCAACGAGCTGTTCCACCCCAAGGACGTCGGTTCCTGGAAGAACGGCACCAGCAACGTTACCTACAGCGAGGGGGTCTATACCAGCACCTATCGGCTGCGACACAAAAACGGCGACTACATCTGGCTCGAAACCACCAGCCGAACCATCCGCGATCCGGAAACCGGGGAGCTGGAAGAGATCATCTGCGTTTCCCGCGATGTCAGCGAGCGCATTCAGGCCGACCGCACCCTGTCTCGCCTGGCCCAGGTGGTCGAGGCCACGTCGGACCTGGTGCTGTTCTGCAATGCCAACTATCAGGTGGTCTATCTCAACGAATCAGCGATTCGCACCCTCAACATCGATAAGGGACGCTTCCCGACCCTGCATCTGGACGAGCTGTTCTCACGCGACAACAACAGCCGTCTGCTGCAGGAGATCTTCCCGCAAGCGCTGGAGACCGGTGAATGGCGCGGCGAACTGCCGCTGGAACCGGGTTCCATTGAAGATCGGATCGCCTCGGTACACCAGATCATCGCCCACCGGAATGAAGAGCAGGAGCTACGCTACTTCTCCATCATCGGCCGCGATATTACCGAACAACGCCGCGCCGAAGCCGAAGCGCTTCAGTACCAGCTCAACATGGCCCATATCTCCCGTTTGATGTCGCTCGGCGAGATGGCATCCGGTCTGGCCCACGAGATCAATCAACCGCTGGGAGCGATCCTGAATTACAGCCGCGGCACCCTACGACGGATTCAGGAAGGTACGATTAAGGACTTCGATAAAGTCTGCGAATCGCTGCAGCTGATCTCCCGCCAGGCGATCCGCGCCGCCGACATCATCAAACGCCTGCGCGGCTTCGTGAAGAAAACCGAATACCAGCGGATGGACTTCTCAATCAACGAGACCTGCCTGGAGATCGCCCAGTTTATGGGCCAGGAAGCCCGCAACGAGGGGATTCGTTTCGATTTCCAGCTTGACCCGGCCGAACCGGTGATCTATGCCGACAAGGTGCAGATCGAGCAGGTTATTTTGAATCTACTGCGCAACGCGATCGAGGCGTTCGACGGCAGTCGGGACAACGGCGAAAAAACCATTACAATAGCCACCCGAATGGACGCGGAGCAGTTGCTGGTCGAGGTCGAAGACAACGCCAGCGGTATCACCGCCGACCAGATGAGCAACCTGTTCGAGCCCTACTTCACTTCCAAGAGTGCCGGGCTCGGAATGGGCTTATCGATCTCCCGTACCATTATCGAAGCCCATCGCGGAAAGCTGTGGGCGGAATCCGACGGCCGCACCGGCAGTACCTTTAAGATCAGTCTACCGAAGGAAACCCTGCACCCATGAGCAAACCCGCCCCGACCGGTGAATTATCCATCTTCGTCGTCGACGATGACGACGCGTTCCGTGATTCACTCTGCTGGCTGCTCGAATCCACCAACCGTCCGATCCAAACGTTCGAGTCCGGCGAGCGCTTCCTGGCCGACTATGACGGCAGCCCCGGCTGTCTGCTGCTGGATATTCGAATGCCGGGACTCAATGGCCTGGCTCTGCAGCAGGAGCTCAACAGCCGCGGAATCCGCCTGCCGACCCTGATCCTGACCGGCCACGGCGATATCCCGATGGCCGTTACCGCGATCAAGAACGGCGCACTGGATTTCGTTGAGAAGCCGTTTGACGACCAGGTGCTGCTCGACCATGTCGATAAAGCCCTGTCCCTGGCCGACCAGTGGCATCAGGAACAGCAACAGCGTCAGGAGCTGCTGCAACGTTGGGATACGCTCAGCAAGCGGGAAAAACAGGTGATGGAGCTGGTGGTTTCGGGCAGCGCCAACAAGGTGATCGCCGAGAGCCTGAAAATCAGCCCCAAGACCGTCGAGGTTCACCGCGCCCGGGTGATGTCCAAGATGGAGGCCGAGAGCCTGGCCGACCTGGTCAACCAGGCCCACCGTATCGACGCCCTCAGCAAACTACTCAGCTGACAGGCCGCGCCTCCCCCCCGTGACGCTCGGCCAGGCCTAGGCCTGATCGTTCAGCAACCGCCGGATAAAGCCGCCCATCGCCTCCAGACAGGGCTCGGTCGCTTCGCGGTGGGGAATATGGGCCGCATCGAGCCAACAGGGAGAAGCCTGGGCTCCGATCCCCTCGCAGATCTTCTCCACCTGCAGTGCCGAACCGTACTGATCATTAACACCCTGCATGATCAGCGACGGGGCTCGAATCCGACCCAGCCAGGGACTCAGGTCCAGCCCTTGGAAGCTGTCGCGAAGCCAGGTCTGCCACCAGCCCTGGAACAGGGTATCGGTCTTATCACCGTGATAGCGGGACAACCCCGGACGAATCGCCTCATCGTACAGGTCGCGGGCCTGGATGATCCCATCGCGGGTGATCGGCTCGACGAGCAGATGAGCCGCTTCGGTGATCACTCCCCTCACCCGATCGGGCACACTGGCGGCACCGACCAGCGCGATCGAGCCACCATCACTGTGACCAACCAGTACCGCCTGCTCGATTTCCAGACGTTCGAGCAGCTGCGGCAAGACCACCTCACCCTCGTAGACCAGGTAGTCGTCCGGACGCGGCAGCTCAAGCGAGCTGGCCCCGGCGTGACCGATCCGCTCGTAGATCAGCACATCACAGCCACAGCGTTCGGCCAACTGCTGCGGAAAGTCCCGCCACTGGGCGATGCTGCCCAGGGCCTCGTGCAGAAACACCAGTGTCACCGGTGATTCTGGAGCCGACTGTCGTCCTCGACGAACATAGAGACCGGCGCCCTCACCAAAACGGGGTGCGGTTATCGGCAGTTCAAATTCATCCCAGTTCAACATCGTCGGCAACCTCCTTCCGGCAGCATACAGATACAAAAAAGCCCGGCCGAACCGGGCTTTTCGAGCGTGAAGCGCCCCCAGGGCCGCTTCTCATTGCTGCGCAAATTACAGCTTGGATTCCAGCTCCGGAACCGCTTCGAACAGGTCGGCAACCAGACCGTAATCGGCAACCGAGAAGATCGGGGCCTCTTCGTCCTTGTTGATCGCAACGATGAACTTGGAGTCCTTCATACCGGCCAGGTGCTGGATCGCACCGGAGATACCGACGGCGATGTAGAGTTCCGGCGCAACGATCTTACCGGTCTGACCCACCTGCATATCGTTGGGAACGAAGCCAGCGTCAACCGCAGCACGGGAGGCACCAACGGCGGCACCCAGCTTGTCGGCCACCTTCTCAAGCAGCTCAAAGTTTTCGCCATTACCCATACCGCGACCACCGGAAATGATGACGCTGGCAGCGGTCAGCTCAGGACGATCGGACTGGGCCAGCTCTTCCTTAACGAAGGCGGACTTGCCGGCATCGCAAGCGGCGGAAACGGTTTCAACGCTGGCACTGCCATCGGTCGCAGCCGCGTCGAAGGCGGTGGAGCGAACGGTGATCACCTTAACGGCGTCGCTTGACTGCACGGTCGCGATCGCGTTACCGGCGTAGATCGGACGCTGGAAGGTATCGGCGCTCTCGACCGCAATGATGTCGGAGATCTGTGCCACGTCCAGCTTGGCGGCAACCCGCGGCATGAAGTTCTTGCCGGTGGTGGTGGCGGAAGCCAGGATGTGGCTGTAACCGTCGGCCAGCTCCAGTACCAGCAGCGCCAGGTTCTCGGCCAGCTGATGGGCATAAGCTGCGTTGTCGGCAACCAGGACCTTGTTGACGCCGGCGATCTTGGCGGCCTCTTCGGCGGCGGCGCCACAGTTTTCGCCTGCAACCAGCAGGTCGATGTCACCACCGATCTGTTGGGCAGCGGCGACGGTGTTCAGGGTTGCTCCTTTCAGAGCAGCGTTGTCGTGTTCTGCAATTACCAGGATACCCATGATTAAATCACCTTCGCTTCGTTCTTCAGTTTCTCGACCAGCTCGTCCACGCTACCGACGATGATGCCTGCCTGGCGCTCGGCCGGCGGCTCAACCTTCAGGACCTTCAGACGGGCGGCGGTTTCAACGCCGTAGTCAGCCGGTGTTTTGGTGTCCAGCGGCTTACGCTTGGCCTTCATGATGTTCGGCAGTGAGGCATAACGCGGCTCGTTCAGACGCAGGTCGGTGGTGACGATCGCCGGCAGATCCAGCGATACGGTCTGCAGACCGCCGTCGATTTCACGGGTTACGGCCACTTTACCGTCGGCAACTTCAACCTCGGAGGCGAAGGTACCCTGCGGCATTTCGGTCAACGCACCCAGCATCTGGCCAGTCTGGTTGTTGTCGGAATCGATCGACTGCTTACCCAGAATAACCAGACCCGGCTGCTCCTCTTCGACCACCTTGGCCAGCAGCTTGGCAACTGCCAGTGATTCCAGGTCTTCGTCGGTTTCGATCTGGATACCACGGTCGGCGCCCAGGGCCAGCGCGGTACGGATCTGCTCCTGGCAGCTCTTCGGACCGATGGAAACAACCACGATCTCTTCTGCGACACCGGCTTCCTTAAGACGGACCGCCTCTTCCACGGCGATTTCGCAGAACGGGTTCATCGCCATTTTGACGTTCGCCAGGTCGACCCCGGACTGATCACTCTTGACGCGGACCTTGACGTTGTAGTCGATCACGCGCTTCACGGATACTAGAACTTTCATAGAGTTCCTCGTTTTGTTGCCAACCCTTGCTTGAGGGCGCCTGATGAAAGAACGCCTGAGTCGTTCTGCTCAGGCGCTGTCGAATCGTTACTTAGCAGAGACTAAGTGATTTCCCTAGGAAAGTACCATTCGCATTTGGTCGATGCAAATGGTTCTTGCAAAAAATAGGGGTTTTTACTTAGAATGCCATCCAACCCGAGTGAGCCCTTCGACAGAAAGCGCGCTAACTCACGCTAAAACAGAGAAAACTGAACAGGAGATGGCTGTGGAACGCGAATCGATGGAGTTTGATGTCGTCATTGTAGGCGCAGGACCGGCAGGTCTGTCCGCCGCATGCCGACTGATGCAGCAGGCCCAGGCCAACGAACAGGAACTGATGGTTTGTGTGGTTGAGAAAGGCTCCGAAGTCGGTGCCCATATCCTCTCCGGTGCGGTATTCGAGCCGCGCGCCCTGGACGAACTGTTCCCGGACTGGAAAGACCAGGGTCTGGCGCTGGGCGAACCGGTTACCGGTGATGAAATCTACCTGTTCAAAGATGAGCAGAAAGCCCAACTGATGCCCAACAGCTTTGTGCCCAAGACCATGCACAATGAAGGCAACTATGTGATCAGCCTGGGCAACCTGTGCCGCTGGCTGGCCGAGCAGGCCGAGTCGATGGGCGTGGAAATCTTCCCCGGCTTTGCCGCGGCGGAAGTGCTCTATCACGAAGACGGCTCGGTCAAGGGTGTTGCCACCGGTGACATGGGTGTCGGCGAAGACGGCGAACCCAAAGACAGCTACATGCCCGGCATGGAACTGCACGCCAAGTACACCCTGTTCACCGAAGGCTGCCGCGGTCACCTGGGCAAGGAACTGCTGAGCAAGTTCGAACTGGACAAGGATTCCGATCCGCAGCATTACGGCATCGGTATCAAGGAGCTTTGGGATATCGATCCGGCCAAGCATAAGCCTGGTCTGGTTATCCACGGCGCCGGCTGGCCGCTGGGCAAGAACGCCCCGGGTGGTTCGTTCCTGTATCACGCCGAGAACAACCAGGTCGTACTGGGTCTGATCACCGACCTGAGCTACAGCAACCCGCACCTGAGCCCGTTCGACGAGATGCAACGAATGAAGCACCACCCGGTGTTCAAGCAGTACCTCGAAGGCGGCAAGCGGGTCTCCTACGGTGCCCGCGCCATCGCCAAGGGCGGCTTCAACTCCCTGCCGAAGATGACCTTCCCGGGCGGCCTGCTGCTGGGTTGCGACGCCGGCACCCTGAACTTCGCCAAGATCAAGGGCAGCCACACCGCCATGAAGAGCGGCATGATCGCCGCCGACACCCTGGCCGAAGTCTTCAAAGCCGGTAACGAGGGCGGCGATGATCTGAGCCAGTTCACCGACAACCTGAAGGGCAGCTGGCTCTACGACGAGCTGTACCGCTCACGCAACTTCGGTCCGGCGATGCACAAGTTCGGCATGACCCTGGGCGGCGCCTTCAACTACATCGATCAGAACTGGTTCGGCGGCAAGATCCCGGTCACGCTGCACGACACCAACCCGGATTACGCCCAGATGAAGCCGGCGTCCGAGTGTCCGAAGATCGACTACCCCAAGCCCGATGGCACGATCAGCTTCGACAAGCTGTCGTCGGTATTCCTGTCCAACACCAACCATGAGGAAGACCAGCCCTGCCACCTCAAGCTCAAGGATGCCAGCATCCCGCTGGAGCGTAATCTGCCGATGTTCGACGAGCCGGCTCAGCGCTACTGTCCGGCCGGTGTCTATGAAGTGGTTGTGGAGGATGACGGCAGCAAGCGCTTCCAGATCAACTCGCAGAACTGTGTTCACTGCAAAACCTGCGATATCAAGGATCCATCCCAGAACATTACCTGGGTGGTTCCGGAAGGTGCCGGCGGGCCGAATTACCCCAACATGTAATCCGCCTTCTCCCCCTCAAGGCCGGCCATTGCCGGCCTTGTTATTTTCTGCGCCGAGTAAATCTCAAAAAAGCACCTAATCTCGCTAGAGTTTTTCCGCTTTAGCCGAATCTCTGCTAAGGTCCAGTTAATCGCATCAACGTGTTACCGGTCGGACCCTGCCCGTGTGTTGAAACACTACCTGAAATTACGCCAGAACAATCTTCTCTCTTATCGGTTGCTGGTCTACATCGTACTCTGCAGTACCCTGCTGGCTATCCTCAGTACCGCGATTCAGCTGTTCTGGGATTACCGCAAAGACCTGGGCGATATCGAGCGTGGACTTCAGTCGATCGAAGCCAGTTATCTGGATTCGCTGGCCTCCAGTCTGTGGAAGCTCGATAAGGATCAGATCGGGATTCAGCTCGACGGCATTATGAAGCTGCAGGACATCGGCTATGCCTCGATCACCGAGATCGTGGCCGATAGCGAAGAGGCGATCTTTTTCCGTGGCGACACCGACGCCGAGATGCCGATTCAGCGCCAGTTCGAACTCTACTACCGCGATACCCTGGTCGGCCGCCTCAAAGTGGGCGCCACCCTCGATAACGTCTACCTGCGACTGATCGAGAAGTTCTTCATCATTCTCGGCAGCCAGACTATCAAGACCTTCCTGGTGTCGATCTGCATCCTGCTAGTGGTCCATTATCTGGTGATCACCCACCTGACTTCATTGGCCCGTTACACCCGCCGGATCGGGCTCGACAACCTGGATGAAGAGATCAGTCTGGAATCCAGTCTGCTACGACGCGGCGGCGAAGATTCGTTGGATCAACTGGCCGAAACCCTGAATCAGATGCGGGTTAATATTCGACGGCAGTTGCAGGCCAAGAAACGCGCCCAACAGCAGCTCGAGCAACTCAACGAAGAGCTGGAGCAGCGGGTCAAGTACCGTACCGCCACCCTAAAACACACCAACGACCGACTCACCGAAGCTCTGGATGAGCTGACTCAAACCAAGGATCGCCTGGTCGAGAGTGAAAAGATGGCGGCCCTGGGCGAGCTGGTCAGCGGTATTGCCCAAGAGATAGAAAGGCCGCTGAGCCAGGGCATGAGCCTGTCGGAACAGGTCATCAACCGGCTCGACGAGCCGCGCCAGATCGACAATGCCAGCGCCATGAGCCTGTGCAAGCAGGTCGATCAGGTCCATGATCAGCTGGGCAAGATCAGCGAACTGATGAAGGCGTTCCGACTGATCGCCGTCGACCCGGCCAAACTGACCCCCCAGCGGGTCAAACTCACCGAGCTGTTCAGCCAATTGGAACACCAAGTGGCCGAACGGCTGCTACGCCATCACGTACGGATCGAAGTCGACTGTGACGACAGCCTGGAGCTGATCTCCTATCCCGATAGCCTGAGACAGATCTTCAACCAGTTGATCAGCAATTCTCTTCAACACGGCTTCGGCCCCGAACATGGCCGCAACGATGCCCTGATCAGCATTCAAGCCAGCCATCACAGCGACGGTGTTGAGATCAGCTATCGGGATAACGGTATCGGCATCCCCGAGCAGGTTCTGCCTCGGGTATTCGAGCCTTTCGTCGCCAGTCGCGGTGAGCGCGGCGGCAGCGGCCTGGGTACACATGTGGTCTACCGCCTGGTCACCGGCCTGCTACAGGGCAAGATCGACTGCCATAACCGCCGTGGTGAAGGGGTTGAGTTCCAGATCAAAGTCCCACTTCGACCCCACACGCCCGACCCGCATCAGGATGACGACGACCTCTGGTAACCCACCGAGTCGACTCTGAACCACGGGATTAGGACGCCAGCGGCTCCAGATAGTCGACCATCAACTGCGGCGACACCCGACCACGAAATTCGTTGATATCGAGCTTGAACGCGACCCGGGCCCGCTGCGACTGACTGGGCCAGAGTTCCAGGTCCACATTGAACGCGATCGCGTCGATACAGAAGCCGCTGACAACCCCCTGCTCGACCGGCGCCAGCACCAGCTTCAGATGACGCTCACCAACGATCCGCTGCTGCACCAGTTCAAACTCACCGTCGAACAGCGGTTCCGGGAACTGCTGCCCCCAGGGACCACCGTCGCGCAGCTGCCGTGCCATCTCCAGGTTCATCTCGGCCGCCGTCATGGCGCCATCGCTTTCAATCCTTGCCTGTAGCTGCTCTGCCGACAGTTGACGCCGGACCTCGGTATCAAATGCGCGGCTGAAGCGCTCAAACTTATCCCGTTCCAGACTCATCCCCGCGGCCATCGCGTGGCCGCCGTACTTGGCCAGCAGGTCCGGCTCCCGGGCTTCTACCGCGGCCAGCACATCACGGATATGCAAACCGGGAATCGAGCGGGCTGAGCCTTTGATCATGCCGCCTTCAGCCTCGGCAAACGCGATCACCGGGCGGTGCAGCCGCTCCTTGATCCGGGAAGCCAGAATTCCGATCACCCCTTCGTGCCAGTCCGGCTCGAACAGGCAAACCCCATAAGGCAGCTCGGTTTTGTCGTCGAGGCTGATCTGATCGAGAACTTTCAACGCCTGACGCTGCATCTGTTGCTCGATCTGTTTTCTGTCCTGGTTCAGCTCGTCGAGCTGCAACGCCAGCGCACGGGCCTCGGGCTCGGATCGGCTCAACAGACACTCGATCCCAATCGACATATCCTCCAACCGTCCGGCCGCATTCAACCGTGGACCGATGGCAAAACCCAGATCGGTGGCCACCAGTTTATCGAGCTGGCGTGAGGCGATTTCAGCCAGCGCTTTAATTCCCGGCCGGCAACGACCGGCACGGATCCGCTTCAACCCCTGATCGACCAGAATCCGGTTGTTGTGATCCAGCGGCACCACATCGGCCACGGTGCCCAACGCCACCAGATCCAGGTAGTCGGCCATATTCGGCACCAGCTGCTGACGGCGCTCGAACCAGCCTCGGGTCTGCAACCGGCGGCAAACGGCGGTCATCACGTACCAGATCACCCCGACGCCGCAGGTATTCTTGGCGACAAAATCACAGCCATGCTGATTCGGGTTAACCAGCGCATCGGCCTCCGGCAATTCATCCCCGGGCAGGTGATGGTCGGTCACCACCACCTTGATACCCGCCTCTTTCGCCGCGCGGACACCGGCCACGCTGGAGATGCCGTTGTCGACGGTGATCAGCAGATCCGGCTGCTGTTGCTTCGCCACCGCGACAATTTCCGGTGACAGGCCGTAGCCATACTCGAACCGGTTCGGTACCAGATAACCGGCCCACTGCGCCCCCATCGCTCGCAATGCCGATACCGCCAGGGCACTGCTGGTGGCACCGTCACAATCAAAATCGCCCACCACCAGCAGCCGTTGCCCCGCTTCGATCGCATCGGCGATCAGTTCGGTCGCCGGCTCGATATCCCGCATCGTATGAAACGGCAGCAGCCCTTTCAGCGAATTATCGAGTTGCGTGGGAAGATCGACACCGCGACTGCTGTAGATTCGCGCCAACAGCGGCGACAAACCCGCTTCCAACAACGCCGGTTTGGCCTGATCATCACGTCTGACTATCTGTTTCTGCATCTGAACTCGGAAGTCCTTAATCAATTTCGGAGGCCACTGGCAAGCAGCCCGGCTCAGGAATCTGAGATCCCTGGCTGGAGCGCCAGCTGTTCACTCTCGTCTCCCGGTAGAAAACGGTAGGTCTTATCGGTCAACCAATAGGCCAACAGACCCACCCATTCCCGAGAGGCCATCATCAGGTCCTGCAGGTTACTGCTGAGGTTGAAATAGATCGGATCTTCACCCAGCGGCTGGCCACGGTAGTCCACCGGATAGGGCAGCACATCCCACCCCTGCTGCCGGAAGACGCCGACCGAACGCGGCATATGGAAGGCGGAGGTGACCAGCAGCCAGCGCCCTTCCAGGGCCGATTCCCCCAATTGCTGCCGCACCAGCTCGCGACTCAGGGTCCCGTTCTCATAGGTGTTGCGCGCCTCGCGTTCATACAGAACCCGATCCTCCAGACCGATGGCATCGAAATACAGCTTGGTGAAGTCCGCACCACGAATCTCCGGCTCGGTATGCCAGCCCGAACCACAGCTGTAGACGATCGGCAGGTCGCTGCGCTCCATCGCCAACTGCGGCACCGCCAGAATCCGATCGGCTGCATCGGTGAATTCGGCCCGTCGATGGTAGCGCATCGACGCCAGCTGTTCGGCCCCACCCAGGACGATAATACCCGACAGTGACTGACTCTGTAGCGGTCCGGGAGGCGGAAAGCGCTGCTCCAGCTGGTGTAGAAAAACCTGCCCCACCGGTACCAGTGCCACCAGCCAGATCATCGCCAACGACAGCCAGGCAAACAGCCTCGCCTGTCGCCGCTGCGTGTTCCAGCCCAGCACCAATACCGCCAGGGTCATGATCAACAGTAATAGGTGATCTGGTCGGGCGAAGGTCCAGATCACTTTCGACAGCATATAAAAAAGATTATCCATCTAAGGCCTGCGCAGACAAAAACGCCGGCGGTAAGGCCGGCGTTTGATGGATGGCTAGGAACACAAAATCAACCCAGCTGTTCAGCCATATGAGCATGAACCGCGGCCAGATCATTGTCCAGCACGGTGCAGCGTTCTTCACGATCGAACAGATCTTCCAGGTGATGCGGCAGCTCCGGCGATTTGAGACCAGCTTTGACCACCGGCTCCGGGAACTTGACCGGATGTGCAGTCGCCAGCGCCACCATCGGCGTCTCGCTGTCACGACGACACTCCTCAGCAGCCTTGACCCCGATCGCGGTGTGCGGATCGAGCAGCTCTTCACTGCGCTCAAACATCTCGGCGATGTAATCGATACAGCCTTCATCATCAAGGCGGTAACTGTCGAACAGCTCACGGGCCTTGGCCAGGCGTTCCGGCTCCAGCTCGGCACCCTGACCACCGTTCATGCGCGCCATCAGTTCACCGGTGGTCTTGCCGTCACGATCGTACAGATCGAACAGCAGCCGTTCGAAGTTGCTCGACACCATGATATCCATGCTCGGCGACAGGGTGTGGACCAGCTCCTGCGGCGAGTAGTCGTTGGCGCTGATGCAGCGGTGCAGGATGTCGTTGACGTTGGTGGCAACGACCAGCTGCTTGACCGGCAGCCCCATGCCCTTGGCCAGGTATCCGGCAAAGATATCGCCGAAGTTACCGGTCGGGACCGCGAAGGAGACTTCACGGTGCGGACCACCCAGGCTCAGGGAGGCGTGGAAGTAGTAAACGATCTGAGCCATGATCCGGGCCCAGTTGATCGAATTGACCGCCACCAGCTTGCGACCGCCGAGGAAGCTCTGGTCGGCAAAGCTCTGCTTCACCATCTGCTGGCAATCGTCGAAGTTACCCTTGATCGCCAGGTTGTGAATGTTGTCACCGATGATGGTGGTCATCTGCTTACGCTGCACGTCGGAAACGCGCTGATGCGGATGCAGAATAAACATATCGACGTTGTCGCAACGCTTACAGCCTTCGATCGCGGCCGAACCGGTATCGCCGGAGGTCGCGCCCATGATGACAACGCGTTCGTTACGCTTCTCCAGCACATAGTCGAGCAGTCGACCCAGCAGCTGCAGGGCGAAGTCCTTGAACGCCAGGGTCGGGCCGTGGAACAGTTCCAGCAGCCACAGGTTGCTGTCGAGCTGCTTCAATGGCGCGACGGCATCGTGGGTAAAGACATTCTTACCCTCAGTCTCACGGGCGGTGCCGTAAGTCTCGTCGATGATCGCGTCCAGGTCGGCCTGCGGAATGGTATCGGCAACAAAAGGCGCGATGACCTTCTTGGCCAGATCGGCGTAGGACAGCCCGGCCCAGGAGGCGATCTCCTCTTTGGAGAACTGCGGTAGCTGCTCCGGAACGTAGAGACCACCATCGGTGGCCAGTCCAGCCAACAAAACCTCTTCAAAATTCAGCGCAGGAGCCTGACCACGGGTACTGATATATTTCATGCGTTTTCTACCGTTAAAGCTGTCGATTGCACTCAAGGGAGCTTTCAAGAGATTACTGGGCGTCCAGCGCTTCGACCCGGATCCGGGTGACGCCGCCGTGGATCGACTCCAGGGCTTCGATCGCACTGATAGCGCGGTTCATCGCCGCTTCCTTCACCTTGTGGGTCACGATCACAACCGGCACCAGCTCTTCGGCGGTGTCGTGCTGGACGATGGCATCAATGCTGATCGACTGCTCGGCCAGAATCCGGGTAACGTCAGCCAGTACCCCCGGATGATCGATCGCCTGCATCCGCAGGTAGTAGGCAGTTTCAACTTCGTCCATCGGCAGCATCGGCAGATCCGACAGGCGAGACGGATGGAAGGCCAGGTGCGGTACACGGTTGGAGCTGTCGGCGGTCATCACCCGAACGGTGTCGACCAGATCGGCGATCACGGCCGAAGCGGTCGCTTCGGAACCGGCACCGGCGCCGTAGTACAGGGTCGGGCCGACGGCGTCAGCATCGACCAGTACCGCGTTCATCACGCCATCAACATTGGCGATCAGGCGTTTCTCCGGGATCAGGGTCGGGTGAACCCGCAGCTCGATCCCCTCTTCGGTGCGACGAGTCACACCCAGGTGCTTGATCCGGTAGCCCAGCTCTTCGGCATAGTTCACATCATCGGTGGTGACCTTGCTGATCCCTTCGGTGTAGGCCTTGCTGAACTGCAGCGGCACACCGAACGCCAGTGAAGACAGGATGGTCAGCTTATGAGCCGCGTCGATACCCTCAACATCGAAGGTCGGATCGGCTTCGGCATAACCCAGCGCTTGGGCTTCGGCCAGCACATCTTCGAAATCACGACCCTTGTCGCGCATCTCGGTCAGGATGAAGTTGCCGGTGCCGTTGATGATGCCGGCAACCCAGTTGATGCTGTTGGCGGCCAGACCTTCACGGATCGCTTTAACGATCGGAATACCACCGGCGACGGAAGCTTCATAGGCCACGATGACGTTGTTGGCCTGAGCGGCTTCAAAGATTTCGTTGCCGTGCTCGGCGATCAATGCCTTGTTGGCGGTAACCACGTGCTTGCCGTTGGCGATCGCTTCGAGCACCAGCTCACGGGCGGTGTCGTAGCCGCCGATCAGCTCGACAACGATATCGATTTCAGGGTTACGGGCCACCTCAAAAATATCGCTGGTGGTCGGAATCTCGCTGGTATCCGCCGCCGGGTTCGGACGACGAGCGCCAATCTGAGCAACCTGAATCACCCGGCCTGCACGGCGGGAGATCTCTTCCTGGTTACGCGCGAGTACATTGAAGGTTCCGCTACCAACGGTACCCAGACCACAGATGCCAACATTGACCGGCTTCAAGCTCATTTTCTGGCCCTTAATCGATGAATCTCGCCTCCACCCGGAGGCCCTACACAAAAAGGCGGCCATTGTAGCAAAAAATCACCGCCAGGTGGCGGCTTGAGGCGCATTATCGGCGTCAATTATTTGCTACAAAACCATTAAAAAATAACAACAGACCGATGGCTCATCGGCCCTCAATCACGATGGTAGGCCGGTAGATTCCAACCAAACAGAATCGCCCCGCCACGCAGCACCAGCGCCGCCAAAAATCCGCCGATCAGCGCCATCCCTTCGGGTACCGCCAGCCACTCCAGCATCAGGTAGGTACTGGCGCCGGCCAGTGAGGCACTGACGTAGAGTTCGCGGGAGCTGAGTACCAGATCACTGCCACAGAGCACGTCGCGGATAATCCCGCCGAAACTGGCGGTCATGACCCCCATGCAGGCGGCGATCAGCAACGAGGCGCCGCTGCTCAGCGCGATCTGCGCACCGGTGACACTGAACAGCGCCATCCCGATCGCATCCATCCACAACAGGCTGCGGGTACGCGAGGCGATATAGGGCACCACAAAATAGGTCAGCACCGCCGCGCTCAGACTGATGGCCACATAAACCGGCTCGCGTACCCAATAGACCGGCGTGTTACCCAGCAGTAAGTCCCGCAAGGTGCCCCCGCCAAGCCCAGTGGCACAACCGATCAGCATAAAGCCGAGAATATCCATTTTCTGGCGCGCCGCATCCAACGCCCCGGATACGGCAAACACCGCGATTCCACTCAGCCCCAACACATTGACCACACTGTAAAGATCAATCTCCATCGGCACCTGCAAGGCAGTTTCTCCCCTAGCTGTTGTTTCGATCCGACTTAATGTTGCGTTCCGACTCAGACGCAACCAAAAACGCGGCCAGAAGGCCGCGTTGTTCGATCATCTAAGCTGAAGCTTAGCGATTTACTGGACCTCGACCACCTGAGCTTCGGCAATCTTCTGCTTCCAGGCCGCCGGACCGGTAATGTGGGCCGATTCGCCTTTGCTGTCCACCGCCACGGTAACCGGCATGTCCTTGACCTCAAACTCGTAGATCGCTTCCATGCCCAGTTCCGGGAAGGCGATGGTCTTGGAGCCCTTGATCGCCTTGGAAACCAGGTAAGCCGCACCGCCGACAGCCATCAGGTAGACCGACTTGTTGTCCTTGATCGCTTCGATCGCGACCGGACCCCGCTCGGCTTTACCGATCATGCCCATCAGCCCGGTGCTCTCGAGCACCTGACGGGTGAACTTGTCCATCCGGGTCGCCGTGGTCGGGCCCGCCGGACCCACCACTTCATCTCCGACCGGATCAACCGGGCCGACGTAATAGATAAAGCGACCTTTCAGGTCCACCGGCAGCTCTTCACCGGCATCCAGCATGCTGCACAGCTTCTTGTGAGCCGCGTCACGACCGGTCAGCATCTTGCCGTTCAGCAGCAACGTATCGCCGGTCTTCCAGGTCTCGATCTCTTCCTGGGTGATGTTATCCAGATCGACCCGCTTGGTGGTCGGGCCCACTTCGAAGGTGACTTCCGGCCAGTCGGACAGCGATGGCGGCGTCTGCAGCGCCGGGCCATCACCCTTCAGGGTGAAGTGGGCGTGACGGGTCGCAGCACAGTTCGGAATCATGCACACCGGCAGGGAGGCGGCATGGGTCGGGTAATCCTTGATCTTGATGTCGAGCACCGTGGTCAGACCGCCCAGACCCTGGGCACCGATACCCAGCTGGTTAACTTTTTCGAACAGCTCCAGACGCAGCTCTTCAACTGCGTTTTGCGGGCCACGCTCTTTCAGCTCGTGGATATCGATCGGATCCATCAGCGACTCTTTCGCCAATACCGCGGCCTTCTCGGCAGTACCACCGATACCCAGGCCCAGCATGCCCGGCGGACACCAGCCGGCCCCCATGGTCGGAACGGTCTTCAGGACCCAGTCGACGATGCTGTCGGACGGGTTCAGCATCACCATCTTGGACTTGTTCTCGGAACCGCCACCCTTGGCCGCCACCTGAACGTCAACCTCATCACCGGGCACCACTGACATGTGGATGACCGCCGGAGTGTTGTCCTTGGTGTTCTGGCGCTTGCCGGCCGGATCGGCCAGTACCGAGGCACGCAACACGTTGTCCGGGTGCAGGTAGGCACGACGAACACCCTCGTTGATCATCTCCTCGACGCTCATCTCGGCATCCCAGGTGACGTTCATCCCGATCTTGACGAACACGGTGACGATACCGGTGTCCTGACACAGCGGCCGGTGGCCTTCGGCACTCATGCGCGAGTTGATCAGGATCTGCGCCATCGCATCCTTGGCCGCCTGGGACTCCTCTTTCAGGTAGGCCTCATGGACCGCCTGTACAAAGTCTACCGGGTGGTAGTAGGAAATAAATTGCAGCGCATCGGCGACGCTCTCGATCAGGTCGTCTTGACGGATCACAGTCATGTTGTCGTTGTCTCCAGCTTCGCTGACGACCGACGGCCGCCGCGCGGTGGGTTATGAAAGAGGCATTCAGAGGTGGTCACGCCCTGAAAAGCAGCCTCCGATAGAAAACGGTGCCCAATTATACACAAAAGGTCTCGGGCTTAACGTCTCGCTTTGGTCTAAACGAAGCGCAGTGATAAGCCGGAATCAGAACGGCAGCAGACCGCCCAGATAGAGCAGCCCGAAAATCAACAGCAGCCTGCCGCTGGCGGGGGTCAATGCACGCCTGGCCTGAGGCTCGGCGTCGAGCAATTTCAGCAGTGCCGGCAGCAGCAATAGGCTCGGAAGCAGCGGCCAAAGGCGCAACAACAATTGCTGCTGCCACAGCACTAACGTCACCAAGTAAGCACTGGCTATCAACGCCAGGTAGAGTCTCTGCCCGTGGGCATAGCCCAACCGGACGGTCAGGGTTTTAACCCCGCGCTGACGATCCAGTTCCCAATCGCGCAATTCGTTGCTCAGCAACAACAGCGAGATCAACGCGCTGATCGGCAGCGACAGCCATAATTGACTCAACGTCAACGGGGCACCCATGGCGTGGCTTGCACCCAGCACCATCAACACCCCCATCAGCCAGAACACCAGCGGCACGCCCAGACCACGGCGTTTGTAGTGGATCGGCTCGACGCTGTAGCCCAGCGCACCTATCGCTCCCAGCGCACACAGTCCCAACAAGCTGAGGCCGACATCTGCCACCAGCCAGAATCCGATCAGGCTGCAGAAAACAAAGCAGCAGTAACCGAGCCGGGCATGGCGATGGATCCCTCGCCGACGCTCGGCAAAACGGTCATCCTGCAGCAGCGGCAGATCACCCAGATCATTGATCAGATTAACCCCGGCCTGGAGCGCTAAACCAGCCAGCAGGATGACCAGCGCTCGCCAACCGGAGCCGTACCCATCCAGCAGCGCCAGCGCCACACCCAAACCACAGGAGACCAGCGCCACCACCAGCGAGAACGGCCGTAACGATTGAAGCAGGCGCGGAGCGACCAGTTCCGTCTGGTCGCGGAAGTTATCCATCGAGTTAGCGGGTCGGTGCGTTATTGAGGTCGCGCATCAGCAGGGCGTAATCCAGATCGCCCTCTAACGGCACCGGAATACGCATCACATGGCCATTGCCAGGCGCCGCATCGACCGCCTGCCCCTTGCGGTTGATCATCTCTTCGAGCTTGAAGCGCAGGTTGCCCTGCGGCGTCATCAGCTCCAGGGTATCGCCCAGCTCGAAGCGGTTCTTGACGTCGATCTCGATCATACCGTCATGCTGGCCCATCACCTCACCGACAAACTGCTGGTGCACCCCGACCGAGTTGCCGGTTTCGTAGTTCTGATACTCGTCATGGACATGGCGGCGGTAGAACCCTTCGGTGTAGCCACGGTTGGCCAGGTTCTCCAGCACATCCATCAGCCCCTTATCGAAAGGTTTGCCGGCGGCCGCATCATCGATCGCCTGGCGGTAGGCCTGGGCGGTGCGGGCGACGTAGTAGTGGGACTTGGTCCGCCCTTCGATCTTCAACGAGTGAACGCCCATCTCGGTCAGGCGCTGCACGTGCTGGATTGCACGCAGATCTTTGGAGTTCATGATGTAGGTGCCGTGCTCGTCCTCGAACGCCGGCATGTATTCACCTGGACGGGTCTCCTCCTGCAACAGGAATATCTTGTCGGTGGGCTTGCCCTCACCCAGCTGCGGAGCCGGTTGCGCATCACTGGATTGCGCTTCGGCGTTGGGATCGAAATCCTGCACCGGGACAGAGTCTTTCACCGGTATAAAATCGCCGGATTCGTCCTGCTTGGCCTCGTGGGCATCGTATTTCCAACGGCAGGTGTTGGTGCAGGTGCCCTGGTTCGGATCCCGATGGTTGATATAACCCGACAGCAGGCAACGGCCGGAATAGGCGATGCAGAGCGCACCGTGGACGAACACCTCCAGCTCCATCTCCGGACACTGCTGACGGATCTCCTCGATCTCGTCCAGCGACAGCTCCCGGGACAGAATCACCCGCTCGATCCCGACGCTGTGCCAGAACTTGACCGTGGCCCAGTTCATCGCATTGGCCTGCACCGACAGATGGATCGGCACCTCGGGCCAGCGCTCGCGGACCATCATGATCAAGCCCGGGTCGGACATGATCAGCGCGTCGGGCTTCATCGCCACCACCGGCTCCATGTCGGCCATGTAGGTTTTCAGCTTGGAATTATGCGGCGCGATATTGCTGGCGACGTAGAATTTCTTACCCCGGGAATGGGCCAGCTCGATGCCCCGCTCGAGGTTTTCCAGCTTAAAGTCGTTGTTGCGCACCCGCAGGCTGTAGCGAGGTTGACCGGCGTAGACCGCGTCAGCTCCGTAAGCGAAGGCGTAACGCATGTTCTTAAAGGTACCGGCCGGGGACAGTAGTTCAGGAGTAAACATTAACAATCTCAATTAACAACAAACGGAAGATCGCCGGATTAAAGCTGTTCGGTCAGCTCAACACCGGTGTCATGGTGAAGCGGCGCCGTCAGCGGCACCTCAAATAGCGGCGTATAGATCGAGCCATGCTCGCTTGGCAGACTCTGAAACAGTACCACCGAGTCCGCCAGTAACGGCATCTCGAATTGCGGCCAACTCGCGTCTGAGTCGGCCCGATGGTCTCCCTTCAGCCGTGCCAGGGTAATGTGGGGGCGGAAATCCGGCTCATCGACACAGAGCCCAACCCGTTCAACCACCTGAGCCATGCGCTGCTGCAGCGCCAACAGCTCAGCGTCCGCCTGAGCCAACACGGCCAGGACGGTCAGGGCGGAATTGACCTGAAGATAGTCACTACCCTGCAACTGAACCTGAAACGATCCCTGACCTTGAAGCGCGTCCTTGGCCTGCTGCTCCAACGCCGCCACCTGATCGAGGCTGATATCGCCCAGAAAACAGAGGGTCAGGTGATAGCTGTCGGAATCCGACCAACGCAGCAAGTCTTGACGATCCGCCTCCAGCCCCAGCGCGCCGAGGCTATCGGCGTGGTCGGCCAGTCGACGTATCGACCCGAGTTTAAGCGGTATCGCGAAAAAAGATCGAATCGACATTCAGTTTACGGCGGACAGGTGTGAACAGAGGATAGGAATCGGCATTGTTTCACCTGTACAAAAAACAATCAAGCCTTCCCACTCACCCCAGCTACTGCTGAGGTGCCGGGGCGCGCTGCAAATTATCCAGCTGTTTGCCCAAGCGCACCAATTGCGAATTGACCTGCTTGCGGAAGCTGTTGATCGCAGCAATGGCGCGCTGCTGATCTTTCAGCGTATCCGCCACACTTTGTGGTACCTGAGGGTTTTTCTGCAGCGCAGCCAGCTGCTGCTCCATGGAGGTCAGTTGCGTATCCTGCAGCGCATCCAGCTCCTGATTAGCCTGATCACGTAGTTGCAGCTGCGATTCGAGTCCCCGAATCATCTGCTGATCTTGCTGCCGCTGCTGCTGCAGCTTAGCCAGCTCCTGCTGCAGTTCTGTGCGGGATTGATCGATCAACTTCGCCTGCTGCTGTCCCTGCTGCTGCAACGCGTCACTCTGTTTACCCAATTCGGTCGTACTGCTATCCAGCGTCTTGATCGATTTCTCCAGCTCAACACTGGTCGCCTGCAGCGCCTTCAGCGTCTTGTCCAGCTCGGCAACCGCCTGATCGACTTCGGCGATCTTGGGTTTATTGCGCTGATAGGAGACAGTCCACAGCTTGGCCAGCTCCGAATCCACATGCTTGATCCGCTTCTCGCCGTCAAACAGGAACTTTTTCATCTGCCCCTGCAGGGCGGCCCCGGATTTGCTGGCGTTTTGATCGGTGGTGTTGATCAAACCCTCCAGATCCGTCAGGCGCTGGTTGGCCAGAATCAACTCTCGCTGCAAGCGATTGAAATGCTCCAGTCCCCAGTAACCACCAGCCCCGATAACCAGAATCAAGACTAAGACCAGCCAGGACATCAAACGGCTATCACCGCGTCCCGAAGTCGCGCCGGGCGCGTCAACGCTGGCCTGATGACGGGCCGAAGAGGCGGTTTTGTCTAGTGTCGGGATGGAAGGTTTGTCCAGCGAGTCATCCGCCGGACCCAATTCAGGGATATCAGAAAAATCGTCTTCGCGGGTCACTAACGGGCTGCTCCAGTACGACCAAAATTATCGAAGGGTATCGAATCGAGTAACGTCATCAACCTGTCCGGCACACCGATTCTCGGCGGGCCGTTTAAGGAGAATTTACTCCAGCGCACCGAGCACCCGCATCAGAGACTCAGCCGCTTCATGACCACGATCGGTCAGATAACCGCCGTCATCCTGAGTGATCATTCCCTTATCGAACAGACGCTGTGCCGCACCGATCACATCCACCGGAGCGTCATGGTGGATTTTAAGGCCGCTCTGCAGCGAGTTAAGGCTAAAGCGGGCCAACAGTTCCAGTTCGGCGATGGTTTCAGCGGCAAATCGTGCTGACATGGTGGAAAACTCCTAGACGAAATTAGCGTTCAGGATAAACATCTGCCCTCAAACACTCAACAGCTATACTACTGTCTATCGGTCAACCAACGGATACGCTGGACTGAGATAATCGGTAATGAAACCAATTATTTTTAAACTGTAGGCTAGGGAACCTGCGAATAAGTCTCTGCGGCTTCTGCAAGAGCCTGAAGTGCACAAGTTCTAGGAGCAAGCTGCAGCTAATGGCCGTCGCCCTTAGCAAAGGTTGTAACGACGAAATTGTGTGCTTCAGGTCTTGCCCTGCGGGGCTTTCAGCTTGATCCGCACTCTGCGTTGCAGTCTTTCGCAAGGTCTAGACATTGCTTCAAAACTGCGCCTGGATTGCGAACCAAGCTGAAAGCCAGAAGTTCGCAAGGACTTTTTCGCAGGTTCCCTAGGAGGGTATTGAGCAGAGACTATCGTTTATCATGGACAGCCGGTTGCAGGTGCATTATTGAACGATACGCCTACCAACCTCGATCGATTCAACATCCGACCAGCATGACTCAACTCACCGGATTGGCGTTTAGCACTACCTCAGTCTGAGGATTAGACCCTTGAATTCTAACTGCTTCTCTTTTGCTTCCATTTCCTCTGATGCATCGATTGCGTTGGGTCAGCTGACCCTGGATCTGGTTGCCGCCGATGGCGAGCGGGAGATCTATGCCAAGCTGGCGGACAGTCTGCCAAAAATGCTGTCGGCGGACCGATCCAGCGTCACCCTGCTCACCGACAGCCGAGACGAGTTTGAGATCTTCGCCCTCCATGGCGTCGATGGCGCATTACCGCTAGGGAAGTCGATACCCGTTACCAATACCCTGGCAGGGATAGCCGCCACCAAAGCGTTTACCTGCTGGCATGATATCGATTCAGACGAAGCCAGCATCGATGGTCAGCAACTCCATCAACAGGGGATCAAGAGTATTATCAACGCGCCCCTGAAGTTCTCTAACAAGGTGGTAGGCACCGTTAATCTCGGTAGTTTCACTCCCCAAGCCTATGACAGCAACAGCGCCGGTTTATTAACCCTGATATCTTCTCTTGTTTCTACTTACCTTGAACGCCAGCAATTATTGATACAGGCACAGCTTGGCGAAAAACAATACAAGCTCTATTCAGAACAGCTGACGGTCTTGAATAAAATTTCAGCCGAGCTTTCAGCCGCCAATACGGAACGCTGCGTTTTTAAGATCATCAGAGAATCCATCAACAAGGTAATACCGGCACAACGAATCAGCTACGTCATCATCAATCAGGACAGCCACCTATCCAAAGTCAAAACGATCTATAACGATAAAAAGATCAAAATGCCGAAGGTCATCGATATCAACAGCAGCGCGCTTATGCCCGTATTGAATAATGGCCAGCCCCTGTTTTTTGATAATCGAACCATCAGGAACTCCGAAAGGCACAGACATTTAGCTCAACAGGGGATCAATGCTGCCTGGAGTGTTCCGGTGCGGGTCAATGACAGAATCGCAGGCATACTCAACGTCGGAACCTTTGATGAAATCACCCATGGTGACCAGCAGCTGGAACTGCTGAACATGTTCAGCGGCATCATGGGGGTCACCCTTTCTCGAGTCAGCCTACAGTCCGAACTCGAACGCCAAGCCAGCTACGATAACCTGACCGGCCTCCCGAATCGCTCCCTACTGCATCAAAAACTGGCCGGCGCCATGGCGTCGTCGTCTTCCGAGCCTTTCACCCTGCTTTTTATCGACCTTGACCGGTTTAAACAGGTTAACGACAGCCTCGGTCACGATGTGGGAGATGAGCTGCTACGCCAAGTCACCCGGCGTATCTATCAGCAGATCCGTAAACAGGATTTTATTGCCCGCCTCGGCGGCGACGAGTTTGTGGTCATACTGGCCGACTGCCAGTCTGAAACCATGGCCAATGCGACCTCTAAACGTATTATCGATGTGCTCAAAGCCCCCTTTTCCATTGAAAGCCACCAGATATTTATCGGCGCCAGTATCGGTATCAGCAGCTATCCGGAGCACGGTTTAGAACCTGAAGAGCTACTCAAATATGCCGATATCGCGATGTATCGGGCTAAAAAGCATGCCCATAACAACTTTCAATTTTACTCAGAATCCCTGCTGGAGATCATAAACAGCAATCGCAAGATTGAGTCTCAGCTTCGGCTCGCCTTAAACAGCAATCAACTGAATCTGGCCTTCCAACCCTTGGTCGCTGACCAAGAAATCATCGGTGTAGAGGCGCTGCTGCGCTGGCATCACACCGAGCTCGGCCAGGTGAGCCCCGATACCTTTATCCCCGTTGCCGAAGAAAGCATGCTGATCTGCGATATCACCAGCTGGGTTTTAGAGTACAGCTTAAGTGCCTTGAAGAGATTCAGAGCTCAATCTCCCGACTTATACGTTTCCGTCAACATCTCTGGAAAAGACTGCTTGGATTTAAGCAAACTCAAATCCAGGGTTATCAGAGCGCTAGATCGCCATCAACTCCCCGGATCTGCACTAAAGCTAGAGCTGACCGAGAGTATATTTCTGCAGAATATTGATGAGATTAAGAAGTTATCCGATGAGCTAAAGCTGCATGATATCCGCCTCGCCATCGATGATTTCGGCACCGGTTTCTCTTCATTGGCGTACCTTATCAACCTGCCGCTGGATCAGATTAAAATCGATCGTTCATTCACCACCGATATCGACTCAGATCCGGCCAAGTTCGGCGTGGTCAAGGGAATTACCGATATCGCCAAAAGCCTCTCCATCGACTGTTTAGCCGAAGGGGTGGAGACGGCGTTGCAACAACAAGCCCTGGCGCGATTGGGGTGCAGACAATTTCAAGGTGATCTGTTCAGCCCTCCGTTACCTCAGGAGGAGTTAGCGGCCCTACTGGCGCAAGATAGAAAGTTCTAGCCAAGCCCACAAGCTGAATCGAAACAGACACCCATATCGAGCATCGATATTAAAAAAGACTATTCCGCATCTGGGTACGGATCGAGAAAGGAGCGGAAGCAAAGAAGGCCAACAATCGGATTGATGACACCCGATGATTGGCCTTCTTAATCACTATTTCTGCCGGTTAGCGGTGACCACCGAACTCCGTGGGTGGGTGGTCACTCACTAGCACAGCAAGGCTAGCAACCGGTGTAGAACGGCAGGCTTACATCATGCCGCCCATGCCACCCATGCCGCCCATGCCGCCCATGTCAGGCATTGCCGGAGCAGCTTCCTGCGGCAGTTCAGCAACCATCGCTTCGGTGGTGATCATCAGACCAGCAACAGAAGCCGCTGCCTGCAGCGCTGAGCGGGTAACTTTGGCCGGATCCAGGATACCGAACTCGATCATGTCGCCGTACTCACCGTTAGCGGCGTTGTAACCGTAGTTACCTTCACCGTTCTTAACGTTGTTCAGTACCACAGAGGCTTCGTCACCGGCGTTGTTAACGATCTGACGCAGCGGTGCTTCCATCGCGCGACAAGCCAGCTGAATACCCACGGTCTGGTCGTGGTTGTCACCTTCCAGAGATTCGATGGTCTGCAGCGCGCGAACCAGCGCAACACCACCACCGGCAACCACACCCTCTTCAACCGCAGCGCGGGTGGAGTGCAGCGCGTCTTCAACGCGGGCCTTCTTCTCTTTCATCTCAACTTCAGTCGCAGCACCAACCTTGATCACGGCAACACCACCGGCCAGCTTGGCAACACGCTCCTGCAGCTTCTCACGGTCGTAGTCGGAAGAAGTTTCAGCGATCTGAGCGCGGATCTGAGCCACACGACCTTCGATGTTGGCGTGCTCACCAACACCGTCAACGATGGTGGTGTTTTCTTTGGTGATCTGGACTTTCTTCGCCTGACCCAGGTGCTCCAGGGTAGTGCCTTCCAGGTTCAGACCAACTTCTTCGGAGATTACAGTGCCGCCGGTCAGGATAGCGATATCTTCCAGCATCGCCTTACGACGATCACCGAAGCCCGGCGCCTTAACCGCAGCAACCTTAACGATGCCGCGCATGTTGTTAACAACCAGAGTCGCCAGCGCTTCGCCTTCAACATCTTCAGCGATGATCAGCAGCGGACGAGAGGCCTTGGCGACGTTCTCCAGTACCGGAAGCAGGTCACGAATGTTGGAAACTTTCTTGTCGACCAGCAGGATGAACGGGCTTTCCAGCTCAACCGCCATGCTCTCTTGGTTGTTGATGAAGTAAGGAGACAGGTAACCGCGGTCGAACTGCATACCTTCAACAACGTCCAGCTCGTTTTCCAGGCCGGAACCTTCTTCAACGGTGATAACGCCTTCTTTACCAACCTTACCCATCGCTTCGGCGATGATGTCACCCACAGCGGTGTCGCTGTTGGCAGAGATGGTGCCTACCTGTGCGATCGCTTTGGCGTCGGCACAAGGAGCGGCCATTTCCTGAATCTGGGCTACAACCGCAGCAGCCGCTTTGTCGATGCCGCGCTTCAAGTCCATCGGGTTCATACCGGCAGCAACGGACTTCAGACCTTCGGTGACGATCGCCTGAGCCAGTACAGTTGCAGTGGTAGTACCGTCACCGGCAACGTCGTTGGCCTGGGAAGCAACTTCCTTAACCATCTGCGCGCCCATGTTCTCGAACTTGTCTTCCAGCTCGATCTCTTTGGCAACGGAAACACCGTCTTTGGTCACGGTCGGTGCGCCAAAGGCCTTGTCCAGAACAACGTTACGACCTTTCGGGCCCAGGGTAGTTTTTACAGCATTTGCCAGTACGTTGACGCCGTCCAGCATTTTTACGCGGGCGTCGTTACCGAATTTTACGTCTTTAGCAGCCATGTTAAGCGGTTCCTAAAATCTATGAATTCTGAAAATAAAGGGTCTGGTTACCGAGGTTCGGCTTATTCCAGCACACCCAAAATGTCGCTTTCGCTCATGATCAGCAGCTCTTCACCGTCAACCTTAACGGTGTTGCCCGAATACTGACCGAACAGCACGGTGTCGCCGGCTTTGACGTCCATCGGCTGAACATCACCGTTCTGAAGAATACGACCCTTACCGACGGCAACAACTTCGCCCTGATTCGGCTTTTCGGTGGCAGAACCCGGCAGCACAATGCCGCTGGCGGTGGTGGTTTCTTCCTCTTTGCGACGAACTACAACGCGATCGTGAAGTGGACGAATGCTCATTTGAGTTAGTCTCCTGATTTTCTTATCAAAAAGTCGCAATCCGACTTAAACAATATAAATAGACAGAGGCTCGCCCCTGCGTGACCTTGGTCTGATAAGTGGGGGCACCTAAATTGAATTCAAGCGTCGTTAGATAAATTTTTTTCGACCCCGGGATTTAGGACGACAAACCGGGCTGTGAGACTCAGTCGTCCCGACGGTACTCTCCGTCAATGGTTTGGCCACCCTTGTTTCGACCGGCATCGCCCGCGTCACTATTTGGACGACGCGGTTGGAAATCCTCCTGAGCGGAAGAACCGGCACTGTAGAAGGTTTGGCTTTGGTGAGTACTACCGCCATGCATCTGCTGCGAGGCGATCACCGTGAAGTGTTTTTTCACCCGCTTGACGAAACCGCGGCGAGTCACCGGGATCAGACAGCAGAACCCGATAAAGTCGGTGACGAAGCCCGGTGTCACCAGCAACGCGCCGCCGACTGCCAGGATAATCCCTTCGATCATCTCCTGAGCCGGGATCTCACCGCTTTCCATCCGTGAGCGTGCCCGCAGCAGCGTCGACAGTCCCTGCAGGCGCAGCATATTGACCCCGATAAACGCCGACAACAGAACCAACCCAATGGTGTACCAAGCACCAATCGCCTGACCAACATTGATCAGCAACACGATCTCGATCAGAGGGACCACAACAAAAATCAGAAACAGAAAGGGCATCGGGACTCCCGGTAGCAGGTGATGACTCTATTGAACCTATTGGATGTCATTATTGATGGTGTCGCAATCCGGTTTTTCAATCCACCGCCAATTAAAAGGGCTTTGCTCGTCGAAAACCCGATTCCAAACCGCAGCATTTCTACCCTGCAACGAACTGAATTCGTGATCGCAGCAATAATCTTCTGCATCGCAGCAATTTAAATTTGAAAGCATGTTCCAATAAACCTACACTCCGTGATGCATTGCACCATCGGGTTTTTAATTGTAGCCATAAGACAAGCTTATCCCTGGGTGCGTAATAGAAGATGCTACAGGGGAAACCAACACCTATCCGGTTGGCCATCCCCGGATGAGGTAAAAGCATGGATTTGAAAGATAAAGTGATCGTAATCACCGGCGGCGGCCAGGGCCTGGGCCGCGCCATGGCCCTGTACTTGGCGGGAAAAGGAGCTACCCCTGCCCTGATTGACATGAACCCGCAGGCGCTGGATGAAACGGTCGGCCTCTGCCTGGAGTTGGGCATCGAGGCACGCGCTTATGTCGCCAACGTGGCTGACGAAGCGGAAGTAGAAACGGTCTTCAACAAGATTGTTGAAGAGATGGGCGGTGTCGACGGCCTGGTCAACAATGCCGGTATCACCCGCGATGCGATGTTCATCAAAGCCAAAGACGGTGAAATCACCAAACGCATGAGCCTGCAGAGCTGGCAACAGGTGATGGACGTCAACCTGACCGGTGTATTCCTGTGCGGTCGTGAAGCGGCTACCAAGATGATCGAAGCCGGTAAGCCGGGCTGCATCATCAACATCTCCAGCATTTCACGGGCCGGCAACATCGGCCAGACCAACTACAGCGCCGCCAAAGCCGGTGTTGTGGCACTGACCACCACCTGGGCCAAAGAGTTGGCTCGTTTCGGCATCCGTACCGGCGCCATCGCTCCGGGCTTTATCGGCACAGAAATGGTCATGAGCATGAAACCGGAAGCACTGGAAATGATGACCAAGGGCATTCCGCTCCAGCGCGTCGGCAAGCCGGAAGAGATCGCCTCGGCGGTAGCCTTCATCCTCGAGAACGACTACGTCAGCGGTCGTGTAATCGAAGTCGACGGCGCCCTGCGCCTGTAATCGATTCGTCGATTCAGAGTTGATCCCAAAGAACCGGTGCTTAAGCGCCGGTTTTTTTTCGCCTGACTTTTGCCTCAAGTTCTGGCTTCATAGATTCCCATGAACGATTCATTGAGCAACGCCGAACGAATCTGGCAGGCGCTGGCCGCGATACCGAGCGGCTCTGTGGTCAGCTATGGTCAGCTGGCAGAACTGGCCGGACTCCCCGGCTGCGCCCGACTGGTGGGCCACACCCTGAAAAAACTCCCCGAAGGCACCCGCCTACCCTGGCACCGGGTCATCAACGCAGCCGGACGAATCAGTTTTGAAGTCGGTAGTCCCCGATTCGTCGAGCAGAAGCAGCGTTTGCTAGCTGAAGGGGTCGAATTCCACAACAATCGGATCAACCTGAACCGCCATCGTTGGAACCCCTGAGCATTTCAGAGCAGATTCTCTAGGATTCCGAAGGGGCCCGGCGGTCAGGCTGTCCACCTTTCAGGATGGGCGTCAGGACGGCCGATAGGAGAGTAAAAACAGCTCCTTGATCGTCTCCTGCAACTGGGCATCACTGGCTTGTAGATCGGCCAAGCACAGCTCGCCGGTGGCAAACATCGACTTGAGCCGCTCCGCTCCCCACTCCATCACCACCTTTCCGGTCCGTCGGTCGGTTACTTGCAGCTGCGGCCGTTCACGTTCGAGCCAGGCATTAACAATGTAGGTCATGGCAATCACTCCTGTGTGGTTAACCTGAAAGACCGTAGGGAGCAACATCGGCGTCTACCCCCTACAGAACTGCAGTCTAAACACACCTTAACGCGAATGCAAATAATTCTTATTTAGAAATATAATCAACCTCTGCTATGAATCCCTGCCCTCGAATCAGAGCGCGGTACCATCGATCTTCAACACCCCATTTTCTGCCGTAATCACCAGATCTCCATCCTGCATCGCATCGGCAATTGGCCGGGCCTTACGCTGCAAGGTTGCATAAATCACCTGCTGTGCCTGCCCTGCTGCTTTGGCGTGAAGGTTGATATTCAGGGCATGCCTGAGATCGTTCTGGAACCGAGAACTGGCTCGGCCGGCACTCATCAAGTCACGCAGTGCCGTGGGCGATAGCTTCGTATGGTCCAGCATGACCGATCCATCCAGCGCAAAAGAGCCCTTATCGCCCAGCTCTAGCTGCAACGCCTCCACCGCCAGAACCGGATTATCCCGGATCAACTGATCGCTGAGCTGCAGCATCGCGGCGTACAGTTCCCGCTGGGCACGCTCGGCATCCCAGCGCTCCTGATCGGCCCGCTCAATGATCTGTTGGATACTGTTCACCGCCTCGGCATTGAGTTTGTCCAACGACAGATTCAACGCAAACTTGGGAATTTCATTGCCTTCGATAAGGGCGTCCTGAACCGAAAAATTCAGCCTGGAATTGGCAAACCGGGTGACTTCCCAATCGCTACGCCAGTGTGTCCTGCCGAGTCTGAATTCATCGGCACGGTTCACAAAATCCAACGCTTCGAAGCCGGCGGTCAGGTAGGAGCTGTTGTTACCGGGGCGCTGGTCGTAGCCGAATTCGCCCTGGACCGCATCGATTTTCAGCCCATCCGGTTTACCACCTCGCTGGCTTTTGACTTCAAAAACAGGGTAGGAATAGGTGCCCGATAGCTGTTTAGAGAATTCGCCGCTGGGACTAAGTCCGGCCTGCCAGGTGATGGTGCCTGCCGAGCCGGCAACGGTATTGTTCCGGGTCGCCAGCCAAATCTCGGGAATATGGATCGTACCCTGGGCCATCTCGGTACTGACCACGCCGCTCATCAAGATCGGCTTACCGTTAAAGAGCTTCGTGGTCAGGGTTTCCTGGGCGCTGCCATCGAGCATTGAATTGCGCGCCTCGACCCGGTAAGCCAGCCCCGATAACGGCGTATCCGGATAATGCTGGACCACATAATCGAGCTCAATACGGGCCTCTTCTCCGGACCTGCCGGCGATAACACTCACCCTGCCGGTCGACTCGAACAGTCCTCCCCGATGCTGATCGTAGATCGCATGGATCGGTACCCCTTCGATCTCGGTGCCTTTCACCTGCTCGACCAGATCCTGCACCGCCGCTTGGAGTTGCTGTTCATACTGAAGCTGCTGATAACCGGCCGCACCGGTAGCCGCGACCGCCATACCGGCGACGACTAAGAGTCCTTTTTTCATCACTACCTTCCTTGTTGGTTTCGCTTATTCCAGCAACAGCTTACAGATACCGGAATTAAAAACGCTGACTTGAGACAGCCTCGCGCTAAAAAATGTCTGGCTATGCCCGGATTGTCAGAAGTCGATTCCTACGACTCGACCTTGCTCCCGTCGGCGAGCGGCTGCCTCACCGAGCGTCGCCAAAGCCAGGTTGCCATCAACACGGCCGGAAGCCCCAACAGCGCGGCATAGATAAAGAAGCTGTAGTAGCCCTGAGCATCGACCACCACCCCGGAAAAGCCGCTGACAAACTTACCCGGCAGGGTCATCAACGAGCTGAACAACGCATACTGGGTTGCCGTATAGGCACGATTGGTGAGGCTGGAGAGATAGGCGATAAAGGCGGTACTGGACAGCCCGCCACTGAAGTTATCGGCGCTGATCACCAGGGTCAGCCAGGTTTTATCGGCTCCAACTTGGGCCAGTTGGGCAAACAGCAGGTTGGTCAGTGCCACCAGCACCGCCCCCATCAGCAACGGCCGATGCAGTCCGAAACGGACCACCAGGATACCCCCGACCATCGAACCGACGATGGTCATGACAAAGCCGTACAGTTTGCCGATCGCGGCGATATCGCTCTTGCTGAACCCGAGATCCAGATAGAACGGATTGGCCATGATCCCCATGGTGATATCGCTGAGCCGGTAAAGGCTGATAAACAGCAGCAGCCACAGCGCGATCACCCCATTGCGACGGAAGAACTCGACGAAGGGCGCCACCACCGCATCCAGAAACCAGGCCTGCAAGCGCTGGGTGCGGGTACGCGGATGGTTCAGGTGGGCGGCCCGATGCAGCTGTTGTTCGGTGGTGTCGGCGCTGCGATTTTCAATCCGCTCGGGCTCACGGACCACCAAGACAGTGGCAATCCCGACCCCCATCAACGCCGCCATACTCAGGTAGGCCAACGGCCAGCTGGCGATATCGGCGATATAGAGGGCGCCGGCACCCGCGGCCAGCAACGCCACCCGGTAGCCGAAGATATAGGCCGCCGACATCGCCCCCTGATACTCGGGAATCGCCGCCTCGATCCGATAGGCGTCGATGGCGATATCCTGGGTCGACGACGAAAACGCCACCAACAAGCCCAACAGCGCGATCAGACCCAGCTGTTGCTGCGGATCGGTCAACGCCATCCCCACCAGACCCGAGGCGATCCCCAGTTGGCCCAGTAACATCCAGCTTCGTCGCTGGCCCAGATGGCCCAAACCGGGCAGCCGTATTCGATCCACCACCGGTGCCCAAAGTACCTTGATCGAGTAGGTGATCCCGATCCAGGCAAAAAAACCGATCGCACTGCGGCTGACACCGTAGTCGGTCAACCAGGCACTCAGGGTGGAAAACACCAGCAGAAACGGCAACCCGGCAGCGAAGCCGAGAAACCAGAGCGCGATCACCTGCGGTCGGGTATAGACCAGCAGCGCCTCGCGCCAGGAGAAGGGACGCTCGCTCAAGCCGCCGCCCAATCGCACGGCAGCTGGCGAGACTCGATCATCAGGATCGGCCCAATCGCGAAATGAACCACGAAACGAATCGCGTAATTAGTCACGGAAGTTGTTGTACTGCAGCGGCAGATCGATATCCGCTTCGCGCAGCATCGCAATGGCCTGCTGCAGGTCATCACGCTTCTTACCGGTCACACGCACCTGATCTCCCTGGATCGCGGCCTGCACCTTCATCTTCTTATCTTTGATCAGCTTGACGATCTTCTTCGCCGTCGGCTGATCGAGGCCCTGCTTCAGGCCAACCTGCTGCTTCACCTGCATACCGCTCTTGGCCGGGGCGTTGAAGTCCAGTGCCTTAGGGTCGATGTTACGCTTGACCAGCTTGTTGATCAGGATGTCGCGCATCTGCTGCAACTGGAAATCGCCTTCAGCCGCCATGGTGATGTCGGAATCACTCGCTTCAAAGCTCGCGTTGACCCCTTTGAAGTCATACCGGGTACCGATCTCACGGTTAGCCTGATCGACGGCGTTGTTTACTTCATGCATATCCAGCTCGGATACCACATCGAATGACGGCATATTGCCTCCTTGGTGAGTAATAGGGTCTGCCAACAGGCCCTGATGATGGCACAATACCCGAACTGTTACCGATGCCGGGCGCGACTGATTCTAACCCACCGAACCGGCTTGATACCAAACCCGATCGCCAGATTTCAGCCTCAAGTACGCCAGCCTATGCATCCAACCGACAACCCCTCCTCCGCGAGCCATTGGCATATCCTCGGTGCAGGTGCGATCGGTTGCCTGTGGGCCAGCCATCTACAGCTGCAACAACAGCCGGTCTCGGTGCTGGTTCGCAGCGATTCGAAACTGCAACAATTTCAGCAGCCCTGGTCACTCAGCGGCCAAAGCCAGGCCGAGGGGATTCAACTTCAGGCCGAGCTGAATCAGGCCGAAAGCCCAATCAGCCGACTACTGGTCACGACCAAGAGCTACGACACTCTGGCCGCTGTGGAGGCGGTCCGACATCGGCTCAGCAAGGATGCCGTTATCGTGCTGCTGCAGAACGGCATGGGGCAACAGCAGTTGCTGGCGGAGCACCTATCCGAGGTTCCGATCTATGTCGGCACCACCACCGAAGGGGCATTTTTAGCCGAGCAGCAACTGATTCATGCCGGTCGCGGTGAAAGCTGGTTCGGGCCACTCAATGCCGCCGCACAACAGCTGGGCGAACAACCACTGCAGCCGCTACTGAACCTTGACCTGCAAAGTGGCTATGACCCACAGGTGCTGAATCGACTGTGGCAGAAACTGGCCATCAACGCAGCGATCAACGGTCTGACCGCCCTGCACGATTGTCAGAATGGCATCCTGGCCGACAATCCGGACTACCGCCAGCAGATGGCGCAGTTATGTAGCGAGGTGGAGCGCTTGGCCGCCGCCTTGGATCAACCCTTATTCGATCAACCGCTGATCATCCGCGCCGAAGCGGTAGCCAGAGCAACCGCGGCTAACTTCTCTTCTATGCTTCAAGATGTTCGCCACCATCGCCGCACCGAGATCGACGCCATCAACGGCTATCTTTGCGATCAGGCACAGACCCTTGGCATCGACCTGCCGAACAACCGATCGCTGGTGGAACAGATTCGTCAGCGTCACCCATCCGCCTCAGATATTCCCAAACCAGATCATCCCGACCGAGAGAGCTAACCATGGGCAACCGACTTTCGAAGATTTACACCCGTACCGGCGACAAAGGTACCACCGGCCTGGGGGACGGCTCGCGGGTCAACAAGGATGACGCCCGAATCGAAGCGATCGGCGATATCGATGAGCTCAACAGTCTGATCGGCCTGCTCAATTGCGAGCTCGACGAAGCCGATTCACTGCGCGATCAGCTGCACGAGATCCAGCAGAACCTGTTCAATCTGGGGGGCGAACTGTCGGTTCCTGGCTATGCGCTGATCAAGGCCGAGCATATCGAAGCGCTGGAACAGCTACTGGATCAGCTCAACGACGATCTGCCGCCGTTGAAGGACTTTATCCTGCCCGGCGGCAACCGTGCCGCGTCGGTCTGCCACCTGGCCCGTAGCGTCTGTCGCCGCGCCGAACGCCGACTGGTCACCCTGAGCCGCGACAGCGATACCCGTCCCGAATGCCAGAGCTACCTGAATCGACTGTCCGACCTGCTGTTTGTCTGCGCCCGCTGGCTTGCGCGACGGGACGGCGGCCAGGAAATCCTGTGGCGCCACCGCCAAGAGCGGGGAAAAAGTTAGTCAATTAATGGCTTAACACGAAATAGATGATCACACCCAGTACCGGGCAATAGAGCAGCATCGCGGTACGAATCAGGTGGTTGATGCCGTGAAGCTCCATAAAGCTCTCGACGATCAGATGCCCTTTTAGTGCGGTCAGTAGCAAGATAACACCGGTAACCCAGGCCAGGGTGGAGCTGTCGGTCAGGTAGAAACTCAACAGCGTCATGATCATCAGCAATAGCCAGATCAGCGCCGGGGTATGCAGCAGTTTAGAAATCGTTTTCATCGGATCACGTACACCAGCGGGAACAACACGATCCATAGCAGATCAACCATGTGCCAGTAACAGGCGACACTCTCGAGTCCAACCCGGTTATCCGGGCCGTAGACCTGTTGCCGCAGCCGCCGGGTGACATAGCCGATGATCGACATACCCAGCAATACATGCAGGAAATGGAACCCGGTCAGCAGGAAATAGGCGGTAAAAAAACGGTTGCCGTTAAGCCCGTAACCGGCACTGCCAAGCTGGTAATACTCCCAGCATTTGACCACCACGTAGATCATCGCCACCGCCAGGCCCGCCAGCATCCAACGCGATGCCTGCAACTGCTTGGACGCCCGGTTGGCAATCACCCCCTGGGCCACAAAACCACTGGCACTGAGCAGCGCCAAGGTATTGATCAATCCGGCTTCGGGATGGAGTAACTGCTGACCGGCCAGAAACAACTCGCGGTCGGTACTGCGCAACCAGCTGAACAGAATAAACATCAGCGCGAAAGCGGTCAGCTCGGCCAGGATAAAGCACCACATCGCCATATCGCCGGGCACACGCCGGACCGGCAACGGGGAATTATCGGTGGTGGATTCCACCGTTTGGTCGACAGACATATCCATTAAGGGCTACCCAAAAATAACTCGCGCGAGCATAGCCTAACGACAGCATTAGGAACACGACATATATCATTTATGGGATAAAAAAGCGCAGTTCAACGGTTTCGATTCGCCCTGCTACTCAGCATTTTGTTGCTTGATCCGCTGCTGCTGGGCTTCCTCCAATAACCAGCTGCGAAACAGCTCAGCATGGGGATGTAGGTATTGATAGGGTGGAAACGCCAGGTAGAAGGCTTCCGGAGTAGCCACTCGAAGATTCATCGGTGCCACCAACCGCCCAGAGATCAGCATATCCTGCACCAACGATGTCCGCCCCAACGCGATACCGTGCCCCTGGGCTGCCACTTCGAGTGCCGAGATCAGGGTATCAAACTGCATCCCTGCCTCGTTTTAAGCCGGCGATTGCCTGTCTGTTAGCTTGGATCAGGTGGAGACAGCGACAGGCTGCTCTGCTTTCCTGAATCGGCCTCTGCCTGGGCGACGGAGCCCTTGGTCAAAACCTCCATAATCACCGGCGGGTTATAGCCCCGGATAACCTGTTTGTTGATCAACAGCAGCGGCGTTCCCTGGCCATTGAGCTGCTTGTATTGATAGTAACCTTCCGAGGAGACCTCGATATTGTATTCGTAATAGGGAATCTCATTGCGTTCGAGAAAGACCTTGGTCTGATCGCAGTAGGGGCACCAGGAGGTTCCGTACAGGATCACTGGCTCCTCATGCTGCGCAGCGAAATCCGGCGCCTGCACCAAAAAGGCGTGTATCTGTCCCCGCCCCAGGTAGACGGCGGTAATGACGGCGACTGAGGCAGTCAGCCATAGGAGTTTTTTCATCTGCTCAGCGCCTTATCAGATAACCTCACCACGGAATGGTAGCGGCATCACCGAAAAAACGGGGTCTATCCCCGATTAACCAGGGAACCTGCGAACAAGTCTCTGCGGCTTCTGCAAGCGCCTGAAAAGTGCAAAACCTAGACGTAATCTGCAGTTAATGGCCGTAGCCCTTAGCAAAGGTTACAACAACGGAGTTGTACTTTTCAGGCCTTGCCCTACGGGGCTTACAGCTTGATCCGCACCCTGTGTTGTCGCTTTTTGCAAGGTCTAGACATTACTGCAAAGCGACGCCTTGATTGCGAACCAAGCTGTAAGCCAGAAGCTCGCAAGGACTTATTCGCAGGTTCCCTAGGAAGAACAGCTCATGTGTGACACGCCACCGAGATTCCAGCACGCCAGCGGTTTCAATCGATAGTATTTATCCTCGACCGCCTTCGACTGCTCAACGTAAGGTTGAGTCATCACGGCTTGTAGCTCTTTGATTGAATCGTAATCCCCCTTGGCCGCCTGCTGATACGCAGGAGCAAGCAACCACTCGCGCAAACTGTACTTAGGGTTGACCCGTTTCATTCGGGAGGAAAGACCCTCCATCAAACCGGCTGCTTGGGCATTGGCATCGCGTTGGCTAGTGATGAGGGACCGCCATTGAGCCAGCCACTCAGACCAACGCTTGTCCGTTTCTTCATCGGTATCTTGGTAGAAACTCTGTTTCAGTGGCCCAATGTCATCGGGCACCGACGACAGCTCGCGAAAGAAGATCGTGTAATCAACGGGAGTTTTTGCCATCAGCGTGACAAGCTCACCGAATAGCGATGGGACAAAACGTTCAAGTCCAAGTTTTGCCGACCACATCGCTTCCAGTTCCTTTTGCATCACTTCAGCAAAGCCACTGCGAATGTCATCGAGTTGTTGCGATGCCTCCTTATCGGAAGCCAGAAGCGGCTGCAACGCCGAACAAAACATCGCGAAATTACGCTCTGCCGCCGCCGGCTGATTCCAAAACGCAAAGTGCTGTCCACCGCCGGTCCAGGGTTGGAAATAGGGGTCAAACGCTTCACAGAATCCGAACGGACCGAAATCCAACGTGAAGCCTCCGGCAGCGCAATTGTCACTGTTGAAATTGCCCTGACAGTAGCCGACACGGATCCAGTTCGCGACCAGCGACGCTAAGCGAGCACGGAATTCACCGGCAAGCAGAATGACTTTCTCGCCAATGCTCAGTTGGCCATCGATCACTTCGGCGTACTCACGATCAATTAAGTGCAAGACGATCTGTTCGAGTTCCTCCAGCGCTGAGGGGTGTTCCCTCTTTCGAGCACGACGACCGAACAGCTCAATCTGGCCAACCCGTAGGAACGACGGCGCAACACGGGTGGAGATCGCCACAGGCTCCTCAACCATCATGTCGGGATCTTGTGATCTAGAACCTTCAGAGTACCAGGGACGCTGGACCGTCTCTGTTTTCGATACATACAAACTCAATGATCGTGACGTCGGCACGCCCAGTGCGTGCAAGTACTCCTGAGCCAGAAACTCCCGGACACTGGAACGCAAAACGGCACGCCCATCCGCGCCGCGGCAATAAGGAGTACGACCGCCGCCTTTAAGCTGAAACTCCCAACGCCTGTCATTGAGAACCGCCTCTAGAACGGAAACGGCACGACCATCGCCATAGCCGTTTCCCGTTCGAAATGGGCACTGCTGGGTATATTCGGTGCCGTAGATGGAGAGCGCATAGCCGGTGGCCCAGCCCAGCTTCCGTAATGGCGGCGGGACCTGTGAAAGGTCGCCGCTGAACATCTGCATGAACCCCGCTGATGTTGCCAAGCTATCAGCAAGGCCAAGCTCGTGAAAGAGAGCTTTACTGTGGGCGATGTACTCGGGGTTATCGATGGGTGTGGGTTGTACCGGAACATAGTGCCCGGTAAACACTTGTCGTGGTGAATGATCGGCACCATCGACTGTCCCTTCTGGATCACAGGTCAGTGTATCCATCAGCGAGTAACTGGCTGTTTTCGAGAGACCATCTAGCGTCGAGATGGGCGGGGAGGATTCAACAGTCTGTTTATTTTTCATCGGAGAAGTTGGGCCTGGAAACATATCTTTGCAATACCTCAGAAGGTCTGACCAGAACAAGCATAGCGAGTTCTGGTCATTACGCCCTGCTGGGCTTATCTAAAACCGGCTGGCATTCCACTTCCTTCGAAACCGATCAAAATCAGACTGAAAATTGCAGCACTGGGCCAATCCCAGTGATTTTAGATTGGTTCTATAAAGGGGGCTGACTTTCAGCTCCGTTTACGCCCTTGTGGGCGTGTCAGGGAAATGCGCCGCCATTTCCCTAACAACCCTAGGCGGCCCCTGCTGCTTGTCGGCTCCGCCGATTCCTTGCGCGTTTCGCCATCCAAGGGCCGCGATTGGAACTCGCTCGCTACGCTCACTCAAACATCAATCGCTTTCTCCCTTAGATGGCTGTAATGCTCAGCTTCGCAGAAGGGGGTTGAGCGTTCATCCTGATAACCAGGAATTTTGAATTGGGGAAATTCGCCTCTAAAACGTGACGATAAGGATTAGAAATGCCAGTAAAAGCGGCTGGCAACCCACCCCTTCGAAACCGATCAAACTCAGACTGAATAAGGCCCGAAGGGTCGAGTCATGGAAGACTCGACGGGGCGCTGGGCCATGGACGGCCCATCGGCCCGCCTCAGACTGGGTTTGATAGCGCCTCAGGCGCGTGCCCATAGGGCGGTTTCGTAGGGAAAGCGATTTTGGTTCCTTTTGTCGCGACAAAAGGGACATACCTAAGAAGCAACAATAAATCCTATCAATAAAGCCACAGCTTTTTTAGGATTGTTGCTACTGAACTATTCGAATTTGTTGGCGAATAAAGCTTTCACCAGCTCTCTGTTAGCCCTCATTTGAACAATCAAGCATGAATCAAAACGATCTATGAATGAAGAGCAACGCAACCATGCTCAGCGACTGCGCCAAGCGTTCAACGAATATCTTGAGATTACCTACGACCTACCCAGATCTTCAGATGAGACATTGCTTGCCTACGATTTCGATTTTATAGATGGGCGTAAATGGCATTCCCTCGGAGATATGATGGTTAGATGCGACTTACGTGAGCTCACCAACATTATTAACGGATGGAACATCTCCCTTTACCGATGGCAAGCCTGGAGCAAAGTTCTTGAAACTCGTGATGAGACTGAATCATGTGAGCTACGTAGCGAATTTCTTGATTCATTAGTACATGAATGTCTGCTCACACCTGCCTCGATAAGAGATACAATCACATCAGTAGCAACTGCTGCATTTCACCAAGTTCGCCTTAGCATCGATTCATCCTATGCGGACTATCTTGAAGGCGAGCCCAAAACTCCCGAAGAACGCCCAAAGATACTTAATAGAAAGTACAAAGAAAAACGACTCTCCCGCCTGCTACGAATCTGGCCTTCATCTACAAGTTTTATAGAAGCACTTCGAGAACTTAACACTTCTGATTACATTGACGAAACGAGCAACTACCGTAATTTAACGGCCCACACCATCGGTCCTCGACTAGAAGCTGGTCATACCCGAACTGTCACTCGATCCTTAGTGCAAGCTCAAATCCATAAACAAAATATTGATGGAAGTTTTGGCTTCGAGGACGTACCAGGAAAATTAGCCGTGAGCTATGGCTTTGGAGGAACCCCGCCTCTTAACCTTGAAGCTGTATGGGCTGCAAATCTGATCCAATACAATAAAGCACGGTTATGTTACGTCGAATACCGAACCCTTCTTGAATCAGCGATTGAAGATATTATTCAGGTTGAACCCTAGGCCTTATCAAGAATCATTCCGTCAGTATCAATTACAAAAAGTCCTCGCTACAAAAAAGCCCGCACTGGAATCCAGTGCGGGCTTTTTAATAGAGCCTAATCCGATTACAGGATCAATCGACGCACATCACTCAGCAGACCACCAAGAGTAGTCATAAAGCGACCCGCATCGGCGCCATTGATCGCACGGTGGTCGTAGGACAGCGCCAACGGCAGCATCTTACGCGGCACGAACTCGGAGCCGTTCCAGACCGGTTTCATGTCGGCACGGGAAACGCCCAGGATCGCCACTTCCGGCGCCGGTACGATCGGCGTGAAGCCGGTACCACCGATACCGCCGAGGCTGGAGATGGTGAAGCAGGCGCCCTGCATCTCAGCCGGCTTGAGCTTACGGTTCTTGGCCTTGGCTCCCAGTTCGGCCACTTCGGCAGCAATCTGGTAGATGCTCTTCTGGTCGACATCGCGAACCACCGGCACCATCAGGCCAGCCGGCGTATCCATCGCGACACCGATATGGACGTACTTCTTGTGGACGATGTGTTCGCCATCGGCGTGCATCGACACATTGAAGTTCGGGTGCGCTTTCAGCGCTGCAGCAGCAGCCTTGAGCATAAACGGCAGCGGAGTCACCTTAACACCGGCCTTCTCAGCGTCGGCCTTGATCTCCTTACGGAAGGCTTCCAGCTCGGTGATATCGACGTCGTCGAACTGGGTCACGTGCGGCACGTTGAGCCAGCAGCGCGCCATGTTCATGGCGGTGACCTTCTTGATCTTCGACATCTTCTCCAGCTCGATCTCGCCGAACTGGGAGAAATCGACTTCCGGAATCGGCGGGATACCGGAACCACCGGTCACCGCAGCAGCCGCCTTGGGCTTGGCGGCTTCGGCCAAGGCCTGCTTGACGTAGGCCTGGACATCTTCCTTCAGGATTCGCCCTTTCGGACCAGACCCTTTGACCAGTGCCAAATCAACACCGAATTCACGGGCCGTAGCACGAACGGCCGGGCCTGCATGGACCTTCTTGTTACCTTTTTCGAGCTGCTCCAGGTTAGCACCGGAGGCGGCAGGAGCCGCCGCTTTAGGCGCCGCAGGAGCGGGTGCTGCCGCCGCAGGTGCCGGGGCAGCTGCTGCAGGCGTTGGCGCAGCCGCCGGCGCACCGCCAGCCACTTCCAGCTCAAGAATCTGATCACCTTCGCTGGTGGTATCGCCTTCATTGATCTGCAATGACTTGACCACACCCGCCTTCGGCGCCGGGACTTCCATCGACGCTTTGTCGGTTTCGAGCACGATCAGTGAATCGCCTTCCTCGACGCTGTCGCCAACCTTGACGCAGACTTCGATAACGTCGACGTTCTCGTGACCGCCGATATCGGGCACGATGACCGGCTCAACGCCGCCCGCTACAGGGGCAGCAGCCGGGGCCGGTGCAGCGGCAGGTGCCACAGGAGCTTCGGCGGCCGGTGCTTCAGCAGCCGGCGCGCCGCCGGCGGCGCTCAGCTCAGCAATCTGGTCGCCTTCGTTGACGGTATCGCCTTCGTTGATCGACAGGGCGGTAATCACGCCGTCGGCCGGGGCCGGGATCTCCATCGAGGCCTTGTCGGTCTCCAGTACGATCAACGAATCACCTTCGCTGACGCTGTCGCCAACCTTGACGCACACTTCGATGACATCGACGTTCTCGTGGCCACCGATATCGGGCACGATCACCGGTTGCGCGGCGGCCGGAGCTGCTGCGGGAGCCGGTGCGGCTGCAGGGGCAGCGGCCGGTGCTTCGGCTGCCACTTCTGCTGGAGCAGCAGGCGCTTCAGCAGCAGCTTCGCCACCGCTGTTCATCTCACCCAGCACGTCGCCTTCACTACAGGTATCGCCTTCGTTCAGGTTCAGGCTGGTAATCACACCGGCCGCCGGGGCCGGTACTTCCATCGAAGCCTTGTCAGTCTCCAGCACGATCAGCGAATCGCCCTCTTCGACACTGTCACCGACCTTGACGCAAACCTCGATCACGTCCACATCATCGTGGCCGCCGATATCCGGAATGGTAATGGTTGTTACACTCACGGTTCTGTTCCTCTCGTCGTCTCGCGTTCAATCCCAACCCTTAAACGGTGGTCGGGTTCGGCTTCTCGGGGTTGATATTGAACTTCTTGATCGCCTCGGAGACGACGGAAGCCTTGATGGTACCCTCATCGGCCAGCGCCTTGAGCGCAGCAACAACGACGTAGTAACGGTTAACTTCGAAGAACTCGCGCAGCTTCTCGCGGGTATCGGAGCGGCCGAAGCCGTCGGTGCCCAATACCACGTAGCGGGACGGGACGAATTCGCGAATCTGATCGGCAAACGCCTTCATGTAATCGGTGGAGGCGATAACCGGGCCCTTGCGATCGGCCAGGCACTGCTCAACGTAGGAGGTGCGCGGCGCCTCTTCCGGATGCAGCAGATTCCAGCGTGAGCAATCCAGCGCTTCACGACGCAGCTCGTTGAAGCTGGTGGCGCTCCAGATATCGGACTCAACGCCGAAGTCGGCACGCAGGATATCGGCAGCGGCGCGGACTTCACGCAGGATGGTGCCGGAGCCCATCAGCTGAACCTTCTTCTTGGCGGTCTTCTTGCCTTCTTCAAGCAGGTACAGACCCTTGATGATGCCCTCTTCCGCACCTTGCGGCATCGCCGGCTGCGGGTAGTTTTCGTTCATCACGGTCAGGTAATAGAACACGTTCTCTTTGTCGACGAACATCCGCTTCATGCCGTCCTGCATGATCACGGTCAGCTCGTAGCCGTAGGTCGGATCGTAGGCGACACAGTTCGGGATGGTGGCGGCCAGCAGGTGGCTGTGACCGTCTTCGTGCTGCAGGCCTTCACCGTTCAGGGTGGTCCGACCGGCGGTGGCACCGACCAGGAAGCCGCGGGCCTGGATATCACCGGCCGCCCAGGCCAGGTCCATGGTGCGCTGCAGACCGAACATCGAGTAGGAGATGTAGAACGGGATCAGCGGGCAGTTGTGGTTGGAGTAAGCGGTAGCGGCCGCGATCCAGGCTGACATGGAGCCGGATTCGTTGATCCCCTCTTCCAGGATCTGGCCCTGCTTGGACTCCTTGTACCACATGATCTGGTCGCGATCGTGGGGCACGTAACGCTGACCTTCCGAGGTGTAGATACCCAGCTGACGGAACATACCTTCCATACCGAAGGTACGGGCTTCGTCCGGTACGATCGGAACGATGCGATCACCGATATTCTTGTCTTTCGCCAGGGTCGACAGGGTACGAACAAACGACATGGTGGTGGACAGTTCGCGCTTGCCGCTGTCCTTGAGCTGGCCGCCCAGGTCTTCCAGCGACGGAATCTTCAGCGCTTCAAAGTCGTTGCGACGCTGCGGGTACATACCACCAAGCTTCTCACGGCGGCCCATCATGTACTTCAGTTCAGGGCTGTCCGGGGACGGACGGTAGTACGGGGTGGTCTTGAGCTGGTCATCGTCCAGCGGGATGCTGAAGCGATCACGGAAATCGAGCAGGTCATCCATCGCCACCTTCTTCATGGAGTGGGTAGCGTTCTTGGCTTCACCGGACTTACCGGTGCCGTAGCCTTTAACGGTCTGCGCCAGAATGACGGTCGGCTGGCCTTTGTGGTTAACCGCCTCATGGTAGGCCGCGTAAACCTTGTAGGGGTCGTGGCCGCCACGGTTCAGGTTCATGATGTCCTCGTCGGACATATCCTTGACCATCTCCAGCAGCTCCGGATGCTTACCGAATACGTGCTCGCGGGTATAAGCGCCGCCGTTGGCCTTACAGTTCTGCAGTTCACCGTCGCAGATCTCGTTCATGGTCTCGAGCAGCAGGCCTTTTTCGTCCTTCTCGAACAGCGGATCCCAATGGCGACCCCACAGAACCTTGATCACGTTCCAGCCGGCACCGCGGAATTCACCTTCGAGCTCTTGAACCACCTTACCGTTGCCGCGAACCGGGCCGTCCAGACGCTGCAGGTTACAGTTGATCACGAAAATCAGGTTTTCCAGTTTCTCACGACCGGCCAGCGCGATGGCGCCCAGGGATTCAGGCTCGTCACATTCACCGTCACCCAGGAAGGCCCAGACCTTACGGTCGCCCCGATTGATCATGCCGCGGGCGGACAGGTAACGCATCACGTGGGCTTGGTAGATCGCCTGGATCGGACCCAGACCCATGGAAACGGTCGGGAACTGCCAGAAGTCAGGCATCAGCCAGGGGTGCGGGTAGGAGGAAAGACCGTTGCCGTCCACTTCACGGCGGTAGTTGTCCATCTGCTCTTCGGTCAGACGACCTTCGAGGTAAGCACGGGCATAGATACCCGGCGCGATGTGACCCTGGAAGAAAACCAGGTCGCCTTCCTGCTCGCCCTCAGGGCCGCGGAAGAAGTGGTTGAAGCCGATATCGTACAGCGTCGCAGAGGAGGAGAAGCTGGAGATGTGACCGCCCAGGCCATCATCGTTGTCATTGGCGCGCATTACCATCGCCATCGCGTTCCAGCGGATCAGCGAGCGGATGCGACGCTCCATAAAGAGATCACCCGGCAGCGGCTGCTCATCTTTGGGGGCAATGGTGTTGCAATAGGGTGTAGTGACGGTGTCGTTCTGCTCGGCACCTAATTCGCGGGCTTTTTGTCCCAGCTTGGCCAGCAGATACTTTGCCCGGTCGGAGCCTTCATTCTTGGCAACGGACTCAAGGGCATCCAGCCACTCCTGCGTTTCAATAGGATCGATATCTTCGATACGTTCTTGCACTCTAATGACCTCCAAAAAAGCCGCTATTGACCAGAATCGGGCTGGGGATTGAGCACCCGATCAACCTATGGCCTGCGGCATTGCTGCACTGCAGCGTTCCCCCCTGGGATGAAAAAGCGTAGCGATACTACAAAAACAGCTATCACTTGTCTACAAAATCAACAAAATCGACCTAAAACAAGACCAAAAAGTAGTAAAACTACATAGAACTACTTACTCAATTCCGAGCGTCTACGCGAACGCTTCTGACGGGCTTCCTCTTTACCGTAGTCGGAAACCACCTCTTCAACGTAGGCCAGGTGATCGTAGGCGGCCTGGCGTGCCTGCTCCGGCTTACCGTCAAAGATAGCCTCCATCAGGACCTTGTGCTGGCCGTGGATCTTGGAGCGATGCCCGCGTTGCGGGTAAGCCTGCTCCAGGTTGTTCATGATATTTTTCTCTACCAGTCCCAGCAGCGCCCGCATCGTATGTAGCAACACCACATTGTGCGAGGCCTCGGCGATTCGCAGGTGGAACTCGACGTCGGCCTTCACTTCCTGCTCGAACGCCTTGACCTCGTGGTAACCCTCCAGCTCATCGTAGATTTTCTGGATCGCCCGGCGGTCCGATTCGGTGCTTCGCAACGCAGCATAATAGGCAGCAACACCTTCGAGGGCATGACGGAATTCCAGCAGGTCAGCCTGCGCTTCGGGGTGAGAGGAAAACAGGGTTAATAAAGGATCCGCATAACCGCCATCGAGCGTATCCGATACATAGGTACCGCCCCCCTGGCGACTGGTCAGCAACCCCTTGGCCACCAGTTTCTGTACCGCCTCACGCAGCGAAGGACGCGATACTTCAAATTGTTTCGACAGCTCGCGCTCCGAAGGCAGCTTCTGGCCGGGCTTCAAACTCCCCTCCAGAATCATGCTCTCCAGCTCCTCCATAATCACATCGGAGATCTTGGGCTGTTTTACTCGTCTATACTTCATTGACTCAAATTACTCGTCTCGAAATATTGGTATTACCAATTTTTGGTTTCAGCAGTTATAGCACGGATGCCCGGATATGCAAAACCACTCGCCGACGCTTGCCACAAATTGCACCAAACTTTTTTTATCCTTCTTCCTATATAGACAGCCCCATATAAATCATAGAGTTACAAATTATTTAGACCAAAGTTTAATCAAACCTCCCATCAGAGGGTTGACAGCTACCCCCTGAAATCAATAGGGTAATAAGCCCAAGCAAACATTGGTATTACCAATTTACCAACAACCTTCCCCAGGTTCGAACAGATAACAAAAACGAACATTCGAGGATTCATCATGACAAAGCTTGCTCGTACCGCTGTAACTGCAGCTGCCCTGACCGCTGCGATGTCGGTTGCAGTACCGGCCACCGCTGCTGACAAAACCTTGCTCAAAACCCCTGTTGCCTTCGGCACTCATCTCCCCGCGCTGGGCACCCCGATCAAGTGGGTTTCCGAACAGCTGCCGGTAATGAGCGACAACAAACTGAAGATGAAGATCTATGAGCCGGGTAAGCTGGTTGCTCCGCCCGAGATCCTCGAAGCTGTTTCCAGCGGCAAGGTTAACTCCGGTTACGCCACTGCCGGTTACTGGCAGGGCAAGATGCCTGCCGCCGCCCTGTTCTCCGCCGTACCTTTCGGTCCGGAAGCGGGTGAATACCTGGCCTGGATGTACTTCGGCAACGGCCTGAAGCTGTATCAAGAGATGTACGACACCGCCGGTTACAACGTTAAGGTTCTGCCTTGCGCCATCATCTCTCCGGAAACTTCCGGCTGGTTCAAGAAGCCGATCGATAAGCCGGAAGATCTGAAAGGTCTGAACATGCGTTTCTTCGGTCTGGGTGCCAGCGTGATGGAGAAACTGGGTGTCGGTACCGTACAGATCCCGGGTGGTGAAATCTTCGGTGCACTGGAAAAAGGCGCCATCGACGCCTCCGAATTCTCCCAGCCGGCTATCGACCAGCGTCTGGGCTTCCACAAGATCGCCAAGTACAACTACTTCCCCGGCTGGCACCAGCAGTCCACCGTGTTTGAACTGCTCGTGAACAAAGACGCCTGGGGCAAGATGAGCAAAGCCAACCAGGCGATCCTGGAAAACACCTGTAAAGCTTCCATGACCAACGCGATCGCTGAAGGCGAGTCCATGCAGCACGACGTTATGGCCAAGGCTCAAGCCAACGGTGTAGAGATCCGTTACTGGAACGACGAAATGCTGACCCTGTTCAAGAACACCTGGGACCAGGTGGTTGAAGAGAAGAAGCAGGACGCCTTCTTTAACAAGGTCTACACCGACATGAGCAACTTCCGTGACGGTTACGACCTGTGGGAAGCCAACGCCTTCCTGCCGCGTCCACAGCCGAACCTGTAAGACCTGCAACACCGGAGCCCGCCCGTCGGGCTCCCCCTGGCCGGGGAAGCTCACGCCCCGGCCACCTTTTTTCCGCCAGCTGCCCCGATGCGTTTAGCCAACCAGGCAGCGGCCAGTAAGTTGTTCTGCCAGCCGCCGGCGCACAAGAGCGGTACGCAGCCAAACCATTTTGACGAGCCCGCACCGACAACGGCACTTCTTAGCTACCGCTGAGTTTTCCTGCGCGCTCACAAGAGGTTTCTATCGTGCAAAGTCACCATCAACACCAAGAGCATCCAGTCTTTGTGGCTGATTGTATTGATGCTTTTATCCGCAAGATCGGCCACCTGATCGCCTGGGTTTATGTCGCACTGGTCCTGGTTATCATCACCCAGGTATTCCTGCGCAAGGGTCTTTCCAGCGGCCTGATCATTCTCGAAGAACTGCAGTGGCACCTGTATGCCATCGGCGTCATGTTCGGCATGTCCTACGCCCAGATCAACAACGCCCACGTCCGGGTGGATCTGATCTACGGCGGCCTGCGAATTCGGAACAAGCGGATTATCGATATCATCGGTATTCTGGTACTGGTACTGCCGTTTATCACGGTGATCTTTATCCACAGCCTCGATTTTGTCGCCGATTCCTGGCGCATCAACGAGTCCTCGGACTCCCCCTCCGGCCTGCCCTGGCGCTGGGCCATCAAGAGTGTCATCCCGCTCAGTTTCGCCATGCTGGCGCTGGCCGTGGTCTCACGCCTGATTCGTGATGTTGTATTGCTGTTCCGGGGAGAGTAACGATGGAAATTAATGAGATTCTCGTTATCGCGATGTTCCTGTCGTTCATCGCGCTGCTGTTTACCGGCATTCCGGTCGCCTGGGTTCTGGGCGGTATCGGGGTTATCTTCGCCGGCATCGGCTATCTGGCCGATATGTATCTGGATGCCTTTACCGGGCTCGACTTCCTGACCCTTGGCCTGGTGGTCAACCGGTTATTCAAAATCATGGATAACTGGATCCTGGTCGCCCTGCCGATGTTCATATTCATGGGCATCATGCTGGATAAGTCCGGCGTTGCCGAAAAACTGATGCAGTCGATGCAGGAACTGTTCGGTCGGGTCCGCGGTGGCCTGGCGATCACCGTCACCGCCATCGGTATCATCCTGGCCGCCTCCACCGGCATCATCGGAGCCTCCGTGGTGCTGCTGGCAGTCATGTCGCTGCCATCGATGATGAAGCAAGGCTACTCCAAGCCGTTCGCGCTGGGCACTATCGCCTCCGCCGGTACCCTGGGGATCCTGATTCCACCCAGCATCATGCTGGTTATCATGGCTGACCAGCTGGGCCTGTCGGTAGGTGACCTGTTTATGGGCGCGGTCTTCCCAGGCCTGCTATTGGGCGCACTGTATATCATCTACATCCTGAGCGTGGGCTTCTTCAGCCCGGATTCTGCCCCGGTACCCGAAGATGCCAAGCGCGTGACCATGCGCGCCTTTATCGGCCTGCTGAAGGCGGTCACCCCGACCCTGCTGCTGATCTTTATCGTACTGGGCTCGATCTTCGCCGGTATCGCCACCCCGACCGAAGCCTCCGGTGTCGGTGCCCTGGGTGCAACGCTGTTGGCGATGTACAACAAGAAGTTCAGCTTCAAGGTGCTCAAAGAGGTCATGCAGGGCACCTACAACACCACCGCTTACATCTTCGCGATCTTTATCGGTGCGACCTGTTTCGCTCTGGTACTGCGTGAACTGGGTGGTGACGAGCTGATCGAGTCGTTCCTGACCGGTCTGCCGTTCGGCCCTTACGGCATCATCGCCTTCATCCTGTTCATCATCTTCCTGCTCGGGTTCTTCCTCGACTGGATCGAGATCACACTGATCATCCTGCCGCTGTTGGCGCCAGTGATAAGCGCCCTTGGCTTCGAGATCGACGGCTACGGTGTGGTCGACAACCCCGAGCTGGTCTGGTTCGTGATGCTGGTGGCGATGGCACTACAGACATCGTTCTTAACCCCACCGGTCGGCTTCGCACTGTTCTACCTGAAGGGTGTATGCCCGCCGGATATCAAGCTGAGCGATATTTATAAGGGTGTCATTCCATTCATCATCCTGCAGCTGATCGCACTGGTGGTGCTGGTGCTCTGGCCGCAGCTGGTGATCTGGCTACCGGCCGCCGCCTACGGCTGATACGAGAGCCGACGTGAAATCCGGCCCGCTGCTCTGCGGGCCTTTCACCCCCCTCTCAATCCAGGCTTCATCCGCCTCGCCAACCCCGCTTCACGACGAATTTCAGGCAGGACAGCGTTATGTCAGCACAACAATTTATCGATCAGTTAACGTCTATTGTCGGTCGTGAGAATATCAAGACCGGCGAGCGCCAGACCGAACACTACCGTACCGGCTTCCGCTCCGGCGAAGGCAGCGCCCTGGCCGTGGTGTTCCCAACCAGCCTGCTGCAGCAGTGGCGCGTACTAAAGGCCTGTGTCGAGGCCGACAAGATCATCATCATGCAGGCCGCCAACACTGGTCTGACCGAGGGATCGACCCCCAGCGGTGAGGATTACGACCGGGATATCATCATCCTCAATACCACCCGCATGGACAGCATCTACCTGCTGGACGAAGGCCGTCAGATCATCAGCCTGCCCGGCGCCACCCTGTTCAAGCTCGAAAAGCTGCTGAAGCCACTGAACCGGGCGCCCCACTCGGTGATCGGCTCATCCTGTATCGGCGCCTCCATCATCGGCGGTATCGCCAATAATTCCGGTGGCGCACTGGTCAAGCGCGGCCCGGCCTATTCCGAACTGTCACTGTTCGCCCGCATCAGCGATAACGGCGAACTGGAGCTGGTCAACCATCTGGGTATCGAGCTAGGGGATAGCCCCGAAGAGATGCTCAGCAACCTCGAGCAGCAGAATTTCTCCACCGACGGCACACCGGCACCGGGTAAAGCGTCGGCCAGTGACTACCCGGAGATCCTGCGAGACGTTGACGCCGATACCCCGGCCCGCTTCAATGCCGATACCCGCCGCCTCTACGAGGCCAGCGGCTGCGCCGGCAAACTGGCGATCTTCGCGGTGCGCCTGGACACCTTCGAGGTGCCGCAGAAAGAGCAGGTCTACTACATCGGCACCAACGATCCGGCCCAGCTGACCCAGCTGCGTCGCGACATTCTCAAAGGCTTCAAAAACCTGCCGGAAGTCGGCGAGTACATGCACCGTGATGTATTCGATATCGCGCTGAAGTACGGCAAAGACACCTTCCTGATGATCAACTACCTGGGCACCGATCCGCTGCCCAAGCTGTTCGCCATGAAGGGATCGATCAGCGCCTGGCTGAACCGCTTCAGTTTCCTGCCCAAGGAACTGCCGGACCGGGTAATGCAGATCATGAGCCGCTGCTGGCCCAACATCGTGCCCAAACGGCTGATGAAGTTCCGCGACGATTATGAACACCACCTGATTTTGAAGATGAGTGACGAAGGCATCGACGAAGCCGACGCTTATTTGAAAGCGTTCTTCAGCGATCCGGCCAAGGGTGGCTACATCGCCTGTAGCGCCGACGAAGCCAAGAAGGCCTATCTGCTGCGTTTCGCCGCCGCCGGTGCGGCGATCCGCTACGAGACCGTCCACCACAAGGAGGTCGAGACCATCCTGGCGTTGGATATCGCGCTCAAACGTAACGACGAAGAGTGGGTCGAAAAGCTGCCGGAGTCGATCCGCTCGCAGTTGGTCAGCTCACTCTACTACGGTCACTTTATGTGCCACGTGTTCCATCAGGACTACATCCTGAAGAAGGGTGCGGACGCCAAAGCGATCAAGCAGCAGATGCTCGAGATCCTGGCCGCCAAAGGGGCCAAGTACCCGGCCGAGCATAACGTCGGCCATCTGTACGAAGCGGAGAAGGGTCTGAAGAGCTTCTACGCCGAGCTGGACCCGACCAACACCTTTAACCCAGGTATCGGCAAGACCTCGAAACGTCGCTGCGGCTGCTGATTTTGCCCTCAACGTGACCGAAAACCCGTGGGCTGACAATTAGGTTTGTCACGCCCGCTGGCTTGGAGTATAAAACCAAAGTCTACCCGACATACCGCTCAAAAGTCGGACTCCGGGTAGCCGTTAGCGAGTAAGGACGCAGCGGTTTATCGCGTAACGCGGTAGCCGAACAAAAAAGCCTCTGGAAGGATAAGCGCAGTCCCTCGATACGCATGTCACAGAATTAACGCAACGCCAGAATCCGTTCGGACGGGGCTGAGCCTGTCCGACAGACGTATCCAGTACCAAGGAGTACCACCATGTCTCTGCCAGAGATTAAAACCATCCTTTACACCACCTCGCTGAGCAAGCACACCCGTCCGGTGTTCCGTCAAGCCGTCAAGATGGCCGAACTCTACAACGCCAAGCTGGTGATGCTGCACGTGGTCGAGCCAATCGGCGAAACCGGTCAGGCCCTGATCCAGAACTACCTCGCTCCCGAGCTGATCAAGAATATGCACGACGAAGGTCTGGCCAAGGTCAAAGACAACATGAAGGACCGGGTCAAGGCGTTCTACGACGACGAGATGCAGGATATGGAACATCATCCTGACATCACCATCGAGCAGATCGTCGGCGAAGGTAACCGCTCCGACGAGATCGTCGAAGTCGCCAACGAAATAGACGCCGATATGATCCTGATGGGTTCCCACAACAGCCTGGGTCGCAGCAGCCGCACCACCCGCCAGGTGATCAAATATGCCAAGCGTCCGGTCATGGTTATACCGGTTAAGGGCTAAGGCTCCGCGCTTCATCCAACCGGTCGTCCTGAGGCGACCGGTTTTTCTGCTCGTCCACGGCCGGCACGGCTGAGATACAACGGAACGTCTCCATGACCGCCACCAGCTGGGCGCTGACCGAGCGCATCTTTCTGACCGTTTTTCCACTGTTCGTGATCGTGCTCTGCGGTTACCTGTACGGTCGACGCCATCGCCCCGATATCGAATTCGCCAACCGCGCCAACATGGATATCTTTATCCCGGCGCTGATCTTTCACTCCATGGCGACCCAGACGTTCCCCCTGAGCCAATACCAGGACCTGGCCTTGGGCGGGTTGCTCGTTGTACTGGGTTCCGGCGTACTGCTTTATCCCATCGCCCGGCTGATGAAGCTGAATCTGAAAACCTTCCTGCCGCCGATGATGTTCAACAACACCGGTAACATGGGCATCCCGCTACTGGTGCTGGCCTTCGGTGAGCATGTACTTCCGGCCGCAGTGATTCTGTTTATTGTCGAAAACACCCTGCATATGAGCGTCGGCGCGATGATGCTCGATCGCAGTACCCGGCTGTTGAACCTGCTGAAGATGCCGATGATCATCGCCACCATTGCCGGGATCGGCTGGAGCCTGAGCGGCTGGCATCTGCCCAAGGCGGCGGCGCTACCGATCGAGATGCTGGGACAGATCTCGATTCCGCTGATGCTGTTCACCCTGGGGATTCGAATCGTCGAGGTCGGTTTCAAACATTGGCATCAGGGCGTGATCGGCGCCTTGCTTTGTCCGCTATCGGGGGTTCTGGTGGTGCTGATGGTTCAGCCCTGGCTGCAGCTTTCCGAGCTTCAGTTCAGCCTGCTGCTGGTGTTCGGCGCCCTGCCGCCGGCGGTGCTCAACTACATGATGGCCGAGCGCTATCAGCAACAACCCGAGCAGGTGGCTTCGATCGTACTGCTGGGGAATGTCGGCGCATTGCTGACGATTCCGCCGGTATTGGCGTTCGTGCTTTGATCCCGTCCCATTGGTGAAACCTGCCGGCTTAAACCGGCACTACCAACGACCGATCTGTCAGCGAGCAAAAACGATCGACAGAATCAGCGATTCCGTGCCTTCGTTTTCATCCCCCAGACCGGCGTTTGAGATATGTCCCAGCTCAAGCCTGAGCTGGGTTTCGGAAGACAGCTGATAATCGAGCATCAGGGCCGAATAAAATTCCACATCATGGTCAAGTTCCTGGCCCAGCTTGTCGGAACCTTGGTGATAATACCCGGCGGAAAAACTGATCCCGACTGCAAACTTGCGACCGAGCGGCACCTGCTTAAGCGCACCGACCCCCAGGTAATAATCGTCGGTATCCGACGCCAGCAGCTGCGCATAGGGCCTGACATTCCAATACTGATCCATTGGCCCCCACTCGTAGGCGAGCTTGCCGGTGGCCAGCTGATCATCATCGAAGGCCCTCAAAGCCCCGGCCCCGACAACCCATCGGGATTCGGCGTAGGCCACACTGCCAAAGAGCGACGTCACCGCGGCCAGTACGATCAAAGCTAAGGTCTTCTGCATCGACTTCTCCTCCAAAAATACGCTGATGCAAATCAACCAGATTTCTAAGAAAGTGTAATACAACCACGCCAGTTAGCCCTTTGGGGTACGAAAACAAGGCTTTTCGACGATATATCGGTGTTCTGCATCGAAAATGTCATTTGTCTGAGCGTATGATTAACCTGATAGGATCTTCGGGCTCTGCCGTGCCGACCATCGCACCGATGCAGAGCTCTTTCGCCCATTCGCCAACCCTAGAGAGACCCATGTTCCGTCGTACCAAGATCGTTACCACCCTCGGACCGGCCACCGACAAAGCCGACAACCTCAAAGCCCTGCTGCAGGCGGGCGCCAATGTCGTCAGATTGAATTTCTCCCACGGCAGTGCCGAGAATCACATCGAGCGTGCCGAGCAGGTGCGGGAGCTGGCTGCCGAGCTGGGTGTACAGGTGGCGATCCTGGGCGACCTTCAAGGCCCGAAAATCCGCATATCCACCTTTGCCGACGGTCCGATACAGCTTGAGATCGGCGACCGTTTTGAACTCGACAGCGCCCTGGCAGCCGGAACCGGCAACCAGCGGGCCGTGGGACTGGACTACAAAACCCTGCCGCAGGATCTGGAGCCCGGCGACCGCCTGCTGCTGGACGATGGCCGGGTACACCTGGACGTGGAAGCGATCGAAGACACCCGGGTCATCACCCGCGTCAGCCTGGGTGGAACGCTGTCGGACAACAAAGGGATCAACAAGCTCGGCGGTGGACTCTCCGCCGCCGCCCTGACCGACAAGGACAAAGCCGACATCCAAACCGCCGCCAAGATCGGCGTCGACTATCTGGCCGTCTCCTTCCCCCGTACCCGCGACGATATCGACCTTGCCCGAACACTGGCCTCCGAAGCCGGTTTCGAGCCCAGTATCGTCGCCAAGGTTGAGCGGGCCGAAACGGTGCAGACCGAGCTGGCGATGGACGAAATCATCCTGGCTTCCGATGCAGTGATGGTGGCCCGCGGCGATCTGGGGGTCGAGATCGGCGATGCCGAACTGGTGGGTGTGCAGAAACGTCTGATCCGCCGGGCCCGCCAACTCAACCGGGTGGTGATCACCGCCACCCAGATGATGGAATCGATGATCCAGAACCCGATGCCGACCCGCGCCGAGGTGATGGATATCGCCAATGCCGTCCTCGATGGAACCGATGCGGTGATGCTGTCCGGTGAGACCGCCATGGGCGCCTATCCGGTCGAGACGGTCAAAACCATGGCCGAAATCTGCCGGGGAGCCGAGAAGCACCCCAGCGTCAACGTCTCCAAGCACCGACTCGACAAGACCTTCACCGACATCACCGAGACGGTCGCGATGGCAACCATGTATGCCGCCAACCATCTGGAGGGCGTCAAGGCAATCATCGCCCTGACCGAATCGGGTAAGACCCCGCTGCTGCTGTCGAGGATCAGCTCCGGATTACCGATCTTCGCGCTGTCACGCGATACCGACACCCTAAACCGGGTCAGTCTGTATCGGGGCGTTCGACCGGTGCGGTTTGATTTCTGGGCCAGCGATATCGCGGTGGTGGCCGACAAAGCCCTGGAGCAGCTGAAGCAGCAGCACAACCTCAACAGCGGTGATATCGTGCTGGTTACCCACGGCGGCAACTATGCGCCCCAGTCGGGCACCAACAGCTGCAACGTGCTGACGGTGCGATAAGGGCTTAAAACAGAATGCGGATTGGCATCGACCTCGGCGGCACCAAAATAGAGATTGCAGCGCTAGACCCGCAGGGCCAACGCTGTTACGGCCAGCGTATCGCCACCCCCGCCGGGGATTACCTGGCCACGGTGGGAGCGATCGTCGAGCTGGTGCAAACCGCGGAATCCGAATTGGGCCAAGCAAGTTCGATAGGGGTCTGCATCCCGGGCACCCTGTCGCCGGACCACGGTCGGGTCAAGAACGCCAACTCGACCTGCCTGATCGGCCAACCACTGGATAAAGACCTGCAGAAGCGTTTGAAACGACCGGTCCGACTGGCCAACGACGCCGATTGTTTTACCCTGTCGGAAGCGATCGACGGGGCCGGCCAAGGCGCCCAATCGGTATTCGGGGTGATTCTGGGTACCGGGGTTGGAGGCGGAATCGTCCATCGCCAACAGCTGCTCAGTGGGCCGAATCGAATCGCCGGCGAATGGAGCCACAACCCGCTACCCTGGCTCTCGGAGCAGGATCAGCCCGCCCGGCACTGCTACTGCGGCAAGCACGGCTGTATCGAGACCTACCTGTCAGGCCCGGGCCTGTCGGCCGATCACCAGCAACGTCACGGTGAACGACTTAGCGTCGAGCAGCTGGTGCGTCAGGCCGGCGCCGGTAATCTTCAAGCCCAGGAGAGTTTGGGCCGCTATTACGATCGGCTGGCCCGCTCGCTGGCCAGCGTCATTAACCTGCTCGACCCGGACCTGATCGTGCTCGGCGGCGGGCTGTCCAATATCGAACAACTCTATAATGAGATTCCGGCCCGCTGGGGCGACTACGTGTTTTCTGATCGCGTCAACACCCGACTGGCAGCCGCACTACACGGCGATGCCAGCGGTGTTCGTGGAGCGGCCTGGTTATGGCCGCAACCGGACCAATAACCCGACTACACCAGCTGGCGCTGCTTCAGGAACTCGGCCATCCAGCCGGCCACGGTGACGGAGTCGATCTGCGGTGAGCCGGTCTGCAGTGTCTGCAAGCCCTGCTCTGCCGTCTCCGTCGGGATCGGTTCCCCTTTACGCAGCGCGACCAGATCGGTCTCGTAGGCCAGGTTGAATTCCGGATGGGCCTGCAGGGTCAGAATCCGGTTGTTGTAGAGCAGCCCGGCATAGGCGCAGAAATCCGACTCGGCGATCACGTCAGCCTGGACAGGCTTGTCCAACACCTGATCCTGGTGCATCGCGCTGATGGTGAAAGCCCCGTCGCTGGACAGGCCCGTTGAAATCGACGAGGCCGCATCGGTCAGCTGGTAACGGTGCAGCCCCACCCCCCAACCGCCCGGGTATTTGTCCACCCGACCACCGAACGCCTCGGCAATAATCTGATGCCCGAAGCAGATTCCCACCATCGGCAACCCGGCTTTATCGATCTCCAGAATCAACTGTTTGAGTCGCTGCATCCAGGGCAGGTCCTGGTAGACGTTGAACTTGGAGCCGGTGATGATCCAGCCGTCACAAACCCGGGCTGCGTCAGGAAAGCGGTCGTCGCGTACGTCGAAGATTTCATAGTCGAACGCCTCTCCGGCTTGCTCGAACAGGTCGATAAACATCTGCGCATAGGAGCCATACGACTCTAGCAGTTCATCGGGCGTAATACCGGTCGCCAGAATCCCCAGCTTCATGCTTCACCTCATAATATCTTGATATCAATGGGGCGCAGTCGCTGAGCTCGGACAGCCCCATTCGTTAATGCTATCGGGTTGGATCCGGTCAGCCGTAATGACCGACCGATCCATCAGTTTTCCGGCTGCGCCAGCAGCTTCTCCTGACGACGCAACTGCCACATCCCCAGACCGACACCGATCGCCACGATCAGTATCATCAGGGTCGCCAACGCGTTGACCTCCGGCGAGACCCCCAAACGGACCTTGGAGAAAATCACCATCGGCAGAGTACTGTTACCCGGCCCGGAGACGAAGCTGGCGATAACCAGATCGTCCAGCGACAGTGTGAACGCCAGCAACCAACCGGAGATAATGGCCGGTGAAATCAACGGCAGCGTCACCAGGAAGAACAGGTGCAGCGGTTTAGCCCCCAGATCCATCGCCGCCTCTTCCAGCGACTCGTCCATCGACGACAACCGGGCCTGCACGATCACCGCCACGTAAGCCATACAGAAGGTGACATGGGCGATGATGATGGTGCTGGCACCCCGTCCGGACGGCCAACCGAACATCCCCTCCATCGCCACAAACAGCAGCAGCAGCGACAGACCGGTGATAACTTCCGGCATCACCAACGGGGCGGTGACCCAGCCGGAGAAGATCATCTTGCCGCGGAACGGTCCCAACCGGCTCAGGGCGAACCCGGCCATGGTGCCCAAGACCACCGCCGCGGTGGCGCTGATAAAGGCGATCTTCACGCTCAGCAGCGCGGCATCGATGATCTGATCGTTGTTAAACAGCGACACATACCATTTCAGTGACCAGCCACCCCAGACGGTAACCAGCTTGGAGGCGTTGAAGCTGTAGACGATCAACGCGATGATCGGGGCATACAGGAAAACAAATCCCAGCGTCGCCGACGTATTCAGAAACAAGGAACGACGTTTCATTAGGCTGACTCCTCTTTGCCCTGAGCATTACGGATCAACATGATCGGCAACACCAGAATGATCAACATCATGATTGCCACCGCCGAGGCCATCGGCCAATCGCGGTTGAGGAAGAACTCATCCCAGAGCACCCGTCCGATCATCAGCGTATCGGGGCTGCCCAACAGGGCCGGAATCACGAACTCACCGACGGCCGGGATAAACACCAGCAGACAGCCGGCCACGATACCCGGCAACGACAACGGCAGGGTGATCAGGAAGAAGCTGGTCACCGGACGGCTGCCCAGGTCTTCGGCTGCTTCGAGCAGGGTCATATCGAGTTTTTCCAACGCGCTGTAGAGCGGCAGCACCATAAACGGCAGGTAGGTGTAGACGATCCCCAGGTAAACTGCGAAGTCGGTCTGCAGCATCGTCAGGGGTTCATCGATGATTCCCAGCCCCAACAAGATATCGTTGACCAGTCCGTTCTTCTTCAGGATGCCCATCCAGGCGTAAACACGCAGCAGGAACGAGGTCCAGAACGGCAGGATCACCAGCGCCAGCAACAGCGCCCGGGTCGAGCCGTTGGTGCGGGCCATCAGGTAGGCGATCGGGAACGCCACCAGCAGGGTAAAGAAGGTAGAGATCCCGGCAATCTTGATCGAGCTGAGATAGGCATCCAGATAGAAGACGTCATCGAGCAGATAGAGATAGTTGCCCAGATTCAGCTTCAGAGTGATGTAAGCCTCCTCCATGTCCCCCACCCACTCGACCAGTGCGGTATAGGGCGGGATCGCGATCGCGGTTTCGGCCAGCGAGATCTTGAATACCACCAGGAAGGGCACGAAGAAGAACACCGCCAGCCACAGCATCGGTACGGCGATAACCGCCAACCGGCCCCAGCTGACGCGACGGAAGAAATTATATTTGGCCAGACCCTGGGTGATCGCGTCGACCGCCGCGACCGTGGGTCCGGTCTGAATCGGAGGTTTGCCACTCATGATGTCAGTACCACGCTGCTTTCTTCGTCCCAGTGCAGGTAGACCCTGTCACCCCAGGTAAAGCGCTCGCCAATGCGACGATCGAAGTTGGGCTGGGTGATCCGCACCTCTTTGCCACTGGCCAGCTTGACCCGGAACAACGACAGACTCCCCATATAGGCGATATCTTCGATGGTGCCGCTCAGACAGTTGTCGCACTGGCCCGGATTTTCGTGGCTCAGACGAATCTTCTCCGGGCGGACCGCCACATGGACGATCTGATCCGGCGAACAGCTGATACCGTGGTTGATAAACAGGGTGCTGCCGGCTTCCTTGGATTTGATCCGCACGCTGTCCGGCTTGTCCTCGATCACCTTACCTTCGAACAGGTTGACCGAACCGATAAACTCGGCCACGAAGCGACTGCTGGGATACTCGTAGACATCGTGGGGCTCATCGGTCTGGACGATCACGCCGTGGTTCATCACCCCGATCCGGGTCGCCAGCGTCATCGCCTCTTCCTGGTCGTGGGTCACCACCACAAAGGTCACCCCCAGCTCCTCCTGAATATTCATCAGCTCGAACTGGGTCTCTTCACGCAGCTTCTTATCCAACGCCCCAAGCGGCTCATCCAGCAGCAGCAACTTGGGCCGCTTTACCAGCGCCCGTGCCAGTGCCACCCGCTGTCGCTGACCACCACTGAGCTGACTGGGCTTACGACGCCCCAAATGGCCCAGCTGGACCATTTCCAGCATCTCAGCGACGCGCTGTTTGATCTCCGCTCTCGCAACGCCTTCGCGCTTTAGGCCGAAGGCAACATTGTCAGCCACGCTCAGGTGCGGAAACAACGCATAGCTCTGGAACATCATGTTGACCGGGCGCTTCCAGGGTTCCACTCCGGACATATCGACACCGTCGATCAGAATCCGCCCGGAGGTCGGACTCTCGAAACCCGCCAGCATCCGCAGCAGGGTGCTCTTGCCTGAGCCGGAACCACCCAGCAGGCAGAACAACTCATTTTTGTAGATATCCAGGGAGACATTATCGACGGCGGTAAACTCGCCGAACATCTTGGTCACACCCTGAATCTGAAGAAAGGGTACCGCCCCCTCCTGCTTCCATACGGGGATCTCCTGCTGCGCGGGCGCAACTGCCGGCATCTCGGTTACAGCTGTACTCATAACTTTGTCTCGAACGGAATGGCTGAAGGGGCGTACTAAGCAGCGAGAAAGAAGTGCTGATCAGCCCAAGAACGGGGCTTTTCGTACACCCGAGATCGACTCGGAAACGGCTTGTTGCCCGATCGGCCCTGTATCTGATTAAAGATAACCGAGGAGACGACAGCTGCCTCCCCGGTTAAGCGAATGACTTAACGACCGGTTTTAATATTGGTCCAGGCGCGGGTCAAGATGCGATCGTATTTGGAGGTATGGGCGTTCTGGGTGAAGAGGTTGGCTTTGACCTCTTCGCTCGGGTAGATACCCGGATCGTTCTTCACCTCGTCCAGCAGCAGCGGCTCAGCGGCGCTATTAGCGACAGCATAGAACACGTAGTTGGCGATGCCAGCGCCGGATTCAGCCCGCAGCAGGAAGTCGATCAGCTGGTGGGCTTCTTCAGGGTGGGGCGCATCGGCAGGAATCGCCAGCAGGTCAAACCAGGCTACGGTGCCCTCTTTCGGAATGGCGTACTTGACGACGATACCCTGACCCGCTTCTTCGGCGCGACTAGCCGCCTGAAGCACGTCACCGTTATAGCCGACCGCCAGACAGATCTCACCGTTGGCCAGGTCGGAGATATATTTGCTGGAATTGAAGTAACGGTAGTTGGAACGCGCCTCGACCATCAAGGCCGTGGCTTTTTTCAGATCGGACTTCTTCTCTGAGTTGGGATCAAGCCCCAGGTAGTTCAGCGCGATCGACATCATCTCGGCGGGAGAATCCAGTAGCGCAATACCGCAATCGGCCAGTTTGGCGGCGACTTCCGGCTTGAAGATCAGATCCAGGCTGTTAGCCGGCATATCCCCCAGGCGCTCTTTGATCATCGCCTCGTTATAGCCCAGACCGATGGTGCCCCAAGCGTAGGGGACATTGTGACGGTTATCCGGATCATGGCCGGAGATCTTACCCGCCAGCACCTGATCGATATTGCCGACGTTGCTCAACTTAGAGCGGTCGATCTCCATATAGACGCCGGCCTGAGCCTGACGCTCGAGGAAGGAGCCGGTCGGAACCACCACGTCATAACCGGAGCCGCCGGTCATCAGCTTGGCTTCAAGCACCTCATTGGAATCGTAGTAATCCAGATTAACCTTGATCCCGGTCTCCTGCTCAAACTGTGGAATCAGGGCCGGATCCATATAATCGGACCAGTTATAGAAGTTGACCACTTTCTGTTCGGCCATGGCCGAAGCGGACAATGAAAGGGCTACGGCGGCGGCGATCCCAAGAGTCTTGTTGTGCATTGATCTGTCTCCATCTGCTATTTCTACTTTGCTTAAAGGTGATGGGGGCACCCAGCGAGAAGCTTCATAGCCTGTTTGTTATTGTTCTACTGCCCGTTTAAGCGTGTCCCGGTCGGTTATTCCGACTCTCATCACGCTTTTCACGTAGTTTGAATATACGTCAGCCAGCGGTCGAAACTACCCCAACGCGGGGTTATTGACATGACAATCCAAAAGAGGTAGAGAGCAGATTCTCCAGCTTCAACAGCAACCTCATCTCACTTAGCCAACCGATAATATTCAATGTAAACAGGATGTTATCTAATACCTTCGCTGAAAGAACCGCGATCCTACCCCGCGTCACTGCTTAAGGCTGCAATCAAATCTCACTCAACAGCCAGCAGAAAAAAGTGATCACATTTCTGTTAACATCGGTCAAAACCCTTACGCACCAGCCACCGATATGACCAAACAACCGCCGTTAAATATCAGCCTTCCCCAGCGCCAGCCCTCCCAAACCGTCACACAGTGGGCCTATCAGAGCTTGAGAAACGCCCTGATGGTCGGACAGATCCCTCCCGGCAGGGCCCTGACGATCCGTGGCCTGGCCGATCTGCTCGGCGTCAGCCCGATGCCGGTCCGGGAAGCCTTGCGACAGCTGGCCGCAGAAAATGCACTGGAAATTCTCGGCAACCGCCGGGTAACCGTGCCGCAGATGACGGCAATGAAGTTCACCGAGCTCTGCGAGACCCGGATCGCCCTTGAATGTCACGCCGCCCTGCGGGCACTCCCCTATGTCGACAATGAACGTCTGGAGCAGTTACGCCAACTGGATCTGGAGATCGATCAGGCCCAGAAGGGCGGCGAGCTGGAGCAGATCAACCGCCTCAATCAGCGCTTCCATCGCCTGCTCTACGGAGCCAACCCGCACCAGATCACGCTACCGCTGATCGAGAGCTTGTGGCTGCAACTGGGCCCCTTCGTCCGACTGGCCACTCAGCAACTGCAGGACCACTACCTGATTGATCGCCACAAAGAAGCGATCACCGCGATTGAGCGCCAGGACAGTCTGGCCCTGCAACTGGCCATCGCCTCCGACATCCGTGATGGACTGGCCTTCGCCGGAACCCCGGAAATGCTGCAGCGCTTCCTACAAACCGCCGCCGGCGAATAGACCAACCTGCCCCAAACGGGGCATAGGGTCCGTTTGACAACTCAAATTTGTGATCACATTATCGAGCCACGGTTATCGCACCCGATTCGACACCCGTGACGATAATGCACCCGATTCTGACTGCCGGTTTCAAACCTTAAATCCGCCGGCCAGCCAAGGAGAAAACCATGACCAATAACATCGAGCTACACCAAGACACCCGCGACATCCAGGCCACAGACGCCGCCCACCATCTCCATCCGTTCACCAACAGCGGCGCCCTGAACGCCAAAGGCGCCCGGGTCATCACCCGCGCCGACGGCGTCTACCTGTGGGACAGCGAAGGCCACAAGATCCTCGACGGTATGGCCGGACTCTGGTGCGTCAACATGGGCTACGGTCGCCAGGAATTGGTCGATGCGGCGCAACAGCAGATGCAGACCCTGCCGTACTACAACACCTTCTTTCAGACCACCCATATGCCGGCTGCTGAACTGGCCAAAGAGCTGGCCAGTGTCACACCGGACGATCTCAACCATATCTTCTTTGCCGGTTCCGGCTCCGAAGCGGTCGATACCATCCTGCGCCTGGTACGTCAGTACTGGGTGATCAAGGGTAAGCCCTACCGCAACATTGTCATCAGCCGAAACAACGCCTACCACGGCAGCACCCTGGCCGGCACCAGCCTAGGCGGCATGGGCGGCATGCACAAACAGGGTGCACCGCTGGTACCGGGCATCGAACATATCCGTCAGCCCTACTGGTACGGTGAAGGCGCCGACATGAGCGAAGAGGACTTCGGCAAGGCCTGCGCCAAGGCACTGGAAGACAAGATTCTCGCCGTCGGACCGGATAACGTCGCCGCCTTTATCGGCGAGCCGATTCAGGGCGCCGGTGGTGTCATCGTACCGCCGAGCAACTACTGGGCCGAGATCCAGAAGATCTGCAACAAGTACGACATCCTGCTGGCCGCCGACGAGGTGATCTGCGGCTTCGGACGCACCGGCAGCTGGTTCGGCAGCCAAACCCTGGGCATCAAGCCGGATATCATCTCGATGGCCAAAGGCATGTCGTCCGGTTACCTGCCGATCTCGGCTGTCGCGGTAGGCGGACGGATCGCCAACGCGCTGATCGAGCATGACGACGACTTCAACCACGGTTTCACCTACTCCGGCCACCCGGCCGCTGCCGCCGTAGCACTGGCCAATATCCGCCTGATGAAGCAGGAAAACATCATCGATTATGTCGCCAACGATATCGGTCCCTACTTCCAACAGCAGCTGCAGGAAAAACTGGCCGACCATCCGCTGGTGGGTCGGATCGATGGCGTCGGCTTGGTCGCCGGCATGGCGCTGGTTAAAGACAAGGAGACCCGAGAGCTGTACCCGGAAGATATCGATATCGGCACCATCTGCCGCGATCACTGCTTCAGCAACGGTCTGATCATGCGTGCCACCGGCAGCCGTATGGTGCTGTCACCGCCGCTGGTCATCACCCGTGACCAGGTCGACGAGCTTTGCGACAAAGCCCGCCAGTGCCTTGATCTGACACTGGAAAGCGCTCGCAAACTGGGTTATTAAGCAAGACCCCCAAGCGGTCCAAGACAGAGAGTAATTCATGAAAAGCTATTCCGAATGGCAGCAACTCAGCCAGACGCTGAAGGTTCGCCACCAAGCCTATATCGACGGCCGCTTTGTCGATGCGATCAGCGGTGAGACCTTCCCGTCGATCAACCCGGCCAATGAACAGAAGCTGGCCGATGTCGCCAATTGCGACAGCGCCGATATCGACGCCGCTGTCGCCAGCGCCAAACGGGCTTTCGATGCCGGCGTCTGGTCGGGCCTGCCACCCAAGCAGCGAAAGAAGATCCTGCTGAAATTGGCACGACTGATCGAACAGCACGGCGATGAGCTGGCGCTGACCGACACCCTCGATATGGGCAAGTCGATCTCGGAGATGGTCAATATCGACATTCCCGACAGCATTGACTGCTTCGAGTGGAGCGCCGAGTCGATCGATAAGGTTTACGGCGAGATCGCCCCGACCGGCGACGACACCCTGGTGCTGATCGAGCACAACCCGGTCGGCGTGGTTGGAGCCATCACTCCCTGGAACTACCCGCTGATGATGGTGGCCTGGAAGATCGCCCCGGCGCTGGCGGCCGGCAACTCGGTGGTACTGAAACCGTCTGAGAAAGCCCCGCTGAGCGCCTTGCGACTGGCCGAGCTGGCCACCGAAGCGGGTCTGCCCGACGGCGTGCTGAATATGGTTCCCGGCTTCGGCCACACCGCCGGCAAGGCGCTGGCGCTGCACATGGATGTCAACGTACTGGCGTTCACCGGCTCCAGCCGGGTCGCCGCGATGCTGATGGGCTACGCCGGTGAATCCAACATGAAGCGGGTCTGGATCGAGGCCGGGGGCAAATCTCCCAACCTGATCTTTGATGACTGTGACAACCTCAAACGGGCCGCTGCCACGGCAGCGGCAGCGATCTTCTCCAACCAGGGTGAAGTCTGCATCGCCTGTTCCCGGATCTACGTACAGAAGTCGATCAAACAGGAGTTTATGGCGGCGCTACTCAAGGCGGCCGAACGTTTCCAGCCCGGCGATCCTCTGGATCCGGCCACCAACATGGGGCCCCTGGTCGATGGTGCCCAGCTGGCCACGGTTGAGCGCTATATCCGCTCGGCACTCGAAGAGGGCGGTCAGCCGCTGCTGGGCGGTGTGCCGGAGTACAAGGATGGTCAAGGCTACTATGCCACCCCCACCATCATCGACGGTGCCCATAACGAGATGACCTTCGTGAAGGAGGAGATCTTCGGTCCGGTTCTGGCCGTGTGCGAGTTCGAAACCGAAGAGGAAGCGATCGCCCTGGCCAACGATTCCCAATATGGACTGGGAGCATCGGTCTGGACCTCTAACCTGTCCCGGGCCCACCGGGTCAGCCGCCAACTGCAGAGCGGTATGGTTTGGGTTAACACCTGGGGCGAAGGCGACACCACGGTACCTTTCGGTGGCGTCAAGGCCTCCGGCAACGGTCGTGACAAGTCGCTTCATGCGATGGAGAAATACACCGATATGAAGAACGTTTTCATTCGCTTGTAAAGATCCGATTCCGAGACAAAAAAACGCGACCCCAGGGTCGCGTTTTTTTTCGTCCGCTGCGCCCGTTCTCCACGGACTTCTCTGCATTTTTCAGCGCTAACGGCCAATTTATCCAACAGCACGCCAATAGCGTAAATTATTTTAATAGAAACAATCTGCAAGAAAAAATACTCCTATTTTAACAACAAATAGCTACTTTTAATCTCTACCCCGTATCGGGTATACGACCTTCGTCTTTATCAAGGTAGCCTCAAACCGCTCCCCTTTTGCTCAAAATCCAAGCAAAAAAATAACAACCTTGATTACTTACGAAGGGAAAAAATGATGAAAAAAACCGTTGCCAAGTCTGCTCTGGTATCTGCACTGCTGCTTGCCTCAAGCGCCTCCATGGCAGAGATTTCTGCCAACATTAGCCTGACCAACGACTACCGCTATCGCGGCATCTCACAGAGCGCGGAAAACACCGCCGTCCAGGGCGGTTTCGACTATGCCCATGACTCGGGTCTGTTCGTCGGCACCTGGGCCTCCAACGTCGATTTCGGATCGGGAGACAACACCAATATCGAGCACGACATCTATGTCGGCTATTGGGGTGAAATCAACGAAGATCTGAGCTACGACGTCACCTTCTACCGCTACATCTACTCCGGCTCCAGTGGGCAGAACTACAACGAGATCAGCGTCGGGGTCGATTATATGGGCGCCCGCCTAGCCTACTGGAACGCCTGGGATTACTTCGGCGGTGACAACACGCTGGAATACCTGGAAGCCAACTACAGCCTGGATCTGCCGGAAGAGATCAGCCTGACCCTGCACGCCGGTTACAACTTCGGTGATGAGCTCAAGGCCGATAACAGCGAGTACATCGATTACTCCGTCAGCCTGTCCAAGACCGTGGCTGAAGTTGACCTGTCACTGACCTACATGGACACCGATATCGACGACGATGATGCCTACTTCGGCAAGGTAAAATCCGGCGCCAACGCCAACCAATCGGCACTGGTATTCAGTATCTCGAAATCGTTCTAACAACGATTTCCATCAAATTCTGAATGGCATAAAAAAACGCGGCCTTGGCCGCGTTTTTCTGTCTGGATCTGGCGAACAGATCAGGCGATCACCGAGACATCCTCGGCCTGAAGGCCCTTGTCGCTCTCGACCACTTCGAACTTGACCCGCTGCCCCTCACTCAAGGAGCGGTGTCCGGTGCCACGAATGGAGCGGAAGTGGACGAAGACATCATCACCCTGGTCACGGGTGATAAAACCGAATCCCTTGGTCACATTGAACCACTTCACCACACCACCTTCGCGGTCATCATTGGCTTCGCTGGCCGAAATCACTTCGGCGCCACCGTTGACGCGGGAAGAGGAGCCCTGAGAGGCGCTGCTGGCACCGGATGCCGAAGCCGCCGTCAGCAGGCTGGCGATCAGGGTCAGAACGAACACCGTACCCATCGCCGCCACGACATTTTCAGAGGGGAGTTTGAGCATCATGCTGTGGATCACACCGACGGCTGCCGCCACCACACCGCTGTAAACGGCGCCTAGTAACATTGTCTTTGTTTTCATTATAAACTTCTCACAATTTTCACGATTAGTAACAGTCACGCCCCATCAGATTTACGCTGGGGTATCGCTACGGTATAGCTAGTAAGAGATTCGATACGCCGAAACTTCGCCGGTATCGAACCGACTCCCGGAAGCGGCGCCAGCTGAACGGCGGGATCCGGAAGATAGCCTTTATATACCGATTCTCAAGACAAGATTCAACAGCTTAGCTAGATGGAGAGACGGCCGTGGAGCCTAATGAGAGCCTCGAAGATCAACTGATCGAACTGCAAACCCGCCAGGCGTTTCAGGACGACAGCATCCAGTCGCTCAGTGATGAGCTGGCCAAGCAACAGCTGGAGATCGAACGTCTGGGACAGATGGTGAAACTACTGTCCGAGCAGCTCAAACAGGTCGGCACCGGTCCGACCAGCAATCCGGCCGACGAGCCACCACCGCCCCATTATTGAGCCGTTAGCGCAGCGTTAAGACAACAGGATTCGGGGCAGCGCTATTTCATCGCCTTGAGGGTATAGATATCGAAACGACCTGACTTGCCTTCCAGGCTGTAGCTTGGCTTTCGGGAACCCAGGGTCGGTGCCTTGCGTGGACGTTTCACCACCACCCGATATTCCGCCTTGGCCAACGCCAACTCCAACAGCTCGTCGGCATCCTCGTCCGCTCCCACCAGCGTCCTGAACAGCAGCATCTCTTTCTTCACCTGGGCCGACTTGCTGCTGTGGGGAAACATCGGATCCAGATAAACCACTTCCGGATGCGGGTCACAGTTCGCCAGCCACTGGCTGGCCGCGCCCTGGTAGAGCCGCATCCGGGCGACAATCTCGCCGACTTCCGAGTCGAACGCCGCCCGACGCAGCCCGTCCTCGAGCAGCAGCGCCACCACCGGCATCCGCTCAACCATCTGGACTTCGCACCCCAGCCCGGCCAGAACGAAGCTGTCACGTCCAAGGCCAGCCGTCAGGTCCGCCACCCGCGGTCTGACCCCCGGCTTGATGCCGATCGCCTTGGCGATCTGTTGACCACTACCGCCACCAAAACGACGACGGTGGGCCACCGCGCCGGCCAAGAAATCAACCTGCACCGGCCCCGGCGCCTTGGGCCCGGTTTGCTGCAACGCCAACCCCCGGGAACCAACACGGAGCAGCATCGCCACCTCGTCTAACTGCTGCGGATCGGTGTCCACCGGACAGACCGGAAGATGTAACTGATCGGCCAACTGCTGGGCACGCTCGCAATCCGTCTCGGACTCGGGCCAGAGTTGCAACGACAGCTCAGACAATGAGCAGGAAGAATCAACAACCATTTTAGGGAATCAAGGCAGCGCGTTAAGCCGACGCTTAAGCATAGGTATCAACACCGACCCATTCGGCTTCACCCGGGGTGAAACTCAGGGTCGCATTGGTCAGATAGGTATCCACCGCCTGCTGACCGGATAACGGCAGTTGGCGGTCGGTGGAGTAGAAACCGGCACCGGCACTCTGCTCAGCCCGCGCGGCGGTGATCCCGGCGGCCAGCTCGAACGGGATCGTCGCCTGTCGTTCCTCGGAGCCGGATGATTCACGATCCGACGGTGCCGCCACGGAGGTCGACGGCTGGCCGGTCCGTTTCGGTAGCTGAGGAAAATTAAAGGACGCGTCGATCCGCATTCAGGCAAAGTCCAGATTAGGGCTTGATATCGTGTTTCACAGGATTCTAGCTGAGCCGACAGCCGATGCAAACCAATCAACGATCAGCGAAAGTAATCAGAGACTGAAATAGACCCCAAGCAGCAGCAAGCCCAGCAGCAACCGGTAGATCACAAAGGGGGTCATGCCGATGCGACTGATCAGCTCCATAAACAGATGGATACACAGATAAGCACTGACGCAGGAGAGCCCCGCCCCCAACGCCACGTCGCCCCAGGGCGCATCGGATCCCTGTTCGATCAATTCCAGCGTCTTGAACAGCCCCGCGGCCAGGATTAGCGGCGCCGACAGGAAGAACGAGAATCGCGCCGCCGCCCGCCGGGTCAGCCCCAACATCAAGCCGGCGGTAATGGTGATGCCCGAACGGGAGGTTCCGGGAATCAACGCGATCGCCTGGTAGCAGCCGATGATCAGCGCATCTTTAAGCCCCAGCTGGCCAACCCGGCGCGTCTCGGAGCGGCGCAGATCGGCAAACCACAACAGCGCACCGAAGATCAGCGTGGTCGCGGCGATCACCAGCATCGAGCGCAGATGCTGCTCGATCAGGTCGTTCAGCAGCAAGCCGGCAACACAGGCCGGAATGGTACCGATAATAACCGCCCAGGCCAGCCGGCTATAGCGACCACTGCGTTTTTGCCCCTGCCGTAGCGGTAGCAGCGAGCCAAGCCAGCCCCAGCCGAGCAACACAAAATCACGCCGAAAATAGAGCAACACCGCCGCCAAGGTACCCACATGCACCGCCACATCGAACGCCAGCCCCTGGTCGGGCCAACCCAGCACCTGGGATGGCAGAATCAGGTGGGCCGAGCTGGAGATCGGCAGGAATTCGGTCAATCCCTGAATCAACGCCAGCAGCAGGATATAACTCAACGCCATGCTCAGCCCTCGCCCTTTTTCTGAGCGGGTTTCTGATCCGCCTTCTTCTGCTCACCCTTCTTTTTAGCCACATCATCACGCAGGTAGACCGGCAGCGCCTGCTCCGGCAGCACCCCCTGCCCGGCGGCGATCATCGCCGCGCCCAGCTCGGCAATCGCCGCCGCCCGGGGTTCGGGTAACGGATCGATCGTCTCGACCCAGGCCAGCACTGAAGCCGGCAAGCGATCCCGGTAATTCCAGCCCGAGCCGACCCCGACCCAGCGCCCCTGGGCAAACAGAGTGTCCTCTTCTATATGCTCCGGCGGACAGACCCGTTCATCGGCGACCAGTAGCGGCAGCCCAGTATCCGTGTCGAAGCGATAGGCGCCCCAATAGAGCTCATCCATCCGCGCATCGATCGCCGCCAAGGCTCCCTCCAGCTCCGGGTTACCATGCCGAGCCTGCAGCGCCAGTGCTGCCAGGGTCGAGACCGGCGCCACCGGCAGGTTCGCCCCGAAAGCCAGTCCCTGAGTCACCCCGGTACAGATCCGCAGCCCAGTGAAAGAGCCGGGGCCACGGCCGAACGCGATACCGTCCAGTTGTTTGAGCGACAAACCGGCCTGATCCAGCATCTGCTGCACCATCGGCAGCAACAGCTGGGTGTGCTGACGCGGCAGATCGCGGAAGTCTTCGCGGACTTCACCGTCGAGCCAGAGCGCGACCGAACAAGCCTGGGTAGAGGTATCTAGGGCAAGAATTTTGGACATGGGGATGCGACGCCATCGCTGATGAAGGTAAAGTTTGAAAGGCGCAATTCTAGTAATCCGGCGCTTAAAATGCGAGGCAAATAGCGTTGTTCAAGCCTGGTTGCCCAGGGTTGCAGTGCTCGTGAGATAAGAAAAAGATACTTGCGCTGAGCTTTAGTCTTCAGCCGTATCGCGCTCCAGCAACGCAATCCGTTCCAACGCCTGGGAATTACGGTCACCGCAGATCCAGCGCGCCGGTTGAAATGCCAGACAGGCCGCCGGTCGCTCGGGCTGGCCAAAGATGCGGCAAAGGTTATTGTCATCGAGCTGAACACAGCGCACACCGGCCGGTTTACCGTCGGCCATTCCGGGAATCGGCGAGCTGATCGACGGCGCGATACAGCAGGCGCCGCAACCAAGCCGGCAATCCATATCCGAGCCAGTCGTCAACGCTCGCTGCCCCAACGCGGCATCAGCTGCTGATCAATACCGAGCTGGTCCAAAATCCGGGCCACCACAAAATCGATCATCGCTTCGACACTATCGGGCTTATGGTAAAAGCCGGGGCTGGCCGGAATCACCACCGCCCCCATTCGAGTCAGCTTGAGCATATGCTCCAGATGGATCTCGGAGTAGGGGGCTTCGCGGGGTACCAGAATCAGCTTACGCCGCTCTTTCAGCGCCACATCGACCGCCCGCTCGATCAGGTTGTCGCTGGCACCCACGGCGAAGGCCGACAGGCTACCGGTGCTGCAGGGGCAGACCACCGTGGCCGACGGCGAACCGGAACCCGAAGCCACCGGGGCAAACCAGTTGTCACGGGAGAACACCCGGATCTGGCCCGGCAAGGCGCCGTAAAGCTCGGTCAGTTTCTGCTGCGCCCTCTCCACATCGGAAGGAATTTTGACGTCGGTTTCGGTGGCAATGACCACCTGAGCCGCCCGCGAGATCATCACGTACACCGGTCGACCGACCGCCACCAGACACTCGATCAGGCGTAAGCCATACTGGGCACCGGAGGCGCCGGTCAAGGCGACACTGACCGGTTCGCCTTGCAGAGTCGCTGTTTGCTCACTCACGGCTGTGGTCTCTTCGCTCATGGCTTCATTGGGCTCGCTCACGGCTGCAGCGCCTGCAGCGCGGCCAGCATTCGCTGATGGATGCCCTCGAAGCCACCGTTACTCATGATCACCACTTCCGCTCCCGAGCCCTGATAGGCCTTAATCGCTTCAATGATAGCATCGACGCTGTCGAACACCCTGGCCGGTACCGGACTGTCGGCCACCACCGCATCCAACCCCCAGCTCAATCCCGGAGGCTGATACCAGAGCACTTCGGAGGCCGATGCCGTGGCGGGCGCTAATGCCTGCTGATGACTGCCGAGCCGCATGGTATTGGATCGGGGTTCGATCACCGCCACCACCGGCTTGTCGCCGGCGCGGGCCCGCAGCCCCTCCAGCGTGGTCTGAATCGCGGTCGGATGATGGGCAAAGTCGTCATACAGGCAGAGTCCAGCCGCTTCGCCGACCTTCTCCATCCGGCGTTTAACCCCTTGGAAGCGCCCCAACGCGGCGGCGCTGTGCTCGGGTTTCACGCCCACATGGCGGGCCGCCGCCATCGCCGCCAACCCGTTCATCACCGAGTGCCGTCCGGTCTGGGACCAACGAACTTCGGCCACCGTCTCGCCATCGAGCAACACCTCGAATGCTGATCCGTCGGCGCTCAGCAGCCGTGCCGACCAGCCTTGAGCAGTTTTATCGGCACCTTCGTCGGCACTAAAATGAACCACCGGGCTCCAGCAGCCCTGCTCCAGCACCCGCGCCAAGTTGGCATCCTCGTTCGGTACGATCAGCTGGCCCTGGGACGGCACGGTTCTGATCAGATGATGGAACTGCCGCTCGATCGCTGCCAAGTCATCGAAAATATCGGCATGATCAAACTCGAGGTTGTTCAGAATCGCGGTGCGCGGGCGGTAATGGACAAACTTGGAGCGTTTATCGAAAAACGCGGTGTCGTACTCATCGGCTTCGACCACAAAGAACGGCGTCTCGCCCAGTCGCGCTGATACACCGAAGTTTCCGGGTACGCCGCCGATCAAAAAGCCCGGTGCCATCCCTGCATCTTCAAGAATCCAGGCCAGCATACTGCTGGTGGTGGTCTTGCCGTGGGTGCCGGCTACTGCCATTACCCACTTATCTTGCAGTACATGATCGGCTAACCACTGGGGGCCCGAGGTGTAAGGGAGATTGTTGTCGAGCACATACTCGACACAGGGATTCCCCCGCGACATGGCGTTACCGACGATCACCAGATCAGGCGCCGTACGCCCCTCTCCCGCCTGCAGATGTTCGGGATGATAACCTTCGAGCAGCTCGATCCCCTGCTCTGCCAGCTGGGTGCTCATCGGCGGGTACACATTGGCGTCACAACCACTGACCTGGAATCCCCGCTGCTTGGCCAACAGCGCCAGCGAGCCCATAAAGGTGCCGCAGATTCCCAAAATATGCAGGTTCATAACTCTCCTCGAGCACTAGCTTACAGTTAAAAAACGCTGCCGATCATAACAACTGGATCGCCCTGCCGCGACCGTCAACCCTGGCTTCGAGCCTTCACGACCAACTTGCCGGTAAGCCGATATCGAAGTCTACGGAAGTTATTTTGTCGCGGATCAATAAATAACCGATCCGAGGGCTGAATTTTCATGCATTCCCCTTGGGCTTGACGTATCATTCGCAGCAATTTTTCCAACCATTGCCATAATTCGTTCATGCAGCTGCAACAAGCCGCTGCATAACCCGATATCCAGCGCTGACAGACTCCACCATAGGACCCAACATGTTACGGCTCACTCAGTTCCTGAAGCAGCAAGAAACCCCCGCCGATCTTATCGAACTCATCAACCTGTTGATGGCCGCCTGTAAGGAGATCGACGGCAAACTCCAGGACGGTGCTCTGGCCGGCATCCTCGGCGCTGCCGAAACCGAAAACGTCCAAGGCGAGACCCAGAAAAAACTGGATGTGATCGCCAACGATATCCTCAAGCTGACCCTGAGCAACACCAATCTGGTCGCGGGTCTGGCCTCCGAAGAGGAAGACGATCCGGTTGCCTGCGATCCGGAAGGCAAATTTCTGGTCACTTTCGACCCGCTGGACGGCTCCTCCAACATCGATATCAATGTCTCGGTCGGCACCATCTTCTCGATTCTTGAAGCTCCGGCAGACAGCGACCCGGCCCAACAGGCCGCCTACCTGCAGACCGGTCGCAAACAGGTTGCCGCCGGCTACGTACTCTACGGCCCGTCCTGCATCCTGGTTCTGACCACCGGCAACGGCGTGCATATGTTCACCCTGGGCCATAACGGTGAGTTCTACCTGACCCGCGAGTCGGTTCAGGTACCGCAAACCACCCAGGAGTTCGCCATCAACATGTCGAACCAACGCTTCTGGGACAAACCGGTACAGAACTATGTCGCCGACCTGCTTCAGGGCGAAGAGGGCCCGCTGGGCAAGCGCTACAATATGCGCTGGATCGCCTCGATGGTGGCCGAAGTTCACCGTATCCTGACCCGCGGCGGCATCTTCATGTACCCCTGGGATTCACGCTCTCCGCAGAAGCCGGGCAAGCTGCGCCTGATGTACGAAGGCAACCCGATGAGCTTCCTGATTGAGCAGGCCGGCGGTCGTTCGGTCAACACCCAGATCGACATCATGGATGTCGAGCCCGAGCAGATCCACGAGCGTGTTTCCGTGGTACTGGGCTCCAAGGAAGAGGTTGAAACCGTGCTGCGCTATCACGGCAACTGATTCTCAGCGCTGGATAACCTAGGGCCATGGTCGTATTGGCAATGGCCCCGGGGCTTCCCGTATAATCCGCCTCATCCGTTTTCACCCCTAACTTTACAGAAGGCCATAGCATGAGCTTTGAAAAAGTCCCTGCGGGTAAAGAGCTGCCCAACGACATCTACGTCATCATTGAAATTCCGGCCAACGCACCGGTACCGGTCAAGTACGAAATCGACAAAGACGCCGACTGCGTCATGGTCGACCGTTTCATGACCGCGCCGATGTTCTACCCGGCCAACTACGGCTACATCAACAACACCCTGGCCGATGACGGTGACCCCGTTGACGTGCTGGTGATCGCACCGCACCCGGTTCTGACCGGCTCCGTGATCCGCTGCCGTCCGGTCGGTATTCTGAACATGACCGACGAAGCCGGTGAAGACGCCAAGCTGGTTGCCGTTCCGCACGAGAAACTGTGCAAAGAGTACGGCGACATTCAGGACGTTGAAGACATCCCGCAACTGCTGCGTGACCAGATCAAGCACTTCTTCGAAAACTACAAGACCCTCGAGCCCAACAAGTGGGTCAAGGTCGAAGGCTGGTCCGACGCGGCCGCTGCCCGTGCCGCCATCGAAGAAGGCGCCAAGGCTTACGAAGCGCAGAAGTAAACGGACTTCCGCATTCGCTGAAAAAACCGGCCTCTTGGCCGGTTTTTTTTCAACACGATCGAACAGAACTCCACCGACAGACCGCACCGCCGGGGCACAAGATCAGAGGCAACGGCATCAAATCGATCTATAGTTATCTTTATCGATTCTGGGTGCATTCCCGTTGGCCATAGCAGTAGCCGAGGGTCACAGCGATGATGAAGTCCAACAGCCTCTCAGAGGCCAACCTGCTGCAGGCGGTCATCAATGCCGTCCCCACCCCGATTTTTTTCAAGGATGCCGAAGGGCGCTATCTGGGCTGCAATCGAGCCTTCGAAAATTATGTCGGACTCAGCCGCGACCAGCTGGTTGGCAAGAGTGTCTTCGAACTCTTCGATCCGGAGCTTGCCCAGGTCTACTACGAGGCCGACAAGGCCCTGTACGACAGCCGCGGCGAGCAGATCTACGAGGCCCAGGTGAAGTACGCCGACGGCTCGATTCGAGACGTGATGTTTCATAAGGCGGCATTTCATGCGGCGCAGGAGAATATCGACGGTATCGTCGGGGCTATCCTCGATATCACCGCCCGCAAGGATGCCGAACGCGAATTGGAAAAACGTGCCCGTACCGACAGCCTCACCGGCTTGGCAAACCGCTTCTCGTTGATGGAATCCCTTGATCAGGCCCTCGAGCGGCAGCGCCGGGAGAATTTTGGCCTGGCCTTCTGGATGCTGGACCTCGATCACTTCAAACAGATCAACGACACCTTCGGGCACCCCACCGGCGACACCCTGTTAAAGAAGGTCGCGGCCAAGCTCCAATCCTGCCTGGCGGACAACAGCAACATAGCGCGCCTGGGTGGCGATGAGTTCTCAGTGATTCAGGAAGGGATAACCAGCCAGGCCGAGGTCGAGGCGCTGGCAGCCACTCTGATCGATGAGTTTTCCAAACCGATCCATCTTGAACAGCAGAGCCTGGAAGTCAGCGTCAGCATCGGCATCGCGGTTTTCGATACCGACAACAACAGCTCCCGGGAGCTGATGAAACAGGCCGATATCGCCCTTTACCAGGCCAAAGACAAGGGGCGGGCCTGCTTCCATATCTTCAATCCTTGAGCGCTCCCGCTCAGGGTTCGGCGATCACCAAAGGAACATAGAGCTCTTCGGCGCTGAGCCCACCGTGTACACCGCGCTGATTGAAGGCGCCCTCCTGTAGCAAGCGATCCTTGATGATCGCCTGGTCGCGCGCCAGCAGGGTCAGATCTCCGATCCGTTCGCGCAATCGCAACGAGGGCTGCCCCCGTCCGAACAGCCCCGCCTCCAGCAACGCTTCACTCTCGACCGCAGCGAACAGATCAGGCGCCTGTTGCGCAACGGCATCGATAAACTCCGACTGGGCTCCCGGCTTCAGGTAGCAGAACGCGACCCGCGGCTCGCCACATAAAGGCAGACGCAACATCGATTCGATCTCCGGGTGGGTGTCGAGCAGCAGACGCTGGTCGTCACGACAATCGATCAGGCCGTGATCGGCGGTCACCAGCACCAGCGTATCGCTGCCGGCCAACCACTCCAGCCACTGTCCAAATTGTTGGTCGATCTGCCAGAAATGTTCTTCCAACTCCGGGCTGTCGACCCCCAGCTCATGGGCCATCGCGTCCAGTTCGGTCCAATACCCCCACACCAGGGGGTTGCCGCGCTGCTCCAGTCCCTGACTGAGCCGTTCAAAGAAGTGCTCCAGCCCCTGAAAGGGGCCGCGACGACAACGACCATAAAGTGCCCGACTGTAATCGGAATCGCTGATATAGGCTGGCGAGCAGACCCTCACCGGCCGCGACAGCTGCGGCAACAGCGCCGACACATCCAGCATCTGCTGGGCTTGCACCCCTTTACGGCTGTAACAACTGCCGCCGCCTCGCGGGATAAAGGGCAGCGGCAATACCACCCCGCCCAGCTCACGCATATGGGTATACCAACCGGGGATGCCATGCTGCTGCGCCGGCACGCCCAGCGCCAGGGCGCTGACGGCGGTGGCGGTGGTGGTGGGGAAACAGGAGGTCAGCCTGGCCGCACAATGTCGGGCCAGATAACTCTCCGGGAAGCGCTGCAGAAACTGATAACCCAGCCCATCGATAACCAGTAGCGCCACCGGCCGTTCATGAATGCGACTATCCTCAAGCTCCGCCAACCCCGGATAAAGATCGGCCGCCGGGGCGTCCCGCTGGGCGAGGCTGGTAACCAGATTGACGATGCTGCGATCGTAGTCCGGCAGCAGCCAGGAGCCGTCCAATCCGGGGAGATGCTGCGCCATAGTCAATTCCTTCTGTTGCCGAGCCCGGTTAATCGCCCAGCTCTTGATAAAGGGCGATAAATTCTTGGGTCAGCTTATGCTTGGGAGCGTAGTGGATCAGCGGCAGGCTCTCGTTGTGGGATTCCTTCATCTTTACCGATGAAGAGATAAAGCTGTCCAGCACCGGCAACTTATCTTCCCGCAACCCCTCGACGATCTGTCGCGGCAGGGTGGCCCGGGGCTGGAACTGGTTGATCACGATACCGCCGACCTGCAGCTCGGAATTGTGATCGACCTGCACCTCCTGCACATTCTGCAGCAGGGCGTAGAGTGCCTGGCGGGAAAACTCATCGCAATCAAACGGAATCAAGCAGTTGGTCGCCGCCACCAGTGCCGACAACGTGTAGAAATTGAACGCCGGCGGCGTATCGATATAGATCGCATCGTACTCGGACAACCCGGTCAAGGCTTCTCGCAGCTTGTAGATCTTATGCTTGGCCTCAAGCTTGGCATGCAGATCTCCCAATAACGGGTTGGCCGCCACCAGGTCTAGATTCTCCAGCCCCGTCGCCGCGACATAGTCACTAAAGTCGACCCCGTTCAAACGAAACTCGAGCACCTCGGAAAAGAAGCCCATGATGTCCTGCTCAAGATCATTAACCCGATCACCGAGCAGGTAGTGGCTGGAATTACACTGCGGGTCCAGATCCACCAGCAGCGTCCGCTTGCCCTGGTTGGCACTGATCGCCGCCAGGTTGGTGGCGATACTGGATTTACCGACTCCACCCTTCTGATTAAAGACCACGGTCCGCATCATCAACTCCTTCTCTGTTTGGCTTATCCCTGTCAGCGCGGTAGCAGCCGGATCGCCGGTTTCGACGCCAGACGCAGATTGGCCCTGATCCGATACTCTTCATGCCGCTGGTTTAGTTGCTGGTAGATCCAGCGTCCCTGAGGATCACTGGGGGCTTCTATGATCACTCGCGCCTGCTCCGCCTGAATCCGATCGGCCAATTGCGCCAGCAACGCCTTCATGGCGGGGCTACGGGATTTCAACGCCTGAGGCTGTAACTGGATATAACGATTATCCGAACCGGCAACCCGCGCCGACTGGGGATCAACATCGGCAGGCTCGACGATTGTATCTGGCGGCTCTGGTGTCGAGGATGGCGGCGTTGACACAACCACCGGTTTCGCCGATTTAAGACGTTGCTGAACTCGCTTCAGTTCAGTCGAGTCGGGATTGATTTGACGGGACTTGGCCAGATAGTTTCGGGCGGCACCGATGCGCCCTTCGGCGATAGCGGCCTCGGCCCAGTGCAGGTAACGCTCGGCGATACGCTCTATGCCCTGCTCCGCTTCCTGATAGCCCGGTATGATCTGCAGTACCTGCTGGTAGTACCCCAATGCATTATTGCCTTGCGGTGACGTCAGACGCTTGGCTTTAAATGCCTGATCGGCCCGGTCAAGCAGGTCCAGGACTTCCATCACCCGAACTTTTTCCGCCGCCGTCATGGAGGGGGGCGAGGTGCTACGAGAGGGGCTGGAACGTTCCTCCACCCGCACTTGAGCCGCCTTGCCCGCAGGCGGTCCGGAGGTGCAACCGGCCAAACCCAGCGCAATCAACAACAGTGCTGCGATTCTGGCTTTGCTCATCCTGAAATTATCCTTTTTTAACCGATTCGGCATCATAGCACGGCTACTCGGGAACAACAGGCCATCAAGGCGGTCTTAGCCGGTTAAAATGTGGGAATCTTGTTGCTAAATCCGCTGATCTACAGAAAAAACACTAATAACTAGACTCCCCGCCATGATTACGTCAAACTACCACTTTTTGCGCCTCCCCGGTGGCGTCAACGAGGAATCCCATGGCCAATCTACTGGTGCTGAACGGTCCGAATCTGAACCTGTTGGGCACCCGCGAACCCCAGATCTACGGCGCGACCACGCTGGATGATATCGCCAACAACCTGCAGCAGCAGGCCCAGGCGACTGGCCATCGACTCGAGAACTTTCAAAGCAACGCCGAGCATGAACTGATCGAGCGTATCCACCGGGCCCGTGACGAACAGATCGATTTCATCCTGATCAATCCCGCCGCCTTCACCCATACCAGCGTCGCCATCCGCGATGCCCTGGCGGCGGTGGCGATCCCCTTTATCGAAATCCATCTGTCCAACGTCCATCAGCGCGAACCCTTCCGCCACCACTCCTACTTTTCCGATCTCGCGGTCGGGGTGATTTGTGGACTGGGGGCACAGGGATACGAACTGGCACTGCAGGCAGCACTACGCAGCCTGGAGTCAGACCGCTGAACACTCCCCTAGCGGGGAGAACTTAGAAATACGTTTATCAAAACCGATAATCAATTACAGAGACACACAATGGACATCCGCAAAGTTAAGAAGCTGATCGAACTGCTCGAAGAGTCCGATATCAACGAAATTGAAATCAAGGAAGGCGAAGAGTCAGTCCGCATCAGCCGCACCTCCAGCATCCAACCGGTTGCCGCTGCCGCCCCGGTCGCCATCGCTGCGCCGGCGCCTGCTGCCGCCCCGGTCGCTGCGGCAGCACCAGCTGCTCCGGCCGCCCCGGCCGCCCCGGCCGAGCCCGAAATTGATGGTCACGCCGTGAAATCGCCGATGGTCGGCACCTTCTACCGCTCACCGTCACCGGGCGCTCCGTCGTTCATCGAAGTCGGTAAGCAGGTCAAGGCCGGTGATGTTATCTGTATCGTTGAAGCGATGAAGATGATGAACCAGATCGAAGCCGACAAGTCCGGCACCATTACCGCGATCCTGGTCGACGACGGCCAGCCGGTCGAATACGATCAGCCGCTGGTTACTATCGGTTAATCACCCACCGTCTGAAGGTCATCATCTATGTTGGACAAAGTCATTATTGCCAACCGCGGCGAGATCGCACTGCGTATCCTGCGTGCTTGCCGCGAACTGGGCATCAAGACGGTGGCGGTGCACTCTCAGGTCGACCGTGACCTGATGCACGTGCGCTTGGCCGACGAAGCGGTCTGTATCGGACCCAACCCGTCGACCGACAGCTACCTGAACATCCCCAGCCTGATCAGCGCCGGTGAAGTCACCGATGCGATGGCGATCCACCCCGGCTACGGCTTCCTGGCCGAAAACGCCGATTTTGCCGATCAGGTTGAAAACTCCGGTTTCGTCTTCGTCGGTCCAAAAGCCGACACCATCCGCATGATGGGCGACAAGGTTGCCGCCATCGAAGCGATGAAGAAGGCCGGCGTTCCGACCGTTCCCGGCTCCGACGGGCCGCTTGACGACAACGCCGAGCGTACCGCCAAGATCGCTCAGCGGATCGGCTACCCGGTGATCATCAAGGCTGCCGCCGGTGGTGGTGGTCGCGGCATGCGGGTGGTTCACACCGAAGCGGCGCTGATGAACTCGATCCATATCACCCGCACCGAAGCCAAGGCGGCTTTCGGTGACGATACCGTGTATATGGAGAAGTATCTGCAGAATCCGCGTCACGTCGAAGTTCAGGTACTGGCCGACGGCCAAGGCAATGCGATCCACCTGTACGACCGCGACTGCTCGATGCAGCGCCGTCACCAGAAGGTGGTCGAGGAAGCCCCGGCGCCGTATATCGACGAAGAAGCCCGTGCCCAGGTACTTCAAAGCTGTGTCGATGCCTGTATCGAGATCAACTACCGTGGCGCCGGTACCTTTGAGTTCCTGTACGAAGACGGTGGTTTCTACTTTATCGAGATGAACACCCGTGTTCAGGTCGAGCACCCGGTCACCGAAATGGTTACCGGCATCGACATCGTTAAAGAGCAGCTGAAGATCGCCAGCGGCCTGCCGCTGTCGATCAAGCAGGAAGATGTGAAGCTCAACGGCCACGCCTTCGAGTGCCGCATCAACGCCGAAGATCCGAAGACCTTCCTGCCCAGTCCGGGACCGGTCAACCACTTCCACGCCCCCGGCGGCCTGGGTGTGCGGGTCGACTCTCACCTGTACAGTGGCTACAAGGTACCGCCCTACTACGACTCGCTGATCGCCAAACTGATCACCCACGCCGAGGATCGTGAAGGCGCGCTGGTTCGGATGAAGAACGCGCTGGACGAGATGCTGATCGACGGCATCAAGACCAATATCCCGCTGCAGCAGGAGATCGTTCGCGACCCCCACTTCCAGAAGGGCGGCGTCAACATCCACTACCTGGAGGAGAAGCTGGGACTCTGATCCCCGCGCTACCTTCTGATCGAAGCCCTCTTATGAGGGCTTCTTTATTTTGATACTTTGATATTTTGGCCCTTTCAATCTCAAGGGCCCCTTTCCGACGAGGTCTGCCATGCCCTGGCTGCAACTGAAACTCGAAACCCCACCGCAGCTGAGCGAACAATACGAAGACCTGCTGCTCGAAACCGGTGCCTGCGCGGTCACCCTCGAAGATGCCGCCGACCAACCCCTGTTCGAGCCCGAGCTGGGTACCACCCCTCTGTGGGATCGAACCCGTATCACCGGCCTGTTTGATGCCGAGACCGACATGAACTGGGTCATCGAACAACTCAAACAGGGCCATCAACAGATTCAGCCCGATCAGGACTTCCCGCCCCACAAGACCGAACTGGTCGAAGACAAGGATTGGGAGCGGGCCTGGATGGATAATTTCCAGCCGATGCAGTTCGGCCAACGCCTCTGGGTCTGTCCCAGTTGGAAGCCGGTCCCCGACCCCGATGCCGCCAACCTGATGCTGGATCCAGGCCTGGCTTTCGGCACCGGTACCCACCCGACCACGGCGCTTTGCCTGGAGTGGCTGGAAGGCCAGGCACTCGACGGCACCACCCTGATCGACTACGGCTGTGGTTCCGGTATTCTCGGCATCGCCGCTCTGCTGCTGGGGGCCGACAAGATGATCGGTACCGATATCGATCCTCAAGCGCTGCAGGCAAGTCGCGACAACGCCGAGCGTAACGGGATCGACAGCCAACGGATCGAGCTCTACTACCCGGACAAACTGCCGCAGCAGTACCAGCAACAACCGGCCGATCTACTGGTGGCCAACATCCTCGCCGGTCCGCTGGTCGAGCTGGCGCCAACGATCCAAGCACTGGTTAAGCCCGGTGGCCGCCTGGCCCTATCAGGGCTCTTGGCCAGCCAGACCGACGGTCTGATTGAAGCCTATCGCCCCTGGTTTGAACTAGAGACTCCCGTCGTGCGCGAAGATTGGGTACGATTGACCGGAGTCCGCCGCTGATCGGTGATCGATCCGGCGCTGATGGACATCCCTAACAGGCCGTCGTGATAGAGAGCATTGATGTCGCAGTCATTTATTACCCAGTGCCCCGCCTGCCACACCCGTTTTGAGCTCAGTAACGAACAGCTCAACGCCGCCGGGGGTCAGGTGCGCTGCGGCAACTGCCTCAAGATCTTCAGCGCCGACCAGCATCTGGAAGGCTCATCGATGCTCGACGCGGGCATCCCCCGCGAATCGCTGATTCTGTCGACCGAACGCCCCCGCCGTTCGGCGGTCACCCTGGCCTGGGTCCTGTTGGTGCTGCTGGCGCTGGCGGGATTGGCCGGCCAGGTCCTCTGGTTTGAGCGCGACAGCCTGTCTCAGCACCCGCAGCTGGGTCAGTTCTATGGCCAGGTTTGTCAGCGGATCGACTGCCAGTTGCCGCCCCGTCAAGACTTGCCCAGTATCCGCAGTCAGCAACTGCTGGTACGCCAGCATCCGGACTATACTAACGCCCTGAGCCTGCACCTGACGCTGCTGAATCTGGCCCCGTTCGAACAGCCGTTCCCGGCTCTGAAACTGAGTTTCAGCGGCCTCGACGAGACCCTGCGGGCAGCACGCATCTTCCAACCCCGCGAATACCTGGGCGGTGATATCCAACCCGGCGAGCTGATGCCCAGCAACAGCCCGGTGCAGATTCAACTGGAGCTACTCGATCCGGGCTCCCAGGCCCCCAACTACCAGTTGCAGTTCCTGCCCGCCAAAGCCGTCAATTTGTACAGCAAATAGACAATTCACCCTTTCCCATACGGGACTCTGCGGGTATTATAAGCGCCCTATCCGAGCACAGTTTCCAGCATCGATCTGCGATCAGATCGATAGGCTTTGCTGTTGCCGGATTTCTGAAATTCTGCACCCAGTAATCGCAACCTCGGTTGCCCATGATTGAGGTTGGCGTGTTCCAAATCGGTCCCTACAACATAGACGCGCGTGCGGTCCTGGCCCCGATGGCCGGCGTCACCGACCTGCCGTTTCGTCGACTCTGTCGGGAACATGGAGCCGGACTGACCCCCTCAGAGATGGTGACCGCCGATAAACGGTTATGGAACAGCCGCAAGTCCCGCTCACGCCTGAATCACGATGGCGAAGCGGAACCGCGCACGGTCCAGATCGCCGGCGGTGATCCGCAGATGCTGGCCGAAGCTGCGCAGCTTAATGTCGAACGCGGCGCCCAGATTATCGATATCAATATGGGCTGTCCGGCGAAGAAGGTCTGCAATAAAGCAGCCGGATCGGCATTGCTGCGTGACGAGGCACTGGTGCGCGATATCCTGCAGGCCGTGGTCGATGCCGTTGAGGTACCGGTCACCCTGAAGATCCGTACCGGCTGGGACACCTCCAACCGTAACGGCGTTCGTATCGCCCGCATTGCCGAGCAGAGCGGCATCGCCTCCCTGGCCGTGCACGGACGAACCCGCGCCTGCGGCTATCGAGGCCAGGCCGAATACGACACCATCGCCGATATTCGGCAGGCGATCTCGATTCCGTTGCTGGCCAACGGCGATATCGACAGTCCGGTCAAGGCGCGCAGCGTGTTAGATCATACCGGCGCTGACGCGGTCATGATCGGACGACCGGCCCAGGGACGGCCGTGGATCTTTTCCCAGATCAACCATTTCCTAGCCACCGGCGAGCAACTGCCGGACCCGGACGACCACCAGGTCGAGGCCATCTTACAGCGCCATCTGACGGCACTGCACGGTTTCTACGGCGAGGTTGCCGGGGTTCGGATCGCCCGCAAGCATCTGGGCTGGTACCTGGCGGCTCTGCCGCAACAGTCCGATGAGCAGGCAACACTGGCAAAGGATTTCAGACGTAGATTTAATCTTCTTGAGCAACCACAACCACAGCTGGATGCGGTGGGTGAATTCTTCACCGCCCGTCGCCCGGCAACAGTAGCGGCATAATATTCAATGACACTAGGTAGCACCCAAATCGTGACCGAACAAGAAACTCCACTTCAGCTGTCCGACAGCGCGGCCAACGAGCCGAACCAACCCAAGCGCTTGCGTCACAGCGTTTCCGAGGCGATGGAGAACTACTTTAAGCAGCTCGATGGTCAGCCGGCCTGCAACGTTTACGAGCTGGTTCTGAACGAGATCGAAGCGCCTCTGCTTGAAGCGGTCATGCAGTACACCCGTGACAACCAGACCAAAGCCTCCGAGGTGCTGGGCCTGAACCGCGGCACGCTGCGCAAAAAGCTCAAGCAATACGGCCTGCTGTAACCGGCCAGTCAACCCTTTCCCGTTAACTTTCAGATAGAAGCCCATATCGATGCCCGACTCACAACTGAACCCGATCAAGGTCCGTCGCGCGCTGATCAGCGTGTCCGACAAAACCGGAATCGTCGAATTCGCCCAGGGTCTGAGCGCCCAAGGCGTTGAGATTCTCTCCACCGGCGGTACCTACAAGCTGCTGTGCGACAACAATGTCGCCGCCGTTGAGGTTTCCGACTACACCCAGTTCCCGGAGATGATGGACGGTCGGGTCAAGACCCTGCACCCGAAAGTCCACGGCGGCATCCTCGGCCGTCGCGGCGAGGACGACGCGGTGATGGAAGAGCACGGCATCAACCCGATCGATATGGTGGTGGTCAACCTGTACCCGTTCGAGCAGACCATCGCCCGTGACGACTGCACCCTGCCGATGGCGATCGAAAACATCGATATCGGTGGTCCGACCATGGTTCGCTCAGCGGCCAAGAACAATGCCTTTGTGGCCATCGTCGTCAACGCCGAGTCCTACGACAGCGTACTGAGCGAGATGCAGGCCAACGACGGCCAGTTGGGCCAGACCACCCGCTTCGATCTGGCGGTACAGGCGTTCGAGCACACCGCCGCTTACGACGGTGCCATCGCCAACTACCTGGGTAACCGTCTGGATCACGACAGCGACACGCCGTCCGACTTCCCGCGCACCTTCAACACCCAGTTCATCAAAGCCCAGGAGATGCGCTACGGCGAGAACCCGCACCAGCGTGCCGCCTTCTACGTCGAGAAGAACCCGGCTGAGCCGTCGGTTTCCACCGCTCGCCAGCTGCAGGGTAAAGAGCTATCGTTCAACAATGTTGCCGACACCGATGCGGCCCTGGAGTGCGTCAAGCCGTTCCAGGAAGCGGCCTGTGTCATCGTCAAGCACGCCAACCCCTGCGGTGTGGCGATCGGCGACAACATCCTGGACGCCTACAACCTGGCTTACCAGACCGACCCGACCTCGGCCTTCGGCGGCATCATCGCCTTCAACCGTGAGCTGGACGAGACGACCGCCAAGGCGATCATCGACCGTCAGTTCGTTGAAGTGATCATCGCCCCGAGCGTGTCCCAGGCAGCCTCCGACGTAGTCAGCGCCAAGAAGAACGTTCGTCTGCTCGAGTGCGGCCAGTGGGACGCCGAGCGTGCCGCGTCGTTCGACTACAAGCGCGTCAATGGTGGCCTGCTGGTCCAGGACAACGACCTGGGCATGGTCAACGCCGACGAGCTCAAGGTGGTCACCGAGCGTGCCCCGACCGAACAGGAACTACGCGACCTGCTGTTTGCCTGGCAGGTGGGCAAGTACGTTAAGTCCAACGCTATCGTTTACGCCAAGAACGGCCAGACCATCGGTGTGGGTGCCGGCCAGATGAGCCGTGTTTACAGCGCCAAGATCGCCGGCATCAAAGCCGCCGATGAGAACCTGGAAGTGCCCGGTTCGGTGATGGCATCCGACGCCTTCTTCCCGTTCCGCGACGGAATCGACGCTGCGGCCAAGGCCGGTATCACCGCGGTGATCCAGCCGGGTGGTTCGATGCGTGATGACGAGGTGATTGCGGCGGCGAATGAAGCGGGTATCGCCATGGTGTTCACAGGAATGCGTCACTTCCGCCATTAATCGAATGTAAAGCTACTGCGCTCGGCCAGCTGTCGTTGAAAGTCGGTTCAGAATGCTCACCTACTATGTGTAGGCTGCGCTTCTTCACCGGCTTTCGCCTAATCTGGCCTTCGCTCGCAACGCTTTACTCTTCGATTAACTTCAGGGTCTAAGAATTTTCGAGGAAACAACATGAAAGTATTGGTATTGGGTAGTGGCGGCCGTGAGCACGCACTGGCCTGGCAGGCTGCGCGCGATGAGCGGGTCACCGAGGTGTTTGTGGCCCCGGGTAATGCCGGCAGCGCACTGGATGCCAAGGTCAGCAACGTCGCTATCGATGTGATGGATTTCGACGCCCAGATCGCGTTTGCCAAGGAAAACGCCATCGACCTGACGATCGTCGGCCCGGAAGCACCGCTGGTTGAGGGTGTGGTCGACAAGTTCCAGGCGGAAGGTCTGGCGATCTTCGGCCCTTCTGCCGGTGCAGCCCAGCTGGAAGGTTCCAAGGCGTTTACCAAGGACTTCCTGGACCGCCAGCAGATTCCGACCGCCGAATACCAGAACTTTACCGAGGTCGAGCCGGCTCTGGCTTACCTGCGTGAGAAAGGTGCGCCGATCGTGGTTAAAGCAGACGGCCTGGCCGCCGGTAAGGGCGTTATCGTGGCAATGACCCTCGAAGAAGCCGAAACCGCGGTACGCGACATGCTGTCCGGTAACGTCTTCGGCGACGCCGGTTGCCGTGTCGTCATCGAGGAGTTCCTCGATGGCGAAGAGGCCAGCTACATCGTCATGGTCGACGGTGACAACGTCCTGCCGATGGCCACCAGCCAGGACCACAAGCGAGCGCTGGACGGCGATCAGGGCCCCAACACCGGTGGTATGGGTGCCTACTCCCCGGCTCCGGTCGTCACCCCCGAGATCGATGCCCGGATCATGAACGAAGTGATCCTGCCGACCGTTCGCGGCATGGCCGCCGAAGGCAACAGCTACACCGGTTTCCTGTACGCCGGTCTGATGATCATGGCCGACGGCACCCCCAAGGTGATCGAGTACAACTGCCGCTTCGGTGATCCGGAAACCCAGCCGATCATGCTGCGTCTGAAGTCCTCCCTGGTTGAGCTTTGCGAAGCCGCACTGGCCAAGCAACTGGATCAAACCTCCGCCGAGTGGGATCCCCGCCCGAGCGTCGGCGTGGTGCTGGCCGCCAACGGCTACCCGGCCAGCTACCCGAAAGGCGATGCGATCAGCCTGCCGGCTGAAACCGCCGAAGGCACCAAAGTGTTCCACGCCGGTACTGCCGACAAGGATGGTCAGGTCGTAACCGCCGGTGGCCGGGTGCTCTGCGCCACCGCACTGGGTGAGTCGGTCACCGATGCCCAGGCCCGCGCCTACGAACTGGTCAAGCAGATCAGCTGGGAAGGGATGAGCTACCGCACCGACATCGCCTACCGTGCGATCGCACGCGAAGCTGACAGCTGATTCACCTCTGCACTTTTCGCACACCAACAGGGGCCTTCGGGCCCCTGTTTCGTTGCAGCCCTTTATACCCGCTCGTTTTTTTCACCTATTCTTAACGGTATCCATAGCCGCTCAGGGCATGACCCATGGTGCGACTGACGCCAACTGCTGCCAGGTAACCGGAGACGTTGAAGGACAGCATCCCCATCAATCCGTCGCTGTTGTCGCTGGAGGAGATCGTTCAGGCTTCACCGGTGCCAACCTTTGTGCTCGACGCCCAGCACCGAATCGTGCACTGGAATCGTGCCTGCGAACAGATTCTCAAAGTCCCTGCTTCCGATATGCTGGGCAGCTGCGATCAATGGAAGCCCTTTTATCCCAGTGAACGTCCGGTGATGGCCGACCTGGTGATCTCCGGTGATATCGAGAATCGCATCGGCGACTATTACGAAGGCAAATACCGCCGCTCTGACGTAGTTCCCGGCAGCTACGAGGCGGAAGACTTCTTCCCCGAGATCGGCGATGGCGTCTGGCTCTACTTCAGCGCATCCCCCATCCATGACGACCAGGGCCAGGTGATCGGTGCGATCGAAACCCTGCAGGACATCACCCTTCGCAACAACGCCGTTCTATCGGAACAGAAAGCGCTGGAGAAACTGCGCCTGAGTCACGACCGCCTGCGTACGGTGATCGAGCATTTCCCGTTCGCCGTGGTTGTGTTCAATCAGCAAGCCGAGTTGATGTACTACAACAGCCGCTTCACCCAACTGGTCGAGTTACCGCCCGAGCTTATCAGCCGCGAAGGGGTCACCCTGGAGCAGATCTACCAGCACAACCTCGAACGTGGCGAGTACGTCTCCGAGGAGACCCTGCATCAAGCAGAAGCCTTGATGAGTCACGTCAAACAGCGCCAGACGATGTCGATGGAACGCACCCGGCCCAACGGTACCGTGCTGGATATTCGCGGCACCCCGATCCCCGACGGCTATGTAATCTCGTTCACCGATATCACCGCCCGCAAGGGGATTGAGCATCGCATTCAACAGCTGCTGCTCGAGTTTCAGCTGATCTTCCAGTATGCCCAGGTGGGGATCGCCCGGCTGCGTGACCGTAAGATTCTGACCTGCAATCCGAAACTGGCCGAAATCCTCGGCTACGACAACCCGGACGAGCTGATCGGTCAGTCGACCGAGATCCTCTACCCGGACCACCAAAGCTGGGTTGACGACGGCAAACGGCTCTATCCCGAAGTTCAGCTCAGCCAACGGATCGAGCAGGAGGTGAGCTACCAGCGCAAAAATGGCTCGACCGTCAACGTGATGCGGGCCGGCCAGCTGATCGAACATGGCGACAAGTACGACTCGATCTGGACCTTCATGGACATCAGCGATCGTCTCGAGGCGGAAAGCGCCCTGGCGATGAAGCATCAGGAGTTGCAATCCGTACTCGATGCCGCCCATGAGGTGTCGGTGATCGCCACCACGGTCAAGGGAACCATTACCCTGTTTAATCGCGGCGCCGAGCAGATGCTCGGTTACCGGGCCGACGAGGTGGTCGGGATCGAAACGCCGATGCTGATCCATGTCGAAGAGGAGGTGAACAAACGCCGGCACGAACTGGAACAGGAACTGGGCAAGCCCCTGACGCCATTCGAAACCTTCGTCTACAAGGCACGACTCGAAGGCGCCGAAACCCGTGACTGGCACTATGTTCGCAAGGACGGCCGCCGACTGGCGGTCTCACTGGTGGTCACCTCGGTGCGCTCACCCGCGGGCCAGATCGTCGGCTACCTGGGGCTGGCCCGGGATATCACCGAGCAACGCGAGGCGGAGGCGGCCCTGATCCGGCTCAATAACGAACTGGAGCTGCGGGTTGCCGAGCGCACCGTCGACCTTGAGCAGGCACTGGAGAAGGTCAAACAGACCCAGACCGAGCTGGCCCGGGCCGATCGGATGGCGGCGCTGGGTTCATTGGTGGCCGGTGTTTCCCACGAACTTAACACCCCGATCGGTAATTGCGTCACGGTCT